>JBGSOG010000060.1:0-41670 GCA_041739225.1 Rhizobiaceae bacterium
GAAAATTCTTGGCGGAGCGTGTCGAGTAGCCGTAACCGGCGCTGCGTTCCTGTTTGTCTCCATGGTCGGAGCCGATGCGCAAACCAGCATCGTCAACCAGAACATTTCGGGCTTCAACCTTCCCGGAGTGTCATTGTCCCAAGGCAGCGACGAAGTGCGCGCGGCCGATGGAACAACCTGCCGCTCCGCCGTTGGTGGGTCGGGTGCATATCTCGATGTTGGCGTGATCGGCAATCCCGAACAGGAAGCTGCCACCGCCAGCATGTCGGCCTACGGGCGCATCGTTGTACCACTGGGCAAGCAGCCACGGCGCCTTGATTGCAGCCGACTGTATGATCTTGAGGTTCAGCGCCTCGAACTGGAATTGAAGCTGACGCAGATGGGTCTTGGACGCAGCGTATCGCCAGTGTCGGAAGAAGACGGATCTGATCCGGCTTTGGAAGTGACCGAAACCGAAGTCGAAGAGCCGACGGAAACGGTGGCAGCCACCGAATCAGCGCCTGCCGCCGAACCGGCAGCCAAGAAAACCAAACAGGCGGAGAAGCAGCCCGCCAAGAATGAAACCAAAGTTGCGTCAGCCAGGACCGGCAAAGCCAAATGGGATGAAGAAGGCTGGTCCAACGAAGGAATAAAGCAATGACAGTTCACCATTCCGGAGGCCGGCTATCCGGCCCCGGAGTGTGTTTCGCCCAGGAACACGATTTTCAGCAACCCGGAATTGATGGTGCAAAAGCCCCCCGCGCATCCGCGTTCCTTGCTGTCTTCCTGCTTCTCGGACTTGCCGGGCCTGCAAATGCCGGGCCCATGCCTGAAGAACCAACGGCTGAGCAAAAAGCAATCGCCGAAGCGTATGAAGCGTTTTTGCAGGAAATGGTTGAGACCAACGCGGCCAAAGGCGACAACAATGCGTGCGCCATCATCATTGGCCGCACCGGCTCAATGAATGTGAATCCAGAGGCCAACGAGATCAGTTCGATCGGATGGGGCGGACAGCCCGGCGAAGCCCAGATTGTTGCCACCAACAGCTCGTTCAATCTGTCGATGGACGAGCCACTCGGCTTTTCTTTGGCACCACCCAAAGGAAACGATGCCACCGTATTCAAGAGCACCTATTCCGGCTTTGGCGCGACAAACTTCTCCCAATCGCCGGGAAACACCAAAATCCGGGTCAAAAAAGGCACAACCAGCATCACCGCCAACCTGACCGCGACCAAAACCAGTGGCACCTTTCCGGCTGGGCAATACCGGGCCGAACTGACACTGAGATGCGAGTAACCTGATGCGGGGGCTTCAGACATGACCAACAGCAAATTGTTTTCTGAATGGATCCGGCAGCATCCGGCGCCGGTCAGGGTCACGCTGGCATTTTTCCTCGCCGGGTCATTGTTTGGTCAGGCGACGGAGCAGGCGTTTGCGGTCGGGACCGGAGTTAATTTCGGCGTCAACATCTACGAGGACAATTCCTGCACCGTGCAGCTGGTCCAGAACGGCACGATGGGGGTTAATCCTGGCAAGAACCAGATGAGTTCAAAAATTGCAGGCGGAACTCCGGGCATTGCCGATGTTTACTCGTTGCGCAACTATGAAGTCACGGTCGATGCCGTGAACTATTTCATTACATCACCAACGACCGGCAGCGATGCAACAGCGTTCACACCGACATTTTCAGGAACCAGCATCAACCGCGGGCGTACGTTTGCCGAGCGGCCTGGCAACCAGGCCATGCGCCTGCGCGGGGGTTATTCAATTACCCGCATCAACGTCAATCTTGTGGTCGACAAGCTGATCGGCACCTTTGCGGCCGGCAACTATGCCGCCACAACCATTGTGCGCTGCGAGTAACCTCGATCAGCCGGCAGGCTGCGAAACCTTTTCCAGCACCTGCGTCCAGTTCAGCGATCCATTGCTGATCTGCTCCTTGACCGTGACACCCAGCTCCGGCGAGAACCAGATGAAATGCGTCAGGCCGGCAGGCATTCCCGGTGGCGTCGGCAGCCGCACCTTCACTGCGCGAAACTCACCCGCAGGCAATTTCAGCATTTCAATGCGCAGCACCTCGACAACACCGCCGCCTTTGGTTTCTTCCTTCTTGCGGTGATCGTAGGATTCCCAGTTCGTCACCCATTTGTCGCCCGGCTTCATTGGAAAGCGATACCGCTCCTCGATCGGCTTGAAGGTGACAACTGCCTTGTCCTTGGCATCGCGATAGCCTTTCAGGCCAAATCCGGCAGTGTCGTAATAGGCGCTGATCTTCTCTTTCAAACCGGCAACGGCAGTCATCTTGACGAATTTCCGTTCGCCCCCGGACACAACACCATCCACACGGTAACTGATGACAGGTGGCAGGGTCGCCCAATTGTTGCGCCAGGTGAACACCGTGCCGGTTTTTGGCGGCACATAAGCATCAATGCTGTTTGACGATGCGGCTGGCTTGATCGATCCAACCAACGTTTGCGTATCAACACCGTCGCTGGCTTCAGGGTTGGCGGCCTGCGCGATGGCTGAGCGTGGCAAGTCAACAGCCGTATCACTCGACAATGTGCTGCTCTGGCACCCTGCCCCGGCAAGCGCCAGAACCAGAATTCCCGTTTTCAACCTGCCCATTGCCGATGCCTCGAAATCCAAAACTGCCGTGGCGTTCATTTTGCCGATTCATTGCTAAGAAACCCTTATGCGCCCGTCGTGGTTTCGCGGCTCATCCTTCGGGACAAATTTAGTGATTTCAATGGCTTGACTGGATGGCTTGGTAACCAAAGCCTTTTCAGCAGCATTACAAGCCTTTGGTTCCGGCTAACCTGATCGCAACTTGCACCTGCTAAAAAACATACTTCGTCGCATCCCCGCTATGGCGGTTGGGAATGTGGCAATGCAAACGGTCGGAAGCAGGGATCCACCATGTTCAAGAAGAACTCAGTCTTGAGTGCGCTCAAAAGTGCGCTCCGCAACGAATCCGGCAACTTCGCCATGATCATGGGTCTGACAGCATTTCCGCTGATCGGGGTCACTGCGCTCGCGGTCGATTACGCAAACTTCGAACGCCAGAAATCATTCGTGCAGTCTTCACTGGATGCGGCTGCGCTGGCAACTTCGAAGGAATACGCTTCGGGCGCATTCACCGGCACTCCGGCGGAGGTTGAAACCAAGCTGGAGACATACGCGAAAGACTTTTTCGAGGCCAATTTGCCGTCGCAAATCAACAAGGAAAAAGTGACGCTGAATGCCGTTATCGAAGAAGAAGAAAAGCAGGATTCCAACGGCATTCCATTCTCTGAAAAATCCGTCGCTCTTGATGTTGATCTGGAATACGACACATTCTTTGCCAAGGCGATTGACTATGAAAAAATGACTTCCAGGATCGCCTCGGAAGTAGCAATGGGCAATCTGACCGTCGAAATCGCACTGGTCGTCGACAATTCCGGATCGATGAACACCGGCACAAGCGGCGGCGGCACACGCATTGTCAAGGCAAGGGATACCGCCAAGTCGATGGTTGACCAGATCCACGCAGCTGGCGCAATTTCGAACAAGGAAAACCCGGTCTCATTCGCGCTCGTGCCTTTTGCTGCCTCCGTAAATATCGGCGTCGACAATTCGACCAAGAATTGGATGGACACCAATGGCTGGGCATCGATTCACAACGAGAACCTGAACTGGGAGGACCTTGGCACATCTGCTGGGTACAGCCCGCCATCTGGTGCGACCGTTGCCGTGACCAACAAGGGCACCAACCACAACATCGCCGAGGAAACCCTCAGCAATGGCACCAAGGACTGGAAAACCCGTTTCGACGTCTATGCCATGCTCGGCCGCACCTGGGCGGGTTGCGTAGAAATGCGAAAGTGGCCGCACAACACGCAGGACACATTCCAGACAATCACCTCAAGCATGACATATGATCAGGCGGCTGGCGGCGCTGGTGGCGGCAATGGCGTTGATGCGCTGTTCGTGCCGATGTTTGCGCCATCCGAGCCTATGCGTACCTATCGGCGGACGACCAGTTCGACCTCCAATGACTACTACCGGTCGTACAGCAACAACTACACGGAAGACTTCAAAAAGAGCAACAATGCGTTTTTTGCTGCACCGGCCGGGACCTACGGATCGGGTTTGTATGTCAACAACGCCGACACTGGACAGCTGACCCGCCAGAATTGGGTTTGGCGCTACCAGAACAATGCAAAGTCGATCACCAGCTCGAAGAAACCCGACATAAGCTGCACAACCAAGCCGTTGACCGAGCTGTCGACCAGCAAGACAACAATCAAGACGGCCATTGACCAGATGCAGCCCAATGGCAACACCAACGTACAGGAGGGTGTCGCATGGGGGTGGCGGACGCTGAGCGACAACGAGCCGTTTACGGCGGGCCGTCCAAACAACGACATCGACAACCGCAAGTACATGATTGTGCTGACGGACGGCAACAACACTTACGGAACCAACAACAGCCCGAATGGCAGCAGCTATGCGGCATGGGGCTATGCCAAGCATGCACGCATTGACGCAGGCCTTTCCAACAGCGACTTGCCTGCGCTCTATCAGGGCCAGTCGATGGACACCTATGAGAAGAAGATGAACGCCCATACCCTGCAGACTTGCGAAAACGCCAAGAATGACGGAGTGACGGTATTCACCATCGCCTTCGACGTGCCAAACGGTTCGTCTGTCAAAAGCCTGCTCAATGCTTGTGCCGGTTCGGGCAAGGACCAGGACGGCGACCAGATCATCGCCGGCGGTACGTTCTACTACGATGCCAATGGCAGCACCCTTTCTGATGCCATGGCCTCGATCGCCTCGCAGATTTCGGAAATGCGCATCAAGCGCTGATACCGGATACAAGACAATGCTTTGGCCCGCCGGTTCCTGACCGGCGGGCTTTTTCATTTTTGTTGAGAAGCTGCACCAAACCGGGTTGCCACGTAAACCGCCCCCATGGTCACAGCCATGCCCGCCAGCTGGATTGGTGCCAGTGTCTCACCAAACAGCGCAAAGGCAATTACGGAGGTAACCGCTGGTACGAGGTAAAACAGCGATGCCGTGCCCGCCGCCGTGTTCATCTGTATGAGCAGCATCAACAGACCTACCGCACCGATGGAAAGCACAAATACCAGCCATGTCATCGCGAAGATGAAAGCCGGGGTCCATTGGATGGTTTGCGTTTCGGTGAGGAAGGATAAAAGCGCAAGCGGGATCAATGCACCGACATATTGCGCCGCCGTTGCAGCACGCAAATCAAGGCCTGTCACAAATCGCTTCTGATACACCGCGCCAATGCTGATGCCGATGACCGAAGCAAACACACTGGCGAGCGTCACGCCATTGATCCCGCTCGACTCAATGCCGCTGAGTTTGGGAACAATCACCATGCCCACGCCGACAAGACCGGCCACAAGACCGGCCAACTGAACCGGGGTCAGTTTCTCGCCCAGCATCAGGCGCGCCACGAAAGCGGTTGCCAATGGCTGTATTGCCACCACCAGCGCCGAAACACCTGCCGGCATGCCGCGGCTGATCGCAAAAAACACGCCGCCAAGATAAACGCCGTGCACCAGCATGCCGGTTACCATGGAATGCGCCAGCGCTGTGCGGTTTGGGCGGGTATTCACGAACAACAGCGCCACCGGAACAAGAATTGCCAACGTCAAAACCATCCGGATGGCCAAAAAGGTGAACGGTTCGGCATGCGGCAGACCGAGCTTGGCGCCGATGAACCCGGTTGACCATAGCAGCACAAAAAGGATTGGGGCTGACCTTGCCAACAGGCCCGCCGGATTTTGCTTGTTCATCTGGATCGCTCAAGGACTGGGGGGGTTGCTCCATGACTGGAGCGTCTTCATAAGGCGCAGGCAGACCAGCCGCAAGCAAGCTGGCAGTGTTTGCTGCCTTCAATGCCCAAAACGAAAAGAGCCTCCGATGCTTGAGAACTTGAAAATTACCGCCCATTCGCCCGAAACCTTGGCTGCGGCGCAAGCGGAAATCGATTTCAAGACAAAGCCGCAAGGATCGCTGGGCCGCATCGAGCAATTGGCGAGGCAAATGGCCGGAGCACAAGGCACGTTGAAGCCGCAAGCCGGACCGGCGCGGCTTCTGTTGTTTGCTGGCGACCATGGCATGGTGGCCGAAGGCGTTTCCGCCTGGCCGAGCGAAGTCACGACGCAAATGGTGGCCAATTTTCTTGCCGGGGGCGCTGCTGCCAATGTCTTTGCGCGGGCAAACGGCATCGACATCACCATTGTTGATGCCGGTATAGCTGGCGATTTGCCAAACGCACCAGGCTTGCTGCGCGCCAACATCCGCAAGGGTACGCGCAATGCAATGGTGGAAGACGCCCTTTCCCATGCAGAAGTGACTGCCGCACTGGAGTTCGGCGCAAATCTGGCCCGCGAGGCGGTGCAAGGCGGGGCAAAAGTCATCGCCCTGGGTGAAATGGGGATCGGCAATACTTCTTCCGCTGCATTGCTGGCGCATGCCATCGAAGGCATCAGCCTTGATGCGCTCAGCGGACCCGGTGCCGGACTGGACCCCGCAGGTGTCAGCCGCAAAGCGGCAATCCTCAAGAAAATCGCTGCCCGCAAGCCTGCTCCACTGTCGCCAATGGATACGCTTTGCGCGTTTGGTGGATTGGAAATCGCGGGGATGGCTGGCGCACTTATTGGAGCGGCTTCAGCCGGCAGCATTGTTCTGGTTGATGGCTTTATCGCCACGTCAGCGGCATTGTGTGCGCTGCGCGCGCGCCCGGAAGCCATGGAGTATGCCGTTTTTGCTCACCGTTCCAAGGAACCCGGCCACCGGCTGGTACTTGAATCACTGGGCGCCGAACCGCTGATGGACCTCGACCTGCGGCTGGGAGAAGGTACAGGAGCTTTGTTGGCCTGGCCGCTGCTGCGTGCCGCCTGTGCAATGCTGGGCGAGATGGCAACCTTCGCCAGTGCCGGCGTTTCGGGCAAGGAGGATTGATGCAATCTGAACTGGGCAAGCTGTTGCAGGCATTGGCATTTTTCTCCCGGATCATTTTGCCGGAAAAACTCTGGCGGTTGGCAGCACCGCACCGCCTGCACCAGTGCGCGCTGTGGTTTCCCGTTGCCGGCCTTTTCATCGGACTTGTTCCGGCACTGACTTATTGGCTGGCGGCGCAGGTTCTTCCGCCACTGGTTGCGGCCTGTCTGGCGGTCGCTTCCGGAATATTCATCACCGGCGCACTGCACGAAGACGGACTGACCGATACCGCTGATGGCCTTGGTGGTGGAGCCACAAGGGAAAAGGCGCTGGAAATCATGCGCGACAGCAGGATCGGCACTTATGGCGGGATTGCTCTCGTTCTTTCGGTGCTGGTGCGCGTCGCTTCCGTCTCCGGGTTGCCACCCTTTGCCGGGGCTTTGGCATTGCTGGTGGCGCATTCCAGCGGGCGCGGCGCTATTTCCCTGGCGTTGGCCTTTTCCACTTACGCAAGGACTGAAGGCACTGGTTCGCTGGTCTCGCCCGGAATATCCGTCAATGAATTCGGCTACACTCTGGCTGTAAGCCTTCTGCTTGCGCTGTTGTTGGGCGCCTTTGCAGGTGTCAGTGCAGCCGCCGCAGGATTTGCCGCGGCGCTTCTTTTGCTGTGGCGTTTCCGCCGCAAGATTGGCGGCTACACCGGCGACGCCTTGGGCGCCATGGAACAGATTGCCGAGATCACCGTTCTTGTGGTGCTTGCCGGACTGTGGAGCTGACCATGATTTTCCTGCGCCACCCGCGCCCCGGCATTGATCCGGGCATATGCTACGGGCGCCTCGACATCGACATCCACGAAGAAGGCCACGGCGAGATAGAAAAAGCGCTAGAGGCCGCCCCCCGCGCCAGGCTGCTTCTTGCCAGCCCTGCACTGCGCTGCCGCAAACTGGCTCTGGCCATCGCACAGCGTGATGGACTGGAGGTGCGCTTCGATGAACGCTTGTGGGAAATGCACATGGGGGATTGGGAAGGACTGCCGTGGAAGGATATTCCGCGCGATCTGAGCGAGCCCTGGCTGAAGGACCCGTTCAACCGCGCGTGCCCAAACGGCGAAAACTTCCGGCAAGTCCAGGAACGTGTGCTGACGGCGCTGGAGCCCTACGACGACGACATCATGATCGTCTGCCATGCCGGACCCATTCGTGCCGTGCAGATGGCCTGGCAAAACCTCACTTTTGCGCAAGCCTTTGCATCCACCCCGCCTTACGCCTCGCCGCTGGAAATCAGCCAGAAATAACCAAAAACACCGCCATGACGCCCCATAGCGCAAAGCATGCGCGGGCAAACAGCATCAGCGCCGCATCAATGTCGGAAATGTCGAGGCCGGTCTTGCCCGACCCGTTGAGCCATGCCTGCTGGACGCTTTCTCCGGCGTAGATCCGGGTTCCGCCCAATGCAATTCCCAATGCATGGGCAAAGGCGGCCTCCGGCCAACCGGCATTTGGCGAGCGGTGCAAACCGGAATCACGAAAGGCCCCGCCCAACGCTGCCCGTGCTGCTGCCAAACCCTTGAGGCTCGCCACGCCCAGGCCAACCAGACCGGCTGAAATTCGCGCCGGAATCCAGTTGGCATAATCATCTGCCTTGGCGGACCATCTTCCGAAATCAAGGTATTTTTCCGAACGGTGCCCGATCATTGAATCGGCGGTGTTCAGCATCTTGTAGGCGAACAATCCCGGCAATCCCAAAACCGCATACCAAAAGGCAGGAGCCACCACGCCGTCGGAAAAATTCTCCGCAAGGCTTTCAATCGCAGCCCGGCTTACGCCTGCGCGGTCAAGCTGTTGAGGATCGCGCCCAACGATCATTGCCACCGCTTTGCGGCCGCCTTCCAGCCCGCCGGACTTCAACCCGTCGGCCACGGCACGAACGTGATCGGCAAGGCTTTTCTGTGCGAGAAAAACTGAGACAATCGCAATTTCGAACAACCAGCCAAACGGCCCTGCAAAATGCAGGAGCGCCTGAACCACAATGCCGGCAGCGATCGCAAACCCGGTCAAACCGAAGCAGGCCAATGCACCTGCCCGCACCCGCATGGCAGCGGTTTCGGTATCCTTGTTCAGCCGCTCGTCCATCATCGAAACGATCTTGCCAAACCAGGTGACAGGGTGCGGGAACTTGCGCCACAGCCAGTCCGGGTCGCCAACAAACCAGTCCAAGACCAAAGCCGCCAGAAGAATGAGCAAATGTTGGTTCATTGTAATTCCCGCATGATTTTTTCCAGTGCCGAGGAAAGACGATCAATTCCATTGCGCGCAAGGCCGAAACGCAGCAATTCCGGTCGGTCCGGAAACCGGCGAACCAGTATCCGCATTGCCATAAGCTTCTGCGCGATGCCTGTTGCATCGCGATGACGGGCCAGTACAAAAAGACCGTTTCGCCCGGCGATCCGGAGACCGCAATGTTCCAGCATTTGCGCCAGTGCGAGCGATTCCTGTGCCAGTTGCACACGCATCTGCGCACTCCAGTCTTCGTCGCGCAGTGCGGCATTGCCGATCTCAAGCGCAGGCCCGCCGACCGCCCATGGCCCGAACCATTCCGAAATGCGATTGGCAAGTTCCGGTGTTGCTATGGCAAAGCCCAGGCGTACCCCGGCAAGGCCAAAAAACTTGCCGAAAGATTTGAGCGCAATGGCATTGTCCGGTAGCACCCCGACAAAACTTCGATCAGGATCGGTGTCGCAAAACGCCTCGTCGATCACCAGATGCCCGCCATTGCCCTCCAGCCGCAAAGCCAGCGACAAGACATCCGTCCGTGGCCAGAACGTTCCGTCCGGATTGTTGGGATGCACGAGCGTCGCCATGGTTTCACCGTGCGGAACTGCGCCGGGCACGGGCACATCGCGAACCTCCCGGCCAGCCTTGGCAGCGCAATGCGCATGCTCGCGGTAGGTCCCGCTTTGAGGCGCAACAATAGTGGCTGTTGTCCCGGCCAGGATGCGCGGCAGCACTTCGATCAGCGCTTGTGTTCCGGGCGTGGCGACAATGGCCAGCCGTTCCGGCACACCGTAATATTGCCGGGCAGCTTCGATCAGCCGGTCCATGGAACCGCTGTCCGGCAGCCGGTTCCAGGCATCGCCGGTCAAGGTCGGCACAGGCCAGGCATGCGGGTTGATGCCGGTGGAAAGATCAAGCCATTCATGGCGCTCGCCACCATGCTGCGCAATTGCCCTGTCGAGAGCACCGCCATGATAAACCGGGCCGGCCACGGTTTGCCTGTTCATGCCGCCTCGATCAGATGCATGTAAGACCCGCTGACCAGGCCATTGCGCAGCCCGTGCCAACCCAGATCCGTACCCAAAGCATCCTTCGCTTGAAACAGCCGCTCACCTTCCTCACGTAGCGCTGTCGAATAGTGAAATTCATGTGCCATCAATTGCGCCCCCGCAAAATAGCCGGCTTGCGCCGTCAGCCGCCGGTAACCGAGGTGCAGTTTTCTGGTTGCAAAACTGGTTTCCAGCCGCAGCAATCCACACATCGCATGGCGCTTTCCGTCGGCAACTTCAATGCCATCGCCAAGCACCATGTATCCACCGCATTCGCCGTGGATTGCCACGCCACGGCTCGCAGCCAAACGCATCGACTGATGAAACGAAGCGGCCGCTGCGAGTTGCTCGCCATGCAGTTCGGGGTAGCCACCCGGCAGGAAGATCGCATCGGCATCGCGCGAAGGCGCTTCGTTTGCCAAAGGCGAGAAAAACGAAAGTTCGGCACCCGCCGCTTTCCAATCCGCCAGCATGTGCGGATAAAGGAAAGTGAACGCGGCATCGCGCGCAATGGCAATCCTGCTGCCGGGCGGAACGACACGGCGTATCGCAGCTTTCTGATTTTCGAGTGGAAGGAAGGCCGAAACAAAGGCATCAAGATTGACACACTGGCTGATCAAATTTGCTGCAGCAGTGATGAACGCTTCGATTTCTTGCATTTCGCCCGCCTGGACCAGGCCAAGATGACGCTCCGGCAAAACCAGCGATGCCGAACGCGGAATTGCGCCAAACACAGGCATGTCGATTGCTGCCAATGCTGAGACGAGCATCGCCTCATGCCTCGCCCCGCCAGTCTTGTTGAGGATAACCCCGGCCATTTTCAAATCTGGGCGGTGGTCGCGAAAGCCCCGAACCAACGCGGCGATGGAATGCGATTGTTTTGCCGCGTCCACCACCAGCACCACCGGCAATCCAAGTGTCTGCGCCAGGTCTGCCGCACAGCCGGTTCCATCCGCAGCCCCGTCGAACAAACCCATCATCGCTTCAACCAGCAAATGACTGCCACGTTGCCCTGCAGCAAGTTGGGCAAGCCTTGGCGAAGCCATGGCCCAAGGGTCGAGGTTGACCGAAGGATGTCCGCAAGCGGCAGCGTGAAACCCTGGATCAATGAAATCCGGTCCGGCCTTGGCTGCCCGAATGTCGATGCCACCGACACGAAGCGCACGCAGCAGGGCAAGAGTCAAAACCGTCTTGCCGCTGCCTGAAGAAGGCGCTGCAAGCATGAGCCCGCGCTGCATTCTCAGCCCGCGTTGCGCTGTTGCCGCTGGCCGAGCGGATCAGCGACCAGTTGCCTGCCTGCCTCAGCACCCAGCCAGTCGAGCGCACTGCGCAGTCGCACCACTTCGCCGACAACAATGATGGCCGGCGGCTTGAGCCCGCTGGCTTCAAGGTCGGTCACCGATTGTTCCAGTGTGGTTTCCAGTACTTTTTGATGTGGTGTTGTCGCGTCACAAACAAACGCCATAGGTGTCGAACCTTCGCGCCCATGTTCCATCAACTGGCGGCAAATGACATCCCAATGCTTCATCGCCATATACATCACCAGCACCGGCGCGCCCTTGGCAACGCTTTGCCAGTCGATGCTGTCGGGCACGACACCGCCTGAATCATGGCCGGTCAGGAACGTCACGGTATGATTGAGATCGCGGTGCGTCATCGGGATACCGGCATATGCGAGGCCGCCGAGCCCGGCCGAAATACCGGGCACCACCCGGAACGGTATACCCGCTTCCACCAGCGTGAGGGCTTCCTCGCCGCCACGCCCGAACATGAACGGATCGCCGCCTTTCAAACGCAAAACGCGCTTGCCGCTGCGTGCGTGTTCAACCAGCAACAGCGAGATATCGCGTTGTTTGGGCGACGGCTTGCCGCCGCGCTTGCCGGCATATTTCATGATTGCGCCGGGCTTGGCGAGATTGAGGATTTCCTCGTTCACCAGCGCATCGTAAACAATCACATCTGCCTCGTGCAGCCCCTGCACCGCAAGCATGGTCAACAAGCCCGGATCACCCGGCCCGGCACCTGCCAGCCAGACAGTGCCGGGTTTGAAGTGTGCGCCCGTCGCCATCTCACCTGAAAATAGCGCGTCGGTCATTGCCAGCATTCCCTTGTTTGCAATCGCGAAGCGTTTGCCGAATTATTTTGCTCGCCTATAAGGATTGCATGGCGAGTTTGTACACAGAAACCGGAATTGACAAGCCGCAAGGCAGTTTGCGGCGCGGCTGGACCACCGGCGCATGCGCATCCGCAGCTGTCAAGGCAGCGCTGGGCGCGTTGCTGACCGGGCATTTCGAGGACCCGGTCTGTATCCGCCTGCCCAAAGGCGAAACCCCCTGTTTTCCACTGTCCATGGAAGAGCTTGGCTCCGGATTCGCCTCCGCGGGTATTGTCAAAGATGCGGGTGATGATCCGGACGTGACGCATGGCGCCACGATAATCGCCACTGTCCGCCTCGGCCATCCCGATAGCGGCATTGTCTTTTGTCGTGGCGAAGGTGTTGGACTGGTGACCAAAGCCGGATTGCCGGTGGCCGTTGGCGAACCGGCAATCAACCCGGTTCCCCGCGCCATGATGTGCGAGATCGTCTGGCAAATGTGCAGCGTTGCCAATGTACCGCCGGACGTTGAAATCACCATCTCGGTCCCCGGTGGCGAGCGCATTGCCGAGCGCACGTGGAACCCGCGCCTCGGCATCATTGGCGGGATATCCATCCTTGGCACTACCGGCATCGTCGTTCCGTTTTCCTGCTCTGCCTGGATACACTCCATCCATCGCGGCATCGACGTTTCGCGCGCCGCCGGTGTGCAGCACGTGCTGGGCGCGACCGGCAGCACCTCTGAAGATGCTGCCCGTGCATTGTACGATTTCCCTGACCATGCCTTGCTCGACATGGGCGATTTTGCCGGTGGCCTGCTCAAATATCTGCGCGAGCACCCCGTTCCTCGCCTTACCTTGGCTGGCGGCTTTGCCAAGTTTGCCAAACTGGCCAATGGCGCGCTCGATTTGCATTCCGGTCGCAGCCAGATCGACATGGACTGGCTGGCCGATCAGGCCATCGACTGCGGTGCCAGGCCCGATGCTGCCGCGCAGATGCGTTTTGCCAACACTGCGATGGAAGCACTGGCGCTGAGTGGCTGTGAGCCTGCGCTGGCGCTGAAAATTGCTGGAGGCGCGCGCACCACCGCTCTTGGTGTGTTGCGCGGTGCGCCGGTGCAAGTCGAGGTCATTGTCGTGGCGCGGGACGGGCGCATCCTTGCACGCAGCGGGAGCTTCGATGCGTGAGAAAATCCTCATTCTTGGCGGCACTGCGGAAGCGGCAGAACTGGCGGCAAAACTGGTCGCCGATGGCCATGATGTCACAACGTCGCTGGCCGGGCGAACCCGCGAGCCGCTCCCGATTGCAGGCAAGGCGCGCATCGGCGGATTTGGCGGTGCGGAAGGTCTGGCTGCTTTCCTGGTGGACAATGGATACACCCGGCTGATTGACGCCACCCATCCGTTTGCAAAACAGATTTCAGCCAACGCTGAACAGGCAGCAAGAGTTTGCCGCATTTCGTTCGAGCAACAGTTGCGAAATCCCTGGCCGAAAGTCGAAGGTGACACCTGGATACCAGTCAAAACGCTGGAGGCGGCACGCGATGCCATTGCGCCCGGTGCGCGCGTTTTGCTGGCTTTGGGCTCGCAGCACATTGCGCTGTTTGCCAGCAGAGCCGATGTGCATTTCGTTGTGCGCATGGTCGATCCGCCAAAGACCCCGCTTGTCTTGCCGAACCACGAACTGGTCATGGGAATGCCGCCGGCAGACTGGACCGCAGAGGCTGAATTGTTGCAGCGGTACTCCATCACAAACCTTGTTTGCCGAAATTCAGGTGGTACGCGCGCTTATGCAAAAATAGAAGCGGCAAGGCACCTGAAACTGCCAGTGATAATTCTCCAAGCATAAGGCCTGCACTTTACGCTTCCGCCTTCTTTTTTCCCCGGTTTCGCAGCACATGGGAAAAATCGGCGTTGTACAGATCGCTGTCGCGGAAATGTTCGTTCCCGAAAACCCGTCCGACCAGAACAAGTGCGGTTCGGGTAATTTTCGCTTCGCGGACTTTTTCCTTCATTTCAGCAAGTGTGGTGCGGATGTACAGCTCATCCGGCCATGTTGCCCGGTAGGCGATCACAACCGGGCAATCAGCGCCGTAATACGGCTCCAGCGCGCGGCGGATGTAGTCAAGGTTGCGGATCGACAAATGGATCGCCAGCGTCGCCCGGGACTGACCCAGCACTTCCAGCGTCTCGTGCTCCGGCATGGAAGAGGCTTTCATGCCGGTGCGCGTCACAATCACGGTCTGGGCGATTTCCGGCAATGTCAGCTCGGTTGAGAGCTTTGCAGCGGCAGCGGCAAAGGCCGGAACACCCGGCACGACCTCATAAGGTATCGAAAGCGCATTGAGCCGTCGCATCTGCTCGGCAACCGCTCCATAGATTGAAGGGTCACCCGAATGCACCCGGGCGACATCGTGACCCTTGGCATGGGCAGCAGCCATTTCCTTGATGATCGCATCCAGATGCATAGGCGCGGTATCCATTACCAGCGCACCGTCAGGAGCAGCAGCAACGATTTCCGCTGGCACCAGCGAACCGGCATATAGGCAAACCGGGCAACTTTCGATCAGCCGCAACCCGCGAACGGTAATGAGGTCCGGTGCGCCGGGACCTGCGCCAATGAAATAGACGGTCATGGGTTCTGATCCTGTTCGATGCCGGTTCCCTCTTTCGCCGCATAACCTCGCGGCGTGTAGACCCACAGCTTTCCATCGCCGGTGCGCACGGTCCGGGTTTGCGACGAGCCGACCAGCACCACGGTCAGCATGTCGACATCCTCGATATCGAGTTCGGCCAACGGAACGACCTTGAGGCTCTCTCCCTCCCGCCCAAGATTGCTGGCCAGGATGACCGGCGTATCGGCAGGCCGATGTTTCAACAGTGTTTCCTTGGCATGGGCCAATTGCGTGCGGCGACGCTTTGAAACCGGATTGTAGAAAGCAATGACGAAATCACCCTCCGCTGCAGCTTTCACCCGGCGAACAATGTCCGGCCAGGGCGTCAAAAGGTCGGACAGCGATATTGTGCAAAAATCATGGCCAAGCGGCGCACCGGCCCGTGCAGCAGCGCCCTGCAGCGCGGAGATACCGGGGGAAACCGCAATCTCGATGCGTCGGGCACCATCGCTGAGACCTCCCTTTTCAAGAAGCTCAAAGACAAGGGTCGCCATCGCGTAAATACCTGCATCGCCCGAACATACCAGCGCCACATCACGCCCCTGTCCGGCCAACTCCATTGCATGGCGAACGCGGTCCTCCTCGCGGCCAAGGTCAAAATCATGGCGTGTCTGGTTGGTTGTTACTGATGCCACCAGATCAAGGTAAAGCGAATAGCCGACCAGATCGGTCGCCTCGCGCAGCATTTGCGTGACTTCCGGGCTGCGCCACCCATCCGAACCCGGCCCGATACCGACCACGAACAATTTGCCGCGCGAGCGTCCCGGCAGTTCGGTCACCGGCTCGGGTGCCAGGGCAAGCGCTGCGGTGACGCGTTTGGATTTGCGCTTTTCCACCAACAATGCGCCACCTGCCCCTGCCAGTGCCAGCGCTGCGCCTTCAGCAACGCCATGGCAACCGGTCTCGGCAAAAACGACTTCCGACGGATTGGCCAACCGCGACGCTTGCGCTTCGAGTTCGATTGCCGAAAAGAACCTTGCCGGAACACCAAAATGTGCAGCAGCAGCATGGATCGCCACCTCGTCCGCCTTGAGATCGAGTGAACCGATTGCCGCAAGGCAGTGCCGCGACACTCCGCTTTCCTTCAGCGCAGCTTCGGCAAGCCCAATCGCTTCATCTGCGTCCGCACCGCGCTCGCAGCCCACGCCCAGCACAAGGGTTGCCGGGTGGTAGGTCAGTTCAAGGTCACCCTCGATGGCCTCCTTTTCACTGATGTGCAGCCCAACGGTTCCGGTTCCGGAAAATTCAATTCCTGATTGTTTAAGCCACCGTGCCTTGCCTGAAATTCGCGCTTTTGCCCCGCCATTGAGAGCGGCCATCACGCTCTTTGCACTCTTCGGATTGGCAAGCGTGTAGCCTTTTGGCGGAGCATCCAGCGCCACGCCAAACTTGACTTCCCCTGTGGTTGTGATCGCCGCATGCCCGTTGATTGCTGCAGCTATTTTTTGTGCCAACGCATTGGCGCCATGGTGGCCGCCGAGCAGCGGGACCACGCTTTTTCCATCGGCAGAAACACATATCACCGGCGGCTCGGAAAACTTGTCGGCAAACAGCGGCGCCAGAATGCGGATGACCGCACCTGCCGCCATCACCGCGACAATCGGGGTGCCAGCCTGGAACAGCGATTGCAGATGCTGTTTGATGTCGCGGAAGGTTTCGCTGGCACCACACACCCGTGGGGAAAGTCCGTGGATGGCTGCACCGGTTGCCATCGCTATGCGCCGTGCCAAGGGCAATTCTTCCGGGCTGATGACGATGATTGCCGTCATGATGTGCTGCCCTTTGTATTGGGAATGTCGCGCCCGGCAATCCAGCCTTCTGCTCCTTTGTAAACGAGGATGATCGAGAAATACGGCGCCTCGTCAAATGTCGCCTCGCCCAGTGGCATGATGATCTGGTTGGAAAGCCCGACACGCTCAAGATACCCGGCAGAAGCGGTCAGCCCGGCAGCCTCGATCAAGTTTGCGATCCGCCGGAAATGCCGGCCAACCTTGATGATTGCAACTGCGTCGCTGGACACCAACGCATTGGCAATTCTCTCGTTAGCCAAGGGGCCGGGCACCACGCACATGAGATCGTTTCGTGCAGCAAGCGGCCTGCCAATCGCTGCAGCAGATGCCATCAGCGACGAAACGCCGGGAACAATCTCGACCGGGAAGCTGTCGGCCAACCGCTCGTACAAGTACATGAAAGAGCCGTAAAAAAACGGGTCGCCCTCGCACAGCATCGCGACATCGCGGCCGGCTGCCAAATGCGCGCTGATTTCCTCGGCGGCTTTGTCATAAATCGCCCTTGCCGGGAAGCGCTCGGTTCGCATCGGGATGACAATCGGAATTTCAACCTGCGACGGCCGCAGGTGGGCAGCCACGATGGACCTTGCAAAACTTTCGCCCGTGTCCGGCGCGGGATAGGCAACCACCTGGGATGTGGTCAAAATCCGGTGCGCCTTGAGCGTCAGCAGCTCCGGATCCCCCGGTCCGACGCCAAGACCAAACAATGTTCCGCTCATGCGCCTGCTCCCTTGTGCCAGCACCATTGGGTGACCGGCATGGCAGGCCGCCAACCATGAAACGGCCCGACCGGCTCGGCTGCCTGCACAGCCATGCGCTCCAGTTCCCCGCCGTGGCGCGAAAAGGCGTCCAGCAACACGGCTTCGCTTTCCAGCGTGACCGCATGGGCCACCAATCTGCCAAACGGCTTGAGGGCGCCTTGCGATGCTTCGATGGCTGCAAGCGAAATCCCGCCGCCAATGAAAACTGCATCAGGGGCTGGCAACCCTGCAAGTGCGTCCGGCGCGGTGCCGTCAACCAGTTGCAAGGCAGGCGCTCCCAGCCAGTGCGCATTTTGCATGGCCATCTCCCGCCGATTGGCGAGCGGCTCAATACCGATTGCACGCGCCTCCGATGCGCCGCGCATCCACTCGATTGCCACCGACCCACAACCGCAGCCGATGTCCCACAACAAGCCTGAGCGAACCGGGACAAGCTTGGCCAGTGCCAGCGCCCGAACAGCGCGTTTGGTCATCTTGCCGTCATGTCGAAAGGCATCGTCCGGCAGGCCGGTACGCGGCAGGATTTGCGCATTTTCACCCGCCAGGCATTCAACCGCCATCGTATGGAATGCCGGAACTCTTGCCGACCAGTCCTGTGCAATTCCATCGATACGCTGTTCGTTCTCACCGCCAAGCGAGGCGAGCACTGTCAGGCGCGACGGGCCATAGCCACGTTCGACCAGCATTTGCGCGACTTTGGCTGGCGATGTCTCATCCTTCGTCAGCAGCAGCAGCCGAACACCGGGCGAAAACAGCGGAACAATCTGTTCTGCCGCGCGCCCGTGGATGGTCGCCGTCTCGACATCGGCAAGTGACCAGCCCATGCGGCATGCAGCAAACTGGAATGCCGAGAGCTGCGGATGAAACCGGATTTCGTGAGCCGGAATGGCACGCACAATCCTTGATCCGACCGAATACCAAAGCGGATCACCGGTGACCAACACGATAACCTTGCGACCCCGGCAAGACTTGATCGTTGCAATCATTGCATCAAACGGCGATGGCCACGCCAGCCGTTCAGCGGTCACATTGGGGGCTAGGGTTTGATGACGATCCCCACCGATGATGACCTCTGCCCCTTCAACCAGCGAACAGGCGAGCGGCGACAGTCCAGCCATGCCGTCCTCGCCAATGCCGATGACCTCCAGCCAGTGCGTCGTCATGTCAATTGCCGCCCTTGGCCAGCGCGTTGACGGCTGCTGCCGCCATTGCACTGCCGCCACGCCGCCCGGCAATGGCAATGAATTGGCAGCCGCGCGGATTGGTCGCCAATTCAGCTTTCGATTCCGCCGCTCCGACGAAACCCACAGGCATGCCGATGATCAGGGCAGGCTCCGGTGCACCTGCGTCCAGCAGTTCCAGCAGATGAAACAATGCGGTTGGAGCGTTGCCGATGGCCACAACCGCCCCGCCCAACCGCTCGCCCCAGAATTCGACCGCCGCAGCACTGCGCGTCTGGCCAGTTGCGCGGGCATGCGCTTCAACTGCCGGATTGTTCAAGGTGCAAATGATCTCGTTGCCCGAAGGCAACCTGCTGCCGATGATGCCGGAGCGAACCATCTCGACATCACAAAAAACCGGCGCGCCGCGTTCAAGCGCCTGAATGCCTGCATTTGCTGCATCGGCTGAATAACGTAGGTCTCCAACCAGATCGGTCATCCCGCAGGCATGCACCAGCCGCACTGCCACCGGGCGCAGCGCTGCGGGCAAGGCTGAAAGGTCTGCCTCCGCCTCGATCCCGGCAAACGACTGCTGGTAAATCTCCTGCGGATCCCGGATGTATTCAAGCCGCCCCATGTTCAGTGATGCTTTTTCAGCGATTTAGGGCCAAGCGGATGATCTGCATGCGGATAAGGCTGGTGCCCATGCGAGTGCTCATGGTCGTGATGGTGATCGTGATGATGTCCCGGGTGGTGATCATGGTGATGGTCATCATGCCAGCTTCCGTCCGCATGCTGGTGGCGACCATGGTGCCCAACCGCCTCCAGCGCACCAGGTTCGGCGTGGCTGTGCACCGGCGTCCATACGAGGCCGTGCTTGCGGCAAAATTCCGCATCACGGCAAGAGCCATCGCAATCCCCGTTGCAGGGGCAGTTTTCCGGCGCGCCGCCGACACCTTCGACATGGTGGTGGTGGCTCGCCTGCGGCAGGCCGACTTCCGCCTCAAAGCCCAGCACCTGCTCGCGGTATTTGCACATCTGGCAGTTCATCAGCGCCTTGCCTTCGACGATCTCGCTCACCCGCTCGTCAAGCGTCGCCAGCACCAACGGGTGGTCGTTCAGGTAACCCGCTTTGATAAACTCGATGCCGGGGTACTTGGCTGCTGCCTCGTCGGTTTCCGAGAATATCCGTTTCACTAGCACGCCGGTGAACAGAAAATACGGGAAAACCACAATGCGCCGGTATCCGAGCCGGGCCGCATGTTCCAGCGCCGGGGCAACCAGCGGAAACGTCACGCCCGAATAGGCAGTTTCCGCCCAGCCAAAACCCATGCCTTCCCACAACATCCGGGCAACCTTGGACACGTTGGAGTTTGCATCGGGGTCGGACGAGCCGCGCCCGACCACCATCAGCAAGGTTTCATGGCGTTCAGCTTTGCCACGCCCCTGCTCCAACGCTTCCTCAATCCGCTGGCCTGCCGCCCGGATCATTTTGAGATCGATTCCCAGTTCCCGGCCATACTCAACCGAAATTCCGGGATTGAGCGCCATCCAGGAATTGAGCACCGAGGGAATGTCGTTCTTTGCGTGTCCTGCAGCAAACAACATGCCGGGAACTGCGAGGATGCGCTTGCAGCCTGCTTCTTTCAGCTTGTCCAAACCTGCGTGGATGACCGGATTGCAGAATTCAAGATAGCCCCATTCCACCGGCACACCGGGATGGCGCTCGCGCATGGCGGTCGCAAGCTTGGCAAATTCCTCGGCAGCGTTTTTGTTGCGGCTGCCATGGCCGCAAATCATGATGCCGGTCGCGCCGTCTTTGGCAAAATGAAGGGTCATGCTGCTTTGCCTTTTTTTTCGCCCTGCTCTTGCGTTTCGCCTTCAGCCTTCTTGCGTTTTCGCGAAGGCAGGAGCGCAGCAACACCAGCCGCCAAGCCCAGCGCCGCAATGCTGATCCAGTGGGTGTGGCCGGCAACCTCGCCCACATGGCCAAGATGCGCGTGAGCAATTCCTGGCAATATCGCGCCTGCGGCCGCGCAGCCAAAAAAGAAGGTGATAGTTTTTCTCATGACGGGCTCCGGTCCAAACGCACTGGGCGCGGTACAGGCGTCAGCCTGCAAAACCGGATCGAAACATGCCGCAAAAGCGGGCTGGCCCCTTATTCAAGGGTCCACATGTGTCGGACAGTTCCAGACTTGGTTCCCTGATTGGGTCCACCGCACCGGAATCGGTTTCAGCCCCTTTGCACCGCATATTGCGGCAACGGAGGCCCCGTCGCTGTGGAAACCCATAAAGCTCCGCTCAGGCGGCGTCAAACGCCATCGCGGCGTCGGTGCGTCTTGAAACGACATTGGCCGGATCGTCGCAGACTGGAAAGTCACATTGCCGCGCGGGCGGCCTCGATATCCGCCCCGGTGAGGCCCAGCACTTTTGCCGTGCGTTTTATCAACTCGGCTTCGCTGACATCCAGTTGGTCATCTGACTTGGCGATCGAAAGCATGTGCACCAGCAACGAGCGTTTCCGCTCAGGTTCGAATTCGGCGAAAATTGCAGCCGCATCATGCGCGGAGGTATCGTATCCAAAATCCTTCAAATATTGCATCACCTGCGGAACGTCTTCTTGCGGAATGCCAAAAGCCGATTGGCAAATGCGCTTGAAATTTTCGAGCTCCGCAGGCCTCAACTCACCGTCAGCCAGCATCATTCTCACCAGCAGGATCAATTCGCTAGTCAGCGTGATGTCATCGGCGACTTTCTTGACCGACGGATTGCCTGAAATGAACTCGCGGATGGATCGCAGAAACTGGTTCGCCATGGTTCCGAATCCTTGTGTTGCCCTGTGCCAGCTTGGATGATGGCCGCGCAAAACTCAATGATTGATCAAGCGCCCGGCAGGAAGCGTTGCGGTGAAAAAGGCACCGGATCGGTGAACGGCTCTTCCCCCGTCATCATTTGCGCCAGCAACATGCCGGTGGCCGGTCCCAATGTCAGGCCGTGATGGGCATGGCCGAAATTGACCCAGACGTTATTGAGGGCTTCAATCTTGCCGATGGCCGGGCGCATGTCCGGAAACACTGGGCGCGCGCCCATCCACGGCTCCTTGTCCACCGGCTCCCCCAAAGGAAACAGCGAGCGGGCAATGGGTTCGGCTTTCCGGATCTGCACCGGCGAAGGCGGTGCTTCATGTTCTGCAAATTCCGCGCCGCTGGTCAGCCGGATACCGCGAGCCATGGGCGCAAGCACAAAACCATTGTCATCATCGACAATCGGCCGGGTCAGCACAGCGCTGCCTTTCGCTGAATAATGGCGGTGATACCCTCGCTTGACACCCATTGGCAGCGATACACCGTGCATCTGAAGAAATTTTTTGGACCACGGACCGAGCGCTACGACAATCACATCTGCCTTTACACCGGGAAGCCGCCAATGTCCGTTTGAAAACCGGATGGTGCTCGCGTCGCCGGTCACCAAAACACCGCCCATGCGCTCAAACAGCGCTGAATATGCCTTGGTCAGCGCGCCGGGATCGCTTACCGTCCACGGGTCGCGATAATGCACGGCGGCAACAAGCCCGCTTGTATCAAGGTCCGGCTCCAGCACCGAAAGCTCTGATGGTGTCAGCAACACCGAATTGATGCCGATGGCATTCAGGTTCTGCACTTGTTGCGCCGCCTTTTTGGCAGACGCATCCGTGCGATAGGCCGCCAACCAGCCATTGCGGGCAATCAGGTTTCCAGCTCCTGCCGGTTCAATCAATTCCCCATGTGTGGTCAGGCATCGCTCGAACAGGGCGATGTTGGCTTCACGGGTTTCGCGCGCTTTGGCGGGCGATGAGCCCCGGAAATAGCGCCAAAGGAACGGGGCCACCTTGCCGATTGATTTCAGGTGGTAATTCGCCTCCACCCGCCGGTTCAACGCATAGGAGAACAGCTTGGGGATCGAGCGTGGAAAGAGGTACGGATCAACACCCTCGCGCTGGATGATGCCGGCATTTCCGTGGCTGGTTTCTTCGCCCGGTCCGCGCCGGTCGATGATGGCAACCTTCAAGCCGCGCTTGCGCAAGTGAATCGCTGTCGAAACACCGACGATCCCCGCGCCCAAAACTGCCACGTCAAACTGGTCGGTCAATCAGAACTCCACACCCACTTGCGCCCGCACACCGGAACGGAAAGGATGTTTCACCATCTCCATCTCCGTTACAAGGTCTGCAAACTCGATCAGCTCATCCTTGGCGTTTCGCCCGGTAATGATGACATGTTTCATCTCGGGCTTGCCCTTGAGAAACTCGATGACTTCGGCAATGTCGAGATAATCGTAGCGCAACACGATGTTCAACTCATCGAGCAGCACCATGTGCAGCTTCGGGTCCATGATCATTGTCTTGGCTTTTTCCCAAGCCCCGCGTGCAGCTGCGATATCGCGCTGACGGTCCTGCGTTTCCCAGGTGAAGCCTTCGCCCATCGTGGCCATTTCCACCTGATCGGGAAAGGCATCTAGCACCTTGCGCTCGCCGGTGCCCCATTTGCCTTTGACAAACTGAACCACGCCAACGCGCATGTCATTGCCGATTGCCCGGAACACCATGCCGAACGCGGCAGTGGATTTGCCCTTGCCCTTGCCGGTGTGAACGATGACAAGGCCTTTTTCGATCGTCTTGGTGGCGATGATCTTGTCGCGTGCCGCCTTCTTCTTTTTCATCTTGTCGGCATGCCGGGCGTTGAGTTCTTCCTCGGTCATGTTTTTCAGGATTTCCGATTTCTCGGCCATTTCATTCTCCCGCCAGTGATTCCAGCATGAACTTTGCTGAATTGGATCGCGGCGTCCACAGACCCCGCTCGATTGCCTCAATAAACCGCTGCGCCATTTCCTTCAAAGCCGCCGGATTGTGCTGCGCCAAAAACTGGCGAACCTTGTCATCGGCAAGCCACGCATCGTGCACCAGATCGAAATGGTGGCTGCGCACCGCACCTGTGGTTGCCGAAAATGCGAACAGGTAATCAAGCGTCGCCGCAATCTCGAATGCGCCCTTGTAGCCGTGCCGCATAACCCCCGCGATCCATTTCGGATTGGCAGCCCGGCCACGAACAATGCGGGCTATTTCCTCTTCGAGAGCGCGAACAACCGGCTTTTCCGGGCGCGAATGATCGTTGTGGTAGACGGGCGGCCGCTTGCCGGAAACATGCTCGGCGGCTGCACTCATCCCCCCTTCAAACTGGTAGTAGTCGTCGCTGTCGAGCAAATCATGCTCACGGTTGTCCTGGTTGTGAACAACAGCATCAATGCGCGACAGCCGGTCAGCAAAGCGCTGCCTTTCCTCACGGCCTTCATCTCGCGCACCATAGGCATATCCGCCCCAGGCCAGATAGGCCTGCGCAAGATCGCCTCTGTTCTCCCAGCCTTTTTCATCGATAAGCGCCTGCAAGCCTGCACCATAGGCGCCGGGTTTGGAGCCGAAAATCCGGTAACCTGCTGCATGCAGTGCATCGTCGTCAGCCATGCCGGAGGCTGCAAGGACAATTTTTTCAGACCGCATCCGCGCCGCAACGGGATTGTCGCGCTCAGGCTCGTCCAGCGTACCTACCGCCCTCACCGCCAAATCATACAATTCAATTTGCGCCGGGAACGCGTCGCGGAAAAACCCGGAGATGCGCAAGGTCACATCCACCCTAGGCCGGCCAAGAACGGCAAGCGGCAAGATCTCGTAACCGGTCACACGCCGCGACTGTGGCTCCCAGACCGGCTTTACCCCGATGAGTGCCATCGCCTGCGCAATGTCATCGCCGCCGGTACGCATGTTGGACGTTCCCCACACCGAAAGGCCGAAAGCCTTTGGCCAGTCGCCATGGTCCTGGCGATATCGGGCAACCAACAATTCGGCGGACTTGCGGCCAAGCTCCCATGCGGCGGGGGTTGGGACGGCGCGGCAGTCAACTGAATAAAAATTGCGCCCCGTTGGCAACACATCCAGCCGACCGCGTGTCGGCGCGCCGGAAGGACCGGGCTTGACGAAACGTCCGTTAAGGCCGTCGATCAGGCCCCTGAGTTCCGCCTCGCCACAAGAGGCAAGCATCGGCAGCACCTTCTCATGGACATGCGCCAGCACCGACTGGGTGTTTTCCCAATGCGGCGGACAGGCAATTTCACCACCAACCATTTTGGAGGCCAGCAACTCGATGCGCTCGACTGTGTCGCCGTTGCTGCGCCAATTTTCGTCGCTTACTGCCAGCAGAACGGCAGGCTTTTCCCCGGTCCAGGCACTCCCCATGTCGCAATCGAGGGGATCGAACCCGAAGCCTGCATCTTTGGCTATCGCCCGCTGCAGGCTGGCGTCCCCGCCTGCCCCGGCACCGCGCGGCACCCGCACCAATGCCGCGGCCAGATCGGTGGCCAATTGCCCGGCGGGCGCCTGCCCGAACACGTGCAGCCCGTCGCGGATTTGCATCTCCTTGAGATCACACAGCCATGCATCCAGCCGCTGCAACCTCTGCTCCTCGCCTTCGCCCTGCTTGAGCCCGATGTCTTCACCCAGTCCGGAAAGCTCGACCCGTTCGAAAATCTGCGCGGCCAGCAATTTCAGGCGGCGCGGATCAAGCCCGCTGGCATCATAAAATTCATCAACCAGCGCTTCCAGTTCCTTCAGCCCGCCATGGCTTTCCGCCCGCGACAATGGCGGCATCAAATGGTCGATGATGACCGCAGAACTTCGCCGCTTGGCCTGACTGCCCTCGCCTGGATCGTTGACGATAAAAGGATAAAGATGCGGCATCGGCCCAAGCATCGCCTCCGGAAAGCAGCTGTCCGAAAGCGCCAAAGCCTTGCCCGGCAACCATTCCAGATTTCCATGCTTGCCCATGTGGATGATCGCATCGGCCCCTTTTCGCAGATAAAGGTAAAAGGCCAGATAGGAATGTGGCGGCACAAGGTCGGGAGAATGATAGGTCTGCTTTGGGTCGATGTTGTAGCCACGTGCCGGTTGCACACCGACCAGAACATTGCCAAATTTTGCCAATGAAAGTGCGAAAGCATCCTGCGCTTCAACAAACGCCGGATCACTTTGCGGCGACCCCCAACGCTCCAGCATTGCATCGCGGACAGACTGTGGCAAATTTCCAAAGCCGGCAAGGTAATCGTCAAGGGAAAGCGTCTCCCGAATTTGCCTGCCTGCAACACCCGCATTGGTGACGCCTTGTTGCAAATGCGCGATCAAGGCATCGCCGTCTGCAGGAACATTGGCTAGGGTATAGCCGGACACCGCCATCGCATTGAGCACGGCAATGGTGCCTGCTGGCGTATCGAGACCAACGCCGTTGGCAATGCGCCCGTCCCGGTTTGGATAGTTTGCAAGCACGATGCCAACGCGCTTGTGCGCATTGCCCAACCGCCGCAAGCCAATCCATTTTGCCGCGAGTTCTGCGACAAAAACACAGCGCCCTTCGTCCGCCCGGTGCGAAACGATGGTCGCCTGCACTCGTTCGTCATGCGTGCCTGGATGTTTGAAAGCGATTGCACGTGAAAGCACCCTGCCATCGATTTCCGGCAAAGCCACGTTCATCGCCAGATCACGGATCGCCAGACCTTGTGAGGATTGCTGCCAGGCTTCCTGCGTGCCGCCGGAAAGGATGACCTGCAGCACCATCGCGCCGTTTTCTTCCAGCACCGTTGGCGAGAACTCGGCACCCGGCGTTCCCACGGCAAACCCGGTGGCGTTGAGCACGATGTCTGGTGCATAATGCGCAAAGATGCTGCGCAAAGTCGCCACACTGACTGCGTCTTTCAGGCTGGATACAAACACCGGAAGTGCATTGATGCCTTGAATGCGCAGCGCGTTGACCATGGCTTCAATCGGCTGCAATCCGCCCGATTGCACCAGCGCCCGGTAGAAGCTGATCGCGGCAACAGGTGCTTCCGGCAGAAAAATTCCATCCAGCGCAGCGGGGCTGCAAATGCCTTTTCCAGGGTACCAGATTCCGGCTTTCAACAACGGTGTCGGACCGGGCGGCACATTGCCCTTGCCGACAAGATGGGCGCAGTAACGAAGGAAGTTTGCCGCATTCTGCGGGCCACCTTCGTTGAGATAGGCATGCAGCAGGGCGGCCTTTTCAGCGTCAATTGTGCAGAACCGGATCAGGCCAGGGTCAGGCTTGTCGTCACCCGGCAACACCGCCAATTGGATGCCCTTTTGGCACGCTTTCGCCCAAAGCGTCTCCAGCCCGTAAGGCCAATAGCTCTCGCCGCCAAGCACCCGAACCACCACCAGTTTTGACCCGGCGATGGTCTTTTGCGCGTAAACATCCACTGACATCGGATGTGCAAGCTGCATGAGATTGGCCAGCCGCAGTGATATGCAATCGCCAACCGCATCCAAGGCCCCGGCCAACGAGGCCAGTTCGGTGTCAGCCGCAGAAAGAAACACGACATCAGCCGGTGTCTGGCCAAGGTCTATGGCTTCCCCGCCCTGGTTGATGGCGCCTTTCTGGGCAAGGATGAGGTGCATGGATCAGACCAGCGCCGCTTCGATTTCCTTGCGGATCAGTTGCTCGTCAAGACCGTGCAGCCCAATCACCACCAACCGGGTACGCCGCGCTTCGCCCGGGGCAAACTCCCGGTCAAAATGCGAATCAATGCGCGATCCAACCGCCTGCACCAACAGCCGCATCGGCTTGCCGGAAACAGCAACAAAGCCTTTGAGCCGCAAAATGTCGTGCTTCTCGATCACTGGTTGCAACCGCGCCGCCAGCGACCCGGAATCAGTCATCTCGCTGCACTCTACAACGAAGCTCTCGAAATCGTCGTGATCGTGCATCTCGCCGTTTTCGTGCTCGATTTCATGGTGTGAGCGGCGGTTGCCGATTTGCGCCTCGGTGGCACTCGACATGCCAAGCAACACCTCGACCGGCAACACGCCATTTGAGGCCCGCACCATTTTGACGGCACGGCCAACGTGGGCGGAAACCTCGCCTTCGATCCTGGTCAGGGTTTCTGCATCCACCAGATCGCTCTTGTTGAGAACAATCATGTCGGCAGCGGTCAGCTGGTCTTCAAACAATTCCTCCAGCGGGCTTTCATGGTCCACCGCCGCATCGGCGGCGCGTTGCGCGGCAACCATGTCTTCATCATCGGCAAACCGGCCTTCAGCCACAGCCCGGCTGTCAACCACGGTAACCACACCGTCGACGGTCACCCGCTCGCGGATGCCGGGCCAGTTGAAAGCCGAAACCAACGGCTGCGGCAGCGCCAGCCCGGAAGTCTCGATGACGATGTGGTCAATGCGCCGATCCTTGTCGAGAAGCATGGTCATGGCCGGCAGGAAATCATCCGCCACCGTGCAGCAAATGCAGCCATTGGTCAGCTCGACAATGTCGTCTTCACTGCAAGTTTCTTCGCCGCATCCCTTGAGAATGTCGCCATCGACACCAAGATCGCCAAATTCATTGATGATGAGCGCGATGCGTCGCCCGTTGGCATTGGCGAGCATGTTGCGGATGAGGGTGGTTTTGCCAGCCCCCAAAAAGCCGGTAATGACGGTGGCGGGTATTTTTGCAGTATTTGACGCGGGATTGATGGTCATTGTGTTGCTCCGTCAGGATTTGAGAGTGAGCGGCAAACCAGCCGCCACGAAATGGACAGTTTGCGCCGCAGCGGCGATTTTCTGGTTCAAGCGACCAGCATGGTCGCGGAACGCCCGCGCCATGGCGTTGTCCGGAACAATACCGAGGCCGACTTCGTTGGCGACGACCACAACAGGTCCCCTTGCTTGCGCCAAGGTCGTGGCAAGCTCAACACCCGCCGCCTCAATGTCGCGTTCAGCCATCATCAAATTGGTGACCCAAAGCGTCAGGCAGTCGACCAGCACGGCGGTGTCAGGACCCACCTGACCAGCAATCGCCTGCGCGAGGTCAAGTGGTGCCTCCACCGTCTGCCATTGTGGTCCGCGTCGCTCGCGATGCAACCCGATTCGCGCTTCCATCTCGCTATCAAACGCCTGGCCCGTCGCGACATAGACAGCCCGCAAGCCGGACGCCTCGATCAGTTTTTCGGCAAACGCGCTTTTGCCAGAGCGTGCGCCGCCCAGCACCAGCGTCGTTCCGCTCGACAGGGACTCACCCAATCTGCGTCGCCTGTTCCGAACCGATTGCCTTGCCAAGCAAGTAGCCCAGCACTCCGCCGAGGAAAAGCCAGTAGACAAATGCCGTTACAATGGAAGCAACCACAAATTCCACCGCCAGTGAAGCCGGAGCCAGGCTCTGGTGTACATGCGGTTGCGGAGCACCAAAAACATGCGGAGCAACGATCAGCACCAAACCGGCAAGCATCCAGGCAAAATGCCTTTTGAAAGCGAAAACTGCCAAACCGCCGCTGGTGCAAACCACCGTTGCCAACCACCACGCCTGGCGCGCTTCAAGATCGGCCGCAACGGTTCCGGGAAGCTCGGGCGGCAGGCCCAGATTGGGCGCCAGCACGAAAGCTATGAAACCGGCGAGACCCCACAACATTCCGGACTGGAAGCTGATTGCCATGTTTGACACCAGAATGGCAGCAGTCACGAGCAGCGCAAAGCCGACACCAACCAGCATGTTTGAAGCCAGAGTGTAGACAGTTCGTTCCAGACCGTCGGATGGAGCCCATGCATCGGCAGAATGCGCATGCCCATCCACAACATTTTCGCCGTGGTCATGAACATGTCCAGGGATTTGCGGAAGGACCGACGGATCGACATGTGCATGTCCGGTTGCTGTCGATTCCTGATGACTTTGGCCAGCCGGCGCGTTCTCATAAGCCTCGGCGGCAATAATCAGCGGAGTAACCCGCAACGCCTGAACGCCGGTGGCGAAAACGCCCCCGGTCAGGCCGGCCACTATCGCGGCCAACAATACCCTGACGATCATCTGGTTTGCTCAGTGGCAGGGAGCAGTTATCGCATGGCGGGTGTCATGCGCGGCATTGTGCAACATTTCCGAATGCGAAAACGCTGTAAAGTAGACAAGAAAAACGCCGAATGCTGCTGCAAAAACCGCCGTGCTGATGCGCTGGCTTGCCGAAAGGGAAAGTCCGGTATTCTTTTTGATTGCAAGCATGACAACCTCCGTGCTGCTTTGTTTCAGGGCGACCACGGGCAGTGCGCACGCAGCCGTTATAGCAGGCAGGTCTCCTGGCTCGCGGCTCCATCGGCCTGCCCCCCTTCCCGGCTTTTGCACGCCAGTGGTTATCGGGCAGTCCTCACCGCAATACAGTCGCGGGTCGGCCAGGTTGAGTGCCCCCTGTCTGGGTCGGCATCACCTGTTCCCTTTTCATCCCTTGGGTCTGAGACCCGTGCCGGGAACCAACTATGACACAACGATAGCGGACGGGCAGGGTTGGCGTCAATCGCAGGAAAGGACATGCGCTTGAAGATTTACGACGCAAAACTTTGCTTCAAACAGGCTTTGCAGCAGTTAGCAGCGCTTCGACATCGAGACATTCCTCAATGCGCATGGCCAGTTCGTCGAGTGCGGCTTCCACGTTTGAAAGATGATCGCCACCGCTTGAGCGTCCTCCTAGGCTTGAAATCAGCTTTGCCCGATACGCCGCCGAGCCGAAAATACCATGCAGATAGCAGCCGCTGACCAGGCCATCACGCGAGACCGCGCCATCCGGCCTGCCGTTGATCAACACCATCGGTCTTGCACAATCCGGTCCGGTTGTGCGCCCCAGATGAATTTCATAGCCGCTCAGTGGCATATTGCCGTCTTCCAGCACAGCATTCACGTTGCGTGTGGTTTTTACGCCTTCCATGACAGTTTCGGCGTCCAGCAGGCCAAGTCCTTGCGCCTCGCAAATGTTGCCCTCGATACCGTCAGGATCGCGTACCATCGTTCCCAGCATCTGGTACCCGCCACAAATTCCGATGATCCGCCCGCCCCGCTGGTGGTGTGCCAGGATGTCTTTGTCCCATCCATTCGCCTTGAGTTGCGCCAGATCAGCCAGCGTTGATTTTGAACCCGGCAAAATGACCAGCGCGCTGTCGGCAGGCAGGCGTTCGCCGGAGTGGACAAAGACCAGGTCAACATCACTTTCGGCCGCCAGCGGATCAAGATCGTCGAAGTTGGATATGCGTCCCAGCACCGGAACGGCGATCTTCACCTTGCCGTTTCGCGAACCGCGGCCAAGCCGCTCCAGCGCAACCGAATCTTCAGCCGGCAGCCTGCGCGCCGCTTCCACAAACGGCAGCACGCCGAAACTTCGCCAACCCGTGTGGCGGGTGATGATTTGCAGGCCTTCGTCAAACAGGCTTTGGTCGCCGCGAAACTTGTTGATGAGATAGCCCGCAATCATGGCTCGGTCGTCGGGTGCCAAGATGGCATGTGTACCCACCAGAGAGGCAATGACACCGCCGCGATCAATGTCGCCAACCAGTACCACCGGCACGCTAGCCCGCGTGGCAAATCCCATGTTGGCAATATCGCCAGCCCGCAGATTGACCTCCGCCGGGGAGCCTGCGCCTTCGATCAACACAAGGTCGGCCTTCGCTGTGAGCTTGCCGAAGCTTTCTAGAACTGCCGCCATCAGTTGCGGCTTCAACGCCTGATAATCGCGTCCGCGCGCCGTGCCTTGTACTTTGCCTTGCACCACGACCTGGCTGCCGTTTTCCGACTGCGGTTTCAGCAGCACCGGGTTCATGTGAACCGAAGGGGCAACGCCACAAGCCAGCGCCTGCAGCCATTGCGCCCGGCCGATTTCGCCGCCAATGCCGTCCTCGCCCGGATCGGCGACAGCCGCATTGTTGGACATGTTTTGCGGCTTGAACGGCAGCACCTTGAGGCCGCGCCTGACCGCCGCACGGCAAAGCCCGGCAACCAGCACCGTCTTGCCGACGTCCGACCCGGTTCCCTGAAACATCAAGGCGCGTGCCAAAGAAATTGTCCTTTTGAACGGAATGGAAAATCGCGAAATCAGAGCCATGCCATGCTGACGCAAGCTTCATGACAGTTTCATGATGTCACAAAACTGTCGGCTTGCGCGGTCTACCAGCAAGAACGTTCCAACGCTGCAAGGAGTCGTTTCATGTCCCATCTGCCTGCCGACCGCAAGACCGCTTCAAGGAACCTTGCGGGAGCCGTTCACCAGAACAGGCAAATGAGCACCGACGGCATGTTGGAGCGCATGTTTACCGCTCTCTTCAAAGGGCTTGTTTATCCCCAGATATGGGAGGACCCGGAAATCGACATGGAAGCGCTTGCCATTCGCCCGGGCGACAAGATTGTCGCCATTGCTTCGGGCGGCTGCAATGTAATGTCCTATCTGGTCGCCAATCCGGCATCGATTGCTGCGATTGACCTGAGCCACGCCCATATCGCGCTCAACCGTCTCAAGATCGCTGCGGCAACACATCTGCCGTCACAGGAGGCCTTCTATCGCTTCTTTGGCAAGGCCGATGAAAAGGCCAACCTGGAAGCTTATGAGCGCCATGTCCGCCTGCATCTGGACGAAGACAGCCGGAAATACTGGGAAAGCCGCGGCCTGACCGGCAAGAAGCGCATTTCGATGTTTTCGCAAGATCTTTACCATCACGGTTTGCTGGGCTGGTTCATTGGTGCAGGCCATCGCATTGCCCGACTGTATGGCATAGACCCGTCCGACATGCTGAAGGCGCGAACGCTTGATGAGCAGCGCAGTTATTTCGACCGGGCGCTGGCACCCTTGTTCGACAAACGCATGATTCGCTGGGCGACTTTGAAAAAAGCGTCACTTTTCGGTCTCGGCATTCCGCCTGCACAATACGAGGCTTTGGCGGCGTCCGGCGGAGGTGACATGGCCTTGGTGCTGCGCCAACGACTGGAGCGGTTGGCTTGCGGTTTCCCGCTGTCGGAAAATTACTTTGCCTGGCAGGCTTTCGGGCGTTCATACAAGGACCTCAATGATGCCGGCGAAGCAGGGCCATTGCCGCCATATTTGCAGGCTCGCCATTTCGGTGTGATCAAGGACCGGGCCAACCGCATTACTGCGCTCAACCAGTCAATCACCGATTTCCTCGGGGGCCAGCCCGATAAAAGCCAGGATTGCTTCGTGTTGCTCGATGCACAGGACTGGATGACCGACGCTCAACTCAATGCACTTTGGAGCCAGATCACCCGCACTGCCCGGTCAGGCGCGCGCGTTGTATTTCGCACCGCAGCCGAACCCAGCCTATTGCCAGGCCGGGTGGAAAATACCGTTCTTGACCAATGGAGATATGAGGCCGAAAACAGTCTCCAGTGGACCTTGCGTGATCGCTCGTCGATTTATGGCGGCTTCCACCTCTACACATTGGAACGCTGAACCCGTGCCGACAAAAACCGAAGATTTGTCTCCCCAGGGTCATGACAACCCAGGTCAAGAAAGCGCCGACCGCAATAAAGCGGGCGACCTGATGGATGGCATTTACCGCCACCAGCGGCAAATCTATGATGTTACGCGAAAATATTACCTGCTGGGCCGCGATCGGCTCATCCGTGAACTCGACGTTCCCGCTGGTGGTCTTGTGCTCGAGTTGGGTTGCGGTACAGGTCGCAATCTTATCAAGGCAGCGCACCAATATCCCGACGCAAAATTTCATGGCATCGACCTTTCCAGCGAAATGCTGAAAACCGCCCGCGCCGGCATCGAACGGAGCGGACTTGAAGATCGAATTTTGCTGGCCTGCGGCGATGCAACCGCGTTCGACCCGCAAACGCTTTTTGGTACAAAAGCCTATGACCGGGTTTTTATCAGCTACAGCCTGTCGATGATTCCGCAGTGGGAGGCCGTCATTGAGGCAGCCTTGGCCGCGGTGGCAGGAGGTGGCAGCCTGCATGTGGTGGATTTTGGCCAGCAAGAGCGATTGCCAACGTGGTTTCGGCGCATGCTTCATGCATGGCTGGCAAAATTTCACGTGACGCCAAGGGCAGAACTGGAAGCCGAGCTGGCTTCCGCAGCAAGTAGACATGGCGGGAAGCTCGAATTTGCTTCAATCTTCGCCGATTACACCCGCATCGCAACCATTCGGCTTGGCTGACGGTTGGGTGAACTTGCATTTGTTTCCCTACCCAAAAAAATCCCGCCGGTGTTGCAGCAATCAACCCCGCGACATGCCTTTTGCTGCAAGCTCAGCTTCATAGGCCTGAACGCGCGCCGACAAATTCCTGCCAAGTTCAAGGAAAAACGGCCAAGTGTAGATGCCCGTGTCGTGTCCGTCGTCGAAAACCATTCGCACGGCATAGTTACCGGTGGGCACCAATCTCGAGATCGCAACGTTGCGTTTTCCCGGCACGGTCTTTCGCTCTGCGGCTGAATGGCCTTGCACTTCTGCTGATGGCGACAATACCCGCAACATTTCAGCCGGAATGACATATGCCTCGCCATTGTCAAATTCTGCGGTCAGCGTTTTTCTGTCCGCAGAAACACGCAATTGGGTGGGTTTCGGATTTTCTGACATTTGCGGCATCTGCTCGGAATTCCTTTGCCTTTTTGGCTTGCCCGGACCATCTGACAATCAAGGGCGGCAAGTCAATGCAAACCCGGTATTGAAAGGAACAGCAAATGGCGCAGAACATCATGGTTGTTGGAGGCGGGCAGGCTGCTGCTTCATTCGCTGCAAAGCTGCGAGAGCTGGATACCGGTTGCGCCATCACGATCATCGGCGAAGAGGCATCACTCCCCTACCAGCGCCCGCCACTTTCCAAGAAATACATGACCGGCGAGATGACAGCCGAGCGGCTGCTGCTTCGCCCCGAGAATTGGTATGCGGAGGCCGGCATAACATGCCGTCGCTCGTGCAAGGTTACGGCCCTTTCACTGGACGAAAAAACACTTACGCTCGCCACTGGCGAAGTGCTGTCTTTTGACAAGCTCCTGCTGGCCACCGGCGCAACCCCGCGAACATTGCCAGATGCCACAGGTGGCGCTCTTGAAGGGGTCTATACGCTTCGAACCCTCGCCGATGCCGACAGACTGGGCGCTGAAATGCAGCCCGGCAAGCGGCTTCTGGTGATTGGCGGGGGCTATATCGGGCTTGAAGCAGCAGCTGTCGCCAGCAGGCTTGGTCTCAAGGTTCATGTTGTCGAAATGGCCAGCCGCATTTTGCAGCGTGTTGCCGCACAACAGACCTCGGACTGGTTTCGGGCTTTGCACCGCAACCATGGCGTGGAAATCATGGAGGCCAAGTCGCTGTCCCGGCTGGTTGGTGAAAATGGCCATGTGGTTCGGGCTGAATTTGCCGATGGCTCCGTTCTGGACATTGACTGTGTACTTGTCGGCATTGGCGTAATCCCCAACGATGCTTTGGCTCGCGAGGCCGGGCTTGAGGTTGCCAACGGCATTGTCGCAGACGGCGGAACCCGCACTTCCAGCCCGGATATTTTCGCTGCAGGCGACTGCGCTGCTTTTGAATTTCGCGGCCAGCGCATCCGGCTTGAATCGGTGCAAAATGCCATCGAACAGGGCGAGGCAGCGGCCCGTGCCATGGTCGGCGAGACGGTGAATTATGTGCCGGTGCCGTGGTTCTGGTCGGACCAATACGATGCCAAACTGCAGATTGCCGGTCTCAACATGGGGTATGACCATACAGTTGTTCGCGCCGGGCCGCGCGAGGGTTCGCTTTCGGTCTGGTATTTTGCCGCAGGCAGTTTCATCGCCGTCGATTCAATGAATGATTCCAGGACATACATGTTCGGAAAGCGGCTGCTGGAAACCGGGCGCGATATTTCCCCGGTGGATGCCGCAAACCCTGATTTTGACCTCAAGGCATTGATACGGTAGGGGATGGCTCAACAAACCGGGGAATGTGTCACATGGCCACCGGCCTTGGGCAGGCCATAATCGGAAATGATACAAGCGCACTTTGGCGCAAACACACGAAAAGGCATGCCGCATGAGCCCCCAAACGCCGCTGCTTGATACGGTGAAAACGCCGCAAGACTTGCGTTTGGTTGCAGATGCAGACCTTCCGCAACTTGCTGCCGAATTGCGGGCGGAAATGATTGACAGCGTGTCGCGAACCGGTGGACATCTGGGTGCGGGACTTGGTGTCGTCGAACTCACAATCGCCATCCATCACGTGTTCAATACACCACATGACCGGCTGATTTGGGATGTGGGCCATCAGGCCTATCCGCACAAGATCCTGACCGGTCGGCGTGAACGCATGCGGACCCTTCGCCAGGAAGGCGGGATATCCGGCTTCACCAAACGCAGCGAGAGCGAATATGACCCGTTTGGCGCCGCACATTCCTCAACATCGATTTCCGCCGGCCTCGGCATGGCCGCAGCCGCCCGCCACAAGGGTGTCGAGCGCAACATTATCGCGGTGATAGGCGACGGCGCGATGTCGGCGGGCATGGCCTATGAAGCCATGAACAATGCCGGTGCCCGCGACAACCGGCTCATCGTCATCCTCAACGACAATGACATGTCGATTGCCCCGCCAACCGGTGCCATGAGCGCCTACCTTGCCCGGCTGGCATCCGGGAAAACCTATCTGGGCCTTCGCGACATAGGCAAGAAACTGACTGCGCGGCTGGGCAAGCGCATCGACAACGCCATCACACGCGCCGTTGAGCATGCCCGTGGCTATGTAACCGGCGGCACCTTGTTTGAAGAGCTGGGTTTTTACCACATCGGCCCGATTGACGGGCACAATCTTGGCCATTTGCTGCCGATATTGCGCAATGTTCGTGATGCCGGCGTTGGCCCGATCCTCGTTCACGTGGTGACGCAAAAGGGCAAGGGCTACGAACCGGCGGAGCAGGCCGCGGACAAATATCACGGCGTTGGCAAATTTGACGTGATCAGCGGCAAGCTCGCCAGCGCAATATCAAATGCACCTGCCTACACAAAGGTCTTTGGCGAGGCCTTGATCGAAGAAGCGCGCCACGAAAAAGGCATAGTGGCAATCACGGCGGCCATGCCTTCCGGTACCGGACTTGACCTGTTTGGTGAGGCTTTTCCCGAGCGCACCTATGATGTCGGCATTGCCGAACAACATGCAGTGACGTTTGCAGCAGGAATGGCCGCCGACGGCATGAAACCGTTTTGCGCGATCTACTCGACGTTTCTGCAACGCGCCTATGACCAGGTGGTGCACGATGTTGCCCTGCAGAAACTGCCGGTGCGCTTCCCCATCGACCGTGCCGGCTTTGTCGGCGCTGACGGTGCAACCCACGCCGGTGCATTTGACATAACCTATCTGGCAACCCTGCCCGACATGGTGGTGATGGCTGCCGCCGATGAAGCCGAACTCAAGCACATGGTCCGCACAGCTGCCGCCTATGACGAAGGTCCGATCGCCTTCCGTTATCCGCGCGGCGAAGGCGTTGGCGTTGACATGCCGCAAAGGGGCGAAATCCTCGAAATCGGCAAGGGACGCATGCTGCGCGAAGGCTCGCGCATAGCATTGTTGTCGCTAGGCACCCGGCTTGCAGACTGCCTGAAAGCCGCCGAAGAGCTTGAGACCTTCGGCCTTTCAACCAGCGTTGCCGATGCAAGGTTTGCCAAGCCGCTGGACCGCGATCTGGTCGCCCGCCTTGCACGCGAGCATGCGGTTTTGATCACTGTGGAAGAAGGCGCAATCGGCGGATTTGGCAGCCATGTTGCGCAATTTCTGGCCGAAGGTGGTTTCCTCGACAACGGCCTGCGGTTCCGCTCGATATTTATGCCGGACGCCTATGTCGATCAGGCTGCGCCCGCCGTGATGCTCGCCAATGCCGGACTGGATGCCAAGGGCATTCTGGTCAAGGTATTCGAAGCAATCGGCATGGAACACCCGCGAGTGGCAGTCAGCGACAAGCGCTGAACGCTACTTTTTTACGACCAGTCGGCAGCATCCCTCATACAATTGCGGGAAGTTGCTGTCCCCCGCCCGCTCCACCAGCATGTCGATCCGCCAGCTGAAATTTCGCTCACTCATGCCGTCTGAGCAGCTTTCGCCTTTGCCGATCATTGCAGTTGCGCGGGTCTTGCCGTCGCTGGCAATTGCCGCGAAACGGTGCTGCCTGCCAATGGCATTGCGGGCATCCAGGATTTCAAGCTTGAAACTTTCCCCGGCCATCGCTTCAAAAACCAGCCCTTCGCTGGATGAAAGTCGAACGTTCCAGAACGGCTCGGTGCCGCTACAGGCAAGCCCGTCCGCGATGCCGGAACTGCCCAAGGTCGCCACTTCGACCGGTTCCAGGAACTTCATCGACACATAACCATCGCTGTCGCTTGAGTGGACCCGCCCCCATTCGGACCCGCCTGAAACCACAACTTCAAGCACTTCGACTGGCGCATCGCCCGGTTGAAAACTGCCGAGAGCCTCAGCCTCCGCGACGGGTTCTGAGCGGATATTGAGAACATCGCCGGCAGCGACGCCCGAAACCTTGTAAAATCCCGGATCAGCTGCAGCAACTTGCAAAACGAAAGCAAGCAAGGCCAAAATCGCCACTATAATGCGCATTCATGTTCTCCTTTTCACCGGGGCACAAAATGCCATGAAAAAGGCCGCCTGACGAGATTGCCGGCGGCCCATCTGTTTGTGCAATCAATTGTGAAAATCAGCTGGTCTTCAGCATCCGCAAATAGGGCTTCAGCGTCTTGAAGCCATTTGGATATTTCTTCTCTGCGTCCTCGGTCGAAACCGAAAGCGGGATGATCACATCCTTGCCCGGCTTCCAGTCTGCCGGCATCGCCACTTTATTGGCATCTGCGTATTGCAGCGCGTCAATCACCCGCAGGATTTCATCGAAATTGCGCCCGATGTTCATGGGGTATGTCATCATCAGCCGGATTTTCTTGTTCGGATCGATGATGAATACTGAACGGACCGGAGCGGTGTCGCTCTCGCCCGGATGGATCATGTCGTAAAGCTTGGCGATCGCCAGATCATCATCGGCAACAATGGGAAAGTTGAGATCGGTGTTCTGCGTTTCGTTGACATCGGCGATCCAGTGCAAATGCTCTTGCACGGAGTCGGTCGACAGGCCCAGCGGCTTGGTATGCCGCTTGGCAAATTCGCCGGAAAGCTGTGCAGTGCGGCCCATTTCTGTGGTGCAGACTGGTGTGAAATCAGCGGGATGGCTGAAGAAAAACACCCAGTTGTCTCCAGCCCACTCATGGAACCGCAAGGTCCCGGCTGTGGTGCTGACGGTAAAGTCTGGTGCAATGTCGCCGATGCGAAGGGTCATGTTGGCAATCCTCAAATTGCAGGTTGCGAAAGGGTCAGTCCTGACCGCTCATTTGCCATAGCATGGTTGAGCGCGCGCCGGATCGGCAATATGCAAAAACCGGCTTGGGCAATTCCGCCATTGCCTTGCCAAATTCAACCGCTGCCACCGCAGGATCAGTCTGCCCCGGAGCCATCGGAATGTATGCCGCAGAAAGCCCGGCTTTTTGCGCGGCCGCTGCAATTGTTGCAAAGGCTGGTTGTCCAACGGCCTCATGGTCCGGCCGGTTGCAGATGATTGAGCGAAATCCGGCGGCGGCGATTTTTTCAATGTCACCGGCATCAATTTGCTCGCTGACTGACAGGTTTGCACTGATCTGTTTGAAGTTCATGTCATTCTCTCTTTTCAAAGTCCGTTGACCGGAACTTTCAGGAAGGTTTTGCCAGTCTCGTCTTTCGGCGGCAACTGGCCAGCCCGCATGTTCACCTGCAGCGACGGGATGATAAGTCGCGGCATGGCAAGCTGTTTGTCGCGCGTTTCGCGCATCGCCACGAAATCGTCTTCGCTGGTCCCGTCCTTGACGTGGATGTTGTGCTGGCGCTCGTCTGCCACCGTGGTTTCCCAGCGGATTTCCCGCCCGTTGGGGCCATAGTCATGGCACATGAACAACCGGGTTGCTTCCGGCAAAGACAGCACCCGTTTGGTCGAGCGGTAAAGCACACGCGCATCGCCGCCGGGGAAATCAGCACGGGCAGACCCGCCATCGGGCATGAACAACGTGTCACCGACAAAAGCCGCATCGCCTGCCACATGCGTCATGCAGGCTGGCGTATGGCCCGGAGTGTGCATCACATTCACGGTCAAATTGCCGATTTTGTAGCTGTCGCCATCGGTGAAAAGCTGGTCGAATTGCGAACCGTCGCGCTGGAATTCGGTGCCTTCATTGAATATCTTGCCAAAAGTATCCTGCACGATGGTGATGTTTTCACCAATGCCGATCTTTCCGCCGAGCTTGCCCTGAATGTATGGCGCTGCGGACAAATGGTCGGCATGAACGTGCGTTTCGATCAGCCATTCAAGCTTCCATCTTTTCTCGCGGATGGTCTCGATCATTTTGTCAGCGTTTTCGTAAAAAATGCGCCCGGCGGCATAATCCATGTCCATGACCGAATCGATCACTGCGCAGGAATCCGACGACGGATCGCGCAGGATGTAGGATATCGTGTTGGTTTGTTGGTCAAAAAACGCAATGACTTCCGGTTTGACCGAAAGATCGGGTTTGAACGGCAGATTGTCCTGCATGATTATCTCCTCGTGGGCCCGGCGCGGAAGGCGCGCCGCTGAAAGCGAATATATATTAGGACTGTCTAATGTAAAGGTCCGGGCATCTTTTTGATGACAAAAGTCAAATCAGCAAGGTGGTTCCGGATTCGCTCATGCCGCGTTGATTGTAGATCGCCTCCAGAAAACGCCAAAGCTCGGCTTTCACCGCATCGGGCGGCGGAGCAATTTCACCGGAAATGAAATCGGCGAAGTTGAAGCCCTTTTGCTCGATGAATTCCAGTGCCGCCGGTCCCAGTTTGGGCATCAGCAGATCGCGGTTTTTCTCGATGCGCAAATAGCTTTCCGCCGCCGACGGCAAGTGCAGCAAGGTGCCGATGGCATCATTGCGCACCATGACAAATTCGCTGCAGGAAAGCTGCGAGCGCACTTTTTGCGCTGAATGGATCGAACTCATCGATCGGTCCACCACGAAAAACACCGCGACGCCGATGCCAGCCTCGTTGGCACCTTCGTCAAAGCGGATATCCTCGAAAATCTTGAAAAACCGGCTGGTCAGGCTCGATTGCAGATCAATGACGTAGTGAAAACCCGGCTCTTCGATGATCGTGTCAAACAGCCGCACTTGCCCTGCAGTCTTAGAAAGGTCCACGATCTCGCTGTTGTACGGGAAATATTGCGCCAAATCACCATTGGGAAAATCGGTGTCAAACACCCGCACCCGTTCAGCGCCGGAAAGTGACAGGCTGTCGGCATAAAGACGCGCAAACAGCGTCTTGCCGTTGCGCGCCTGGTCCGAGCAGACAATGTAGACATGGGAGCTGATGGGAGCCTCCCCCGCTTACGGGAATTACTCCCCGTCGGCCTTGGCTGTAGCCGGTGCTGCCTGTGCAGTACGGCCAGCATCAAGGATCGACTTGATGAGCTCGAGCTTGTCGAGCAGTGCATCAATGTCCGAGCGCCACTTGCGCACGTAACCGCGCAGAACAAACGAGAAATTGGCGTCCGCGCCATTGGCCAGCTTGTTGCCGATGAAGTCCGAGAAGGTCACGCCGGCAAGATCAACCGCCTCATAGGCCATCTCGTTGAGCTTGGGAATTTCGATTTCGCGGGCATTGGAAAGCCCGGCAAAATACTTCTTGAAGGTCTTGTCATCCCACTCGAAGAAATTGGTTTCGTTGATGAAATTGCGTGCAACGATGTACGAGATACCCTTGGTGTATTTCGCCACTTCGCCCATTTCATCCAGCGAGGCAATCGACGGCCCGACCACATGGATAAGTCCCATCTGGAACTGCCCAGCCCGTGCCGCTTCGAGGATGCCGATGCGATCAAAAACATCAAGCGCATTGGAAAGTGCACCTGCCTTCAGATCGACCACCGTCACCTTTTGTGCCGCCGTGCCCATGGTGTCGAGCACCTTCATCTGGTCGGCAACACTTTCAAGGTCGATGATTTCGGTGATCCCGGGATAAAACCGCTTCAGCGTGCCACGCGGGTTTTCCGTGTCGAATGCACG
>JBGSOG010000106.1:0-5280 GCA_041739225.1 Rhizobiaceae bacterium
TCGGCATCCGGCCATTGGTGTTTGATGGCGAGGTCACGCCCGAACTTGACACGGCTCTGCAAGGCGTCACCGACCTGCTGGTGTCGATCGCACCCGATGAAAACGGCGATCCGGTTCTCAATGCCTGTCGCGGAAGGCTGCTGGCCAGCCCGTCGCTTCGATGGGTCTGCTACCTGTCGACCGTGGGTGTTTACGGCGACCATGATGGCGCATGGGTCAGCGAGGAAACGCCTTGCAAGCCGGTTTCGGCTCGGTCCATTGAACGGGTGGCGGCCGAAAACGCCTGGATTGGTTTTGCCCGTGAAAAAGCTATTCCGCTGGCGATTTTCCGGCTGTCGGGGATTTATGGCCCAGGGCGAAACGCGTTCATGAACATCGAAAACGGCACGTCTCGCCGTCTGGTCAAGCCGGGTCAGGTATTCAACCGCATTCATCGCGACGACATTGCAGCGGCTTTTGCTGCGGCTTCGCGGTTGCGGGTCAATGGCATTTTCAACATCACCGATGATGAGCCCGCTCCGCCGCAGGATGTGGTCACTTACGCCCACAAGCTGCACGGCTCAACGCCACCGCCCGAAAGCGATTTTGCCACAGCGCAGATTTCACCAATGGCGCGCAGTTTTTACGGCGAGAACAAGCGCGTCTCCAACGCCCGGTCAAAAAGCGTGCTGGGCCTGCAGTATGGCTACCCCGATTACAGATCTGCATTGGAAAGAATGTGGAATGAGCGCACATGGCGTTGATGCGGTGCCAATGTCATTTGTTTGTGATCAACCTCGTCTGGCTTGATCTGGCGCATGTGAATGCTTGCCGCAGCGCACCTTACGTATTAGGAACACCGCCAAAATCATTTACACGATGCAGGCAAAAAGCCGATTTCGTACATAACTGGAAGGATTGATCCATGAGCCTTGAAGCCGCCGCAGAAAAGATCCGTGCCCGTGTCGGCACCACCTCGTCGCTGGGCGCGACCGTGAAGTTTGATTGCGGCGCAGATGGCGTGGTTTTTGTAGACGGCGCATCCACGCCGAGCAGTGTCACCACCTCTGACGGGCCAGCCGACTGCACCATTTCGTGCTCGCTGGACACCTTGTCTTCGCTGGTTGCGGGCGATCTCGACCCGACTGCCGCTTTCATGATGGGCAAAATCAAGGTTGCCGGCGACATGGGCGTCGCCATGCGGCTGTCTTCTGTCCTGTAATTGGTCAAAAGCGAAGTTGAAACGGCGGGCGTGTCCCGCTGTTTTGCTTTAAAGACCCAACTCGCTGGCAAATGGCGGATTGGCACCGGCGCGCGAAACAGTGATGGCCGCTGCCCGGGCAGCAAGTTCCATCGCCCGTAGCAATGTATTGCTGTCAATTCCTGCCAGCGATTGCCGGTCCAGCACATTTGCCCGGCGAAGGCCGCTGAGCAGCCCGGCATTGAATGTGTCCCCGGCACCGACAGTATCGACAACGCTGGTCTTTGGAGCGCCGGTCTCGACCGCTCCTGTCGCAGTGACAGCAACCGCCCCGTCGCTGCCACGCGTCAAAACGACGATTGAAGCACCACCCGCGATCCAGCGCCCTGCCACGCTTTCAAAAGATTGGCCCGGTACCAGCCATGCCAGGTCTTCGTCCGAAACCTTGATGATGTCGGCAATGGCCAGCATCCGGCCAAGCCTGTCCCTGTAGGCGGCCTCATCCTTGACAAAGCCGGGGCGGACATTGGGATCCAGCGCGATGACTGTTTCGCCAGTGGCATGAAGCCGGTTTGCCAGCGCCTCGTAGGCGGTACCGCAGGGTTCGGCGATAAGGCTGATGGCACCAAATTGCGCCGCTTGAACCTTTGGCATGACCGGGAGATCGCGGATTTCCACCATCCGCAGCGCTGTGTTTTCATCGTAAAACGCGTATTTTGCCTGTCCGTTCACCAAGGTGACAAATGCCAGCGTGGTCGGACGCCCTGAACGCACGCACAATGAATGATCGACATGTGACTGCTGCAGGGTTTCAATCAGCTTTTCACCGAACATGTCGGTTGATACGCCACAGAAAAAACCGGTTTCCTCACCCAGCCGACCGAGCGCTATTGCAGTATTGAATACCGCGCCGCCCGATACCGGAAGAAATGCATTGCCACCGTCAGGCAGCACACGGGGCAGCATGTCGATCAGCGATTCGCCGCAACAAAGGATCATGGTTCACTCTGGCCTGATTACGCCCTTGCGCAAGATGATGTTGGCATACAGGCGTGGTTCGCTGCTGGCAATCAGGGTGTGCACGCTCTTCACCCTTGCGTAAAACTCAGGCCCCTTCATCGGCAAAACTTCCGTGCCGGGGCTTCTTTTGACAACAATCTGCTGCATGGCGTGGTGGACCGGGTCAAGTGTTTGCCCGTCGCCGCCAACTGTCGCCATCATCGCGCCGTGGGGAACAGCATCGTCAAGCGGCATGATTTTCAAAATGGCGTCCAGCAGCTCGATCATCCCGATGCCGTCGGCGCGAACCAGTCCTCCCGGCCCGCGAGCATCGGTTTGCCCCGGATAGTTCCCGTCAACGATGGCAAGCTCGTCGCCATGGCCCATGGCCCGGAGATTGAAAAGCAGTTGCGGTCCCAGACAGGACGGAATGCCGATCAGCACGCTCAGTTCTCCCGCATCAAAGTGTTCTGGTCGATCAGGAAGCGGTCGAAAAGCGGCAGTCCGGCCCCGCCAAGTGCCCGCGCCACCGGACCGATGGTACCCTCTTCAAGCTTGGGAACCGCAATGCCCTGCGTGTCGAGTTTGCCGATTTCATGAAGCGTTCGCGCCACCAGCCGCGTGCGGATGGATGCCGGAAAGCCGCCGTCAATCATTGCCGCTTCAAAGTCGATGACCGAGGCAGCCGCTACAATGGCGTGCGCCAACCCGCGCGCTGCCGTGGCCAGCCATTTGTCGGTCTGATGTTCAAATCCGCTCCAATCAGCATCTGCTAGCCACAAGGGGGAAGGGTCGATGCCGTCTGCCTTCAATTGCCGCTCAAGCATAACCAGCGACGCCTGGTCGATCAGCTGGGCCGAACCGCCATTTACAGCGGGAACCGGCATGGAACCCAGCGCTCCGGCATTGCCGGTGCGTCCTGTGTAAAGACTGCCGTTGAGGACGATGCCGCCACCCACAAAAGTTCCAATATAGAAATGGATGAAATCTTGCCGATGCGGGTTTTTTCCAAATACCAGTTCGGCGCCGCAGGCGGCAGTTGCATCGTTCTGCACATAGACCGGGTAGGGGCAAACTGCGCGGATGGCAGCGCTGGCATCAAATTCACGCCACCGGTCCATTTCATGCACCGGTGCGCCGACCTCCTCGGCCCAGGACCACAACTCGAACGGCATGGCAATGCCGAGCCCGGCAATCCTGTCGGCTTCCTCGCCCAGCCAAAGGCTGCAATCGGCGATGGCCTTTGCAGCAAATTCCACCGTCTCTTCGGGAAGTGGCCAGGCATAGGTCCGCTGGCTTTGGCGCACGATGCGGCCAAGGAAGTCGACAACCACGAAATCCGTGCTTCGCCGGCCGATTTTCAGTCCCAGAAACCAGGCCCCGCGCGGATTGAGCGACAAGGGAACGGATGGCTGACCAACCCGCCCGCGTTGCGGTTCTCCGCGCACCAGCAGCTGATCGGCTTCGAGCTGGCGCATGATCACCGAGACGGTCTGGTTTGACAAACCGGTCAGGCGGGCAATCTCGGTTTTCGAAATGCCGCCATGCTTTCGGACCAGGCTGAGCACCAGCCGCTCGTTGTACGCACGCATGCCTGCCTGATTCGATCCACGATGGGACGAAACCGGCATTTCTTCGCGGTTCAAAACGCTCAATGATGGTTTTGCAGACACGCATTCCTCCCCGGTGAACGAAACAAGACCTTGTCCAGCTGTCATTGTACCGGCCTCACCCCAAATGAATGGCATGAAACAAGTCAATGGGCGCGCGCTGGACGGCTCTCCTCCCGTACCGCAATTCGCATGATGCTTCCTCTCAATTGGGCTGTCAATTATTAAATCAGTCTGATTTATTTATTGACAGGTTCAATTTTCCGTGGTGTGCTGATGGAAGCCGGGCAGGGAGGAACTTGCCGCCGGTCCATGGGAGGAGAACTTGCAGCATCGCTGCAATCCTCCCCGTATTGTCAAAAACCCGGGAGGTCATCCGTGAAGAAGATTGTATCCATGAAAACCGCACTGCTCTGCGCAGCAGCAGCAGTCGCACTGTACTCTGCACCGGCCCATGCCGCGGGCGGTGCTTGCCTGATTACCAAGAACAACACCAACCCGTTCTTCGTAAAAATGAAGGAAGGCGCGGAAGCCAAGGCGAAGGAGCTCGGCGTCGAGTTCCAGGCCTATGCCGGCAAGGTTGACGGCGACGCGGCTCCGCAGATCGAAGCGATTGAAAACTGCATTGCAGCAGGTGCCAAGGGCATCCTGATTACCGCATCCAACGACTCGGTAATCCCGTCGTTGAAGAAGGCGCGCGAAGCGGGCTTGCTGGTTATCGCACTCGACACCCCGATCGGGGACAAGGACGCGGCAGACGCAACCTTCGCCACCGACAACTTCGAAGCTGGCGTTCTCATTGGCAAATGGGCCAAGGCCCAGCTCGGCGACAAGGCAGCAGAAGCCAAGATCGGCATGCTGGACATCAACAAGGACAACATTTCGGTTGACGTTGCCCGCGACACCGGCTTCCTGACCGGCTTCGGCATCGAAGTGCCGGATCTCAAGGTCATGGGTTCGGAAAAAGACGCTCGCGTCATCGGCCATGAAACCTCGAATGCCAATCCGGAAGGCGGCTTGAAGTCAGCTGAAAACCTGCTCCAGAAAGAGCCAGGCATGAACGTGATCTACACGATCAACGAGCCGGCAGCAGAAGGCGCTTACCAGGCAATGAAGGCAGCGGGCAAGGAAGCCCAGGCCCTCATCGTTTCAGTTGACGGCGGTTGCCCGGGCGTGAAGTCCGTGCAGGGCGGCATCATCGGTGCCACCTCAATGCAGTTCCCGCTGTTGATGGCATCGCTCGGCGTCGAAGCCGTGGCAGCCTTCGCCAAAGATGGCACCAAGCCGAAGAATTCGGAAGGTCTCGATTTCTTCAACACGGGCGTCAAGCTGATCACCGACAAGCCGGTCGAAGGCCTGCCATCGATCACTTCCGAAGAAGGCCTCAAGATCTGCTGGGGCTGATGCCCTCGCAAGAATTTGAGAGTTGAAATGCTTGAAGGGCGACTGTTAAGGTCGCCCTTCATCGTAAGGCGCGGGAGGAGACTGCGC
>JBGSOG010000016.1:0-5705 GCA_041739225.1 Rhizobiaceae bacterium
GTCGGGCTCCTCGAGAGCCGCGGGCTGAAAGACCTCAGGGTCAGGGTCGTCCACGATCTCCGAAGCCGGGGTGAGGTGCGGTTCGCGCAGCGAACGAGAAGCCAACGATTTGGCTTTTCGAGCAACGAACGCCCGAAGCGCAAGCGATGGGCCGGGGTGGATGTCACATACTACTACACTAGAGACATCAACTGGATGTCCCGCAGTCCTCATTGGTCCAAATCGCACGTGTTTACGCGCAAGATTTGGAACAAAAAAGTTTTGCTCTTTGACAACCACGGGCGGAATCCGCTGCGTGAACTGTTGGGTGTGATTTATCGCCCTCGCCCTTCGACAAGCTCAGGACAAGGGCGTCGGGCTTGGCGTCCCTCTCCCCCCTTGCGGGGGAGATGTCGCCGCTTGCGGCGACAGAGGGGGGCGAATTGGCAACATCTTTACCCCCCTCTGTCTGCTGCGCAGACATCTCCCCCGCAAGGGGGGAGAGGGGTGCCTCGCGCACCGTAACCCCTCAAGCCCGGTCATCCGCTTTACCGGCCACCAGCGGAACAGCCAAAAGGATTTGCGTAAGGGCAGGCAGGGACCGGTGCGACAGGCCATTGACCTTTTGCGCAAATGACATTCCCTTTGCAGCAATGAACCTGCCTTCCGCCTCAACCACCGAAACATTCTGTCCGCCGCAGTACAGAACAAGGGTACTGACTGCGGCGATTCTTGCCTCCAGCCTGGGCTTTGTCGACGGAACAGTGGTTTCGATTGCCTTGCCGGCAATCCGGGCAAACCTGCCTGCGTCGCTCGTTGCCGCGCAGTGGGTTTCGGCTTCCTATCTCCTGATGCTTTCTGCCCTGCTGATGGCCGGCGGCGCCTTGGGCGACCGGTTTGGCATCAAGCCGGTTTTTGCAGGTGGCATTGCCCTGTTCCTGATTGCCTCGTTGCTTTGCTCGTTCGCACCGAGTGCCGAACTGCTGATCGCGGCCAGGACCCTTCAAGGGATCGGTGCGGCGATCATGGTGCCGGGGAGCCTTGCAATCATTGCAAAAGCGTACCCGCCTGCACTGAGAGGCCAGGCAATCGGGGTGTGGGCGTCCTTTTCCGCCGCAACGGCAGCACTGGGGCCGCTGGCAGGGGGATTGATACTTTCGGCCACGGGGGATTGGGGTTGGCGGCTGATTTTTGCAATCAACCTGCCGCTGGGTCTGGTCTCATTGGGGTTGCTGCAACCTGTTCCTGCGGATTCGCCGTCGGGCAAGGCCCGGCTAGACATCGCAGGTGTTGTGTTGGCAACGGCAGCATTGGGTTTGCTTTCGCTGGGACTGACCGGAGGTTTCCCTGGCATGGCGGGTGAGAATGGCAGCGCACCGTTGCCGGAATTGCGGCTTGTCGTTGGCGGATTTGCGATCCTTGCCCTGTTCTTTTGGTGGCAGACAAAAGCGATTTCGCCAACGCTGCCGCTGGGGTTGTTTCGGGATCCGACTTTCGCCGGCGCCAATCTTGCAACATTCCTTTTGTATTTCGCGCTGGGGGCGATGTTGTTTTTCCTGCCGATGACCCTGATATCCGCGTGGAATACAGGACCAACTTTGGCAGCCTTGCCGTTCTTGCCGATCTCGTTGCTGGTCGGTGCGATGTCGGGGCCGGTTGGCAAGCGGGCGGGCAAAACCGGACCCCGCAATTTCATGGCAGTTGGCAGTCTGGTGTGTGCGTCGGGTTATGCATTTTTGGCGCTCACCGCGCATTTGCAGTGGTTTTGGCTGGCATTGATGCCCTCGATGGTGGTGATCGGGGCAGGACTTGGATTGCTGGTCTCGCCGCTGTCGATTGCGGTCATGACCGGGGTTCCGGGCGGGCAGACAGGAGTGGCATCAGCAGTCAACAACACTGTAGCCAGGCTTTCGGGGCTGATGGCGACAACTTCACTGGGGGTGGTGGTTGCCATGATCTATTCTTCAATGGCCGGAGAAAACCTGCCCGGTTTTCAGTACGGACAAATTCCATCTGGCATCGAGGATGCGCAAGCGCTGATGTTGTTCAGTGATGCCAGCAATGCCGCCTTGGCAATGGTAGGCTGGATTTGTACCGCTGCCTCGCTGGTGGCAGCGATGGTTTCCTGGCTGACACTTGGTGAGCGCAGCACGGCTGTGCCGAGATGCTAGGGTCTTGACCCTAGCCGTCCGTGCTTGCGAGCTGCGGCGCGCTGTCGTCCTGCTTCTCCTTGAGCAGATCATCAAGGCGCTCGCGTTCAGCGGTGAATGCGGCCAGTTGCTTGCCGGTCAACTCCAGTCCCTTTGGCAACCTGATGCGCATGGGATCGACCTTGGTGCCGTTGACGATAACCTCGTAGTGCAAATGCGGGCCGGTCGAAAGGCCGGTCGATCCCACATAACCGATCACCTGGCCCTGGCGCACCCTTGCGCCGGGAACCACATTGATCTTGCTCTGGTGCGAATAGGAGGTCACGTAGCCATTGGCATGGCGTATGGTTGTCTGTTTTCCGTATCCAGATTCCCAACCGGCGGTTTCAACAGTGCCGTTGCCTGCCGCGATGATGGGAGTGCCGCGCGGTGCGGCCCAGTCCACGCCCCAATGCATCTTGCGATACCGCAGGATCGGGTGGTAGCGCGGGCCATATGGCGAGCGGAACTTGCCATTGGGCACTGTCTGGCGCAGCAGGAACTTCTTGGCACTTTTGCCCGTCTCATCGAAGTAATCAACCTGACCGGATTGCGGGTCGCGGAATCGGTAATAATTGTGTTCCTGGGTTCCATTCTTGATGGAAGCAAAGAGAATTTCCGACTTTGCCGTGGGGGTCTTTTCACCATCCTCAAGCGATATGAAGAACGACAATTCGTCTTTGGATGTGATCGAAGTGTTGTAGTCGAGGTCGAAAGCAAAGACCCTCACCAGCTTTGTCGCCGTCTCGACTTCCAGTCCTTCGGAAAGCACTGCCCGGTAAATGGAATCATACACGGATGGCAGGCGGGCGTTCGGCCCGAGTACAGCCGGTCCGCCGGACGACGCAATTTCCGGGGCAAGTTGGGGCTCCTGCGCATAGACGAACCTGTTGTCGTCGCTCTGCGCTATCGAGACCAAATGCTGGTTGCCGCGATACAAACTGAGGCCAACCGGCTTTTCGAGCAATCCCTCAGTAGTGTTTGCACCCATTTCGTATGCAACGCGGATCTGGTCCTCGGGCAACAGGTCTGGCGAGCCAAGATCGGACGACAGCACTTTCTCAAAAGTGCGCGCGTCTTTTTTGGTCATCCCTTCAGCTTCCAGGAGCACCGATATCGGTGCCTGGGTACGCACCCGTATGACGCGCTCATCGTAACGGACCATTTCCCTGTCGAGGGCGCTCTTCTTTTCGGCCAGCAGGACGTTTTCTTCGGTAATGGTGACGCCGGGTGTTGCCAGAAAACCGCCATCCTGCTGAAACGAAAAGCGCGTTGGATCAAAATAGGCCAGCGAGGCAACGGAGGTAACGCCCGTTGTCAGGCCGGGAGCGGCGTTGCGAACCTGTTCTTCGATTTCGCTTTCACCTTGTTGTGGTCGTTGTGCAACTTGCGGGCTTGCAGGGTCGAAATCAGATATCTTGATACTGACTTCCGACTCGACCTTGGCGCCGTAGATTTGGTCGCCAGCCGCGGTGTTCGCAGATTCGGGCTGCGAGGAATCGGCAAAAACCGTCAATGCATTGAAGGCCGGATAGCTGACCTGGCGCTTTACCGGAATGGCGAGGGGAGTGGAAACTTTCAAAAACGGCTTTACCTTGACCACGTCGCGGTCGCCTTCGCGCGATATGGTCGAAACCATCATGATACGGGATGTGGAAACATTCGCTGCGACCGCCGCACCGGGTCGATCGCCCTTGGTAATGCGGCTGACATCGCCGTTCACAGGCCGCGCGGGTGGTTCAGCCATCAATGTGGCAGCGACTATCTGGCGTGAATCCAGCGCCGCAAACAATGCACCACCCATGAGAAACACGGAGACTACCGCTGCAAGCACCGCGCCTGACAGCCAGCGCATGCTGACCCGCCGCTTGTCCGGCTGGCGCCGCATCTTTTCCTTCAGCGCCGGCAAGTCGCCCAGGAAAGACATTTCAAGATTTGCAGCGCTCTGCGGCATTTCACTCCCGTGCGGTGAAAACCGCCAATGTTTGGTCGCTCGTTCTATCGTTTGCCATGCGCCACTGTCCAGCAAATGCAGACTGCCATTGTGGCGCCATCATGATGCAGTTTGTTGAGGACGCTTTTGTGGTGCCCGGTGCCGGGCATCAAAGGAGTGGGTTACTCCCCCGGAAATGCGGCTTGCCCATGGCAAAACGAGCAAATTCGGGAGCCGTCAAAAAAAGTTCAAAAAACTCAAAATAGTTTGTTGACACTTCGGCAGACAGGGGACTATAACACGCCACAACGAGGGCGGCGCGCCGCTGGCGACTAAATCGTTCGCTCTTGTAAATCCGAGAAATCGCATTCACATGCATTTTTCAAAAGGCTGTAAAGCCAGTTGGCGCGTTTCGATGCGCAGGTTGACAGCAGCCCGATATCGCGTCTCGTGATATCTGTTCTTTGACAAGTAAATAAGAAGAAAGAGAAACGTGGGCGGCGGAGTCCCTGCTGAACACCAGTCTGTTATTCCTTCAGTACTGGATGTTCGAACGAGACTTCGGCGGACACGTTTCGAGGAATGTTACACATCAATGCGAAAGCATTGAATGTTGTTTTTCCTCGTCAAAACAGTCGCGAAAGCGACGAGTTTAAATGCGTGACCAGGTCACCACGCGAGTGGTGATTTAAAAGCCGGAACAAAATCTCAAATCAAACCTGAGAGTTTGATCCTGGCTCAGAACGAACGCTGGCGGCAGGCTTAACACATGCAAGTCGAGCGCCCCGCAAGGGGAGCGGCAGACGGGTGAGTAACACGTGGGAACCTACCCTTTTCTACGGAATAACGCATGGAAACGTGTGCTAATACCGTATACGCCCTACGGGGGAAAGATTTATCGGGGTTTGATGAGCCCGCGTTGGATTAGCTAGTTGGTGGGGTAAAGGCCTACCAAGGCGACGATCCATAGCTGGTCTGAGAGGATGATCAGCCACATTGGGACTGAGACACGGCCCAAACTCCTACGGGAGGCAGCAGTGGGGAATATTGGACAATGGGCGCAAGCCTGATCCAGCCATGCCGCGTGAGTGATGAAGGCCTTAGGGTTGTAAAGCTCTTTTAGCAGGGAAGATAATGACTGTACCTGCAGAATAAGCTCCGGCTAACTTCGTGCCAGCAGCCGCGGTAATACGAGGGGTCCTAGCGTTGCTCGGAATCATTGGGCGTAAAGCGGATGTAGGCGGACAACCAAGTCAGATGTGAAAGCCCCGGGCTCAACCCGGGAAGTGCATTTGAAACTGGTTATCTTGAGTGCAGTAGAGGAAGGTGGAATTCCAAGTGTAGTGGTGAAATACGTAGATATTTGGAGGAACATCGGTGGCGAAGGCGACCTTCTGGACTGTTACTGACGCTGAGACCCGAAAGCGTGGGGATCAAACAGGATTAGATACCCTGGTAGTCCACGCCGTAAACGATGGACACTTGGTGTTGGAGGTATTGACCCCTTCAGTGCCGAAGCTAACGCGTTAAGTGTCCCGCCTGGGGAGTACGGTCGCAAGATTAAAACTCAAAGAAATTGACGGGGGCCCGCACAAGCGGTGGAG
>JBGSOG010000085.1:0-115942 GCA_041739225.1 Rhizobiaceae bacterium
CGTGAACGCCATGCTGAATGATGCCTTGCCAATGACGGCATGAACCCCGGCATCATCATGGCAACCATCATCACCCACCACATGGCGAGCATCACCAGACCATATTCAACAGACCAGCCATTTGGTGCGTCCGGCATGACCGGCGGCGGAAATTCAAAAGTGGTCATGGCGTAAACGCTCATTCCGGTGCCGGCACCGGCTAGAAGGTGCAACCATGCCAGCAACATGAGCAATAATGCGCCACAAAGCACCATTGCTGTTTCCCGCTGCGCCTGGATTTGATGAAGCTTGATCCCCGCCATTTCCGTTTTCAGCCTCCCGCCTTGCAGCAATCGCTGTCATCAATGCTGAATTCCACGACAATCGGCAAATGGTCCGATCCGATCGGTGCCAGCGTGCGGGCACTGATAATCCTGACCGCGCCTTTGACCAACACATTGTCGATGGGTAGGCCGCAACAGCTGGCAATCGCTGCAGGCAATTTGTCCCACATCCAGCTTGGGCCGATGCCACTGATTGTTGTCATTGCACCATATTCGGCAAAACGCTGGATGGCATGGCTCCACACCGTTGCGTTGAAATCACCACCGACAAGTGCGTTGGCGCCAATTTTCGAGAGTGGATCGCGCAACGCATCAATCTGGCGAGGTCCGCTGGCCGGCCATGGCCAGCGCAGGTGCACTGAACCCAGTGTTACCTGGATATCGCCGAAAACTGCGATGGCACTGCCGAGCGATGCATAGTCATGGCAGTTTCGACCGTCTCCCAGCAATGGCAATTTGGAAAGCAGCATCACCCCGCCAATGCTGCTCCACTCTGGGCAGTGGAACACATGCGGATATTGCGCTTCCAGTCCCTTCAGGCGCGGCATCCAGCTTTGCGAAACTTCCTGGACATTCAGGATTTCGGGCTGTTCACGGTTCACCAGTTCCAGAAAGAGTTCCGGGCTGGGATTGTCAAAACGCAGGTTGGCCTGCAGCATTTTGTATGTCGTGCCAGTCAATTTCATGGATTTTGGCAGTGGCAAAATCTGCCAGACAGTCATGAGTGCGATGGCCGCAATCCCCAGGCTGGACCAGCCCGGGCGCCGCATGCCCAACAACAATGACAGGAGGCCGAGTACCACAAGGGTGACGGCCAAGTGAAAGCGAAAATGCGCCAAAGTGTCGAAAGCCGGGTGATAAAGTCCGAGAAAGCCGGCGAAAAGCGCCGCACTTGTGCCGAGCGAAGCAAGGGTGAGGAGAGTTCGGAACATGGGAAATTCAGGCTTTCAGGAGAAGATGCTTCTTGAAGGGTCCAAGACCCCGTTGATACAAATTCTGGCCTTCCAAATCCAGCGACAGTGAGACCCGGCAGCCTTGATTGCTACTTCGACCAATCACGATGTTGCGTTCTGCCTGGAAGGCAGGCGGCCGGGAAAAGAAAAAAATGCCGATCAAAGGCAAAAAATATCCAAATTCCTTGATTTCGAGTTCGACAAATAAAAACGGCCCGAAAAAATTAACGATCAATTAATTATCAATTAAAAATCCTACATATGTTATAGTGACACCAATGAAACAAGATATGATGAGAATGCAAAGATGTTGAAAAACATATTTTGCAGCATATTCCAAGTATCATAATTGTAACGTGGAAGGAATAATCAAATGATTTTCTATGAGAAGAAGCCCGAAAACCTGAATCTTGCAAAAAATTCGGCAAGCAGCGATAGCCGAACCGAACGGTTTCGCCGCAAGGATGCTGCCAACAAGCTGGCGTTTGATTGCGACGGCTCGCAACAACGTTCACGACAGGTCATGGAAGACCACCAACTCGACTGACAGTTCGGTTGGTTGCGTGCAACACCAAGCAGCGGGACGGCCTACTGAAAAGCCGTCTCGTTGAAGCTGCGCAGTTTGCGCGAGTGCAGCCGTTCGGCCGGCATGTCGCGCAGTTTTTCCAATGCCCGTATGCCGATTTGCAAGTGCTGGGCTACCTGCCGGTTGTAGAACTCGGTCGCCATGCCCGGCAGCTTCAATTCGCCATGCAGCGGCTTGTCGGAAACGCACAACAGTGTGCCGTAAGGCACCCGGAAGCGAAAGCCGTTGGCCGCGATGGTCGCTGATTCCATGTCGAGGCCGACGGCGCGGCTCTGGCTCAGGCGCTGAACCGGGCCGGATTGGTCGCGCAATTCCCAATTCCGGTTGTCAATGGTGGCGACTGTGCCAGTACGCATTATTTTCTTCAGATCATAGCCGGAAAGCCCGGTTGTTTCGGCGACCGCCTGTTCCAGCGCAATTTGAACTTCCGCCAGTGCCGGGATCGGCACCCAGACCGGCAAATCCTCGTTGAGCACGTTGTCTTCGCGCACATAGGCATGGGCAAGCACGTAGTCACCAAGGCTTTGGCTGTTGCGCAGGCCGGCACAGTGCCCCAGCATCAGCCATGTGTGCGGGCGCAGAACCGCAATATGGTCGGTGATGGTCTTGGCGTTGGAGGGACCAACGCCAATGTTGACCAGCGTGATGCCGTTGTTGTCCGGCCTTGTCAGATGATAGGCCGGCATTTGCGAGTTGCGCAACGGTGCCTGCCCGGAGCTTGGCGCATTTTCGCCCGCTCGTGTGATCAGGTTCCCAGGTTCAACCAAAGCGTCATAGCCGCCTTCATTGCTGAGCAGCACCTCGCGGGCATGCTTGGCAAACTCGTCTATGTAGAACTGGTAGTTGGTAAACAACACATAATTCTGGAAATGTGTCGGGCTGGTCGCCGTGTAGTGCGAAAGCCGGTGCAGCGAATAATCGACGCGGGGCGCTGTAAACGGGGCCAAAGGCTGCGGAATGCCGGGGCTGTCGTCATATTCGCCATTGGCAATCTTGTCGTCTGTTCCTGCCAGATTTGGTGCGTCGAAAACATCGCGCAGTGGACGCGTGATGATATCATGAATCGAGCCCGCCACGTGGCTGCCTTCCGACAGGGCAAAATGCAGCGGCATCGGTACATCGGAAAATCCGATGGATACCGGCATTCCGTGATTTGCCAGCAAAAGCGCGATCTGGCGGTTGAGATAATTGGCGAAAAGGTCTGGCCGGGTAACGGTGGTGAAATATTCGCCCGGCCCCGCCACATGCCCATAGGCAAGGCGCGAATCGATCTTGGCATGGCTGTTGGTGAACAGGCGCACTTCCGGATAAAATGCGCGATAGCGCGCCTGCGGCACTTCACCGGCCATGAACTGCTCGAACCGGTCGCGCAGGAAATGGGTGCTTACCGCGTAAAGACGCTGCAATTCTTCCACGGCTTCGCCGGCGTCTGAAAATTGGCGCGGGGCAGTTGCGGGAGGGGTGATTATCGGCAAATCGGCCGATGCGATTGTCTGATCCATTCTCATGGCCGCTTTATATACCCACCGTTGCGACCAGATGCTACGGAAAAACCAAACCCTATGCCAGCTTTTGCAAAACCACGCCCGGCAAAGGGCTGGTCAACTGGCAAACAGGACCGGTCAGACAGGGTCGCTCAACCGGCTGACTGGTGATCTGGCGAAAGTGATTGTCACGCGAGCGTGTCTCCTGAATGACATTGGCGGCAACCATTCCCAGTGCAGTAATGGTGAGTGCAACAATGGTGAAGCGGCGGTAGAGCACGGTATCGTTCATGGCGGGTCCCCTTTGCCTTGCGAACGGGACCATTCTCGCATTGCGCGCTGAACCGGTGCTGATCTGGCCGTTCAACCGGCGTTCAGCATCGTTAACGCAGCCGTCATTTGGAAATTGCCGGTTTGGCGCTAATGTTGATCGCAGGGAGAAACAGGGATTTGAACATGCAGCAAAAGCCGATTGACCTTTACTACTGGCCAACGCCGAATGGCTGGAAAATCACCATCATGCTCGAAGAGCTGGGCGTGCCTTACGCCCTGCACTATGTGAACATCGGCAAGGGCGAACAGTTCGAGCCCTCATTTCTGGCAATTTCGCCCAACAACCGCATGCCAGCCATTGTCGATCCGCAAGGGCCGGACGGCAAGCCGATTTCGGTGTTCGAGTCCGGGGCGATCCTGCAATATCTGGGTCGCAAGTTCGGCCAGTTTTATCCGCAGGACGAAAGGAGCCGCGTCGAAGTCGAGCAGTGGCTGATGTGGCAAATGGGCGGTTTGGGTCCGATGGCCGGTCAGGCACATCATTTTCGCCAATATGCGCCGGAAAAAATCCCTTATGCCATCGACCGCTACACCAATGAGGTGAACCGGCTCTACGGCGTGATGAACAGGCGGTTGGCGGACCGGGAGTTTCTGGCTGGCGATTATTCGATTGCCGACATCGCTTGCATCGGTTGGGTGGTTCCCTACGAGCGGCAGGGGCAGAATCTTGACGACTTCCCCAATCTGCGCCGGTGGTTCAACACGATGAAGGCCCGACCCGCTGTGTTCAAGGGCATCGAGATCGGCAAGGATGTCCGCGCCCAGTCAAACCTTGCAACCGACAAGGAAGCGCAGAAGGTTTTGTTCGGGCAGAAGGCGCGGTGATCGCCAGCATTGCAATTGGAAAAGGGGCCGGTGAGGCCCCTTTTTGGTGTCTGAATAAAAAACTTACTGGCGGGCCCAGGTCTCGCCCTTGCAGATCAACCCGCCTGCGACGCAGCCCTTGAGCGACATCGAATTGCCGTTGACCACTGCCTTGCCGGTGTAGGTCTTGTTGGCATCAAGGTCGATCAGTTTGCCGTTGTAGTTGGCGCCGGTTCCGCTCATGCAGCCGATCGACTTGCCATTGTTTTTTCCGCCCTGGACTGTTGCGCAGAAATTCCCGCCGCTGCCGGAATATTTCACGATGGTGCCGGTGGACGGACGCTTCCACGTACCTTCGATTGGCTCTGCTGCCGAGACGAGGGAAATGCTTCCCGCGAAGATGGCGGCTGCTGCTGCCATACAAATGAATGCTGATTTCATGCTGGTTCCTCCTGATATTGAAGGCGCCTCCCGGCCTTCGATGCCTTGAATTGATATACAGATGCCTTTTGGGTTGCAAGCAGCGCTGCGCCAGTCCCTCTACAGGTAAATGCGATCACCGGCATTTTCGACAAATGAGAAGTGCCTTTCGTGCAGATGGTTACGGCCGCGTTGACAAGGGCAATTCAATCTTTGTCGAAAAAGACTGCAAGTCATTGAAAACATGTATTCTTCAAAGTGAATCAGGAATGAAGTTCATACCCCGTTCAACTTTGATTCCGGCCCCGTTAACGCTGCTCCTTTACCGCAGTTTCAAGCCTTGCTGGCAATGTCTCCCCAACAAAGGGCGCGACCGGAAGAGTTCAACAAAGGCCGCCGGAAGCGCCACCAGCGACCAAAAATACCGCGATGCAAATTTCGCGGACAACAACAAAAGGGGACAAGGGCAATGGCACTTTTCGATACGGCAACAGCAGACTTTACCGACATCGCAGCTTCGGCAAATGCGGAAGGGCTTTATGAGTTGGGGCTCATTTATGCGACCGGACGCAATGGCGCAACCGACCTGGTGGCCGCGCACAAATGGTTCAACATTGCAGCATTCCGCGGTTACGATGCCGCCAAAATCCGCCGCGAAGAGATCGCTGGCGAGATGGACAAAGCGCAAATTGCTGCGGCCCAGCGCGCAGCACGTGACTGGATCACCGCTCACTAACCTGAAGGTTTTTCGCCGGGACGGGCGGGGACAAAGACGCTGGGAAACAGCGCAACTCATGGCAATGTCCATGCAAGAAAAAGAGCGTGAAACACGCCGCAATGAACGACAAGAGCGCAACAATGCGCCGGTCAAAGAGTGAAGGCACCGAACAGAGCCGGTTGCCGAAGTTCAGGATGGGGGCTGTCATTCCCGCCGATTGCGGCGGAGCCAATGACAGCCCCATGTTTGTTTCCAGTTTGCACTTCCCCAACATGGGCAGCCATGCCAGAAACCAATCCCATGCCTGATGGAGGATTTCTGGTGGAGCAGGTCAGGGAACAACTGCGGAGGATTTTCTTTGGTCACTCGCCATTGGCGAAGCTGGCCCGTTTTGGGCTGCTGATCGTTGATGTGGTCACGATCATCTATTTTCTTGCCACGATCCGCGCCGATCACGTTGGTATTTACCGTGTCATCGACCTGATGATTTTTGGCTACTACTTCCTTGAGCTGGTTGTCCGGTTTGCAATTTCGCACCATCCCAGACAGTTCTGGTTCCGGATGACAACCGTGACGGACCTGGCCGTCCTTGCCTCGCTGATTTTGCCACTCTTGATCAACAATACCGGTATCATTTCCCTGCTCAGGACGCTGCGGTTTATCCGGTCATACCGGATCATGCTGGAACTCAAGCAATATTTGCCGATTCCGCCCAGGCATCGGGACGTGGTCAACGCGGCAGGAAACCTTGCCGTTTTCATCTTTATCGTCACATCGATGGTTTGGGTGCTGCAAGCCAACACCAATGATCAAATCCAGAACTGGATAGATGCGCTCTATTTCACGGTTACCACGCTCACAACAACGGGTTTTGGCGACATAACCCTCAAAGGGTCGGTTGGCCGCTTGCTCAGCGTTTTCATAATGATTTTTGGCGTGGCGCTGTTTGTCAGGCTGGCACAGGCAATATTCCGGCCTTACAAGGTTTTCCATGTATGTCCCAGTTGCGCATTGACCCGGCACGATCCCGACGCGGTCCATTGCAAGCATTGTGGCATTGTGCTCGACATCGAAAATGAAGGCGACTGGTAGGAGAAACAATGCAACTGGCCAGATTGAACGGCATCACGCTTCATTATCGTGACGAGGGTCCAAAAGCCGGGCCCGCGCTGGTTTTTGTAAATTCCCTGGGGACGGATTTCCGCATCTGGGATGCCGTGGCATCTCATTTTGCTCCAGCCCATCGCATTGTCCGCTACGACAAACGCGGACACGGTCTGTCAGATGCGCCTCCCGCGCCCTACTCGATTACTGATCACGCGGCTGATCTGGAAGCGCTGTTGGACCATCTGGAAATTGGGAGCGCGGTTCTCGTTGGTCTTTCGGTAGGCGGTTTGATTGTCACCGCCTTTGCCGGAAAATCACCGAACCGGGTGAAGGGGCTGGTGCTTTGCGATACTGCCCACAAGATCGGCACGGTTGAAATGTGGGATTCCCGCATTGCCATGATCCGCGAAGGCGGTATTGCTTCCACCAGCGACATGGTGATGGAACGTTGGTTCTCCCCGGTTTTTCATCGCGACCGCAAGGATGAGCTGGCAATTTGCCGCAACATGCTCGAGCGCATGCCGGTCGAGGGCTATATCGGCACCTGCATGGCACTGCGCGATGCGGACAACACCAAGATTGTCAAGCAATTGAAAATGCCGGTCTTGTTGTTGGTGGGCTCCAATGACGGCTCTACCCCGCCTGATCTTGTCCGCTCAACCCATGAATTGATCGCAGGGTCAAGGTTCGTTGTCATCGAAGGACCAGGTCACATTCCATGTATGGAGGCGCCCCAGGAGACCAATGCCCTGATTGAAGCATTTTTGCAGGAAAACAATTTTTCTTGATCTGCTGCTTTGGCTGCTTGCATTTGCAGGTGGTGTCATGGCCGTAGTGGGTTGTGGGTTGTGGGGAAAATGAAATGAAACTGTCTCGATCTGTTGTTGCAACGCTGATTCAGTTGTCCTTGGCTCTGTTTTTGCTCTTTCACAACGCCAACGCTGCCACCGCACAAAAAAGCGCAGATGCATCTTCTCTGAATACCTTGATCGAGCAGGCCCAGAAAGACGGGATGACGGTTGTCATCATGGGGCCCGATCAGGCTTCAAATCCGACCGAAGAGACAGCAGCTTCAAAAAGCATGACAGACAACGGCCTGCATTTGCGCCGCGAAGTCAGGCGCTTGCTGACCCACTCTGCCGACATCCCCGACCGGCTGTCCGCTGCCTTCGAAATTGCCAGTCCGGATGGAACATGGTGGTGCGCGGCGTGATCGTCGCCGTGGCTGGCATCATGATTGGGTTTCTGCCAGCACGCCTGATGCAACGGTGGGGACGTGAATACTTCCGTTACATGTACAATCCCGAGCCGGCGGACCGGGCTGAAAAAATTGCCTATCTGTTGTTCCGAGCCATTTTGTTCGCGGTTAATCTGGCCTTGCTGATTGTGGTGGCTGTAGTGGTGGCGATTATTGCCGATGACGGGCACGTTCCCACCCGCCAAACCACGCTCGTGGTTATTCTCGCTTATGTTGCATGGCGTGGGTTGCGCTACATCGTGTTCTTCAACCTTCTGGCTCCCGATGTGCCAAAACACAGGATGCTGAACATTGACACGCCGACGGCCCAATCGGTCTATCGCGACCTTTATTGGGGATTTGGCGTTGCAGTCGTCCTGATTGCCCTCGCCGAATGGATGCACCGGCTCGATATTGACGGCGATGCGCACAAGCTTTTGCTGATCGCTTCAACGATATTTGGGGCCATTTTGATCGGTTTCATGCTGGTTCGCCACCGCATGCCCCTGGCCGCTGTAATCCTGGGCCCAGGCAATCCGGCCGAAAAGCCGTTGTGGCGCCGGGTTGTCGCTGGCGGCTGGCTGATTTTTGCCTTGCTGTACCTGGTTGTGGCTGTCTTGGTTACAATCGTTCGCCTGCTTCTTGGTTTGCCGAGCGCAACAATCCTTATTGCTGCGCCTGTGATCGCATTTATTGCAGCACTCGCGATTTTCGGCATCATACTCGTCTTGATCGACAGCGTGTATCGCAACCGTAGTCGAGCCTTTGAAAGACGCGTTGCGTTCGAACACGCACAATTGGCCCAGAAAATGGAGTTGGAGGCAAAGGCCCGTTCCGAGGTTGGCAACCAGTTCGGCAAGGATGAAATCCTGATCGAAAATATCGGTTCGCAGCCCATCGCAATCCATCAGCCCGACATGCTCTACCGCCCGGTTTTCAAGCCATTGCTGGAGCAGGCGGCAGCGATCCTGGTTTCCATCGTTGCATTCGGGTTCGTGCTTGGTGTTTGGGATGTTCGGGTGGGGGAGCGGGGCAATCCATTGACCGCGTTCATGGGCACGCTGGTAGTCTTGTTTGCGGCATGGTTCCTGTATCGTGCAGTCAATGACTACATAAATCGCAAGTTGGCCGATGAAGGCATTTCTGAAAGCGTCGGCGAAGCGGTCGACCTCGATGATGAGCCGGCCGCACACAGCTCAAGCAGACTTGGCACGCTGCTTCCACTGCTCCGCATGGTGTTGAGCGGCACGATCATTGCAATCGCCGGAATGATCGTGCTTTCAGGCATTGGTGTTGACATCGCACCGCTGTTTGCTGGTGCCGGTGTTGTGGGTCTTGCGGTCGGCTTCGGCGCACAAACAATGATCCGTGACATTTTCTCGGGCGCGTTTTTCCTGTTCGACGACGCATTCCGCAAGGGAGAGTATGTCGAGCTTGGTGCGATCCGCGGCACCGTGGAAAAGATATCGCTGCGCTCGTTCCAGCTTCGCCACCACAATGGACCGCTGCACACCATTCCTTTTGGCGAAATCACCCAACTCACCAACTATTCCCGTGACTGGGTGATCATGAAGCTTCCTTTGCGCTTGACCTATGACACTGACATTGACCGTGTGCGCAAGCTGATCAAGAAGCTGGGTCTTGAATTGCTGAACCACCCCGAAGTGGGCAAATACTTCCTGCAGCCGCTGAAGTCGCAGGGCGTGGTGGGAATGGAAGATTCGGCCATGATCGTCCGGGTGAAGTTCATGACGCGCCCGGACGACCAATGGCAGACCCGCAAGGTTGTCTATTCTGCTATTCACGAATTGTTCCGGCGCGAAACCATCCGCTTTGCCAACCGGGAGGTGACCGTTCGCATTTCCGGGGAAGACGACCAGCTTGCTCCTGAAACCGTTCAAAGGGCAGCGTCTGCTGGCGCCAGACGCATTTTGGATGATGAAACGGAATTGGAGCCTGCGGGGCTCTCCAATGATGATTGAGCGTTCAGGGCGCCATGCCCGGACCAACGAGATAGTTACCTGGAATTGTGGCAAGTGTGAATTGTGTCACTTTGCTTTCATGAGCCGTTGTGTAAACGTCCGTGGGCCGGGGGACTGCCGGAACAGGGGGACATGAGCCAGATGGCGCACCAAAACCGCTCATTGTTGGAAGTACGCGATCTTTGCGTGTCGTTTGCCATTCAAGGCGGACGCGTCGAAGCTGTACGCGGCGTCAGCTTCACCGTTCCGCGCGGCTCCGTGGTAGCGCTGGTAGGGGAATCGGGATCAGGCAAGTCAGTCATTGCCCAGGCGATCATGCGCATCCTGCCGAAGAACGGTCGGATTGATTCAGGCAGCATTTTGTTTCACGACGGCGCACCGGGCACTGCTCCACGTGACATTGCCAAAATCGCCGATAACGACCCTTGGCTCTACGAATTGCGCGGCGGTCGCATCTCGATGGTGTTTCAGGAGCCGATGACGGCACTCTCACCGCTGCACACCATCGGAAACCAGATTGAGGAAGCGCTACGCCTCCATCACAAGATGGATGGAGCCAAGGCAAAGGCGGAAACCCAGGAAATCCTGCGGCTGGTCGGGTTCCCCAATCCGGTGGCAGGATATGAACGCTATCCGTTTGAGCTTTCCGGTGGTCTGCGCCAGCGCGCTGTCATAGCCATGGCGCTCATTTGCAATCCGGCCATGGTCATAGCAGATGAACCGACAACCGCACTTGACGTGACCGTGCAGGCACAAATCCTCAAATTGATGAAGGATTTGCAGAAGAAATTCGACACTGCCATTTTGCTGATCACCCATGATCTGGGCGTTGTTGCCAACATGGCCGACGAAGTAATCGTCGCCTACCATGGCAAGGTGATGGAAGCCGGGCCGGTTGAAACGATTTTCCGAAAGCCGGAACATCCATACCTCAAGGCGTTGATGGCTGCAGTGCCACATTTCGACATGAAGCCGGGTGAGCGTCTGGTGTCACTTCGCGACATGGGCAAGGCGGAACCAACCAATATTTCCGAACTTGCAAAGCGCTTTCACGCTGATGAGGTTGTCGCTGGTGACCGTCCGCATCTGGAAGTGCGAAATCTTCGCAAGGAATTTGTCTCGCGCAAGGGCAGCTTCTTCTTCGCCGGAGAAACCAGTACCGTTACTGCGGTCGACGATGTCAGTTTTTCCATTCAACGCGGCGAATGCCTCGGCCTGGTAGGGGAATCAGGCTGCGGCAAGACCACCGTTTCCAAGATGATCATGCGCGCGATGGAGGCAACTTCGGGCGAAGTGCTGGTCAACACGGCAAGCGGCGTTGTCGATGTGACGTCTCTGCGGGGAGCCGCCCTGAAGGATTATCGCCGCAAGGTGCAGATGATCTTTCAGGACCCGTTTTCCTCGTTGAACCCGCGCATGACGGTAAAAAACATCCTGCGCGAGCCGTTCGAAGTTCATGGCCTCGGCACAACGCAAAGCCGTGACCGGGACATTGTGGATTTGATGCGTCTCGTTGGCCTCGATCCGCGTGCCATCAATCGGTATCCGCATTCTTTTTCTGGTGGCCAGCGGCAACGCATTGGTATTGCAAGGGCGCTGTCGCTACAGCCGGAATTGTTGATTTGCGATGAACCGGTTTCGGCGCTGGATGTTTCTGTCCAGGCACAAATTCTCAATTTGCTCAAGGATTTGCAGGCTGAACTTGGTCTGACAACACTCTTTATCTCGCACAATCTGGCGGTCGTGAATTATGTGGCCGACCGCATCGCTGTGATGTGCCGCGGCAAACTGGTGGAAATGGCTCCGCGCGAGCAATTGTTTGCCAAGCCGACGCATCCTTACACGAGAGCGCTGCTGGCTTCAGTACCGTATCCTGATCTGGACCGTTTGCTGGAATTCGAAAAAATCGAATTCACCGGAGCGGATGAAACTGCAACCTGGGGCAAGGCTTTTGTCGCAGGCGAGGGAAGCAAGCTGGCGCGCATTGAGGTGGACAAGGGCCATCTGGTGCTGGCAAATGAAAACGCCGATTTGAGGGAGTTGGTCTGATGTCCATCCGCATAGATTCGATATTGAAGATCGCGCTTTTCGCCTTGTTGGGTGGGGCGGGTTTTGCGTTCGCCGGTGAATCTCCGGAACTTGCGAAACTGGTTGCGGAAGGCAAGCTGCCGCCGCTGGAACAGCGGCTTCCCGAAAAGCCTTTGGTCATCGATTTTGCCGCAGAAGCCAAGGAAATCGGCCAGTATGGCGGATCGCTTCGCATGCTCATGGAGAGCCAGAAGGATCTCGGGCAGATTACGGTTTATGAATATGCCCGCCTGATCGGTTACGGTCCCGGCATTGAAATGAAACCGGACATCCTGGAAGCCATCGATGTCGTTGAGGATCGTGAATTCACCCTGAAGATCCGCAAGGGTCACAAATGGTCTGACGGCCATCCGCTGACATCGGAAGATTTTCGCTATTTCTGGGAAGACATGGTGCATGACGCCGAACTGGGACGGGAGGGCGTACCACAGGAAATGGTCGTCGACGGCGAAGAAGGGAAGCTGGAAATCATTGACGAGTTGACCTTCAAGTACAGCTGGTCGAAGCCCAATACCGCCTTCCTGCCAGCCTTGGCGGCTCCCTCGCCGGTCTACATCTACCGCCCTGCCCATTACATGAAGCAGTTTCACGCCAAATATGTCGACAAGGCGAAACTCGACGAGATGGTGAAGACGGCCAATGTCGATGGTTGGGCCGCTTTGCACACCCGCCAGCAACGCCAGCGTCGCCCCGAAAATCCGGATTTGCCGACACTCGATCCTTGGATCAACGTTACCGCGCCGCCGTCGGACCGTTTTGTGTTTGAACGCAATCCCTATTTCCACCGGGTCGACAGCGATGGCAACCAGCTTCCCTACATCGACAAGCTGATCATGGATGTGGTGGCTTCTGACGTTATTCCGGCCAAGACCGGTGCTGGCGAGAGCGACCTTCAGGCCCGGTTCATCCGCTTTGACAACTTCACCTTCCTCAAAGAAGCAGAAGAGAAAAACGGCTTCAACACCTACCTTTGGTCAACCGGCAAAGGTGCGCAGGTGGCGCTGTTCCCCAACCTCAATGCCGTCGACCCTGTCTGGCGCGGCTTGATGCGCGATGTGCGTTTCCGTCGTGGTCTGTCAGTCGCCATTGACCGCGAGGAAATCAACCAGGTCATCTATTTTGGTCTGGCAACACCTTCTTCCAATACCGTGATGCCGCAAAGCCCCCTCTACAAAGACGAATACCGCGATGCGTGGAGCCAGCTTGATCCCGAGCTCGCCAACAAATTGCTGGACGAGGCCGGACTGGCCACGCGCGACAAGGACGGCATCCGCTTGCTGCCCGATGGCCGCCGCGCCGAAATCACGGTGGAAAGCGCTGGCGAAAGCACCGAGGAAACAGATGTTCTCGAATTGGTCGCCGAACATTGGGCCAAGGTTGGCATCAAGGCGTTCGTTCGTGCCTCGCAGCGCGACATTTTCCGTCGCCGCACTTACCAGGGCGAAACCCTGATCTCGGTATTCTCCGGCATGGACAATGCCATCGCCAATGCCGAAATGAGCCCGCAGGAACTGGCACCGACCGCGCAGCCACAGCTGCAATGGCCAAAATGGGGCGAGTATTTCGAAACGCGCGGCAAGGCTGGCGAGCCTGTTGACATGCCTGAAGCGATGGAACAGCTGGAGCGCTACAAATCCTGGCGGGTGTTGGCCGACCGTGACCAACAGCGCGAAATCTGGCATGAAATGCTCAAAAACTATACCGATCAGGTGTTCTCGATCGGTACGGTCAACAACACCCGCCAGCCGGTCGTCGTATCCAAGAAGCTGCGCAATGTTCCGCAGGAAGCGCTCTTCACATGGGAGCCGACCGCCTATTTCGGCGCCTACCGGCCCGACACTTTCTGGTTCGCAAAATAAACCGGGAAAAAATGGTAAAACGCAGCTGCACGCCAAGTGAGATCGACGTGCAGCTGCCCAAAAGGTCAACGGGACGGAAGAGCTGAATGCTGGGTTACATCTTGAGGCGCACGCTCTACATGGTGCCGACGCTGGTTCTCATCAGCATCGTCGTCTTCGCGTTGATCGAACTCCCGCCGGGAGACTATTTCGAAAGTTATGTTGCTGAATTGCTGGCTTCCGGTGAAACCGTCGATCCGCAGAAAATCGCGTTTCTGCGTGAACAATACGGCTTCGACCTGCCGACCTGGCAGCGCTATTTCAAATGGGCGTTCGGCATGTTGCATGGCGATTTCGGCTACTCGTTCGAGTACCAGTTGCCGGTGTCCGCGGTGATCGGCGACCGTTTGTGGTTCACCATTTTCATTACTTTTTGCACCATTATCTTCACCTGGGCGGTCGCATTCCCGATCGGCATCTATTCGGCAACACACCAGTACAGCTGGGGTGATTACGGCCTCACGTTTCTCGGGTTGCTCGGCCTTGCCACCCCGAACTTCCTGCTGGCCCTGGTTCTGTTGTATCTTGCCCAGCAATATTTCGGCACGTCCATCGGCGGCCTGTTTGATCCGCAATACATTGACCAGCCGATGAGTTGGGGCAAATTTGTCTCAATCCTCCAACACATCTGGATTCCGGTCATCGTCATTGGAACTGCCGGTACTGCCGGAATGATCCGCCGGGTGCGGGCAAACCTGCTCGATGAACTGCGCAAGCCTTATGTCACCACTGCGCGGGCAAAGGGGATGCCGGAGTTTCGCGCCATGATCAAATACCCGTTCCGCATGTCGCTCAATTTCTTTATTGCCGACATTGGCGGCATTCTTCCGCAGGTCATTTCAGGTGCCGAGATTGTGGCCATCGTCTTGTCGCTGCAAACCACCGGACCGCTGCTGATTTCGGCATTGCAAAGCCAGGACATGTATCTGGCGGGCTCTTTCCTGATGTTGCTGGCTTTCCTGACCGTGATCGGCGTTCTGATTTCAGACATTGCACTGGCCATCCTTGATCCGAGAATCCGGCTGGCCGGAGGAGTAAGCCGATGAACGAGATGCCGCATCTCAATGGCGGGGCTTCTGTTCCGGCAAACCCGCATTACGTTTCCAGCGCGCCGTTTGACCCAAACGCCATCGAGAAAATGACGCCGGAACAGGAGAAAGTCTTTCTGGCCTCGCAATTCACCTTGATGTGGTGGAAATTCAAAAAGCACCGCATTGCCGTGGTTTGCGGTGCCTTCCTGTTGTTTGTTTATGGTGCAGTCATGTTGGCCGAATTTCTGGCGCCTTATGCGCTGGAAACCAGGAACTCGAAGGCGATTTACACCCCGCCAAGTTCTGTTCACCTGTTTCATGAGGGCAATTTTGTCGGGCCTTTCGTCTATGGCTCCAAGGTCACGCTCGATCTGAAAACACTCAAGCGCAACTACGCCGAAGACACCAGCAAGGTGTTGCCGATCCGGTTCCTTTGCAGCGGCGACAAATATGTTTTCTGGGGGCTTTTTGAGGCAGACACCCACTTGTTCTGCCCGCCAAAGGGGGGGGATTTCTTCCTGATGGGAACCGACCGTCTTGGACGGGACGTATTTTCCCGCATCATTTATGGCGCCCGGATTTCCCTGACCATTGGCTTGTTGGGCGTGGCCATTTCGTTTTTCCTTGGCATCGTGATTGGCGGCCTGGCCGGCTATTATGGCGGTTGGGTCGATCTGGTGGTCCAGCGCATCATCGAGGTGATGCAGTCGCTGCCAACCATTCCACTGTGGCTGGCATTGGCAGCCATCATGCCGGTAACGTGGAGTCCCATACTCGTCTATTTCGGCATCACTGTCATTCTTGGGTTGCTGGAATGGACCTCGCTGGCGAGGGCAGTTCGCTCCAAATTGCTCTCGTTGCGCGAGGAAGATTACGTTCTTGCGGCGCGCCTTTTGGGTGCAAGCCCATCGCGCATCATCGGTCGCCACCTCATTCCCGGCTTCATGAGCCATCTTATTGCATCGGCGACCATCACAATCCCGACAATGATCCTTGGAGAGACAGCGTTGTCATTCCTGGGTCTTGGCCTGCGTTCACCAGTCGTCAGCTGGGGTGTGCTGCTCAATGAGGCGCAAAACATCAATGTCGTGGCGCTGTACCCTTGGCTGATGTGGCCGGTGGTTCCGGTCATCCTTGTCATTCTCGCCTTCAATTTCTTCGGCGATGGTTTGCGCGACGCTGCTGATCCTTATGCCTGACCGCTCAGGGGAGCCGGTTGCTCGGACGGCTCTGAAATGAGATCATCGGCGGCGACCCATTGCAGATCATTGTCGGCAGCAAACTTGCCGATCTCGTCAAGCACAGTCCAAGCCTGCGCATCGTGCGCCAGATGATGTGCCAGAATTCCGGTTGCGCGAAATCCCCGCAGCCTTGCCTCGTGGAATGCTTTTGCAAGCTCTCCCGCCACCCACTGCCATTTTCTGCCGCGTTGCCCGCCAGACCAATGCACGATGTCAATGTGTGCATTGACCACGGCAAGTGAGTGCGGCGGCTTTTGGACCAACCAGCCATGTGCGGAAATGCCGGTGAATCCAGTTTCATGCACATATGAAGCCACCCCATCATGAATACGGTTCCACGGCGGCACGAGAAGGCCGGAAATGCGCCCGTCGAACAGGTCCTCCAGTTTCGCCCGGCCTTCGCGCAATTGCGAAAGCACAGTCGTCAGGGCACGGTTGGAGCCCAATTCGCAGGGTTTCTCGCCTTTGCCTGAGTGGCTGACATGGGCAAAGCCGTGAACGGCACCGGTTGCCAAGGGAAAATCGCGAACTGCCGCTCCCAGACTTTCCTTGGCCGGTCGCGGAATGGATGCCAGCAAAACGGGCGCCTTGAAACGCTGGCAAAATTGGAAAAGGATCTGCAGGGCCGGGGTGTTTTCCACTGCATCGTCATCGCGCAGAAAAAGCCGCGGCCTTTTCCCGGCTTTTTCCCATAAAGACAATTCATCGATCAAAGTCGTTTGCGGTTCGGTCATTTCCGGCTTTCCGCCAGCACAATGTCGATCACCCGGCGCAAATGCGCAGCGGCCGCTGCTCCCGATCTCTCGCCTTCGACGAATGCCCTTGCGCCTTCACCGAGCATTTTGCGTAGCGCATGATCGCTCATCAACTGCCCTATTGCGTGTGCGTAGGCATGTAGATCGTCCGGATCAGCCAGCAATCCGGTGCGTTCATGTTCAACAACCCTTGGCACACCCATGGTGCGAAGGGCCACGGAAGGTGTGCCGCGACTGGCCGCTTCAAGGTAGACCATGCCATAAGCTTCGCGACACCCCGGCCAAACGAGCATGTCTGCCTGTTCCATCAAGCTCAGCACCTCACCTGCCGGGCGTACGCCTGCAAAGTGCACACGGCCCGCAGGCAGGGCGGAAAACAAGCCACGCACTTCCTCCTCGCCCGGCCCGCCGCCTGCAATGACCAAAGTCCAGGCGAATTCAGTCAATCGCTCCAGCGCCTTGGCCAGTACGGTGTAGCTTTCCAGCTTGGCGCCCGGTCGCATCATCCCGACGGTGAGCAATTTGAGGCCGTTGCCATTGCCCCAAAGGCCGACCTCTGCAGGCTCGCTCTTCAGCAAAGAAGTATCGACAAACGGGTCAAACCATTCAATCCGGCCTTCGGGGACAAAGCTGGAAAGAAACTCCCTGTCGGAATGCGTCATCACGAAATTCATCGCGGCACCAGCAATGATGCGCATGGATTCTTCGCGCCACGGCAGCCATTCGCCATTGGGGCCTTGACCGGTCTTGCAGGGCTCCGCCGTGATCAAGGGAATGCCAAACCTTGAGCAGATTTCCTCACCCAGCCAATCCGGCGATTTGTCATAGGGATGATACGAAAACCAAAGCGCCGGTATGCCATCGGTATTGAACTGCGCGCTCAGCCGGTCAGCTTCGGCCATGGCTGTCGCCTTTCGTGCCTGCATGTATTCGAGGCCGGGCCGCTTGGAATAACTGACTTCGCGGCTGGCCAGAAATACATCGAGGCCCGAATGCGCAAGCGCGGCAAACAGCATGCGCGCCATTTGCCGGTCACCCGAAGGGATCGGGTGGTCTGGTGGCTTCAGTGGTGCATAGAAGGCTATACGGTGCGGCAAGGCATTTTCCAGTGGGAGTTCACGTCTTGTGTGGCGGTTTTCACATTCTCAATCAAGGCTGCATGCGGCTTGAGCCGGACCTGCTTTTTGGGCTAAGAGAGGGATGCGAAAGCCAACTGCCAGCATGACGTTGGGGCAGGTGCGTATTGAAACCGGAATCCCTTCCCAAAGGCAACAAGAGATACGCTCCGCCATGAAACGCCTCGAACACGTTCGCATCCTCATGTACAGCCACGACACATTCGGGCTTGGTCATTTGCGCAGGTGTCGCGCCATTGCACATGCAATTGTTGATCGGTTCAAGGGCGTCAACGTCATTATCATTTCCGGCTCGCAGATTGCGGGTGCTTTCGATTTCCGCGCCCGCGTCGATTTCGTGAAAATCCCCAGTGTCATCAAGTTGTACAATGGTGAGTATGACTCGATTGGCGAGTATATTGACCTTGAAGACATTTTGACCATGCGCAAGCTGATCATCCAGCGCACCGCAGAAGCCTTTCAGCCGGATTTGTTCATTGTCGACAAAGAGCCTTTGGGCCTGAAGGGCGAACTGGTTCCGACCTTGCAGATGCTCAAGGACTCGCCGGTCAAGACCGTGCTTGGCCTGCGTGACGTGATGGATTCGCCGGACCACTTGGAGCGCGAGTGGACACCCAAGAACATGCTGCAGAAAATTGCTGAATATTATGACCGGGTCTGGGTCTATGGCCCGGAAGAGTTCTGGAATCCGCTGGATGGCCTGGCAGTTCCAGCCAATGTTGAAGAGCGGTTGTTGCATGTTGGCTGGCTGGAGCGCGAGCTTCCCGCGAACCAGTTTTCCGAAATGCACTTCTTGCCGGACAATTACATCCTCGTAACCGCCGGTGGCGGCGGCGATGGCAGCGTGATGATGGAGCAGGTACTGGCCGCGCGCGAACATGACTGGCAAAACGACTACCCCATTGTCATGGTGCTTGGCCCGTTCATGAAGACTGAAAACCGCGAACGCATCCGGCTTAGGGCTTCCAGGCTTGCCAACGTAAATGTCATCGATTTTGAATCGCGCCTCGAGGTATTGCTTGCCAATTCCGTCGGAGTTGTTGGCATGTGCGGCTACAACACGTTTTGCGAAGTGCTTTCGTTCAACCGCAAGGCACTGTTCGTGCCACGCACGCATCCCCGTCAGGAACAGTACATTCGTGCCAGCCGCGCCCGCGAAGTGGGCTTGTGCGAAATGCTCACACCCGATGAGGCAGCCATCCCCGACGTCATGGCCCGTGCGCTGCGCAGGTTGCCGGAACTCGCAGAACCGAAATCCAACCTTTCACCCGGCGATCTAGCCGGTCTGGATGTCATTTGTGACGACATTGAAACGCTGGTCAGCGGCACACGCATTCCTGCCAACCGGCGCAATGCGGAAGGCGTGCGGGTAGCAAGTCTTGAAGCCTGAAAGCGCAAAACGCCTTGGCATTGTGCTCAAGGGCTATCCGCGCTTGTCCGAGACTTTCATTGCCCAGGAAATCCGCGAATTGGAACGCGCCGGATATGGGATCGACATAATCTCCCTGCGCCACCCGACCGACAAGGCACGGCACCCGATCCATTACGAGATCGAAGCCAGGGTGCAGTATCTGCCTGAATATTTGCACCAAGAGCCGTTGAGGGTGCTTCGGGCATGGTGGCTGGCGCGAAAACTGCCCGGTTACAAGGCAGCGCTGAAGGCATTTTTCGAGGACTTGCCGCGCGATATTTCACGCAACCGTTTTCGCCGTTTTGGCCAAGGGCTGGTGCTGGCTGCCGAATATGCGCCGAACTTGTCATTTCTTTATGTGCATTTCATTCACACCCCGACCTCGGCCACGCGCTACGCCAGCATGATGAGCGGCATACCATTCGCCATCTCTGCTCATGCCAAGGACATCTGGACCACGCCCGGTTGGGAACTGGCGCAAAAACTGGGCGAATGCCGCTGGTGTGTCACCTGTACCGCGGGCGGCCGCATTGAACTTCAGCGACATGCACCTGATCCTGCAAAAGTGCATCTGGTTTATCACGGGCTCGATCTGTCGCGGTTTCCAACTCCGCCTGCGAGGACCGGAGCGGATGGCTTTCAAAAAACGGCTCCCGTGCGGTTTGTGACCGTTGGGCGTGCGGTAAGCAAAAAAGGCCTGGACACTTTGGTGGCGGCACTGGCACTTTTGCCGCCCGACCTCTCCTGGCACTGGCTGCACATCGGCGGCGGGCCATTGCGGGAAAAACTGAAAGCCCAGGCAACCAGCCTTGGAATTTTGGACAGATGCGAGTTTGCCGGCTCAAAAGCGCAATCGGAAGTTCTTGCGGCGTATCGCAATTCCGACCTTTTTGTATTGCCTTGCCGGATCGATGAAAGCGGCGACCGCGACGGCCTGCCAAACGTCATTGTCGAGGCGCAGTCCCAGGCTTTGGCGGTTCTGACCACGCCCGTTTCGGGAATTCCCGAGTTGATCGAAAATGAGATCAACGGTGTGTTTGTCGAGCCGGACGATGCACCTGCCCTGGCTCGTGAACTGGACCGGTTGGCGCGCGATCCGGCGTTGCGATCGCGATTGGGTGCGGCAGGCGAACACAAGGTTCGCACCAGGTTTGACCATCTGTCGACTATCGGCGCGCTGGAAAACCTGCTGAATGCCGAAATTGGCAAGGTGTGAAACGAGGACACCATGAAGCCAAAGCCCGTTGTCCTGTTTTACGTTCAACACCTCCTGGGTATCGGCCATGTGTTCCGGGCTACGCGCATTGCCCGTGCCTTGGCGGCTGCCGGTGCAAAAGTTCATTTGGTCTGGGGCGGCACCCGGATGCCCTCCATGGACTTCACGGGTCTGGAAGTGACCTTCCTTCCAGCTGTTCGTTCGCAAGGCGAGAGTTTTTCCGGCCTTGTCCATCCAGACGGCACGCCTTTCGGCGAGACGGAAATGTCGGCACGACGCGACCAATTGCTGGCGTTGTTTGCATCGCTTCGCCCGGACATGGTCATCACGGAAGCCTTCCCGTTTGGAAGGCGCCAGATGCGCTTCGAACTTGTGCCGCTGATGCAGGCCGCTCGGGCAGCCCCGTGGAAGCCGGTTGCCGTATCTTCAATCCGCGACATCATGCAGGAGGGCAGGGCGGCCAACCGGGTAAGCGAATCCCTTGAGTATTTTTCGGGCTGGTATGACTGGCTTCTGGTCCATGGCGACCCGCAGCTCATTCGCATCGAAGACACTTTGCAAGGTGCCGAAAAACTGCTTGCGCACGTGAAATATACCGGGCTCGTAACCCCTGACGCACCCGACCTTTCGGTGCCACCAAGCATTGCTGCCGATGTTGTTGTCTCTGCGGGCGGCGGAGCCGTTGGCCATGCGCTGACTGCCGCCGCTATTGGCGCAAATGCCAGCTCAAAACGGTTTCCCGACAATTGGCTGCTGATTGTCGGCCCTGAGCGGCCAGATGCGGATTTTCAGGCGCTGAAGGATGCAGCCGGTCCTGGTATGCGGGTTGAGCGTTTCGTGCCGGACATCACCCGCGTTTTGGCTGACGCAAAAGTTTCCGTCTCGCGCGCCGGCTACAACACCGTTGGCGATTTGCTGCGCGCCAATTGCCGAAGTGTGCTCGTGCCGTTCACCGGGGGTCGCGAGACAGAGCAACTGCGCCGGGCACAAATCTTCGCCAAACGCAGCCTTGCCATCATGCTGGAAGACGGCACTTTGTCGCCAAAACTCCTCGGTGAAACAGTGGACAATGCCTTCGATCTGATGCCGCTTGGCAGTTCATTGCGACTGGCAATGGATGGCTCGGCAACGGCAGCAACGATGTTGATGGAAATGCTCTCTTCGCGCTGAGCAATGCATCGGGTAGTTTACAATCGTTCCAAACAATTGAAATCATGGCCAAATTGGTTTGACTTGGCTCAAGCTGCATCCTATCTGGGTCATGTAAACCTTAGCGCGCCGCCTTGAACGGCGCAGGATGGAGAATACCATGATAAACATGCCGCAACCATACGCGGTGCGCCTCGGCGCGCTTGCCGCACTTTCCCTGACCATGGCAACCGGACTGTCGGCTCGAAATGCCGCTGCCCAGGAAGTCAACATTTACTCTTATCGCCAGCCCGAACTCATTCAGCCGCTGATGGACGCTTTTACTGCCCAAACCGGCGTCAAGGCCAATGTTCTGTTTCTCGACAAAGGGCTTGAAGAACGCATTGAGGCCGAAGGCGCAAACTCTCCGGCCGACTTGATCCTGACCGTCGACATTGGCCGCCTCGACAACGCAAAATCCAAAGGCATCACCCAGCCTGTTGCCGATGCTGCGCTCAATGACAACATTCCAGCGCAATACCGCGACGCTGAGGGTCACTGGTTTGGCCTCACTACACGGGGCCGGGTGGTTTATGCGTCAAAAGACCGTGTAGCCCAGAACGAGATTACTTATGAGGAATTGGCCGACCCCAAGTGGAAGGGCAAGATTTGCGTTCGCGATGGCCAGCATGTCTACAACATCGGCCTGATTGCCTCGATGATTGCCAACAAGGGAGCCGAATTCACCGAAACCTGGCTCACGGGTGTGCGCGACAATCTGGCAGGCAAGCCAGCCGGCGGCGACCGTGACCAGGCAAAGGCCATCTTTTCCGGTGAATGCGACATCGCCCTTGGCAACACCTATTATGTGGCGCTGATGCAGACCAACGAAAAGGAAACCGAGCAAAAGGAATGGGCCTCGTCGATCAAGGTGCTTTTCCCCAATGCCGGCGACCGCGGAACCCATGTCAACATCTCAGGAATGGCACTGGCCAAGAATGCCCCGCACAAGGCAGAAGCCTTGAAGTTGATGGCATTCCTTGCAAGCCCAAAGGCGCAGGAAATTTATGCCGCTCAGGTTTATGAATATCCTGCAGCCGCAGGCACTGCGCCTTCTGCAATCGTTGAGGCGTTTGGTGCAATAAAGCCTGACACTCTGGCAATCGGGGAAATTGCCAAGCACCGCAAGCAGGCGTCGGAACTGGTCGACAAGACCGGCTTCAACAACGGCCCGCAAAGCTGAATTCCGCTTCTGAATTATAAACAACGCCGGCCAATTTGGCCGGCGTTTTTTGGTTCATGCGCAAACATGTTGCCCTTTATCGGAAATGAGCATTGAGCCTCCGCCGCCGGCATGCTCTTGTGCAGTCCAGCAGGAAAAATGGAGTTGCCTTTGCCTTCCATATCACCGCTTCAGCGCCAACTTGCTCTCCTCGTTTCCGCAATGACCGGACTGCGCCATGACGGGCGGTTTGTTGAGCCGAACCTTGATGGCACGCCGGGCGATTACATCTCTTTCGATTCCTGGGAATGGCCGCAGGGTGTCGGCCTTTTCGGTCTTGCGCAATTGTGGCGGCAGACCGGTGATCCTGATTTGCTGGTATTGCTGGAAGACTGGTACGACCGGCGCATTGCTGCGGGGTTGCCGCCCATTAACGTCAATACCACGGCGCCAATGTTGGCGCTCTCAATGATCTGGGCGGAAACACGCGCCGAACGTTTTACCCCCTTGCTGCACAGCTGGGCCGACCGCTGCATGCGCGACCTGCCACGCACGCAGGAAGGCGGTTTTCAGCATGACGTCTCCGACAAGGTGAACAAGGGCGAATTGTGGGACGACACGCTGTTCATGGTGGCGCTGTTTTTGGCGTCTTTTGGCCAGGCCAGCGGCAGGCGCGAACTGGTTGATGAAGCTGCGCGCCAGTTCCTGGTTCACACACGCCATCTTGCAGACATCCAGACCGGTCTTTGGTTCCATGGCTGGACCTTTGAAGGCCGGCACAATTTTGCCCGCGCACGCTGGGCCCGCGGCAATGCTTGGATCACTGCAGGTCTGATCGATTTGTTCGGTCTTTGCGAACTGCCGGTTCCGGTTCGTCGTTTTCTGGAGGGGGTGCTGGCCAGCCAGGTCGAAGCCCTGTTGCAATGGCAGTGCCCGTCCGGTGCCTGGACAACTTTGGTGGATGACCCGCAATCCTATGAGGAATTGTCGGCAACTGCCGGTTTTGGTTATGCGCTGCTCAAGGGAGCAAGGCAGGGTATTGGTGACGAGCGCTGGATGGCATCGGGCAAAAAGGCCCTTGCGGCAGTACTTGCCAATATCGGGGAAGACGGTACGCTGAACAATGTCTCTTACGGGACGCGCATGGGGCATGATTTGCAGTTTTACCGGGATATTCCACTCCAACCGACGGGTTATGGTCAGGCATTGGCAATATTGTGCCTCGCCGAGGCATCGAACCATCCAGAATTGGCAAATTTGACAGTAAGCGGCAAATGACAATGCAGGTGCGTTACGGCGCTTCTCCCGGTGATATTGACGGCATGGACACCGCCCGCTTGCGCGGCGAATTCATGGTGGAAGGGCTTTTCATGCCCGTCAAGCTCGCCATGGCCTACACCCATCTTGACCGGATGATTGTCGGTGGCGCCTGCCCGGCTGGCGAACCGCTCTCTTTTGGCGATGGAAAGGAAGTCGGCACACCCCTGTTCTTCGATGCCCGTGAAATGGGCATCGCCAATCTGGGCGCCGATGGCAGTGTCACTGTGGACGGGAAAAGGTTTGATCTGGCCAATCGTGACGTGTTGTATGTCGGGCGCGGCACCAAATCCGTGGCGTTGGAGAGCGCTGACCCGCACAATCCCGCCTGGTTTTACATGAACTCCGTTCCCGCTGGCGCTGACATTCCGACAAAGCTCATTCGCAAATCGGAAGCCAAAGTACTCAATCTTGGCGAGGCTGCACGGGCAAATGTGCGCAGCCTAGCCATGTACATTCACCCGGAAGTTTCGCCCTCTTGCCTGTTGTTGATGGGAATCACCGACCTTGCACCGGGAAGCATCTGGAACACCATGCCGCCGCACCTGCACGAGCGTCGGATGGAGGCATATTGCTACTTCAACATGGCCTCCGTCGACCGCGTCATTCACCTGATGGGAAGGCCCGACAACACCCGACACCTGATCGTCGCCAATGGCGATGTCGTTCTGTCGCCTGCGTGGTCAATCCACATGGGGGCGGGAACCGGGCCTTATGCCTTTGTTTGGGGCATGACCGGCGAAAACCAAGCTTACGGCGATGTTGACCCGGTGGCGATAGCACAATTGCGGTGACGTTGAAAATGACCAGGAAAAACCAGGAAACAAACGCGTTGCGCCACGAACTCGTACCCGGCAGCCAGGTTGGCTGGTGGCAGCTTGGGCGCACCCGGGAGACCCGCTACGACATTGATGACAAGCCAATGTCGGGCGAGATGGACCCGTTTTTCTTCGTTACCAAGCACAAGAATTTTATCCCGCACGAATACCCCTGCCGTACGCAGTTTGCGCTAGAGCGCCGCGGCAAACGGCCTGATGAAACAGGGCGCTTTGACCATTCACGCAACTGGCTCCCATTCGGCTCGCCGCGCTTGGACCTTTCCGGTTTCTGGTTCCGGCCCACGATTCTGGGAACCTGGGCGCGCACATATATCGAGACGCGCGAGGCTGGTGCTGCACAGGTGCGGCTGGCCACTTGCGGCGGTGCCATTCTCTACGTCAACGGTGCTGAAATCGGCTGGACGGCACCTTACAGCCGCAACCTTGAAGCAGCACAAACCTTCAACATTGAACTGAAGGAAGGCGCCAACGAAGTCGAATTGTGGTTCGACGATCTGGCCGAGCGCGACGCCCGGTACTATTTCCAGTTGGATTATCTTTCCGGGCCGCAAGCGGTCACTGCGCTGCCTGCAGGAACCAGCGAAGCGACGGCATCGGCCATCGAGGCTGCGTTGTCGTCAATGCATTTTGAAAAACCCTCTTACATCAGCGGCGAAGTGGCGCTGGTGTTTGATCAGCCAATTCCGGCGGAAGTTTCGTCACATATCGGCATTGAGGGCGATTTCATGTCGATCGAGCATTTCAGCCTTGATCGCAGGATTGCCAGCGGCCAAACGCGGCTGGTCGTCGATGATGCTTTGAAATTGCCCAGTGATTTTCGCCATTTCAATGTCACCTTGAGCGCAGACGGTTTTTCAGCCAGTCGCGTGTTTGGGGTTGAAATATGCCAGGCGCTCGAACAGGGCAGCCCTCCTGATACGCTGGATGCGCGCATCGGCGAAACACTGGACTGGGTCGCAGAGCATTCAGAAGCCGATACCGTGCGGGCAATTGCCCGCCTTGCCACCGGGCGAAACGGGGCAGAAACCGAAGCAATGATCGACGCAATGTTGCCGGCCATCGAGGATTGTCACGATTGCGCCGATTTCATTCTGGTTCCGCTGCTGTGGACCCGCTCGCAATTTCCAAAATTGCTTTCGCAACAAAGTGTTGAGTGCATTGATCGGGCAATCCTCGACTACCGCTACTGGATGGACGAGCCGGGAAATGACGTTCAGTGGTATTTTTCCGAAAATCACGCCCTGTTGTTTCATACCGCAGCCTACATTGCAGGCCATCTTCTGCCCGAAGAAAAATTTCGCCGCTCCGGCAGAAAGGGGTCTGAACAATCGGCGGTCGGCGCAGCTAGGGTTCGTGCATGGCTCGATCATTTTGAGGCCTGGGAAATGGCAGAGTTCAACTCGGCGCCCTATTTTCCGATTGACTTGAAGGGACTTACCGCGCTTTACGCCCTTTCACCCGACGCCGACATCCGTGAGCGTGCCGGAAAAGCCATCCTTCGACTGTTGCAGGTGGTTGCCAATTCTGCCCACCACGGCGTTGTCACCGCCGCGCAAGGCAGAAGTTATGAACACACCTTGCGGGCAGGGCGCACGCTTGAACTGTCGGCCATTGCCCGCATGCTTTGGGGCAAAGGCAATTATGGCCGCAGATACCATTGCCTGCCGCAACTGGCATTGTGCGTCCACGATCACGGCCTGAAAGTGCCGGCCGATCTCGAGCAGATCGCGTCTATTGCGCCGGGCAAATCCCAGGAATGGTGTTTCGCCCAGGGACAGGACAATTTTGCCCGGCTCTACCATCACAAGACCGCATCCCATGCCATGGGCTCGGCAGCCGCATATCGGTGGCACCAGTGGGGGTATCAGGAGACCATCCTGCATTTGCGCCTCGGCACAAATCCGGATGCGCAAATCTGGATCAACCAGCCCGGCGAACTCATTCATTCAGGCTATGCAAGGCCGTCTTATTGGGGCGGGTGCGCGATGCTGCCGCGTGTCCACCAGTACCGCGACCTTGCCATCGTGATGTTTGAGGGGCAGGAGCCGCAACCCGCGCTGTCCCACGCATGGTTTCCACAGCAAGCCTTTGACACAGTTCGGCTTTTCGCTGGCCGGGCAGTGGCTCAGTGTGGAGACGGGATGGCGCTGGTTATCGGCGGCAAGCCGCTGGAGCTCGTCGCTACCGGCCCGACGGCAGGCAATGAATTGCGCCAGCCAGGTCTTTCCACCCGGTGGATCGTCAGGCTTGGCGATACACAGCAATTTGGCGGGCTGGATGCGTTCGCCGCAAGGTTTTCGGGGCTTCATGTTGAAGGTGACAAAGACGCAATACTGACCGTCAACGATCCGCAATACGGCAAAGTTACGTTCAATCCCGATGGTTCGATGGTAGCGGAAGGCCGACGAATTGATCCGCAGGACTGGACCGTGAAAGGTTCCCGTGCAAACCTGTTTGTCGGGAGTGACAATTAAGAAAAAGACCGGACAGCCATCTGGGCAAAACCCGGCTATCGCCATCGAAACATGATCGTTTTTTCTGGAGGAGAAAAGCAATGGTAAAAGTGAAATCCCTGCTTGGTGCGTTTGCGCTGAGCCTTGCAGCATCGACCGCCTTTGCCGGCGACGTTCGCATGATGTGGTATTCCGACGGTGTGGAAGGCGAGGTCATGGCCGACCTCGTTGCCCGCTTCAACAAGGAAAACCCGGGCATCAACGTCATTCTGGACAATGTCGCTTACAAGGTCGTTCAGGAACAATTGCCGGTTGAACTTGAAGCTGGCACAGGCCCTGACATCGCCCGCGTGACCAACATCAAGGCTTTGGCCAACCATTGGCTGGACCTGACCCCGCATGTTGCCGACCCGGCCTACTGGCAGGCAAATTTCGGCGACCAGTTCGACTGGATGCGTCCCGACGGTTCAACTGCCATCCCCGGCTTCATGACGCAGATCACATTGACCGGCGGTTACGCCAACAAGACGCTGTTCGAGCAGGCTGGCGTGCCGCTTCCAGGCGAGACCGCAACCTGGGACGAGTGGGTTGAAGCTGCCGGAAAGGTGCAGGACAGCCAGAAGCTCAATGCCGCCATCGCCATTGACCGTTCCGGTCACCGCATTTCGGGTCCCAATGTGTCTTTTGGCTCCAATTATATTGCCGCAGACCGCATGCCCGGACCTTTGGATGACGGTGCAAAGGCATTTGCCGAAAAGCTGGTCAAATGGACTGCCGATGGTCGCATGAACAAGGAAATCTGGGTGTCTGCGGCCGGCACAACATACCGTCCGGCGATTGATGACTTCGTCAATGGACAGATCGCGTACTACTATTCCGGTTCCTGGCAGATTTCGGCACTTTCCACCAAGATCGGCAAGAACTTTGATTGGGTAGCTACCGGTTCGCCGTGCGGCCCAACAGCCTGCTCGGGACTTCCTGGCGGCGCGGCGCTTGTCGGTATAAAATATACCAAAAACGCCGCTGAAGTTGGCAAGGTCATGGATTTCTTCGCCCGTGAAGACATCGTGCGTGAATTCACCGAGCGCACCTTGTTCCTGCCCGCGCACAAGGGCGTCATTGGCGGCAAGATCGACTTCAAGACCGATGATGCCAACGTCAAGGCCGCCCTCGAAAGCTACGTGAAGGCCACAACCAAGGTCCATGCCAATGCTGGTGCATTGCCGGCCTGGAAGTGGGGTTCGGTCTATTATGGCGCACTGGTGACCCGCATTAGCCAGGTCATGGCTGGTGAAATGCCGCTGGCCGACGCTTATGTTAAGATCGACGAGGACATCAAGGCGAAGGTCGAAGAAGCCTCGAAGAAACAGTAAGTCGGTACAGGGTCGATGGCCAACGCCTTGACCATGCTTTCCGAAAGGGCCGGCGCCATCATCATGGCGCCGGTTCGACTGCTGGCAATGGCTTTTGATCCGCCATTGCGGCTTTGGCAAAAATGGACCGGCCAAAATGGCATGGCCGCTTTTTTCCTTGCGCCAAACCTTGCGGTGTTCGGCATTTTTGTCCTTTTTCCCCTGGTCATCAATTTCGCCTATTCAATGACCGGCGGCGCGGCACTGTTCCTCGAAGACCGTGTCTATGTCGGCGCCGACCAGTACGAGCGGCTTTTCACCTGCCAATCCTATCTTGACCCCAAGGGGTGCGCTGAAGACCTGTTTTGGACCGCGGTCTGGAACACCGGGTTGTTTGTGGTGTTGCAGGTTGCCCTGATGACAGTGGTTGCGCTGATAACCGCGCTGGTGCTCAATCGGGATTTGCGCGCACGTTCGTTCTGGCGGGCGGTTTTCTTCTTCCCCGTCCTGCTCTCCCCCGTCGTGGTAGGCCTCATCTGGCGCTGGATCTTGCAACGCCAGGGCCTGCTCAATTACGGCATGCTGGAAATGGGTTTTGAACCTGTTACCTGGCTTGCCGAGCGCAATTGGGCCTTTACCGCAGCGATCCTGGTTTCCGTATGGGCCCATGTCGGCTTTTACGCGCTGATCCTGCTGGCCGGCTTGCAGGCTATCCCGCGCGATTTGTATGAAGCCGCCGAAATGGATGGCACACGCCCGGCACGCATGTTCTGGCGCATCACGCTGCCTTTGCTCGCGCCCAATCTTCTCGTGGTGCTGGTCCTCACCTTGATCCGCGCCGTGCAGATATTTGACGAGGTATACGTGCTCACCGGTGGCGGGCCTGGAACCAGCACGCTGTTCATCACGCAATACATCTATGAAGTGGGTTTTGCCTCGCTGCTGCGAAATCCGGGGCTGGCATCTGCCGCTTCCATCCTGATGGGCGGAGTGCTGGTGGTGTTGACCCTGATCCAGCTTGGCATTGCAAGGCGCAATGAACTGCGGAGTGGCAAGCGATGAGCACCGTTTGGCAGTTCCTTACGGCGCGACGGGGAGGCAAAAGCTGGGACTGGACCGATGTGTTCACCTGGTTCTGGCTGATCGGCGGCGTCATCTTGATGTTCGGCCCTGCGGTCTGGCTGGTCAATTCATCGTTCAAGACACCGGCGGCGCTGGCCGAGTTTCCGCCCTCCATCCTTCCCTATGTGACGGCGCAGATCGCCGTGCCGGGCCATGACAAGCCGCTTGATCTGTACGAGGTCACCGACGAGGCCGGGAAGGTTCGGGTGCTGGCGGAAATCCGCCGCATCGGCATTGTCTCGCAAATGATAGACCCGGCGAAACCGGAGGAAATCATCAAGGTTCCCATTGAACAGCGCAAAGCCAAGCGTTCTGTTTCGTTCTCATTCGACAACTACGTCAAGCCGTTTCTCGCTTTCGATTTTTTCCTCTATTTGCGCAATTCGGTGTTTGTCACCGTGATGGCAACGATCATTACGCTGCTGACCAATTCCATGGCTGCATTTGCCCTGTCGAAGTACAATTTCACCGGGCGCTCGTTCGTCATGCTGATCATCGTTGCTACGCTGATGGTGCCGCTGTCGGTCATTCTGGTGCCTTTGTACTCGGTCATTTCGGCGATGGGACTGTTCAACTCGCTGTGGGGTGTAATCCTGCCGACGGTGGCAACGCCGACCGGCGTGTTCATGCTTCGCCAGTACATGCTGACCATTCCCGACGAACTGCTCGATGCCGCCCGCATGGACAAGGCTTCCGAGTGGCAAATCTACTGGCGTATCATCCTGCCATTGACCGCACCCGCTTTGGCGGTGCTGGCGATCTTCTCGGTGGTCTGGCGCTGGAATGATTTTCTGTGGCCGCTGATCGTGCTTTCGCGCAAGGAACTTTACACCCTCCAGGTGGGTCTCAACGTTTACGCGGGCGAGCTCAACGTCGAATGGCACTACATTCTCGCCATGACTGTTGTGACCATGATCCCGGTCGTTATCGTGTTTATTTTTCTGCAAAAATTCATCACGGCCGGCATCGCCGGAACCGGATTGAAATAGGAGCACCCCTGTGAGCCGCATCACGCTTGAGAAGGTCGCCAAACGCTTCGGCAGCGTTGCCGTGCTGCACGAAATCGACCTTGCCATCGAAGACGGGGAACTGGTGGTGTTTGTTGGCCCTTCGGGCTGTGGCAAGTCCACTTTGCTGCGTTTGATCGCGGGCCTGGACAAGCCTACGTCTGGAAAAATCGCCATCGACGGAAAAACCGTCAACGATGTCGCTGCGGCAGATCGCGGGCTGGCGATGGTGTTCCAGTCCTATGCGCTTTATCCGCACATGAGCGTTCGGCAAAATCTCGCCTTTGGCCTCGAAAACGCACGTTTGCCCCGAGATGAAATTGACAAGCGGCTGGCTGAAGCCACACGGATGCTGGCGATTGAGCCTTATCTCGACCGAAAGCCCGGGCAGCTTTCCGGCGGCCAGCGCCAGCGCGTAGCAATTGGCCGCGCCATCGTGCGCAGTCCGACAGCTTTCCTGCTCGACGAGCCGTTGTCGAACCTGGATGCCGAACTTCGCGGTTCGATGCGCGCCGAATTGAGCGCGCTGCACGAGCGCCTCGGCACCACGATGATTTATGTTACCCACGACCAGATCGAAGCAATGACTTTGGCCGACCGCATTGTGGTCCTGCGGGCGGGCAGGGTGGAGCAGGTGGACACACCGCTCAATCTCTACAACAAACCGGCCAACCGGTTTGTTGCCGGCTTTATCGGTGCGCCAGCCATGAATTTCGCTCCGGCCAAGGTCAGGGCTTCCAGTGGTGGAACCATAACTGCCGCATGTTTTGGCAGCGAGGCCACTTTGCCGGGTGAAGCAGCGGCTGGCGCCGACATTCTTGTTGGCGTGCGTCCCCACCATTTGCGCCGTGCGACAGGCAGGGACGGTATTGATGCAAGCGTTGAGCTGACTGAGTCGCTGGGTGCTGAAACAGTCGTTCACTGCCGTACGCCGGATGATGTGCGCCTGATTGCCGTGCTCGCCGGTCAGGAACGACTGAAGCCTGGCGACAGCATCAAGCTGGCTTTTGCGCCTGCGGAAACCCACGCTTTCGACAGCGACGGAAAGCGCCTTCCCGGCAATTGACTTCAGAAAAGATGCCTTTTGAAGAAAGACAGCATGGCTTTTCGCATGGCCGGCGTTTCGACATGGCCTGATTGGGGCTCGCGAACAATCTCCAGAAGTTCCGGCACACCCGCTTTGCGATAGGCTTCTACGAGTTCCGCCAGTGCCGGATTTGCAGCACTTGGCGGCGTCAATGGATCAAGATCGCCGATGCAGGCGAGTTGCGGACGTGGCGCAATCATGCCGGCAATTTGTCCGTTGCTGGCAACATTCAATAGGTTCGGCACCGTCAGGTAAATGCCATGCAAATCATGCGCGCCCGATTGGATGAGTTCTTCAAAGTTCGCGAAACAGCATTGATGTACAATTGCCGAAATCCGCTGGTCGACTGCTGCCAGCCAATATCCCAGTGTTGCCCCCATCGATATGCCGAAACAGCCGATACGCCGGGTGTCGATGTCGGGCCTTGCGCAGAGCCAGTCCAGCACCGAGGAAAGCTCCGCCAGCATTTGCCCGGCAAGGCTCCCTCCGTGCCACAATGCGGCCTTCGTGGCAGCGCTTTCGGTAATGCCCTGGCGTTCGCCAAAACAAGGCAGGTCAATGCACAGCGCCGCAAATCCCTCACCGGCAAACACCGGTCCGGGTGCCGATTGCAGGGCAGGACGACCATCCAGCAACTCGCCCGCACCAATGTGGTAGCGGTTGCCATGCGCGTGGATCAGCAGGATTGCAGGGAGCTTCCCGGAAGCGCCTGCGGGCCTTGTCAGAATGCCGCGGACGTTTTCGCCAGCCAACGTCTGAAAAGTCAGCGTTTCAATGTCGAGGCCCTCGCCACTGGTCTGCGAGCCCCCAACAAATTTGAGCGGGTGCTTTCCGAGCTCAAACAACTGGCGAAGGCGGGCGGCGTCTGGCATTAAGGGGCAACCGGCAGGAGTGTTGAACGATGAATCACCATAATCAATTTTCCCTCGAAGGCGAGTGCGCGCTGGTAACCGGCGGAGCTGGAGGCATAGGCAGGGCGATTGCAATAGCCATGGCCAATGCCGGGGCCGATGTGGCAATAACCACCCACCGCAATCCCGGTGATGAAACACTGGCCGCAATTGTTGCAGCCGGACGCAAGGCACATGCGGTTTCCGTTGACCTTGCCAGCATTGATACCGCCGCAGCAGCCGATGTAATCGCCAATGGTGCCGCAGCGCTTGGCAAGGTTTCGATACTTGTCAACAATGCAGGCATCGTCCGGCGCATGGAGGCAGCACAGCACAGCGAAGAGGATTGGCAATCGGTGATGGACACCAACCTCAACGCGGTCTGGCGGTTGTCGCAGGCGGCTGGCCGCAAAATGCTGGACGCTGGTCACGGCAAGATCATCAACATCGCGTCTTTGCTGTCTTTCCAGGGCGGCATCCGCATTCCGGGTTATGCAGCAGCCAAGCATGGGGTTGCGGGCCTGACCAAGGCCCTGGCCAATGAGTGGTCGGGCAAGGGTGTCAATGTCAATGCCATCGCGCCGGGTTACATTGTTACCGACAACACCACAGCCCTGCGCGCCGATCCTGACCGGTACCGGCAGATATTGGAACGCATCCCCGCCGGGCGCTGGGGTGAAGCGGAAGAGATTGCCGGAACAGCGGTGTTCCTGGCTTCACCCGCGGCCAATTATGTTCACGGCCACGTGTTGGCAGTCGATGGCGGCTGGCTGGCGCGCTAGTCGGTTTCAAACCGGATTGTTTTGCCATTCAAGCCGGGCTGGAATTCACGGTCAAGACGGAATGCAGGCGGATGCGTCCAGCCCATTTCACGTGCCACCAGCAGGCCGAGCAGCAGGATGGCGTCAGGCTCGTGCAGCACCAGTGCTGCCGGGGCAATTTTGCGGTGGACCAATTCCAGCAGCACCGCCGAGGCTGACGACGAGCCGATGGTGCCCGGCAACAGCAATACGGTTCCGGCGATTTCCAGCCCACGCTGCGGGTGACGCACATCGACAATGCGCGAGGTTGCCGGATCCACCCCACCCCAAAAACTGATCGGCGCCGACAGCGCCAAAGCCTTGCCAGAACCGGCATCGCCCTTCACCAGCACCGGCGCTTTAAATTGTGAACCGTCAGGCAGGGTAAGGTAACCACCGACATCACCCATGAACCGGCCTCCCGGTAATGGCGCTTTCGACACAATCTGCGAGCGAGCCAAACACCACGCCATAGCCCGTATTGCCCGGCGCGTAGTGGGCAAACTTTCCGGAATTGGTCATGAGAATGCCATTTGGCAAATCGTCGAGTATTGGTGTCACCACCACGCAAGTGTCGGCGACGATGGTCACGCCCGCTGCCTCAAGGGTGGGGCGCAACCCGGTTCTTTCCAGTTCCTGCAACACGTGCCTGCCAGTGCAGGCATAGAAAGGAAGGGCCAACTTGCGCCCGCCAATGAGGCCTGCCAGCCGCTCGAATTCGGCCAGTGAAAGATGCGGGCTGCCAATGGCTACCGCATCAATTCTTGTGGCACTGTCAATCGTCGCCATTGCCAGCAATTGAGTGCGGTAATCGGCAGGGCTGATCATCATGGTTTCAACCGGGTCAACCCCGCCAAGTGCGGTTGTCAAGTCAGGCGCTTCGGGCGTTACACCCGCCATGTGGAACAGACCGACGCCGCCGCTCGATGCTGCTGCCGCACCGAATGCCTTGAGTTGGTCCTCGTCGGGCCGGACAACAAGCCCGGTCACAACGCCGATATCGCTTCCCGACCGCCGCCCGTAAAGACTGCCGATCACCGGCCAGAAACTTTCTTCCTGCTGGGTCGTGACCTTTATGTTTGAGACATCAAGGATGAACCGTGCCAAGCGGTTTTGCGGCAGATGCAGGCCGGTGCGGGGTGCCCGTCCGGTGATGGCACAAGCAATGTCGAGATAATCGCCATATCGGTTTGTGCGGGCACCCAGCACCGAATTGCAAAACACCACGGCATTGGATTCGCCCCACGCAACATCGGTGCCCAAGGCAGGTCGGTGTCCCGCTTGATATGGCGCACAGGTCCATGTCGGCTCGCAACCAATGGCAAGATATGCCCGCATCAGCCGCCGCGCCATTTCGCGCTCATGCGCGGGCAGGCGATTGGTCGAGCAGCCGGTCAGGTCCAGCGCCCCTACATTGAGCGTGGAGCGAACAGCGGTCTTTGCACCCAGTTGCACCAGTCGCTCGGCAAACAGCGTGCCGCTGTCGCCATGGTAAAGCGCGCCGTCAATGTGCGCAGATTGAACTTGCACCAGCGATTGCGCGCCCAGCAATTGCGCGCTGTCGCACACGAGCCGCATCGCCATGGCTGCGCCGTCGTCGGCGCTGCCTGAGAGCAAGGCTTTTTCGGCAGGTGTCAGAGCCAGTTGCATCGCAGGCCTTTCCTCATCTCACGCCCGCATCTTTTCGCCCGACGGGTCGAACGGTGGGTCAACCAGAATGCGCGCCGGGCGGCGTTCGCCCATGATCTCGATCTCGAACATGCCTTCCGAGGTCTCGTTTGCCAGTGCCGCCGGAATGTAGCCTTGTGCCATCGACAAGCGAACATGGTGGGCATAACCGCCGGAGGTGATCCAGCCGACAACGCGCCAGTCGCCATCGACAATGCCGCCCTGCGTGTTGGCTGGTGAGGCCTTGCCGTCGGGGCCAAAGCGCGGTGCGCCATAGCCGTGCGGCGGGTCAATCGTGCCATGGTCCTTTTTGCCGACCCTGGCCCAGACCGGCTCGTCGCCCATCACGTCTGCATTGAGCGCATCCACCTCGAAGGACACCCGCATCCGCTTGGGTCCGTCCGCGTGTTCGCGCGCTGCGGCTTCCCGCCCGATGAAGTCGTTCTTTGAGAGCTTGATGAAGCGCTCCATGCCGCCTTCGAACGGGCCGTAAATCGGGCGCAACTCGCGATACCAGGTCGGGAAGTTCTTTTCGAGCCGCATTGACAGCAGTGCCCGCATGCCAAAATCGACAATGCCGAAATCTGCGCCCGCTGCCTTGATCGCATGGTAGACGCGCTGTTGATAAGCAGGCTCCATCCAGATTTCGTAGCCCAGATCACCCGTGTAAGTTATGCGGTTGACCATGCAGGGTGCGCCGCCGATATCCATGGTTCGGAAATCCATGAAACGGAATGCCGCGTTGGAAACATCGTCATCGGTCAGTTTTTCCAGCACTTTGCGCGACAAAGGTCCGGCGATCGACAGGCCAACCAAAGTCTGGTCATATCGGTGGATCGAAACGCTGCCATCCTTTGGCAATTGCTTGCCGAACCAGCGCATGTGGTAGCGTTGCGCTGCCGACGATCCCCAGATCATGAAGTCATTGTCAGCCGCCTTGGCGATGGTGAAATCACCGATCAGCTTGCCGGTTTCATTTAGCATTGGTGTCAGCACGATGCGGCCTGTCTTGGGCATGGTGTTGGTCATCAAACGTGACAACCACGCCTCCGCGCCTTCGCCGGTCACCCGGTACTTGGCGAAATTGGCAATTTCGGTCACGCCGACTTTTTCACGCGTTGCCCGCACTTCGTTTCCGACATGCTCGAAATCATTGGAGCGGTGGAACGACACGATGTCTTTCGGCTCGGTTCCCTTCGGCGCAAACCAAAGCGGCGTTTCAAGCCCCCAGCTTTCGCCCATCACCGCATTGTTGTCGCGCACCATGACGTCGTACAGCGGCGTTGTCTGTGCCGGCCGTGCAGCTGGCAATTCCTCGTTGGGGAAACGGATGGAGAAGCGTCGCGAATAATTCTCGCGCACCTTTGCATTGGTGTAGCGCAGCGTTGCCCACTCGCCGAAGCGGGCGACATCCATGCCCCAGATGTCGGCTCCCGGATCGCCGTTGACCATCCATTGCGACAATGCCAGCCCAACTCCGCCACCCTGGCTGAAGCCGGCCATGACCGCACAGGCGCACCAGAAATTGGTGAGGCCCGGCACCGGCCCGACCAGCGGATTGCCATCAGGCGCAAAGGTGAACGGCCCGTTGATGATCTGCTTGATGCCAGCTTTTTCAATGGCCGGGAAATGCTTGAACCCGATTTCCAGCGACGGCGCGATCCGGTCAATGTCCGGTGCCAGCAATTCATGGCCGAAATCCCACGGCGTATTGACCGGCGACCACGGTTTGCAAGATTTTTCGTAAGTTCCCAGCAGGACGCCATTGCGCTCCTGCCGCGTATAAATCTCGCCCTTGAAGTCGATGACGCCAATCATTTCGCGCCCGGTCGACTGGTTGAATTCGATGACTTCCGGCATGTCTTCGGTCAGAAGATACATGTGCTCCATGGCGAGCAGCGGCAGTTCCAGCCCGACCATGCGACCGATCTCCCGCGCCCAAAACCCGCCGCAATTGACCACATGCTCGGCCTTGACCGTGCCCTGCTCGGTCACGACATTCCACATGCCGTCGCTGTCTTGCGTTAGCTCGATCACACGGTTGCGCAGCACGATTTCTGCGCCGAGTTTCTTGGCGGCCTTTGCATAGGCATGCGTGGTGCCGGACGGGTCGAGGTGGCCTTCAACAGGGTCCCACATCGCGCCGATGAAATTTTTCTCGTCCATCAGCGGGTACATCGCCTTGGCTTCCGATGGCGTAATCAGTTCGGTGTCCATGCCCAGATAGCGGCCCTTTGCATGGGCCAGACGCAGGAAATCCATGCGCTCGGGCGTGTCCGCCATCATCACGCCGCCTGTCAGGTGCAGCCCGCAAGCCTGGCCTGAAAGTTCCTCGATCTCTTTGTAAAGCTGGACAGTGTAGGCTTGCAGCTTTGCCACGTTCGGATCGCCGTTCAGTGTGTGGAAGCCACCAGCCGCGTGCCACGACGAACCGGAGGTCAGTTCCGAGCGTTCAATCAGCATCACTTCGCTCCACCCGGCGCGCGCCAGATGATAGAGAACCGAACACCCGACTACCCCGCCGCCGATGACGACTGCCCTTGCATGTGACTTCATGAGAAACTCCTCAGGCGAAATTCAATCTTGTCCCCATCGATCCAGTGATAGCCCTCATTTGGCGGCCAAGGAAACGCCCTGCGCAGGCGATTTGGCGACAAACTTGCCTGTCTTGCGCAACCGGGGATCATTCGGCGGACAAAGCCGTGTATGACGCTATTGGTTTTCCGAGCTTTACGCTCCGCCCGGCAGGCCAGCCTTGGCCAGCTCTTCCCGCACCATTGCCGGTTCTTCGGCGCGCTGATAGCCAAAGCGGGCCAGACGCGGTGCCATGCGGAAATCGGGCTTGATCGCCATCAGATCGGTCCAGACCGCGTGCGCCTCCGCCACCTCGCCCAGATGGCCGAGCGTCGCGGCAAGCCAGCCGCGGCCGACGTCGGTGTCGAGCGCGAGATAGGTCCGTTCCGCGAAGACCATCGCGGCGGAAGGGCTGGTTCCATGCCTTGCAAGCTAACCCCTTTCGGTGTGACGCACCATGACTCGGCGCAGCAAGCATGCCCGTGCACAAAATTGCAACTTGACTTGCGTGTCCGGCTTTTAAAAAGTGTTGTTGCAACAAATTCTGGGAGGAAGATTGATGCTTAAAGTGACACGACGCCAAACACTCGCCATTGGAGCCGGGCTTGCAGCCACGGCTGCTTTTGCCAAATCTGCCTTTGCCGCAGCGAGGTATCTGACAGTCGGCACTGGCGGCACCGGCGGGGTATTTTACCCTTATGGTGGAGGCCTTGCCCAACTCCTGACCAAGAAACTGCCCGAAATGCAAGCAACCGCACAGGTTACCGGCGGTTCAGTCGACAACGTCAAACTGCTGGCAACAGCGGGCGCGGAAATCGGATTTTCCACTGTCGATTCGGCTTTTGACGGCATGAAGGGCGAGGGTGCCTACAAGGATGTGGGGCCGCAAAAGATTGCAACGCTTGCAGTATTGTATCCAAGCTACCTGCACATCGTCGCTTCCAAGGCCAGCGGCATCAAGACGCTTGCTGACGTCAAGGGCAAACGGGTATCTGTCGGCTCCGCCGGATCATCGACCGAATCAATTGCCGACCGCGCCATTGCCGCAGCCGGCCTTGACCCGGCCAAGGACATCACCCGCGACAATCTGGGTGTGGCTGAATCTGCCGGCGCCATCAAGGACGGCAAGGCAGACGTGTTCTTCTGGATCGGTGGTGTGCCGACACCGGCGGTCAAGGACCTTATCTCCACCAATGCCGACTCGGTCGTTTTCATTGGGACCGGCGATGTGGCTCCCAAGCTCGCCGAAGCCTATCCAGGCGTTTACGGCGCCGGTAAACTGAAGAAGGATGCGTATGCGATCCTTCCCGAGGACCTTGATACCCTGGTCGTCGACAATGTGCTTCTGGTTCCCGAAGCAATGGATGGTGCCCTGGTGAAAGAGATCCTTGCTGCCGTTTTCGACAATCTGGCTGATGTCCAGGCCATTCACCCCGCCGCCAAGCGCCTGACACTTGAAACAGCGGCAGCAAAATCTGCGGTACCCTACCATCCTGCGGCCATCGAATTTTATGCCAGCCGTGGCGTGAAAATGCAGTGACAGGCCTGAGTTCGGGCAAGGGCGGGGTGCCAGCCATGGAAACCCGCCCGGCCGCCACAGACATTCCCGAAGAAATGCTGGAAGACCTTGCTGCCGACAGCGAGCATGGCAAAATGCGCCATCTTGCCGGATGGCAGTCCGGGTTGGCGGCGCTGCTTTGTGCCGCCATCTCTTTGTATGCCCTGTACTGGACGCAGTTTTCGATCAACACCTCGGTATATCGGGCCACATTCCTCGGTCTGGTGCTGGTCACCGGATTTCTGATTTTCCCGCTGCACCGGCAGCATGTCGGGAAAAATGTACGCATCATCGATTGGCTGCTCATTGCTGTGGTGATTGCCACCATCTGGTATTTTGCGAGCCATCTGGAAGCAACAAAGTCCCGCGCCACCGCACCTTTGCCGGTTGAAGTCTGGCTTGGTGCGGCCCTGATGCTGGTGGTTCTGGAGGTTACGCGCCGCGCCACCGGCTGGGCCTTGCCGATCATTGCGGCTGCCTTCATCCTTTACGGGCTTTACGGTCCGTCAATGCCCGAGCCGTTCAATCACCGTGGCTTTACGTTCTCTCGCATCATTGGCCAGAATTACCTGACGCTTGAAGGTTTGCTCTCGACGCCGATGGATGTAGCGGCAACCTTTATCATCATCTTTTCGGTATATGGGGCAGTGCTCGACAAGGGCGGAGCCGGCCGGTTTTTCATTGACTGGGCGTTTGCGCTGTTTGGCAAGAAACCGTCCGCGGCGGCGCCGGGCCGGGCGGTTGTGGCTTCCGGTTTTTTGCTCGGCACCGTGTCCGGGTCTGGCGTTGCCACCACCGTCACGTTGACATCGCTGTCATGGCCGTTGCTGAAACGGTCAGGCTACACGCCGGAAATTGCTGGCGGCCTGACTGCCGCATCGGGCATTGGCGCGACGCTTTCGCCACCGACCTTGGGCGCCGCCGCTTTCATCATCGCCGAGTATCTCGAGATCGACTATCTCGACGTGCTCATCATGGCGGCGATTCCCACATTGCTCTACTATTTCGGCTGTTGGCTGATGGTCGAGGGCGATGCCCGCAAACTGGGGGTCAAGCCGGTCAAGACCAGCGATGAATCGCTGTGGCTGCTGACAATCAGCAAGGGTTATCACTTCGTTTCGCTGGGTGCCATTGCTGTCCTGTTGACCACCGGAATGAGCGCTTTTCTGGCCGTGTTCTGGTCGATCGTCATTGCTTTCGCTTTGAGCATGATCAGCCGTGATGATCGATTGTTGTCGCCTGTCGCTGCCGTCATCGCATTGGCTGTGGCAGCCATGGCATTCGCGCTTGGAGCGCGATTGTCGGTTGCCGCATTTTTCGGGTTGATTGGCGGCGGCCTTGCAACGCTGGCACTCAAACAGTTGCGAGGCGACCTTGATGGCGCTGCAAAGCGCCTGGTTGCGATGCTGGTCGATGGCGGCAAGGGGGCAGTGGGCATCACCGCCACCTGTGCCACCGCCGGGATCATTGTCTCGATCATCAACCTCAGCGGCCTTGGTCTCAAACTCTCGGGCCTCATTGTCGACCTGGGTGGCGGATTGCTGGGTCCAACGCTCATTTTGGCAGCTTTGGCGATGTGGCTGCTCGGAACAGCCATTCCCGTGACCGCATCCTACATCATCGCTGCTGTGGTGCTGGTGCCGGCTTTGACAACGCTCGGTGTCGCGCCGCCCGCAGCGCACATGTTCATGTTCTACTATGCAGTGCTGGCCGACGTTTCGCCGCCGACCGCGCTGGCGCCATTCGCTGCATCGGCAATCACCCGCGGCAGGCCTTTCGCCACCATGATGCAGGCGTGGAAATACACGTTGCCAGCTTTCGTCGTGCCAGTGCTGTTTTGCTTGCCACCCTATGGCACAGGCCTGCTGTTCTTTGGCGAATGGCAGACCATTGCGCTGGTCATGCTGACCTCTGCCGGAGCCATAGCGGCATTGTCATTCGCCGCCACCGGCTGGATGCTGCGGTTGCTTGGAACGGGCGAGCGCTTGCTGGCCACAGCGGCGGGAATTGCCTTCATCATACCGGACTGGCGCTTTCAAGCCGCAGGCGGACTGGCGCTGGCGGCCATGGCCACGACACAGGTTTTGAAGTTTCGGCCGGTGTGAAGCGGATCGGTCGCCGAACAATTCAAGTGCCGTCGGCGGTCTTCATCTTTGGCGGGTCTTTGTCGTCATCATCGTCATCGGGATCGATTGGACCATGCAACAGGCCAGTGCCCACCGTCGAAGGGCTTCCGTCGCTACCCGGGCCGTGGCTGCCCGATCCGTGACTGGGTGCACCGGGTCCCACCGCAGATGTCGAGGTAATGCCCTCCATTGAGCCCGGATTTGCCATGAGTGAAGAGTGCGTCATGGAAGCGGCGACGCTCTCAGCAGTTCCATGGTCGAAATAACTGGTTGAAAGTCCGGCTCTGCCATTCACAGTGACCGAAAAGGTCCAGATATCATAATCTGGATTTTCGGCATCTTGCGACATTGTGCCTGGCAGATGAACGGTGACAGTCGTCATGGAAGTCTCCAACGCTGCTTGCGCAGGTCAAAGCTAACACCGACAGACTTACTTGGCGAGGGTTTCGGCCAGCGAGCAATCCAATGGCGGAGAGGAAGGCCGCCAAATTGTCCGCCATATTTATCCTTGTTGGCAACTTTTCCTTATTTAACAATGGCTGCGATTACAATATGTTATCCGTGTCGTCTTTGTGAAACCCTGCTGACAACCGTTTTGCAGGGGGAACAATAGGGGGAACGGATTTTTGGCAAAATCGAAACTTTTTAAAGCCACCGAAATTGAAACTTTCACAAAGCCGGGCCGGTACTTCGACGGCGATGGTTTGCACCTGCTTGTGAAGGAGGGCGGCGCAAGAAGTTGGGTTTTGCGCTTCATGTTGGGTGGCAAGAGACGTGAACTAGGTTTGGGTGGATATCCCAAAGTCACGTTGGCAAAGGCGCGCAAGCAAGCTGAAGTCGCTCGAAACGCGCTCTTTGAAGATCGTGATCCAATCGCTGAAAAACGGAGGGTGATTGGCCTTACCTTCAGCGAGGCGGTTGAAAAGTATCTCGCAGCCAAATTGTCTGAATTCCGAAACGAAAAACACAAGCGGCAATGGCGGGCGACCTTGGATACTTATGCTGGTCCTGTCATTGGGCGAAAGCAGGTCCCAGATATCTCGGTTCAAGATGTCTTGCGAGTGCTTCACCCGATTTGGAACACCAAGACGGTGACGGCCTCGCGGTTGAGGGGACGAATTGAAAGCGTTCTTGCCTGGGCAACGGTTTGCGGGTTTCGAAGCGGCGACAATCCGGCGAGATGGTCGGGCAACCTGAAGGAATTGTTACCGAAGCCCAATTCCTTGGCAGATCGTGAAAATCAGCCTTCGCTCGCACTGTCTGACCTAGCCGCTTGGTTTGCATCGTTGCATCAACGCGAGGGTTTCGCGGCGAGGGCGGTCGAATTTCTTGCGATGACTGCAACGCGATCAGGCGAAGTGCGGGGCGCGACATGGTCGGAAATCGACGTGAAGGCGGGCTTGTGGATCATTCCCGCCTCGCGGATGAAAATGAAACGAGAGCATCGTGTCCCATTATCGGAGTCGGCTCTCGAATTGCTTCGATCGCTGCCAAGGCTCGAAGGTAGCGACATGCTTTTCCCCGCCACAAGGGGAGGTGCCTTGAGCGACATGAGCTTGTCCGCTGTTATGCGGCGCATGCAGGAATCGGAAGTCAACGCGGGCAACAAAGGGTGGCTGGATCCACGATCCGGGCGTCCTGCGGTTCCGCACGGGCTTCGCTCTAGTTTCCGCGTATGGGCTGCTGAACGTGGTTATGACAGGGACATGGCTGAACTTCAATTGGCACACCGTGTCGGAACGGAAGTTGAACGTGCCTATCAGCGTAGCGACATGCTCGAACGGCGTCGTGTGATGATGGCGGATTGGGCCAATTTCTTGGCCGGAAGGGAATCGGAAAAAGTTGTCCGGCTGAGGCGTTCGGATGGTTAGGGATCCGTTCAACTACTCGCCTGACGATCAAGGAAAAATCTTGGTTGGCCTCAACGCGGCATTTAAAGAGAATTGCAAGCTTAACGCTCAAGCGCGTGACGCACTAAGCTGGGCAAGCTTAATTCCTATAACTTGGGCCGCTCGGGAATATATCAATTTGATCCAAGGCGCTCGTAATTCATTGGACAAAAATTCAAACCAAGAGAAACTCAAAAAAACGGTCGATGCTCTCAAAATATCGCTGAAAGAATTTTCCATTCACCCGATAGAGAAAGCTCGGGTGGAGAATTATTTCGAGCGAAAAAGCCATTCAGAAGAAACATACATTTCCTATGAGCGCGCCGCTTCGAATCTGTATTTTTCTGATTTGATATCTCCGAGCGGGTTGTCTGAAATTCTTGCTGCCCGATTGATCAAGTCGCGCATGGAAGATCTTCTCGGCGAGATCGAGCAATTGGAAACGGCAGAACAAAAATGCAGAGCCGCTCGGCACGAGTTCATTCTGAAACTCGCGAAAATATGGATGGATTCATCGGAGAATGAATTCCCAAAAAGCACCTCCGGGCCGGGAATGCGTTTTCTGCAAGCCGCGCTTTACCCTGCCATGCGGGCAGCCGGTGACTCAACGAAACGTGGCGCGCGGCGAAAATCAACATCTTGGGAAAAATCGCCCATTTCGGAAGAAGCGATCCTGAAAACAATTTCAAAACAATGATTTAGATAGGGAAGTTCGGCACGAAATTATTTGCATCGAACTTCATATCCACAAAAGTCCAGACGGATAACAATGTTTCCAGCGACGAAAGTTGAAAGGAAACATTCATGGACGAACTCAAAATCATAGACCTGAATCAAGTCTGCGAGATCACAAGCCTTTCGCGGACGATGATCAACAAATATCGCGGATCTGACCGGTTTCCGCGAGCCGTCCCACTTGGCGAAAAACGCATAGGTTTTCTGAAGTCTGAAGTCCTTGCGTGGATCTCCGACCGCGTGGCCGAACGTGATCGTAGGGCAGCGGCATGACCTGCGATTCCTCGGAAATAGGTGAGGCTGCAGCCTGGTTGATTGCCAGCCAAAAGCCGAGAGGCCGCAGCCTGGTGCCAGCACTTCGCAAGCGGTTCGGACTGAGCGCTGAAGGCGCACTTGCGGCCGTGGTGAAGGCCGATGCAATCCGCCGGGCGCAAGGCAAAACGAGAGTGAAGCGCTCAATTAAAAACCGCCCGACTAAGGCCGAGCGGTTTAAGGTTTCCTACGCGATGTCCATTCCGCGCAAGAGAGAACATAGCGGGAACCGTTGCGCTGATCAAGGGGCTGCACGATGAGTGCGGCGACAAATCAAATCAAGGTTGGCAATTGCGTCATTGCAGAGCGCAAAGCTTCGAACCGGACAATAATTCTCGCGAATCTTCGGTTGCGTGAAATTGAAAAAGTCATTGTTTGTCGGCATGGACAAACCATCCCGGACACGGACGATGGGATGATCTACATTCACGCAGCCGGACTTAATGGCGCGGCCGAGACCCTTTTTGGATGGTGTTCACGCTGGGCGCCGTGGGCGTCCGAAGATTTGATCGAAAATGTTGCAAAAGCTGTTTCAAACAGAAAAAACATTCAAAAACCGGATGCTGTAGCCAAGCTTTTGAGTGTCAATTTTGCAGAGCGCGAGCGGCTTGGTTTGCGCACTATTGGCGCAAATGATGTCTCATCGAAAAAGCGGAAATCGATTGTGAAGGCGCTCAAACGCCAGCGTGATCGTGATCGAATGCTGGCAAAAAGGCGAGCACAGGGCCGGACAAAGCGGTCGGTCTATGAAGCAAAATCGCTTTCGCATTTGGAGCCATGGGTTGCCGAAGGAATTTCACGGGCAACCTGGTATCGACGCCGCTGTGAGACAGGTCAGTCGCGAATAGAGTCTCCCCGGAATGGCGACACACTTGTCTCAAATCTTCTCTCAGATCCTGAAATCGAAAGCAATCAAGCGTCCGCAAGGGAAAATATCATCTCCCAAAAAGGCAGCCGGAAAATGCGCAGCATGGGTTCGGGCCTGCCCGAAAGCCGGGGTTTGGGGGCTGCTTCCAGCCCCCATGGCGAAGCCCAAAGGAGTGAGCCGCGATGAAAACGATTCCTTTCCCGGTTGATCAACGCACTTTCGTAATTCGAAGAGTCGCGCGCGCGGTGATTCATGATGCCGAAAACGCTGATCACGAAATCAGAGTCGCTTGCGCGCGCGAAGCCCGACGACTTGCTGATCTCGGAATGAAGCCGCCTGAAGTCCGCAAAGCTGTCGATGCGTTTTGCGATGAAATTGCGCGCGAACACCAAAGCCTAACCGAAGCGCAGTACGTCGGCGGCGCGGCATAACTCAAAATCAATGGAGAACTGAAAATGCAAAAATCTCGCGGAATGTTGGAGTATTCGGAAAGTGTCCTCGCCAGTCGATTGGCAGGCACGAAAACTGAGGCGGCCTTCGTTGAATATTCGAAAGCCAGAATGATGGACGCCACAGATATGTGGAGCCTTGCATCTGCGATTTTAGCAGATGCCGATGCAGGTGCTTTCGCAAAGCCGGAAGCCAAAACGCCAGCCTTGTTCAAGGCTGCAACCTCCCCAGGGGCCTCGCAGCCGGCGGTGAAAACTGAGCCAGTAACTGAGCCGAATCCTGAGCCGATTGCTTCTGCAAAATCCTTTGCACAAGTGGTTCGAGAAATGAACGGTGAGAAGCTCACGCCGGCAAAAGCTGGCTGGGCAAAAGCCGCCGAACAAGCCAATGCGGCTCTCGGCCCTGCAGCAGTGGCGGTGATCTGAAATGGCGATTTTCAAAACAAATCCAGTTACCGATGCTGAAGCCGCACTCGCCGGTATCGAGCGCAACATCAACAAAACCCGTGATCGTTTGGTCGCGGCGGAAGATGCACTGCAAAAATCGCAGGACGCAAAGCGAGAGGCAATGGCTGGCGAAGAGGCCACCTTTGAAAAGGCGGTTGTCATTGCCGTCAAAGCTGAGCGCGAAGCAGGCGATCTTCGGAGCGTGCTTGACGATCTCGAAGCCGCCAAGGCAGCGGCGGAATCAAAACTGGCGATTGCGAGAGAAACGGAAGAGCGTGAAAAACAGGCCATCCGCCTGGAGCAAACAGCCGCAAATGTAACGGCGCCTGCCCAGGCGATTGATCGACTGGCAAAGCAGCTCGCAATTGAATTCGAAAAGCTGCAGGCGGCGATTGGCCTTGACTTCGGCGCCTTTTATTTCCGGGACTACGAGCGCCCCGCAGGACGGCTCGAAAAAGGAACCCCAGCCAGCGCCCGCGAAGTTGTCTCCGCAGTCCTTGCCAATGCCATTCAAAACGCAATCCCCGATGCTTTTGATCGCGGTCAGGGCGAAGGCAACCGGCTATTTGCAGTTGGCGATGTAGCAGGTGTGCCAACGCTTATGCGGGTGGAACCAGGCGAAACGTATAGCGGCGCTGAAACCGCAAAGGCCATGGTGACTGAACGCTTGCGCAAAGTTGCAGTAGCGGTGCGAAGCGGTGAAGCCCCGATCACGGCCGGGACACAAGCGCCTTGGGTACCGGAGCCGCCGCGTCCGGCTCCGATCCCTGAAGTGGAGATGATTGCGATCAAACCCTTCAAATTTGTCAGCAGCAACTGGGGCGTCAAAGAAATGATCCACACGCACTTTAAGGCGCTCATTCCAGAGCCGGTAGCCATCCTCGCCGAAGCTCAAGGCCTTGCACATCGAATTGGGAGCGCTGAAGCCGACGCCCTTCTGGAGGAGCTTGCCCAATACCGCCGGCATAACCCCGCGTACCTTTTCGACGAGCCCGGCGATTTCGTCGACTTCGGAGATCCCTGCGGTTTCATGAATGAGGAATTGGCAGCATGAAACCGCCGGTACCGCATTGTCTCGAAGCGATAAAGCCGGGCGATGAAGCCCGGCTTGCAGACGAACTCAATTCGATTGGCCGGAAAATGGAGACGGCAGCAAGGGCAACACTCGAAGCAACCTCGATCTGCAAGGAGGTGGCTGAGCTGCTTGATCAAATCATTGAGGCAAATCGTCTGCATATCGAGGTGCACGGCACTTCACTCACGATGGCCGAACAAGACAACGAAATGGCCACCATCAAAATCATCATAGGCCCGCTAGCCAATGGCGCTGGTTATGTGGATCCCGACAAGCCGGTTCAAGCCGGGAGCGCCGTGCAATGATCTGCAATGGCACAGGCAAGTGGACAGGTGAGAGACAGGCACCATGGCCCGGAGGGTGGAGAGAGAGGGCAACAGCCGCACTCACCATGCCACCGCCACAGGCGTCTGCACTTGCCCTGCCCTTGCCTCGCCAGCACGCTCTTGACCGATGCCAGCCCTGCTACCACCCACCCAGCCACACACAAAGCACCTGTCAAGCCACCCCAGCCCGTGCCTACTGTCAAAAAACACTTAGGGACCGTGTTTGCCCTGCGCCTGCCGCGAAGCGCCGCTCCCGGGTATTCGCGCAATTTATCTCACCCATGAGGGCTTCTTCCGTAATTCGTCGCAAAATTGCAAAAACCGGCAAAATCCTCACAAAATCGGAGTCAAAGCATGGCTAGAACCTTCATCGGCGAGCTTGTTCTCAAGCTGCAGGACCAAATGAGCGCCGGAGCGAAACGCGCCGCCGCAACCACGTCGTCTGCGTTGCGAGATATCGAGCGGAATGCCGACCGGCTGGGCAAAGCGCAGTGGGGCGTTTCCTTCCAAAGGCAGCTAGATCGGCTTGGCGTTTCCGGACGCGAACTTGATACGGTCAAGCGGTCCTGGGCAGATCTGCACCGGAGCATGGCTTCCCAGAACCTCAACAAGACCCTTCAGAAGTCCAATATCTCCGCATGGCGGGTTTCAACGCTTCAGCATTTTAGCGCCGTGCGCGCCGGTATGCAGGCCACGGCCGCGAGTGCCCGCAATCTGCAGCGCACGATGGCGACATTGATTCGGCCTGGTTACATAATGGCAGGCGGCTACACGGGCGGCTATGTCGCCGCGACACTGGGAAGAGAAGCGCTCAAGGCAGCATCCGAAGGGCAGCGCCAACAGGCCCAGGCAAATTACGCCGGATTGAGCGGCGGTGAGCAGCAACAAATCAAGTCGGTTTCTGATGCCTTGGCGATGAAATACCGACTTTTCGATGCCCAGGTCTTCGAAATGGTCAAGGATGCGGCGCTCAACATGCCGTCGACCGACGTCGCGACTAAGGTTGCCGAGCCAATGGCAAAGGCATTGCTCGTGCTTCAGAATTTGTTCGATGACAAAGGGGCTGCAGTCGAAGGACTTCGCCGGTTCAACCGGGCGATGGACAACATCGAAAAGATCCAGCCCGAAGAATATACCCGCATGCTTGAGGGCTACATCAAGGCCCAGCAAGTGATCGGCAAGGACATGGATCCCGGCGCCTTTGAGGAGGCGATCAAGTATTCCCGCTCGGCCGGCAAGGTGCACAGCGAAGAATTCCTGACTACCTGGCTGCCGCAGTTCATCTCGCAGCTTGGCGGATCCAATGCCGGTACCGTGACACGCGCCGCCTTTGATCAGTTCATCGTGGGAAGGGCTTCCAAGCAAGCGCTGAAGCAGCAAGAAGCCTATGGTCTCAGGGGCAAAGACGGATCCCTGATCAACGAAGAACTCTTCGGCCAGAATCCGGTGCGCTGGATGGCTGAGGTCTTGATGCCTCAACTGAAGAAAGCCGGCGTCGACGTAGAAGACGAAGTCGAACTCGCCCGTGTCGTTGGCCAACTCACCAACAACCGGATGTCGAGTGACTTCGTCATGACGGCGCTGCTTTCATACGATCAGATGCTTCGTGTCGCCGATCGGATGAAAAAGGCCAGCGGCCTTTCGGCAGCCGACACCGTTCAAGACAAAGATCCGTTCGCCAGTTGGCAGGGGCTGAAAGACTCCCTGTCAAATCTCGCAGCGGCCACAGTGCCTATCCAGACAATTGCAGCCGGGCTCAACAACCTGGCCGACACGATCAACCGGCTATCGGCTGCAGTAAACGCCAATCCCACGTTCGGCGGCATGGCTGCTTTGGGCGGTGGCGCCGTTGCCGCCTTTGGAGCCTACAAGGCAGGGCAAGGCGTTTGGGCTCTGATCACCGCAGGGGTGAGCCTGCAGACAGCGGCAACCATGCTCCAGAGTGCTGCGATCGCCCAGGGCGGCGGTGGGGCGCTTGGTGGTATGGCGAAGAAGGGCGGGATGCTTGGCGCGCTCAGCATGCCGCAGTTGCTTGCAGGTGGAGCGATAGCGGGTGGCAGTGTCTATGCCATTCGAAAGCTTAGTGAAGCCAATCACAAGGGCAACCTACAGCCCGCCGGTAAGCGGTATGATCAAGGGGCGGCACAGAACGCCGCGAACAATTATCGCCAGTTCCATGGCGTCCATTTCGAAGGTGGCAGACACCGCGCCTATGCCGGGGCCGGGCCCCTCCCGAATGGTGACAGCGGCGTCCAGTATATCTCGCCAACTGGTGGGCCAAGAGGCCGTCTTGGTCCGAGACGCGAACTCGCAGGTAACGCCACACCGTTTCCGACGCCAAGGCCGGACTTCAACGCAGCAGTGCAGGAATCAAAACAGGCCGGGGCGGAGATCGAAAGCAATCTCAGCGTGACAGCAACACCGCAGGTTGATTCATCGTCAATCGACATTGCCATCGCCAAGGCCAGGCAGCTTCTCGGCTTGTTGCAATCGGCCGGGGCAGCATCGGCAAGGGCAGTTTCTTCGGCCAATGCGGCAAATCAGTCTTTGCGAAGCAGCTTGTCAGATTTTGGAGTCAGCCCGGAGTGAGAAAGAAGCCCGACTTTGCCATCCTGACGCCATGGCCTTTTTCATCCGCTGGAATGAACTCGATTCCAGCGTCCAGAAAAGCGCGTTCGATGTTGCGCAAAGTACCGGCATGGCCGTCCAAATCACCCTCTTGGGCCTCAAGGCGTTTGATGGTCGCAGTTCCGATTCCTGATAATTTGGAGAGATCGGCTTGCGTCCATTTCAGCAAACCCCTGGCTGCCCTGATTTGTGCTGCATTCAAGCCGGTGATCCTTCATGTTCATAATTTGATACGAAAGGGATTGTTATTTGATCCAATAGACGCTATTTAATCCCTTGCGGATCATTTCGCAAGTTCTTTTGAGCAAGCGAAACAATCCAGAAAGGGGCCCACCTGGGCAATGGAAAAGGAACTCAACCCATGACTAAACCAACCAGAAAAGAGGTTCCCAATGTCCAAGACTCCAAAAATACCGAATGCTTCCAAAAAACAAAACAAATGGCGCGAACTCGAAAATGCCGAGGTAATCCGAGTCGGTGAAAAGATCGGCGGAGGCTTTATCGTGCTTGTCCGCAACCGGAAAACAGGCCGGCTGACAAGCCCGCTCCACCCCTTCGAGCACCCTGCTTTGGTCGGCGCCGTTGATGAGGCCATCCGCCTCGCAGCGAAAAGCCCGCGCAACACTTATGCGGTGCTGCAGGTACTTGCCACCAAATCGGCACTCGTTCCGGGAGAGCAAAAATGACCTTTGCAAAATTGTCACAAATCGCCGTCGAGACTGTCACAATGTCTCCGCGATACCTGCCCGATGAATGGCTTTGGGTGGACTCGCGAAAGGAGCCGACGATAGGCGATTTCGTAATCGTCCATAGGGCCGGGAACGCTTCGCAGACGATTGGCCGGCTGATAGGCAAAGGTGAGAAGCACGTCACGCTTCAGCAATATTCCCCGCCTGCCACGTTCGAGATTGCCCGCGATTCCATCAAGGCGATGAACCCGATTGTTTTTTGCGGTGCTGATCGCGACTTCACCATGAATGCCGTCAGCTTTACCACGGAGCCAGCACAATGAATTTGACCGTATTCCAAGGCAACTTGCCGAAGTCGTATGAAGCCGCCCGCACAGCCTTGGCACAGTGCCAGGCGATTGATGAGTGCAAGGAATGGGCTGACAAGTCCGCTGCACTGGCCAGCTATGCGAGGCAGGCAGAAGACTTTGAATTGGAACAAATGGCGGCTCGCATCAGGGCAAGGGCCATGCGTCGGGCCGGTGAGTTGGCCAAGCAGATGATGCAGCCAAATGGGACAAACAGGTTCACAAATCATAGGAAGGAGGCCGACCTCCTTCCTATGCCCAAGGCCAAGGTGCAAGAGGTTTCCGGCTTTTCAGAGTGGCAACTCAAAAGCGCCCTCCGCATCGCCAACATCCCGCAGGCTGATTTCGACAAGGAAGTCGAGAGCCAGAACCCGCCGCAGATCACCGCGCTTGCGATGATGGGCATGAAAACCCGTCCAATGGATCCGCAAGACTGGCTGAAGGGCAGAGACCCAAAAGCCTTCAACATGGTCCTGCATTTCGTTGGCGCTGTTGAGCGATACGCGAAGGAACTGGCAGGTGCCGATCTAACCATCATCCTCGCTAACCTGACGCCAAGGGATGTCGAAAGACTGCGGGGGTCGATCGCTCAAATTGACCCAATCCACGACCAAATCGTCACAAGGATCTAGCGCATGGAATCGTTCTATACGGAAATTCGTAATACGGCAAAATGGCAGTTGATAAGTGAAATGTGGAGTGACCTCATGAATCGGAGCGATTCCTATGCGAATTCTTGAAACGTCACTCGCTCAGCCCTGGGCGATCCTGCCTGAGCGCATCGACGGGCTTGTCGAGATCGCCTTGCGCGAAAACGCGGTCACGCCAGAGGCGCTTGCCGCCTATAGGGCAAAGGCCGATCTTACCGGCGAGAAGTTCACCGTGCGCAACGATGTTGCCATCATCAAAGTGATCGGTCCGCTGTTCAAGCGGGCCAATCTGTTCACGGCGATGAGCGGCGCGACCTCCTACGAGATCACTCGCCGAGATCTGCAGGCGGCGTTGGACAGCCCAGATATTTCGGCGATCCTCTTTGAAATTGACAGCCCAGGCGGTGAAGCCAACGGCTGCGACGAACTTGCCAAGGCCATCTTCAATGCGCGCGGTAAGAAGAAAATCGCAGCATATGTCAGCGGCATGGCAGCGTCGGCGGCATACTGGATAGCGGCGGCAGCCGAGCGCGTCGTGGTCAGTGACAACGCTATTCTGGGATCCATTGGCATAGTCATAGGCATGAAGGACGAAAGTGCTCGCGAAGAGCGTGCTGGAATCAAAAGCTTCCAGTTTGTTTCATCGCAATCACCCGGCAAGCGTTCCGATCCGAATACAGATATCGGCAAAGCCCGGTTGCAAAAAATGGTCGACGATCTGGCCGTGGTCTTCATTGCTGCTGTTGCCAAGTACCGAGGCGTCAGTGCCAAGGACGTGATCTCGAAATTCGGCTCCGGCGGAGTCGAAATAGGCGCGAAAGCGGTTTCGCTGGGGATGGCCGATTCGGTCGGCGACTTCGAAAAGCTGCTTGCTTCTCTATCGACACCCGCGTCGCCAAAAACCATCTCGACAAGGCGGACACAATGAAAATCGACATTGGGAAAACCACAACGGGCAAGACCATTGCCCTGCGGCTCGACAAAGCAAACCGCCACGGTCTTGTCACCGGCGCAACAGGCACCGGCAAGACAATTTCCCTTCAACGCATGGCCGAGGGCTTCTCCGCCGCTGGCGTTCCTGTATTTGCTGCTGATGTCAAAGGCGATCTCTCCGGTATCGCACTTCCCGGGGAAACCACTGGCAAGGCCCGGGCCCGCGCCCGCAGTCTCGAAGCCCCTTGGAAGGCAACCGCCTTTCCCGTGGCGTTCTGGGATATCTTTGGCAAACACGGGCTCCCGATCCGGACCTCAGTGCAGGACATGGGCGATCAACTGCTTTCCTCGATGCTCCGGCTCAATGACACCCAGGCCGGGACCATGGCAATCTGCTTCAAGAAGGCCGAAGCCGAGCATGGCTGGATGCAGACCACCGAGGACTTGCGATGGTCGCTCAATGAAATGCTGGAAGAGCGCGAAGAGGTCTGCAAGGCCTATGGCAACATCACCGCCGCCTCGATCTCTGCGATTCAGCGCAACTTGCTGGCACTGGAAGCCCAGGGCGGCGACAAGCTGTTTGGGGAACCACCATTCCAGATCACCGACCTGATCGCCTTGGACAGCCAAGGGCGTGGCGTCGTCAACCTGTTGCACGCCGACAAGCTTATGGAAGCGCCGAAGCTTTATGCGACGTTCCTGCTCTGGATGCTGACTGAATTGTTTCGCGTCCTGCCTGAGGCCGGTGATCTCGACAAGCCCAAACTCGTGTTCTTCTTCGATGAGGCGCACTTGCTTTTTTCGGATGCGCCCAAACCTTTGCTTGAGCAGATCGAGCGGCTTGTCCGCCTGATCCGCTCCAAGGGCGTCGGCGTCTTCTTCGTGACGCAAACACCAAAGGACGTGCAGGACTCCGTTTTGGCTCAGCTTGGCAACCGTATCCAACATGCGCTGCGCACCTTCACGCCAGCCGATCGCAAGCTTGTGAAGGCCAGCGCCGATTCCTTCCGGCCCAATCCGGGAGTCAACGTCTTGGCTTCGATCACTGAAATGGGAATCGGTGAGGCCTTGGTTTCACCGCTGCAAAAGGATGGCACACCGATGCCGGTGGAGCGCGTCATGGTGTTGCCGCCTCAGGCCCATATCGGCCCGGTTTCCGGTCTGGAACGGCAAGCCCTCATCAAGTCGTCTGCGGGATGGGCGATGTATGGCCAGGCTCCGAGCGCGAAGGAGCAAGGCTATCGCTTCATGCGCCGGATGAAAACCGAACGCGGTATTGATCCTGGTCCGGACACCGGCCCTTCAGATGCTGACGAAAACTTCTACAAGCAATTCGTGCCGACCTATGTTGACCCGGCCTATTCAGGGGAAACAAAGACCAGCGTGTCAAATCAACTGGCTTTGGCCGGTCGGAATTTTGCCTGGGCTGCTTTCTTTGGCCTCTTGTCCTGGGGCTTGTTCCAATTGATCTAGAACTTGGGCACTCTTGCCCTACCCCGTATTTCCGCCCACAGATGCCGCATTGAACTGCCCACAAAATATTTCACATGGTTGAGAATTTAGGAAAAGGGATCCTCTATGCCCACACTGGATTGGATCGGGAAGAAGGCTGTGGTGAACCACCATCGCGAAGTGCCGTATAGGCTGATCCATTGCGAGAAGGACAAGAGTGTCGGCGATCCAGACGCGGGCAATTTGTTGGTGCAGGGCGACAACCTTGAAGCCTTGAAAGCGTTGCTTCCCTATTACGCTGGCAAGGTGAAGTGCATCTATATCGATCCGCCCTACAACACCGGCAACGAAGGTTGGGTTTACAACGACAACACCAATTCACCGGAAATCAAGGCATGGCTTGGTGCCACTGTGGGCAAGGAAGCCGAAGACCTTTCGCGCCATGATAAATGGCTTTGTATGATGTATCCGCGCTTGCGGTTGTTGAAGGAGTTTTTGAGCGACGACGGTTCAATCTGGATTTCGATTGATGACAACGAAGTTCACGGGCTGAAGCTCATTCTTGATGAAATCTTTGGCCGTCGGAATTTTATTTCGAATGTGATTTGGCAAAAGAAATTTGCGCCACAAAACGATGCCTATCTTTTTGATCAGAGCCATGAATCGGTTTTGGTTTATGCAAGCAAGATTGAGAGCACCGGCTTCAATCTTCTTCCAAGAACTGACGCGATGAATGATCGCTACAAAAATCCAGACAATGATCCGCGTGGACCTTGGACTTCTGATAATCCATTGCGTCGCGAGTATCGCGAATATGCTTTCTACGAGATCACAACACCCGCAGGTCGCAAGGTGACGCCGCCGCCGGGAAGCTCTTGGAGATTCAACAAGGAAGAAGTTCCTGGATTGATTGCAGATAACCGTCTCTGGTTCGGCAAAGATGGAAAGGGTGTCCCGCGCATCAAACGATTTTTATCTGAGGTGAAGGACGGGATTATTCCGCAATCAATTTGGTTTCACGATCAAGTTGGCAATACCCAAGAAGCCAAGAAGGAGGTTATTGCGCTCAACCGCGAGAACATATTTGATACGCCGAAGCCTGAAAGACTTTTGCAAAGAGTCATCGCTATCGCCACTCAACTCGGCGACCTTGTTCTCGATTCCTTCGCGGGTTCTGGCACAACGGGGGCTGTAGCGCATAAAATGGGGCGCAAACATATCAGCGTTGAAATGGGGGAGCACGCGCATACCCACATTGTGCCACGCTACCGCAAGGTGGTCGAAGGAGAGGGCGGCGGTATTTCCGATGAAGTTGGCTGGCAAGGCGGCGGCGGCTTCAGGTTCTGCACACTTGGCGAACCGCTGTTCGATCCCGATGGCAATGTCAGCCCCGCCGTCACGTACCAGGACCTTGCCGCCCATGTCTTCTTTTGCGAGACGGGCTCACCCATTCCGCGCCGTGCCGATAGTTCAACGCCGCTGATCGGCACGTTCCAAGGCCGGGCGATCTACCTCTTGCACAATGCCGAAGCCGTTGGCGTTGCCAGCACAAATGCCGGGAACGTGCTCACGGGTGGCATTCTCGACACGCTGTCGTTGCCTGAAGCGGGCTTCAGCGGCGCGCGCATTGTCTATGGCGAAGGCTGCACCGTGCCCGACGACCGGCTTTCCCGCCTCGGCGTCACCTTCAAACAAATCCCCTATCAGATTGAGGGGCTGTGAGCATGGCGGACAAAACACCACCGCGCGAAGGCGAAATCCTGCTTTACACCGGATCGGCGGGCGCAATCCGAGTCGAAGTCCTGTTCGAAGAGGAAAGCTTTTGGCTAACGCAAAAGCGCATCGCCGAATTGTTCGAAGTGACTGTTCCAACGATCAGTTATCACCTGAAGGAGATTTTCGAGACGGGGGAACTGGTTCGGGATCGAACCCTTCGAAAATTTCTAACAGTTCAAACCGAAGGCGCCCGTGAGGTTGCCCGCGAAGTCGAATTTTACAATCTGGACGCGATCATCGCCGTTGGCTATCGCGTCAACAGCCGCCAAGCGACACAATTCCGGATTTGGGCAACGTCGGTCTTGCGCGAATTCATCGTCAAAGGCTTCGTTCTGGACGACGAACGGCTGAAGCAGGGCAAAAAATTCGGTAAGGACTATTTCGACGAACTGCTTGAACGCATTCGCGAAATCCGCGCAAGCGAACGGCGCTTTTATCTCAAGATCACCGATATCTATGAGCAATGCAGCATCGATTACCGCAAGGACGATGAAGTCACCGAAAAATTCTTTAAGACGGTGCAAAACAAGCTGCATTGGGCGATCACTGGCAAAACCGCCGCCGAACTGATCAAGGCCCGCGTTGATGCTTCGAAGCCGAACATGGGGCTTCAGACCTGGAAGAACGGGCCGGGCGGCAAGATCGCCAAAGCCGACGTGGCCACCGCCAAGAACTATATGTTCGAAGAGGAAATCAAGGCGCTTGAACGCATTGTGTCGATGTATCTCGACTACGCGGAAAACCAGGCCGCGCGCCAAATTCCTATGAAAATGACCGACTGGATTGCGAAGCTGGACGCATTCTTGACGTTCAACGAATACGAAATCCTGCAAGACGCTGGCAAGGTTTCCCATGCCGTAGCCAAGGCATTAGCCGAAAAGGAATACGAAGCCTTCCGCGTGATCCAGGACCACGCTTTTGAAAGCGATTTCGAACGTGACACGTCCCGCGTGATCGCGGCGGCAAAGCCGGCGTCGCCGAAGAAGAAGGGCAAATCCGAATGAGCTTGCCCGTTTTCAGCTTGAAAAACTATCAAATCCAGACGCTTGGCGCGCTTCGCAAGTTTCTCGAAAAGACGGTGGTGTTCAACGACGCCGATACGGCATTCTATGCGATTACAAAGCGGCCATTCGTTCAACCGCCCAGCTTGCCCGGACTACCCTATGTCTGCCTCCGAATTCCCACGGGTGGCGGCAAAACGATCCTTGCGGCACATTCGGTTGCCGTTGCCGCCGATAGCTTTCTTCGCACCGATGCGCCAACTGTGCTTTGGCTTGTGCCATCGCAGACGATCCGCGAACAGACCCTGGCGACGCTTCAGGACCGGGCGCATCCGAACCGCCGCGCTCTTGCGGATCGCTTTGGTGAAAACGTTCGCGTGATGACCGTTGCCGATGCACTTTACGCAAAGCGCGCCGATTATGACGGCGGCGCGGTGGTGATCGTGGCGACGATCCAAGCCTTCCGCGTGGAAGAAACGGAAGGCCGAAAAGTCTATGAAGCCAACGGCGAATTGATGGACCATTTCACCGGGCTTGCCGATGGCTTGCGGGATGCCCTGGAGATTGGACCTTCCGGGGATCCGGTGCAGTCCTTGGCGAATGTGCTGCGCTTGCGCCGCCCGATGGTGATTGTCGATGAAGCCCACAATGCGCGGACGGATCTGTCTTTCGATACCTTGGCGCGGTTGAAACCGTCGCTAATCGTCGAATTCACGGCAACACCTGTCACGCCGGAAGAACACAAGCCCGAAAAGGGCATTTATGCATCCAATGTTTTGCATCAAGTTTCAGCCGCAGAACTCAAAGCGGCAGAAATGATCAAGCTTCCCGTGATCCTTCGCGGGCGGGCGAACCATACCGAAACCATCGGCGATGCCATCGCGTGGCTTGATGAATTGAACGACAAAGCGCGTGCAGAAGAGAAGGCCACTGGCGAATTCATCCGCCCCGTGATGCTGCTTCAATCCGAAGCCAAATCGAAGGACAAGCCGACGCTTCACGCTGAAGAGGTGAAGAAGCTCCTGATCGATGACTTTCAGGTGAAGGAATACGAAATTGCCATCGCAACTGGCGACACGAAAGGGCTTGATGGCGTCGATCTGTTCGACCGCGAGTGCAAGGTGCGCTTCATCATCACGCAACAGGCCCTTAAGGAAGGTTGGGATTGCTCCTTCGCCTATGTGCTGTGTTCGGTCGCAGAACAGAAATCGCCCCGAGCGGTGGAACAGCTTCTGGGCCGCGTACTGCGCTTGCCACGCGCCTCTTGGAAAAAGAACGATGATTTGAACCGGGCCTATGCCTTCGCTACCACGTCAAGCTTTCAAAATGCCGCGAACACATTGCGCGACGGGCTAGTGAACAACGGCTTTGAAAAGGTTGAAGCCCAAGCCCTTGTGCGCGCGGTGCCTACCCTTCCCGGCTTGGAAGAAGGCGGATCAGCATTTGTCTATGAAGAGGCGCTTCCCGCCGATGTGGACGCCGCGGCGTTCAAAACCAACATCGAAACCGCGACGGGCGGGCGGGTTCAGGTTGATCTTGAAACGGGCACCATCCGGGCGCGCGGTGCCCTTACGGACTATGACCGCACGGCGATGAAGCTTGCCATGCCTGAAACAGCGGCAACCACCATCGACGCGCTTGTGCATCGCTCGCGCGGTGCCCGGCTGAAGGTGCCAGACCAGCAAGCCGAACCGATCCGCTTTGCGGTACCCCAATTAACCGTGCGGACCGGGCAAACCTGGCAACTGTTTGACCGAGCGCATTTTCTCGATATCCCGTGGAAGCTTGAAGAAAGCGACGCCGCGCCTATCCTCGATTTCTTTGTGCCGCCGCGCAATGCCGCCGAAGAAGCTCATATCGATGTGGATGCTGCCCAAAAAGTGAAAGTCGAATTCGTTACCGATTTACATGAACAGCTTTCGTTGGCACTGGCCTTGCGCGGCTGGACTAAGAACGCGCTTGTAAATTGGATTGACCGGAGGTTGCCATATTCATCCCGTCGCGACATCACGCGCGTGTCTTCGACAGTGTTCATCTCCAAAGCCTTGGATGTGATTTCGGCGAAGAACGGTATGACAGTGGAGGCATTGGCTCGGGCGAATTTCCGGCTTGTTGAAGCGTTCATAAAGTTGATTGCCCAGCATCGTGGAATTCGCGAATCGATGTCCTTTGAACGGGCCTTGTTCCCACAAAGCGGCCTTGAATTTCAAACCAGTGCCGACGTTGAACTTGTGTTCGATGAAAGCCGCTATGGCTACAATCAACCATACAAGGGCGGCACGGATTTCAAGAAGCACCTGTTCCGGGTGATCGGCGATCTTGAAGCGGCCGGCGAAGAACACGAATGCGCAATCGCAATTGAATTAAATCCCAACATCAAGGCATGGGTGCGCAACCCGTCAAAACAACCGCATTCGTTTTGGTTGCAAACATCATCGGACAAATTCTACCCCGATTTCGTCGCGCTGTTGAACGACGGGCGCGTCATGGTGATCGAATACAAGGGCGCGCCCTATTACACGAATGACGATTCCAAGGAAAAGCGCTTGATAGGCGATCTCTGGGCGGATCGATCCAACGGTAAGTGCCTATTCCTAATGATTGAGAAGAAGGAATTTGCGAGGATTGATCGTGCGGTTCAGGGGATCATGGGTTAAACTGGCTACTTGGGCTTGCAACTCACCGGGCCAACGGTGCCAATATTGGCTTTGAATTGCCAACCGATTTTTGATTCGAAAGTAGGGCGACGTTCATGAGCACAAAACGCTGCAAGATTCACTACCGCCGCCTAAATCGTTCGAATGGTCAATTTCCAGATTTTTCCTTAGCCACAGCACTATCCCAAGCATTGGTATATAAGCTTGCAAGCGGTGAAAGCGTTCGTGCAAAAGCATCAAATCGCATGACCGCCGTCCCCGCCAACGTAGATTACAAACGGTTCTTGAATCACTGTCACATTGAAAAAGATCAAGACTTGGTTTTTGGTAATGTCTGCTTGTTTTCCCCAGGAAATATGCAAGCGCTGTTACAAATTGCAAATGAAACTGATCCGCACGCTTCATTGGATGATGCCTTGCGTGCGTTGGACATTGCTGAGCAAAAAGCGCCGCCGGGGATGGAGTACCTACACGGAATAACCTATTGGGCGGTTATCGGCGATCATTTCTACCAAATCCAACATACGTCTTTGCCAAGCAAAGCCATGGAAGAGTATTTGACGTGGATGCTTCGTGATCAAACCAAAATAATTGGAAGCAGCCACTACGTCGAACTTCAAGCCGAGTTTGATCGTGAACAGGTTGGAAAAGACCTTGGAGACATTCGGGCAATTGAAATTGGCGGGCTCGTACCCGAAACAGTGCGCGACGATCCTTCGCCACCATCAAGGGGCGGCAAGGTTGTCGAATTTGAACAACATGAATCTCTTGGAGACAGGATTGCTCAAACCTTTCAATCCGCAAAGAAAATTCTTGTGGATCTATTGGGCGATATCGAAGCACAAAAACTAATTGAATCCATGCCATCCGAAGCGGCGCTGGAGGTCAAAGTCAGTATCGGTTACCGGGCTCGTCGTCGGAAATTCCAGAAGGAATTTATGAGCAACCTTGCGTCTGGATTGCGTGATCTTCCCGATGGTCAAATCCGGGTCCGGGGCCGCGACGGCGAAATAAAAGGTACGGACGCCCGGTTGTCCGCTGATATGAATATCAAGCGCCTAAGCGAGACAAGCACCCTTCTCGATTTGGAAGAGACTTTGCGCCAGTTTAAAGAGGTTCACAGACGCTTCCTGTACGACGGTAGAATCATCGCCTGAAGTGCGCTAAGATTCACTATGATCCGTTGGCAAACACTCATAATTCCAATTCTTTCAGGTGGCCTTGCAGCCGCTTTTGTGGGCGTGAATTTTTGGGATTTATCCAAACAGGCTTTTCTGGTTTCCCTATCTGTGATCGCAGCCGGCGTTCTTGTTCGTCTTGCACGCGGGTTACCATTTACAAATGTTGACCATTATGAAATCGAAGAAATTCGTGATCTTACGAAAGCAGTTGATCAAATTTGTCGGTCATTGCGAGCGCTGATTTTTGTTGTGCTTTTAGCCATGGTCTTTCTTGTACTTGCGAAGCCTGTCGTCGAAGCAGCAAATCTTGCACAAATTACAGCGCCTCACGGCGAAAGAATTGCACAATTTTCTTCGGGCCTTTTGGGGTTTTTGATCGGGTATATATTCATGCGTATGGTTCAGGTAATCCAAGGTGATTATGATTTGACCAAGCTTCAATCGAAATTTGTTTTACGGGCCGTCGAACGAAAGCAGGCAAAACAATTTGAAATAAGCGAAGCAAAAAGTGGTAGTTCGCCATTCAAGAATCCTGAAAACTACGGTAAAAATATTCAGTAATTCCAGTCGCGCAGTCCCATCGCTGACGACCGCCGACGAATGACATGGAAGGCCAAGGCCCCTTTTTTCTCTCCGCGATGTGAACCGGGCGCTTAGCGACGGCACTTGCGATTGCTGGCGGACGCAAGGCTTAGAGCGGGCATCATCATTGACCACGGCCATCAATTAAGCCCAAATCTTCCTCGATTTGGATTGATGCATCCCGACGGCGCCACCGACTGGCGAGCCGGGCTCTGGTCCAAAAACACGCGTCTCGACCTACGATGCCACAGGAGAAGTTGCCCAAGCCTCTTCACCTCGCGGCGGGATGCAGCGCGCACGTCGCCGTGCCGGGGGCTGGTCGTGGCGAATGTGTTGGAGTGGAAACTGTAGTAAACTTGAACGAGTCGGCTCATCGGAACGTGCCTATTGAATGAGTTTCCGCAGTTTCTGTCTCAACGACTGCGATGCGCGTTGGAGCCATTCGACGCGATGACGGACTGGATCCTTTGCTTTAAGGTATTGCGGATCCTTCAGGCCAAGATAGATGTCAACTTGGCTCCCACTGGATCGTGAGGGATGCGCTAACGCTCCGAGAAGTTGTTCCTCTTTAATGTGCCCCTGCGAGACGCACCATTGAAGTGCATCAAGGGGCGCAGGCCCAAGCGCAAGGAAGTAGGCCTTATGTGGCAAGGCTCTCAAGGATGGCAAGAAATCCCTATGGAATCCGGAACTGAAGGCCTCGGATCGCAAGACCTGGTCAAAGCTGCCCGCAAACATCTTCCCGTTCCTAAACCCGGAATGTGGAATGACGGAAGTTGCGTGAAGTGCATCGTACGAAGTTGACCACAGCTCACCCGCGTCTCCGATGCCAAGCAATTCGTTGATTCTCATTGCATTGAGCATCTTCACAAGGTTCGGGCGCATCGATGCATCCCCGAATGCCGCGAGTTTCTTTACCTGGAGTAGGATCTGATCCTCATTCATTCCTCTGGAGGACAGAGTCTTCACTTCATCGTATGCGAGCGCCATTTGGTTTGGTCCCGGCGTAATACCGACGATCACAATTCTGGCACGGTCATTTACATACTCGAATGGCATGTAAAAGACAGTATCGCGTCCGCTTTGATCCACCACGAGAGCGGGATCATTTGAAGCCAAAGCGCCTCGTAACTCTACTATTTTTCGGTATTTTGGGAACAGAACAGGCTGCAATCTCGATACTCCGGTGGAGGTCGAAGAAGTATCTGTAAGTGAACGGCTTTCCAAGATGCCCAACACCCAAAAAACCATCCTGGCGACACTGCGCGCGCGGCTTTTTGGCGTTGCCCGTGACCGCCTTGCGCTGCGACGGTCCTGCCCGAACGCGCGCTTGTAACAAGGCCGATCGAAACTTTCGTTCGAGGTGAAGGAAAACGAACGGCTGCGCAAGCAGATCACCCGTTTCCGTGCCGAACGCCGCTTGGGCGAATTGATCCATGCGCAACGGGAAGCGGGCTTGGCAAATGTTGGTGGCAGGCCACCGGAAACCGGGTTGCAGAAAAACCCGGTTATTTCACCACCTACCCTCTCCGAAGCTGGCATTGACAAGAACCTTGCTGATAGGGCGCGCAAATATGCGGCCATTCCAAAGCGTGAGTTTGATACCCGCATTGCCGATTACCGGGCGCGTGTTGAAGAGGAAGGCGAGAGGGCAAAAGCCTCTCGACTCTCGAAAGCGCAACTTCTAGGCTGACCTGCAGGCCATGGAGGTTGGAATGTTGAAGCGTGCATTGCTTGCCGCATTGATCGCAGGGTTGCCCTCAGGCGCAAGTGCGCAGTGGATCTTCAAGGCCGAAGAAAGCGCCTTTGGCAGCAGCGGCAATATTGTCGCATTCGGCGCGAACTCGTTTGTCGCCTTGGCGTTCCGTTGCGACAATGACGAGATCTCCGCAATTTTCATCACTCCCGAAGAGGTTGATACAAAAACTGCAGAAACTTTTTCGGTGTTGAATCCAAAACTCCTCTTGCGGGTTGATTCCGAAGAAATTGTAGAACTCACCTCCTATCCTGAGGCTAGAGACGGCAAGCTTGTGGTTATCGCTTACGTGGAGCGGCCTTTTCTCGAAAGTGTGAAGGAATCGAAAAAGCGGGTGTCCGTCGCTCTCAAGGTCGGGGACAAGCTTTTTCATGAAGGCGCCATTCCGGCAGCCGGCTCCACAAAGGCGCTTACCAGCTTCCTGGATGCCTGCAGCGTAGGGAAAGAAGCGACGGCACAGTAGTTACCGATGCCAGCGTAAGGAAATGCCGCCGGCGCCCTGCCATGCGCCGTCAATCCGGCAAATGCTCTTCGATCACCTGGGCAAGGCTCCTGAGCAACAAAACGTCATGCGGCCGGGCGTCTATTGCCGCACGAAATGCCGCCTTTGCAATCAGCAAATGCGACGACGCGGCAAGCGTTTCCATGAGGTGCAGGTTGTCGCGGCTCCACACTTCTACGCGGTAGGGCAGGCTGTTTGGAATGTTCATTTGGCGGCTCCTGGTTAGCCGCATATCCCCAGGCAGGGGGTATCCATTACGGCGCCCAGGTGCAAGCCCGAACCGAACTGCCTCGGGGTGCCTATAGGCAGACACAATCTCGCGCTGGCGATCAAAGGCCCAAAAGCAAAACTGTCGGCGGCGTCAATTTTGCTCTGACCAAAGACCGGGCTCGCGCCGATCAGCATTTTAACGGTGGCGTAATAATGCAAACTCAAGCCCGCAATCAGTCTAGCCGGTGAACCAACACCGGAAATCAGGAAAGGAGGGCGGCCTCCTTTCCATGCCAGCCGCCGGGCCGACCATCTGCCGATCAAGATGACGGCAGTGTCATCTTGATGCCAGCCGCATGGCGGAGACCGTACCCCGATCAAGATGATGCCCTCCTCTTAATGCAGCCAAATGGGACAAACAGGTTCACGAAACATAGGAATGAGGGCGGTCTCATTCCTATGCCCAAAGCCAAGGTGCAAATGCCAAGAAATTGATGAGTGCAAGGAATGGGCTGATAAATCCGCTGCGCTGGCCAGCTATGCGAGGCAGGCAGAAGACTTTGAATTGGAACAAATGGCGGCTCGTATTCGGGCAAGAGCCATGCGCCGGGCCGGTGAGTTGGCCAAGCAGATGATGCAGCCGCATGGGGCCAATCGGTTCACAAGCGGTAGAGATCAGGGTGACCAGATCTCTATGCCCAAAGCCAAGGTGCAGGAGGCATCCGGCTTCTCGAAGTGGCAACTGGATAACGCTCTGGCAATCGCCAACATTCCGCAGGCTGATTTCGACAAGGAAGTCGAGAGCGAGAACCCACCGCAGATCACGGCGCTTGCGATGATGGGAACGAAAACCCGCCCAATGGATCCGCAAGACTGCTGAAAATATCTCCGGTACCGACGATATTTCCCAGCGACAAGCTGCTGAAGAAAATAAGGCGGCTGCCCGCCCTATTTTCCCAAGCCCAAGCCCAAGCAGGCCATGACGCGGGGCTTTGCGAGCGCAGCAAAACAAAGTGCCGCCAACGATACTTTGTTTTCAGCTACCAAAAAGGACGGCAGCGACCATTTTGCTCCGATCACTAAAACTATCGTTAGCGATATTTTTAGTCGGCCAACGCAAGCCAGCGCTAGCACCCAAGAACATGGTAGCGACCTGCCGCGTTTCTTACGCCCGCACCGATCTGCCTGACACTGCCGACAGGCAGACACAAACCCGCGCTGGCGATAAATGGCCCAAAAGCAAAACTGACGGTGGCGTCAATTTTGCTCCAACCGCTAAAAATGACGGCAGCGTCACTTTTAGTAAGCCCGCACCGATCTGGTGGTCGGTGGCGACCACCAGACACAAACACGCTCGCCCGTAACAACGCAAAGTGACGGCGGCGTCAGTTTGCCCGTGACGCAACGCCAGGCTTGCTCGCGTCAATCAACTTCTGGTCGGCGCCGTCCCGAAGTCCCAAACTCAAGCTGGCGCAGAATGGCTTCAGTCCAGCGGCCTGTCATCAACGATGTTTTGGTAAAGGTTGTCGTGGCTGGCATAGTACGCAACCCGCCGGATGAACTCTTCAGGCTCGATCCCCAGCGCCTTTGCAGAAGCGCATATCCCTTCCCGTTGCCTGCCATCGAAGGAAACGATGAAAGTTTCGGTGTGCCGGCTTTTCCCGGCCGGTGTTGGCAGTCGCCAGTATTTCCACATTTTACGGATGGTTTTCGGGTCCGTGCCGTCATTCAGGATTGCTGCAATCCTGGGCGAAGTGATCGCCTTGCCCGTCAAATAGCCGACAAGAGCAGCTTTCGAGTTTGACCAACGCTCAGGCAAACCTGTGCCTTCCCCAGGGCGCTTGTCTGGCATTTTGATGAACGGGGTTCGTCTCCGGCTATCCGTCATTCCAACCTGTCCTTTTCAACACCAACAAACCAACAAAGCGGACAATTGAAGCCGAACGATAGGAAGGACGGTGGCGTCCTTCCTATACCCCACGATTCGACCGCTAAAGGTGAGAATTGGCGAAAAAAGCCTGGGCAGCAAGAGGGACCAGGGGGAACATTGGGGGGAACCGGAAAATAGGATCAGCTTAAAAGCTTGAAAAGGTTGTATTTTCTGCAATCAAATGGCGGAGAGGAAGGGATTCGAACCCTCGAGACGGTTACCCGCCTACGCCCTTAGCAGGGGCGCGCCTTCGACCACTCGGCCACCTCTCCAAGGCGGTGATTAGCCCGCAATCGCCTGTCAATTCAAGCGCTATTGCGAAGCATGCACATTTTGCCGGTTTTGCTTACTCGCGATACCGGGCCAGCCAGCGCAGTGTCGACAGAATGAATTCCGGGTTTTCGCGACCTTCCGGCGTGTTGAACCCGAATTTTTGCGTACCATCGATGATTTGCGCCGAAAATCCGCCGGCCTCGGCAAAAACGGCAACGCGCCCCTTGCCGTATTCGAGTGTGGAGCCCTGTGACATGCCGCTGGCGTCGATTCGCGGTGCCGTGCTCACTTCGTCGCGGATGCGGTAGGTGAAAATGGCCGACCAGCCTTGCGGTATGGTCAGCAGCGGCTTTGCTTCGGTTGGCGGTATAAACGATTGCCCGCCAAATGCCTGAAACTGCTTGATTGCCGGCTTGCCGGTCGCACCACTGGTGATCGGGTGAAGCGTGTTCAGGCCATTGGTTTGAGTGAATTTGATGTTGACCCGCCGGTCGCCTGCCTGTGCAGCCGCTTCATTGGCGGTGTGACCGTTGAGAAACTCAAAGCCGAATGCGGCAGCAAGTTCCGACGAACCGCCGCCAAGCGGCGCATGGTCGGCGAGCAGCAGCAGCGAGCCGCCATCTTCCACCCATTTGCGAACCGCCTCGATCTCTTGCGCGGTGAATGCAGATGGCGGCGTCATCGCCGGGAAGTTCTGGTATTCATCAACATACGGGTTGGCGATCACCAAAATCGCCCCTGGTTTCAGCGCTTGATCCAACGCTCCGGACTGGCGCGACACCGCAAATCCGTCCGATTGCGCCAGTTTCGCCAATGGATCCAGTGAGCCGCGTTCGACAAATTCGCTGTTGGTGGTGGAAAGCACAATTTGCGGCCCGGCTCCTTGCGCATAGGCTGCATCGGCATTGCTGTAGGCAAAGGTGGTATCGGGCAATTGCTGCTGTGCCTGTGCACTGTTAAATCCGGAAGTGCACCCCAGCAAAACCGAAAATGCGAACAACAATAAACCTTTAGCCACGCGGTTGCCCTCCATCGGTGAGCAGCTGTAACTCCTTCTCGTACGCATCTATATACGGGCCAATGGCCTCGGCGACGGGCGCAAGCTGCTTTTCATACAGTTTCCACTTGCCTTTGGAGGTCTGGTAAACCGGCTGGCGCACCTGCCAGCTGGAAAGCGTGCGCACCGAACGCTGCGACCCCGAGCGCTCCATAACGCCGTTTTCCCATTCAAGACCCAGATAGTCGATCATGGCGCGGGCGTTGAGTTCGGTGTTGGCAACCAGATCCTCGTACATGACCTCATGGAAGCGCCCCGGCAGCACCTGCCGCCAATGGTCGAGCAATTGCGCATACTGGCGGTAATAGAGCCCCAGATATTTCAGATTGGTCTTGTAGCGGTTGTGAAACTTGCTCATCGAATTGGAATACAGCGAAAAGCAGTTGTCGAGCGGGTGACGCCGGCAAAGGATGATCTTCGCATTCGGGAAGATCAGCGATATCAGGCCGATGTTCATGAAATTGTGCGGCAGCTTGTCGGTAAAGTGTGCCGTGGTTCCGGCGATGTGTTTGCAGGAGGCAAGGTAGCGCTCGCCCAGATCGCGCAACTGGGTGCTGCCCAATGCCTCGATATTGCGCCGGTAAGCACCCGGCTGGTCCGACCCTGAACCCAGCGATCCGGCGATTTCCGACATGAACACCTGCTCGTCGCCCGCCGAGACCATGGAATGCCCGCCGCACAGGCTTTCGGTCAGCGTGGTTCCCGAGCGCGGCATGCCGCAGATGAAAATCGGCTGTGCGCTGTCATGGCCCTTGATCCGGGGCTGTTGAAAGATTTCCTTTCGAAACGCGTCAACAGTTGCGATGAAACCCGATACTGGCGCAGCCGCAAGGCCGGGATCACGCAAGGCATTTGCCTTGGCAAAATGCTCAAATGCCTCGGCTGGCCGCCCGGTCTCGTCATACAGCTTGCCCATGCCGTAATGCAGATTGGCATGCATGGCCGGATCGGCGCGCGAAGTCGCCCGGGTTTCCGATTCCATCGAGCTGGCAATCAGCGCATCTGCTTCTTCACGACTGAATTTTCGTGACACCGCATAGTTATAAAGAGCGAGCGGGTAAAACCGGTCCGCTTCCAGCGCCTTTCGGAAATACTCGATCGCCTGCTCATGCTCGCCCATCAGGCCCATGCAGCGGCCGATGTCGTGCAGGGTTTGGGCGCTGCCCGGCTCCAACTGGTCCGCCTTGCGGAACGATTCGATTGCCTGGGCCGGAGATCCCATCATTTCCAACACCAATCCCAGCGATTTGTGGTGTTCCGCCTTGCGCGGCTCGATCTCGATCAGCTTGCGGACATATTTGCGGGCAGTCGGCATGTCATTCATGTCATTGGCAGCCGAGACCAGACGGCGAAGAATGCCGGTATCTTTCTTTTTGATCGCCAGTGCCTTCAGCAATGACTGCATGGCCGCTGCCATGTTCTTTTCAGCGCCCTGAAGCCCTGCCAATGTCAGCCATGCTTCCACATTTCGCGGATTTCGCTTCAGTTCAGCCTGCGCACGGCTCATCAGGGCCATGCGCTGCATCGCATTGAGATCAAGGGCTGTTGTTTCCGGGCGCATTTGTGCTTCCATGCCAAGCGTCAATCCGGGTTGCTTAGCGCCTGGGCATTGCACAAACAAGAATCACCTGCCGATTCCCGGTTGCCTGCCGGTTCAGGGCGCCGTTATTGCCTGCAAACTCGGCTTTCGCGCCGATCCAGCCCCGCATGGTTAGCAGTCTGTGCACAAAAATGTGGCTTTCGGGCAACAAAGGCACCAGAAGCACCCGCCGGACAGCCAAGCCCGGTTTTAGAGATTGCGCACAGCGTCGGTTTTTGTAATTTGGGCTCAGGTGAGGGCATAAATCCAAACCGATGGTTCAAGCGCCTTGGCCAACAAGAATTCGATGGCAAGGCAAATACAACAATAAGTTTTTGACTGGAGGTCAGGACAATGACAATCAAGAGCCTTCTTCTGGGTTCTGCGGCGGTACTCGTCGCTGTATCCGGCGCTCGCGCAGCCGACGCAATCGTCGTCGAAGCAGAGCCGGTAGAATACGTTCGCATCTGCGATGCATATGGCAAGGGCTGGTTCTACATTCCCGGCACCGAAACCTGCTTGAAGTTCGACGGCGACGTCCGCGTTCAGTACGGCGTGACGCACGTTCATGACGAATTCGAGCCAAGCGACGAAACATCGCTGCACGAAGCCAACTACCGCGCACGTTTGAACGTTCGCGCCAACAACGAAACCGAATACGGCACATTGGCTTCACGTATCCGTTTTGTTGCGGCTTCTTCCGAAGGCGGCCACAACGACCTCCTGTCGGTTTCCGAAGGTCCTGGCTCTGCCGCGACACTCGTCGATTGGGCAGTTATCAGCCTCGCTGGTTTCCGCATCGGTTTTGCTGACACCTATTGGTCAACAGCTGGTGGCTACGGCTACTATCAGGCACGTTTCGACGGCCCGTACGGCTTCACCAACGGCCTGTTCTTCGATTACACCTATTCGTCAAACGGCTTCTCTGCCACAGTCGGTATCGAAGACGGCGGCAAGTCGGGTGAATCTGGCGAGCCAGACGTTTACGGCGGCCTGACCTATTCTGGCAACAACTGGTACCTCGCTGGTATCGTGTACTACGACTCTTCGGCTGACTTTGATCCAGATGGTGCTGGTCCAGACGTTGCCGGTGGCGGAAACATCGCCTACAAGATCCGTGCCGACTACGACTTCGGCAACGGCTTCAAGCTTGGCGGTTGGTGGATGGCCGATGATGGCGACACCGATTACGTCAAGGGCCATGCTTATGGCGTGACCGCTTCTTACCAGCTGACCGAAACCATGCTCCTGTTCGCAGGCTATGGTGACTATGCAGACCAGCACAATTCGATCGGCGATACCGTTCGCGCTGCACGCATCAACTCGGCAGTCAACAACTTTGATCCAGCGATCACTGCTACACAGGACTTCGACGAAAGCTTCGGCAACGCGACAGTCGGTCTTGCTTGGAACATCGTTCCAGGCTTGCTGATCCAGCCAGAATACACCTCGACCTGGTTCTCCAGCGAAAACGGTGCTGCTTCTGCCACGCTCGGCGGTGTTCGCACCAACAACAGCCGCTTCTCTCTGCGTGTTGTTCGCTCGTTCTAATCCTTCGGGGTTTAACGTCTGAAATCGGAAGGCCCGGGGAAACCCGGGCCTTTTGCTTTTGTGCCTCAATGGCAAATACAAGTTCCGGTTTGCATTGATTTGGGCGGTTAACATAAGGTAAACAAGCATCAGGGTGGCATCAGAACAATAGGGGCGATATTGGATGTGCAACTGGGGCAAATGGGTTCTGCCCGGCCTGATAACGGTCGGCTTGTTGACATTGCTGACTGGCGCCATGCGCTCCGGCCCGGTGGAAAAAGATTTGGCTTCACGTACAGGCACCGGCCTATCCGCTGCCCATCCGTGGGCTTCGGTCAAACTGGATGGCCGCGATCTGGTGCTCGAAGGCACCGCGCCAGAACCGGATGCCCAAACCGCAGCCCTCAAGATTGCCCGCGACACCTACGGCGTTCGTGTTGCAAGGGACGCAACCAAGCTCTTGCCGCTGGCCGAGCCTTATGTGTTTTCCGCAGCCCGCGACGGCAACAAGGTGACGCTGACCGGTAACATTCCCTTGGAAGAATTGCGTACGGCGGTAATGCAATCGGTTGCATCAGCCATTCCCGGTGCCGAAATTGCCGATCAATTGGTGCTTTCGCGCGGTGCGCCCGCAGATTTTGCCGGCCTTGCCGGGTTTGCCATGGCGCAGTTTGCCGGTTTGGGTCAGGGCAATGTGTCGTTGTCCGGACCGGAGGTTTCGGCAAGCGGCACAGCTTCAACTTTGGACGCCTGGAATGAGCTCAATGCCAGATTCTCCGGATCAATCCCCGCAGGTGGCAAGCTTGGCAAAGTTGAAATCCTGCCGCCAGCCGTCTCGCCTTACATTTTCTCTGCCAGCAAGCAGGCGGACAGACTGGTTCTCGGAGGAAATGTTCCCGACAATGCCATTCGCGCTGCGCTTCTGGATGCAGCCAAGGCTGGTGGCGCGCAGGTTGAGGACAAGCTGGTTCCGGCTTCCGGCGCTTCTGCCGGTTTTGCCGATCTGGCAAAGTTTGCCCTGGGCCAGTTCGCTATGTTGAAAAGTGGCAAAGCGGAAATTTCTGATGCTGATCTTGCACTTACCGGTGAAGCGCCGACGGCTGACAGCCATGCCAAACTGATGGAAGCGCTTTCCGGCACCCTGCCGGGTGGAGGCAGGCTCGCTTCGGCAAACATCGTCAAGCCGGCCGAGTTTGCCTGGTCCTACAGCCGCGACGCCAAGGGCGGTGTGCTGGAAGGCTTTGTGCCGGACGAGAAAACCGGCGGCGAAATTCTGGAATCGGCAAAGGCCAGCAGCCTTTCCGGCATGACCATCACCGACAACCAGAAAGTGGGTGAGGGCGCGCCTTCTGGATTTGCCGATGCGGCGAAAGTGCTGGTTCGCAGCGTCAACCGCTTGTTTGTCGGCAAGGCTGAACTCAATCCATCCGGGGTCACTGTTTCAGGCGAAGCCATGACACCAGCTGCAGCAAAAGAACTTGCCGCCAGCCTGCCCGGACTTTTGCCCGGTGGTATGGTGCCCAAGATCGAGATTGCCGCCGCCCCCTCCGGCACCGGTCTTTCGGATGCCGAATGCGAATTGAGCCTGAAGTCGGTTCTGGCTGCCAACCGCATCCAGTTTGAAACCGGTTCGGCACGGATCAAAGGCGATTCGACACCGCTTCTCGACATGCTGACTTATACTGCGTCGCAATGCCCCGCCGCCCATTTCGAAATCGGCGGCCATACCGATGCCGATGGCGGCGATGCAGAAAACCTGACCCTCAGCAACGAAAGGGCCGGCGCGGTCACAAAATACCTCGCCGATTCCGGGATTGATGCGGCGCGCCTGATAGCGAGGGGCTACGGTGAAACCGTGCCGGTCGGCGACAACAACACCGACGAAGGCAAGGCGCAAAACCGACGCATCGAATTTCGCATCATACAATGATCAGGCTGCACATGCGGCCAAGGGAGAAACTAGTCATGTGGTATCTGGTTACGCAAATATTCTGGCTCCTGGCGCTGGCTTTTGCCATCGGCATATTCGTTGGTTGGACAACATCAGGCAATCGCGCCTGACAACGGGCATTGGGGAGCGCGTATCATGACAATGTTCATCATCCAGTCGGCATTGTTGCTGGCAATCGCATTCATTCTCGGCTGCATCGTCGGGTGTGTCCTGCGCAGTGTTTTCGGCAACCAGAAATCCCTGGCCAGTGACACGGTCAAGGTGGCAGCAGCCACTACAGCCGGAATTGCTGCAACCTCCGCGCTCAAGCGGTCACCGGCAAAACAGCCAGAACCGGCGCCTTCCATGCCGATGCCAGTTGCGGCCATGCCGAAGGCAGCGGAAACAATGCCGAAAACAGCACCGGAACGTGCAAAAACGCCAGCAAAAACAAAAACAGCACCGGCCAAGCCTGCCGAAGCGAAAAAGTCTGCGGCTTCGACCAAATCTGCCAAACCGGCTGCAACAGTGGCGAAGGTCGCACCCGCTGCAAATGATGACCTGACATTGATCGAGGGCATCGGGCCGGTGAACAAACGCAAGCTCAATTCGCTTGGCATCACCAATTTTGCCCAAATTGCCAGCTGGTCCGCCAAAGAACAGGAAGACATCGGTGCGAAGTTGGAGTTCCCCGGTCGCATTGAGCGCGAAGAATGGGTAGCTCAAGCGCGCGAACTGATGGCCGGCATTGATCGCAAGCCAAAGGGACGTTCGGGCGCTTCAGGCTCCGCCAAACCGGCTTCAGCAAAATCGGCTGCACCGGCCGGCGAAAAAACCAAACCCGGCGCAGCACAACCGGCAAAGCTTGTTGATGTCCCGGCGGCCAAACCCGTGAAGGCAAAGCTCGAAACTGCAAAGGCCGCTCCGGTCAAAATTGCCCCGGCAAAATCTGACGCAGCCAAGCCAGTGGCTGCCAAGCCGGCAAAAACCCAGACTGTCGGTGGTTCAGGCGGTCGCCCGCTTGGCTTGATGGCTGCCAAAGGCGGCAAGGGCGACAATCTGACCCTGATCAACGGCGTCGGCAATGTGCTTGAAAAGAAGTTGAACAAACTCGGCATTTTCCATTTTGAGCAGATCGCCGCATGGAGCGCCGCCGAGCAGGAGTGGATCGGCAAGGAAGTGGGCTTTCCCGGCCGGGTTCAACGCGAAAACTGGGTGGGCGAGTCCAAAGTTCTCGGATCCGGCGGTTCAACTGAACATGCCAAACGGGTGGAAGCAGGCGAGATTGACACCAGCCGCAAATCCCGTCCCGGCGAAAAATAGACGTTCACCGACGGCACACCTGAGTAGTGCACCATAAAACCCGCGGCGCCAGCTGCGGGTTTTGCATTTCAGCGATTGTCTTTCAATTCAGTGTTTTGCGCGGCGCGCTTCGACCTTGTCGATGAATGCGGCTATGCGCGCAGGCAGTCCTTCGGTACCCAGATCGGGCGCATGCCCTTGCTGCGCCACAGTAAATGTTTCCATTTTCGGGTGCATTGTCTGCATTTTTGCTGCGGTTTCAGCCGACAACAGATCCGAGTTTTCCCCGCGCAAAAGCAGCAAGGGAACTTTGGTCAAGCCCTGGAACTGCGGCCAAAGCGATGGCAACGGATTGTCGAGATTGATGCTCGTTAGCGTTTTCATCAAGTTCGGATCATACCGGCGCACAATGCGTCCATTTTCCTCTGCGAAGATGAGCCTTGCCTGATGCTGCCATTTGGCGTCGTCAAAGGTTGGAAAGTGTTTTTGGCCTATCGCCCTTATTGCAGAGGCCGCGCTTTCCCAGTTTGGGTGGTCGCCGCCCTTTTCCACATAGCTTCGAATTCGCACCAGACCACGAGCATCTATTTCCGGGCCGGCATCGTTCATTACAGACGCAGCAATCAGGGTTGGTCGCATGGCTGCCAGAACCAGCGTGATCAGCGCGCCGCGCGAAGTTCCCACAATGACCGCTTCGCCAACGCCGGCGGCTGTCGCCCCGGCAATTACATCGTCCGCTTCGGTCAGGACGTTGTAGTTTTGCCAGTCCGGATCGTGCGAAGACATGCCCCTGCCACGGTAATCAAGCGCCAGAACCGGACGGGGATTGGCGCCATCGCGTGACAGATGCAGGGCAAGCTCGTGAAAGTCTGCGCAGTTGCGGGTGAGGCCGGGCAGGCAAATTACCGGCAGGCGCTCCCGATGATGAAAGCCGTATTTGCGCCCGGCAAGCCGAAGTCCATCCTGCGCGCTGAAATCGAAACGGTTCCAGCCCGCGCTGTCATCGAAAGAGAAAGATTGTTCGTCAGCCATGAAAAACCCTTGCCACTGCCTCGGGTTTTTTTGGCCTAACGTCGGCCAAAACGCAAATCCTGCTCGATGTCGAGACGTGCCGGTGTCAGCCGGGCCTTGTAGACCTGGTAGTTTTCCATGACCCGCTGCACATAATTGCGCGTTTCGGTGAACGGGATGCGCTCAACCCAGTCAACCACCGTTTCGATGTCCTTGCCCGTCGGATCGCCATAGGCATCCAGCCATTTGCGAACCCGGCCCGGCCCGGCATTGTAACCGGCAAAGGTGAGAATGTAGGAGTTGCTGAAATTGTCCAGTTGCTCTGAAAGATACGCCGCACCCAGTGTCGCGTTGTAGGCGGCATCCGTCGTAAGCGACTTGGGTTTGTAAGGCTGTCCGGTTTTCTTTGCCATCATCTTGGCTGTGCCCGGCATCAACTGCAGCAGGCCGCGCGCGTCAGCCGGGGATACAGCGCCCACATTGAATGCGCTCTCCTGCCGGGCAATTGCGTATGCCAATGCCCGCCCGGTGTCACCGATTTTGGCGCTGTCGGGTATTGCCCCGATCGGCCAGGACACGCTGTCAACTTCAAGTCCGCGCGAATGGGCGATCTTGCCGATTTGCAATGCAAGGGTGCGGTTGCCGCGCTTCTCGGCCCTTGATGCCAGCAAGGCAAGTTCACCGGGCGAATCAAGGCTCTCCGCCAGATGCCGGTAGAGCATGTCAGCCCGCCATTCAAAGCCGGTTTCCTCCAGCGCCACAATTGCCCGGACCTGGTCGCGGGATGCAAAGCGCGTGCGGTCGGCAGCGCTTGGCTTGGGATTGGAAACTGCCAGCTTTGGCGTTCCGGTTTTTTGCGCAGACAATTGTCCGTAAAAAGTACCGGCATGCTTGGCAGATTCGCGGTAGTGCGAATTTGCCGATGGTCCGGCAGAGGCGCGGGCAAGCCAGTAATGGCCTCGCGCCTGCGTAATCGGCGATGAAGATGCCTCAAGCACCTGCTGGAAGTGTTTTGCCGCAGCATTCTTGTTGTTGAGGAAGCGCAAGGCATACCATCCGGCGTGAAATTCCGCCTCTGCCTTGTCTGGTCCGCTTTGCGCCGAATGCCCTGCCGCCAGCTTGTAGGCAGTCGCAGCGTCTCCATGGTCGAGCAGTTCACGCGAAACCAGCCGTCGCTCAACCCACCACTCGTCAGCGTCGATCAAAGCCGCACGATCCTTGGGCGCCGACAGCAACAGCCGGGCAGCTTCCTTGAAATTTTCGTACCGGCGGCTCATCTGGATTTTGGCAAACAGATAGCCTGGGTCCTTGCGCAGCGACGGATCAACGGCATCCAGCAGCGCTTTTGCATCCTTGGACTTTTTCAATACGGCAGCCCGTGCCTTTGCCAGGCTTGTCTGGCCGGCGAGCGATGCCATTCGCATGCCATCGGCCGAGCGTTCCTTGTAAAATTGCATGTGCATGCGAACGCGATGGTCTTCCCGCGTCAGTGCTTTCCCAACTTTGGACAGAACGAATTCTTCGTCATTTGCCGACAGTTTTTCAGTGCGCCAAAGCGGAGCAATGGCTGCATTGGCGGCCTTCTGGTTGCCGGTGGCCAGATGTGCTTTGGCAAGTTCCACTGCCCCGGTGATGCTCTCCGGTCGTGAATTGCCGAATGCTGCAATTACCGACTGCGGCGGCAGATTTTCCCGCGCCAGTGCCGCTTCCGAATTGCGGCGCATGTTTTGCTGTCCCGGCCAATCCGGCAAATCGATGGATATGCGGGCAATTTCTGAAGATGGAATTCCAGCCTGCCCGGAAAGCGCAATCGCCCAGGCGAGTATCTTGCGCTCCAGCGAGCCGGACTGCATGCCTTCACGGATTGCAAGCGCGCGCGACGCATCCTTGTCGGCAAGCGCATCAAGTCCCTGCCGCAGATTGCCGCTGATCTCGGCAGCAACCAATGTTGCTGTGGGTGTTTCATCGGCAATTGCGGGCTGCGCCGCTGTCACTTTCACCTTCGGCAGATGAACCACAGGTGCACGGAAAAATTGCTGCGCCGTTGCTTGATCAACGGGCGCAAATCCGCCAAGCCACATTGAAGCAGCCAACACAGTCGAAACCAGGGATCGAGTTTTCACATTCATGATCGTTTCGCGAATCCGAATTTGTGCCCGGGCATCATTGTGCCCATGCATGGTCTTTGTGTCATCATCGGGACAATAGGTGAAACACCCGTTAACAAATCCTTTCGGGAAAACCACCAGTTTTACCAAACAGCGGCGGCTTCACGGTTTTTTGCGCAAATCGCACCGCTTGCGGCAGGCTTGCGCCACCGCTATGGTCCGGCTCGTTTTGCAGTGGAACAGCTATGGTCTGGCATGTCGTTAACTGGAAACGGGTTTGCGTTCATATAGGTATCAGGAAAAATCGATGACGATGACAGGGATGTTCAGGGGTTCAATTCCGGCGCTGGTGACTCCTTTTGCCAAGGATGGCTCGTTTGATGAGAAATCCTTCCGCTCATTTGTAAAATGGCAAATTGATCAGGGCAGCCACGGTCTGGTTCCGGTAGGAACCACGGGCGAGTCGCCGACCTTGTCGCATGACGAGCACAAGCATGTCGTTGAAGTAACGGTCGAAGTTGCCAAAGGCAGGGTTCCTGTCATTGCCGGCGCCGGTTCCAACAACACTGCCGAAGCTGTTGATCTTGCCCGCCATGCCCAGAAAGCCGGCGCAGATGCAGTTTTGGTGGTGACACCTTATTACAACAAGCCGAACCAGCGCGGGATGATGGCGCATTTTTCTGCTGTCGCCGAAGCAATCAGCATTCCCTTGATCATTTACAACATTCCCGGACGTTCGATTGTCGACATGCTGCCGGAGACCATGGCCAAATTGCACCAGTCGCACAGCAATATCATTGGCGTGAAGGATGCCACTGCAAACCTGGGCAGGGCGTCAGAACAACGTGTTGTTTGCGGACCGGATTTCGTTCAATTGTCGGGAGAAGACATAACCGCACTTGGCTTCAACGCCCATGGCGGCACCGGGTGTATTTCTGTAACGGCGAACGTGGCACCTGCTTTGTGTGCGCAATTCCAGGAGCATTGCCTCGCCGGACGGTTTGGCGAAGCGCTGAAAATCCAGGACCGGCTGACCCCGTTGCACAAGGCATTGTTTCATGAGCCAAGCCCGGGCGGCTCGAAATATGCCCTGTCCTTGCTGGGGCACTGCACAGATACCGTGCGTTCTCCGCTTGTCCCTCTGGAGGAAGCGACCAAAAAAATGGTTCGCGATGCAATGGTACATGCCGGACTGGTCAGCTAGTCCACATGGCGGCAGCAAACAAAAAGGAAAGCACCAACGGCAAGCTGATTGCGGACAACCGCAAGGCACGGCACAACTACGACTTCATCGAAACGCTTGAAGTCGGTCTGATGCTCACTGGCACCGAGGTGAAATCGTTGCGCAATGGCAAGGCCAACATTGCCGAGAGCTACGCCACGGAAGAAGAAGGCGAACTGTGGCTGATCAATTCCTACATTCCGGAATATCTGGAAGCCAACCGCTTCAACCACAGCCCTCGCCGTCGCCGCAAGCTGCTGCTTCACCGCAAGCAAATGAGCAATCTCATCAATTCGGTAAATCGCGAAGGAATGACGCTGGTTCCCAACCGGCTTTATTTCAATGACAAGGGCATTGCCAAGCTGCAACTGGTTTTGGCCAAGGGCCGGAAGGCCCATGACAAGCGCGAACACGACAAGGAACGCGACTGGAAGCGCGAACAGGGCAGGCTGCTGCGCGACCGGGGGTAAGGCTTATCGCGCGTTGGCGACAACCTTGTTGTGAACTGTCGGGTGGTTGCCCATGTCGATGTGGCCGGTATCAATCGAGATCAAGCTGGCGCCCGATACTCCCTTTTGATTGCAAAGACCACCAGCTTTTGCGCAGACGAAATTGTCTGCCTGAGCGACATTGCCCGGCACAGAGCCACCATTGCCTTCGACGATGCCAAGGTAATAAATCGGGATGTTGTCGGCAGACACTTCCCTGGCAACCTGCAACACCACGTCTGCGCCGGCTGAAATGCCGGCGAGCGTAAACTGCTCGCTTGGGTTTGCCGCGTGCCGCTTGCGAATATCGGCAACAATTGTCGCGCGGATAGAACCCGCTTCGATGCCGGAAACCATCAGGAACAGCGAGGCGCTCGGAATTTTTTTCTTCAGGTTCTTGAAGCCGTAGCCGATCGGCGTGGCACTCAAGATACCGTTGACGAGATAGGTTTTTGCCAGCACGTCGCTGGCAAATCCGCCTGTGAAGGCAATCATTGCAGCAAAAGCCAATGCCGCCGTGGAAATCCTGCCTGTAGTCGGGAACCGCAATGCCATCAGAAAGCTCCTGGTTAAGTTGGCCCCACTTTGGTATTTCGCGGCTGCCCGCCAGCATAAGGTATTGCACGTTCCGGCAACCAAATCAGCCTGAACCCTCTTGCCACAATTGCGTTGGCTTGTCACCGCACTGCTGTTTGCGGCTCACCAAGATAATGTCCGATCCGGTCAAACACCTCTTCAAACATGGCAGGGGTGAGGCGGTTGGTATTGGTGTTGTACCGTGAGCAATGATAGCTGGAAAACAGCGTTGCATTTTCAAGTTCGTGCATTGCGCCATGGGCAAAAGGTGCTTCTGCTTTTCGAACATTCAAGGCCCGCAAGGTTGATCCATGTGCGATGTGGCCAAGCGACAGGATCGCTCTCAAATTGGGAAACCGGTCAAAAGTTGCTGCCAGGAACGGCCTGCAGGCATTGATCTCTTCACCAACCGGCTTGTTTTCGGGCGGAACGCAGCGCACCGCATTGGTGATTGCCGTGCGCACAAGGGTCAGGCCGTCATTGGGGTCTGCACGGTAGTTGCCGCTGGCAAACCCGAATTTCTCCAAAGTCGAGTACAAAAGATCCCCGGCATAATCGCCGGTGAATGGCCGCCCGGTACGGTTCGCCCCGCGCAGTCCCGGTGCCAGACCGACCACCAACAATTCCACATGATCGTCGCCGCGCGGATCGGCAAAAGAAGGGACCGGCGCATTGAACCATTCGGGTTCATTTTTGCGCCACAACTGCCTGAAAAAGGCAAGTCTGGGACAGGCCGGGCAATCCCGTGCAGGTTCAAAGGCTGACGTTTTTACGCGCATGAGGCGATGCTCAGTAGTCGTCATCCTCGAAATCATCGTCATTGCCGGCTGCCTGCACCGGAATTCCCTGTCTGTCATTGCGCTCTATCGGGTCGCGCCCGATATCCTTTCGCAGGGTCACCAGATCAATGAAATGATCGGCTTGGCGGCGCAAATCATCGGCAATCATCGGCGGTTGGGTCGCCACGGTTGACACCACAGATACTTTGCGACCCTTGCGTTGCAGCGATTCCACCAAGCTTCGGAAGTCGCCGTCGCCGGAAAACAGCACGAAATGGTCAACAGTGCCGACAAGATCGAGCGCGTCCACTGCCAGTTCGATATCCATGTTTCCCTTCACCTTGCGGCGGCCCATGGAGTCGGTGAATTCTTTGGTCGGCTTGGTCACGACCCGGTAGCCATTGTAGTCGAGCCAGTCGATCAATGGCCTGATGGAAGAATATTCCTGGTCTTCGATCAGTGCTGTGTAATAATATGCCCGAAGCAAATAGGCTTCACGGTTGAAAAACTTCAACATCTTCCTGTAGTCTATGTCGAAGCCTAGGGTCTTGGAAGTAGCGTAAAGATTTGCCCCATCAATGAACAAGGCAATTTTTTCTCGTTGGTCAAACATGGTATCTCCAATATCCAGGAACACTTAATATTAATATGCAGCATCTGAAAATACCGCACAAACGGCGTGTGGCGCTTCATACAATTCGCCAACGATACAGGTGGTAGTCGCCACCTGCAATAGCCCGCCGGTTCACTTTCGTGCATCGGGCAACCACCTGGACGGTGCATACACTTCTGATCCACAGTGCATGAGGCCGAATTGTCTTGAAATAACCGCCTTTTCAGGCTAGGCAGCAGGCTTATTCCCTCAAAACCAGAAGCTGCGGGAGCCATACATGGCGCGTGTAACCGTCGAAGATTGCATCGACAAGGTAGAAAACCGGTTTGAACTTGTGTTGCTGGCGAGCCATCGGGCACGTCAGATCTCGTCCGGCGGCCAGATCACCATTGACCGTGACAACGACAAGAATCCTGTTGTTGCCCTGCGCGAGATCGCAGACGAAACACTTTCACCTGAAGATCTCAAGGAAGACCTCATCCATTCGCTGCAAAAGCATGTTGAAGTGGACGAGCCGGAACATGACCGCGCCGATGCGGTTCAAGGCCATGGCCACCACGTTACGGTGTTCAGCGACACCGAAGACCGCGCTGAGCCAGAGATCATGTTTGACCAGCTTTCAGAAGATGAACTTCTCGTTGGCATTGAAGGACTGGTTCCACCGGAAAAAAGCGACGACTACTGATCGCACGACCGGCAATAGCAGTTGCAAGGCGTCGGCCACTGGTCGGCGCCTTTTTTGTTTTTTCACCACTTTGTTCAATCAATTTGCTGCGGACCTTTCCAACGGGAAGGGGCAGGTGCATATCTGTTGATCGGCGGCAAATCCGGCAGTTGTTCAAATGATGCGGCAGTACGAACTGGTCGAAAAGGTTACCGGCTACAAGAAGGACGCAAACGAAGCGCTCCTCAACAAAGCCTATGTTTACGCCATGAAAAAGCATGGCGAGCAGAAACGCGCCAATGGTGACCCCTATTTTTCCCATCCGCTGGAGGTTGCTGCCATCCTCACAGACCTCAAGGTTGATGAGGAAACCATTGCAGTTGCGCTTCTGCACGACACCATCGAGGACACCGATGCGACCCGCAACGAGATCGACACTCTTTTTGGCGAGAAGATCGGCGACCTGGTTGAAGGTCTGACCAAGATCAAGCGGCTGGACCTTGTGTCGAAGCGAGCCGAGCAAGCGGAAAACCTTCGCCGTCTGCTTCTGGCAATTTCCGATGATGTCCGCGTCCTGTTGGTGAAGCTGGCCGACCGCCTGCACAACATGCGTACCCTTGACGTCATGCGCGAAGACAAGCGCCAACGCATTGCAACAGAGACAATGGAGATTTATGCGCCGCTCGCCGGACGCATTGGCATGCACGACATGCGCGAAGAACTGGAGGAACTTGCGTTTCGCCACATGAATCCGCAGGCCTACGAAACCGTGACGGCGCGGCTGGCCGAGCTGTCCGCCAAGAACCATGATCTGGTGGACCGCATTTCCAACGAACTGAAATCGAAACTGGAGCGCGAGGGCATCAAGGCCAGCGTTCGCAGCCGCCAGAAGAAAGCGTTCTCGGTATTTCGCAAAATGGAGCGCAAGGCGCTCGGCTTTGAGCAGATGTCCGATATTTATGGCTTTCGCGTTATCGTGGAAACAGTGGAGGACTGCTATCGTTCGCTTGGGATTGTCCATACCACCTGGCAAATGGTGCCCAGCCGGTTCAAGGATTTCATTTCGACGCCCAAGCAGAATGACTACCGCTCGATCCACACGACCGTGATCGGACCAGCCAAGCAGCGCATCGAATTGCAGATACGCACGCGGCAAATGCACAGCATCAACGAGTTCGGCATCGCAGCACACACGCTCTACAAGGACGGTGTGCAAATCTCCGGCGACCCAGGTGAAAACACGGCTTACGAATCTTTGCGGGTTACCATCGCCCAGCTGGCTGAGGGGCTGAATCCTGAAGAGTTTCTTGAGCACACAAAACTGGAACTTTTTCTCGACCAGGTCTTCTGCTTCACCCCGAAGGGCCGCATCATTGCCCTGCCAAAGGGAGCAACACCCATCGACTTCGGCTATGCCGTCCATACCGACATCGGCAACACCTGCGTTGGCTGCAAGGTCAATGGCAAGGTCATGCCGGTGATCACCGAACTGCAAAACGGCGATGAAGTTGAAATCATCCGCTCAAAGGCACAAACGCCGCCCGCCGCATGGGAATCGGTGGTCGTGACCGGAAAGGCACGCGCCGCCATTCGCCGTGCCACACGCGAGGCCATCCGAAAGCAATATTCCGGATTGGGGGTGCGCATTTTGGAGCGGTCATTTGAGCGGGCAGGCCGGGTGTTCAAGCGCGATCTGGTTGGACTTGCCTTGCCAAGGCTGGCGCGAGACAACATTGATGACCTGCTTGCCGACGTGGGCCGGGGAGAGGTGGCATCCATTGATGTGCTGCGCGCCGTTTTCCCCGACTACAAGGACGAGAGGGTAAACCATACGCCACATGCAAAGGAAGATGGCTGGTTCGGCCTGAAAGCCGGATCGGGTATGCTGTTCCAGATTCCCGGTGCCAAAGAAGAAACCGGAGAGCGTCCTTCCGGTGGGCAACCCATTCCGATCCGCGGAGCTGGCGGTGACTTGCCGGTGCGTTTTTCGCCAAGTGGCGGTGCAGTGCCCGGCGACCGCATCATCGGGATTGTGACTCCGGGCGAGGGAATAACCATCTACCCGATCCAGTCGCCGGAATTGACCCAGTTTGACGACCAGCCGGAACGCTGGCTTGATGTGCGTTGGGACATTGAGGAAGGCAATGGCGAGCGCTTTCCGGCTCGGGTGCGCGTCACCGCAATCAATGAACCCGGCACGCTTGCCGCCATTTCCGATATCATGGCGACCAATGATGCCAATATCCAGAACCTTGCGATGAAACGCACCGCCCCCGACTTCATGGAAATGATATTCGACGTCGAAGTTTGGGATTTGAGCCACCTCACGCGCATCATCCGCCAGCTTGCATCCAAGCCGATCGTCGGCAAAGCTGAGCGATTGATTGGCTGACATTTTTACCGGAAACGAACCCATGAAAACTGCTGAAGTACTAGATGTTTTTCGCCAGTGCGGCGCCATCCTTGAAGGGCACTTCATCCTCACTTCGGGCCTGCACAGCCCGGTATTCCTGCAGAAAGCAAGGGTGTTCATGCACCCGGAAAAGACTGAAATCCTGTGCAAGGCACTGGCTGGCAAAATCCGGGACAACATCAAAGGCACCATCGATTACTGCGTCGGGCCGGCGGTCGGGGGCATTATCCCGGCTTACGAAACCTCGCGCCATCTTGGCGTTCCAAACGTCTGGGTCGAGCGCGAAGACGGGAAGTTCCGCCTGCGCCGCTTCGAGATCGAAAAAGGCGCAAGGGTCGTCATCATCGAAGACATCGTGACCACCGGATTGTCGATCCGCGAGACTGTCGAATCCTTGCGTTCTGTCGGCGCAGATGTCGTCGCCGCGGCCTGTATCGTTGACCGGTCTGCCGGCAAGGCCGATGTTGGCGTACCTTTGATTGCTCTGGCGCAATACGAGGTTCCTGCATGGCCAGCCGACAATTTGCCACCGGAGCTGGCCGCAATTCCAGCGACCAAGCCCGGCAGCCGGCATTTGTCGAAAGGCTGACAATGATCATTGGAATTGGCAGCGATCTCATGGATATCAGGCGGATAGAGCGCTCGCTCGAACGCTATGGCGGGCGTTTCATAGATCGGCTTTTCACACCAACCGAGCAGAAAAAGTCAGATGGCAGAAGGCAGCGCGCGGCTTCTTATGCCAAGCGTTTTGCTGCGAAGGAGGCTTGTGCCAAGGCCCTGGGCACCGGCATCAGCCGGGGAGTGTTTTGGCGTGACATGGGGGTCGTAAACCTGCCTGGTGGCAAGCCAACCATGAAACTGACCAATGGCGCGGCAAAAAGACTTGCCGATTTGCTCCCCGCTGGCTACGAAGCGCATATTCACCTAACGATAACGGACGATTTTCCGCTGGCGCAGGCATTTGTGATAATTGAGGCAGTGCCTCTTCAAATGTGAATTTTCTGCCGCATTTGGCGGCTAAAGACTGCAAAACAAATTGTCGCCAAACCGCAAGTTGCGGCTATGGCAATCCGGAACCCGAACAGAAGCAGGCGAAATTGGCAAACCCGACCGAAATTGGCAAAGGCAAGGACACCTCCAAGGAAAACGGTCTGACCGAAACCGTGAAAGTCATTTTTCAGGCATTGCTGTTGGCAATCGTCGTGCGGACATTCCTTTTCCAGCCTTTCACCATCCCGTCCGGGTCGATGATGCCGAACCTGCTGGTTGGCGACTATCTGTTCGTTTCCAAATATTCCTATGGTTTTTCGCGCTACTCGTTTCCGTTTGCTCCCGATCTCTTTGACGGACGTATTTGGTCTGGCGAGCCGGAACGTGGCGAAATCATTGTTTTCAAATTCCCGCCAAATCCGCAGCTGGATTACATCAAGCGTGTGGTCGGTTTGCCCGGCGACAAGATCCAGATGATCGAAGGCGTTTTGCAGATCAACGGCACACCGGTGAAGCGCGAACAGACCGGATTGTGGACCCCGGAAGATGGCGGTCGCTCAATCCCGTTGTTCCGCGAGACGCTGCCAAATGGTGTCAGCTACGAGACGCTCGACACCTACCCCAATGCCGACGGCGACAACACCGGCGTGTTCGAGGTGCCGCAGGACCACTTCTTCTTCATGGGCGACAACCGCGACAATTCTCTCGACAGCCGGTTCGACGTCGGTTTTGTCCCGCGTGAAAACCTTGTCGGGCCTGCTCAGGTGATATTCTTTTCGGTGAAGAATGAATCACACCCGCTGGCATTCTGGCGCTGGCCGGCCGACTTGCGCCCATCGCGCCTGTTCAAGGGGCTTTGATGCGCTGTGGCACTATCTCCCTCTTCATTGTCCAGCAGGGAGCGCGGAAAGAAGCGGTTCGGCAATCTTGAAAAGCGGCTGGGCTACAGCTTCAATGACTATTGCGATCTTGAACGCGCGCTGACCCATTCGAGTGTTCGCAAGAAAGCTGACGACAATTTTCATTACGAGCGGCTGGAGTTCCTCGGTGACCGGGTGCTGGGCCTGACCGTTGCGGAAATGCTGCACCGGACCTTCCCCATGGCCAATGAAGGTGAGCTCTCTTTGCGGCTCAACGCAATGGTTAAAGGCAACACCCTTGCCGACATTTCCGACGAGCTGAATCTCCATGAGTTCATTCGCACCGGCGGTGATCTCAAGGAAATCACCGGAAAGCGGATGCGGTCGGTTCGTGCGGATGTTCTGGAAGCCTTGATAGCCTCGATTTATCTTGATGGCGGAATGGTGGCAGCTGCGGCATTCGTCCACCGTTTCTGGGGTGCAAGAATGAACATGGAGGATGCAGCCCGGCGCGACTCCAAGACCGAATTGCAGGAATGGGCACACGCCAACAAGTATGGCACGCCGCGCTACCGTGAGCGCGAGAGGTCGGGCCCGGACCATGATCCGCTATTCACGGTAACAGTGGATTTGACTGGTTTGAAGGAATCCGTCGGCACCGGCCGCTCCAAGCGTGCCGCCGAACAATCCGCAGCAGCGGCAATGCTGGTACGCGAAGGCGTATGGCAAAATGAAGGAGTTACCGGCGATTGACCGAAGCAACAAACAAGCCGACCCGCGCAGGTTTTGTGGCGCTGATTGGCGCACCAAATGCCGGCAAATCGACATTGATGAACCAGTTGGTTGGCGCCAAGGTTTCCATCGTCACCCACAAGGTGCAAACCACCCGCGCCATCGTTCGCGGTATTCTCACGCGCGAGTTTGAGCAGATAATCTTTGTCGACACGCCGGGCATTTTCCGCCCGCGCCGCCGCCTCGACGAGGCCATGGTCACCACGGCGTGGGGTGGAGCCAAGGACGCGGACGCCGTTCTGGTGCTGATCGATTCGGAGCGCGGCATTACCGACGACGTGGTCGAAATTCTCGCCTCGGTCAAAGGTCTGCCGCACCGCAAGGCTCTTGTGCTCAACAAGATTGATCAGGTGCGACGCGACACGCTGCTCGCGCTTTCCATGAAGGCAAACGAGCTTTGCGCATTCGACGCAACTTTCATGCTCTCGGCCAAGACCGGCAATGGTTGCGATACGCTGGTCGAATGGCTGGCAGCCAGCCTGCCGCTCAGCCCTTTCCTGTATCCGGAAGACGAAATCTCCGATCTGCCGATGCGCAGCCTGGCTGCCGAAATCACCCGCGAAAAGGTGTTTCTGCGCCTGCACGAGGAACTGCCTTATGCAAGTCACGTCGAGACCGAAACCTGGACCGAGCAGAAGAACGGTTCGGTCAAGATCGAGCAGGCAATTTTCGTCGAGCGCGAAAGCCAGAAAAAGATCGTCATCGGCCGCAAGGGCGAAACCGTGAAGGCCATTTCCATGGCGGCACGACGTGAGCTGTCGGAAATTCTTGAGCGCGAAGTTCATCTCATCCTTTTCGTCAAGGTCCGCGAAAACTGGGGCGATGATCCCGAGCGCTATCGCGAGATGGGGCTTGAATTCCCCCGGCGTTAGTCAGACTCTCGCGTTATGGAATGGGCCGACGAAGCAGTCATTTTGGGCGTGCGCAAGCATGGCGAGGCCAGTGTGATCGTTGAGGCGATGACGCCAACGCGTGGCCGTCATCTCGGCCTTGTGCGGGGCGGGCGGTCCTCGCGCATGCGCGCGCTGCTGCAGCCGGGAAATTCGGTACAACTTACATGGCGCGCCCGGCTGGACGAGCACCTAGGCAACTTCACGATTGAAGCAGACAGGCTGCGTGCTGCGACATTGATGCAAACACCGCTGTCGCTCAATGGCCTGCAACTTGTGGCAGCGCATTTGCGGTTGTTGCCCGAACGCGATCCGCATTTGTCGCTCTACCAGGCTGCACTGGTCATTCTCGAAAACCTTGATGAAGCGGAAAAAGCTGCGCGCCTGACCATTCGCTTTGAGCTGGCTTTGCTTGAGGAACTCGGTTTTGGCCTCGACCTTGGCGAATGCGCCGCCACCGGCAGCGTTGACGATCTGGTTTTTGTTTCACCAAAAACGGGCAGGGCGGTAAGTCGCGGCGCCGGTGCGCCTTGGGCAGGCAAGCTTTTGGCGTTGCCCGGCTTTCTTGCCCCCGCACCCGTCTCCAATCTGCCTTCGCTAGGCACCCAGGTAGAGGCAGGCTTTGCCCTGGCTACCTATTTTCTTGGGCGCCACGTATGGGAACCGCGCGGCATACGCCCGCCCGATGCGAGGGCCGCTTTTGTCGCAGCCGTTGCAAAAGCCTTGGCCACTGAAGCTAACTCGAGCTAACTTTAGTTGTCGAAGGATTCTGGGGAAAGATCGATAATGCGCATGTTTGCTGAAGATGCCAAAACAGGTACCATCCCGCTGGAGCTTGCCCACAACATGCGCGGCATTGATCTTTTCCATGAGATGATCGCTGGCCGCCTGCCACCTCCGCCAATTGCCAAGTTGCTGAATTTTTCACTGACGCGTGCAGAGGAAGGCTTTGCGGAGTTTCGCGGTATTCCGCTCGCCGAGCACTACAACCCGTTGGGGACCGTGCATGGCGGCTGGCCCGCTACCATTCTTGATTCAGCGCTTGGCTGCTGCGTCCAGACAATGCTTCCTGCCGGAACCGGCTACACGACCATCGAGTTCAAGGTTAACCTGATGCGCCCGATGAGCGACACCACCGGCGAGGTCATTTGCATCGGCAGGGTCATTCATCTGGGCCGCACCACCGCCGTCAGCGAAGCCACGCTGAAAACGGCCGATGGCAAACTGATCGCGTTCGGCACCGAAACCTGCGCGATCTTTCCGCTGCCACCGCTGAAATAACGGCTATTGCGCTGGCTGAAGTTGCGGCCTTGAAACCGGCTTTTCGACGATTGGCCAGTGGACCACCGCCGCAAACAAGCCGAGCGCCACGCCGAGCCACCAGACGATGTCGTAGCTGCCCGTTGCGTCGCGCAAATAGCCGCCCAGCCATACGCCGAGAAACGAGCCGATCTGGTGCGACAGGAACACAATGCCGCCCAGCAGCCCCAGATGCCGCGTGCCAAACATGATGGCAACCAGCGCATTGGTTGGCGGGACGGTCGACAACCACAGCAGCCCCATCACAATGGCAAAAATGATCACGCTGGCCGGCGTTTGCGGCAGCAGAAGAAATGCCGAAACCGCGATGGAACGTCCAATGTAGATAAGCGCGAGGAAAATCGGCTTGGAATAACGCTGTCCGATCATTCCCGAAGCCAGTGACCCGGCGATGTTGAACAGGCCGATCAGTGCCAGCGCCATCACCGCGTAACCCGGCGCAATGCCAAGGTCGCCAATGTAGGCCGGGAAATGCGCAGTGATAAATGCCACTTGAAACCCGCAAACGAAGAAGCCGGAAACCAGCAAAAGATAGCTTTGGTGTCCAAAAGCTTCCCGCAGTGCTTCGCCGACCGTTTGCTCAAAGGTTGCCGCGCTTTGCGTGCCGCTGGTTGAGTTGCCGCGCAGCGGGATAGCCAGCAGCGGGATGACCAACATCAAGGCGCCCAGCCAGACCAGCGCATCAGACCAGCCAAAATTGTCAATCAGCGCCTGGCTGAGCGGGGCGAATACGAACATGCCGGCTGAACCGGCAGCCGTGCCGAAACCGAAGACCATGCTGCGTTGTGCCGGGGCGACGTTGCGGGCAAATGCTGCCAGCACGATGCCGAAGGATCCCGACGCAATCCCCAATCCGACCAACACGCCGCCGCCGATGTGCAGCCACAGCGGGCTGGAAGCAAACGCCATCATCACAAGGCCACTGGTGTAGAAAATCGCCGAAAGCGCCAGCACGCGCCACGTCCCATAGCGATCTGCCATTGCCCCGAAGAACGGTGTGCCAAGACCCCAGGCCAAGTTCTGGAACGCCATCGCAAGGCCAAATGTCTGCCGGTCCCAGCCTTTTTCCGCCAGCATTGGCAATTGGAAAAAGCCCATCGCCGAACGCGGCCCAAAGGTCATCATGGCGATCAGGCAACCGCAAACAATGAGCAGCAACGGAAGAGGCGGATTTTTGGGGTGGTCGGACATGGGTACACTTCGGTTCCATTAAAGCAGGACTTTTTGCTAACAGAACCGCAAGCAGACGTCCGGCCAAAAATTCTGCAACCAGCGTTGTGTTGTGCTTAACCTGCCCGGCGGGACGCCGGATAGTCAGTTCACCGGTTTGTTGGTCGCGGACAACGCCCAGAACTGGCCGCTGTAATTGCCGCAATCGGTGAGGTGGGGCTGGTTGTCGTCTGCGCCCCCATTGAAGATGTCGAGGCACATGCTGGGGCCGCGAAATTGCGTGGTCAGCCGGGACCAGCCATTCTCTTGTGATATGCGCCAGAACTGGCCCGAGTAGTTTCCGCACTGGGTCAGATGGGGCTGATTGTTCAGCCCGCCGCCATTGAAAATGTCGAGGCACATGTCGGCTCCCCGGAACATTGTTGTCAGCCGCCAGTATCCTCCTTCGGCCGGAATCAGCCGCCAGTATTGGCCGGAATAGTCGCCTGTGGGCGCGAGATGGACGAGATCGTTTTTCTCACCACCATTGAAAACGTCGAGATGCATCGCGGGGCCGCGAAACTGGGTGGACAGCCGGTAATATACGCTGGTGTCGAAACTCTGAGCCTGTGCCACGCCTGTCATCGACAGAAATGCCGTCATCAATGCCGCCCGCAATGTTGTCTTCATTGGCTTTCTCCTGCTGACCATGGCCGTGGTTTATGCAGACTTGCACTCGACGCCGGCGACTGCAAGCCTTGGGCATGTGATTGCGCGACTATCTCTACCGTGGAATAGATGTCGGGAATAACACGCCAAACAGACCGGTGATTGCAATGGAATTTCTGATTATCCTGCTCGGCTTGGGATTTCTTGCCCTGCCCATCGTGGCATTGATTCTTGCGATCACAGCCAATGGCAAGGCAGGATCACTCGAAGCGCAGGTTCGCTCGCTGGCGGGTTCCGTTGCCCGATTGACCGATGAGTTGCACGCCTTGCGCTCCGGCGCGGTTACGCCGCTCGCTGAAGCCAAGCCTTCAATGCCGGCAACTGCCCAGGCGCCCGCCATTGCCGAAACGACATCGCCTGAAGAAGCAGAGCCTGCCACGCCGGAACCCGTCTCCGATGGAATGGGCCGGGAAGTTCCTATGCCACCTCGCCGACCCAGGCGCGATCTGGAAAGCATGATTGGCGGCAGATGGAGCGTTATTCTGGGTGGTCTTGCCACGGCGCTGGGCGCAGTTTTGCTCGTTCGCGCAACCATTGAGGCCGGCTTGTTGGGCCCTGCCGCGCGCATCATTGCCGCCGGATTGTTCTCCGCCGGATTGCTGGGTGGCGGGGAGTATTTGCGCCGCCGCGACAAACTGTTTGCGCTTCCAGCCTTCCCGAATGCCGACATTCCGGCAATTCTGACCGCTGCCGGAGCGGTAGGTGCTTTTGCCACCGTTTTTGCCGCCCATTCGCTTTACGGCTTTGTCGGCGTGGCGGCAGCCTTTGTCCTGCTGACCGTGGTCGGTCTGGCAACGTTGGCGTTGTCGGCGGTACATGGCCCCGGATTAGCTGCGTTGGGCGTTCTTGGCTCCTACGCCACACCATTGATGGTGTCTTCCGATGAACCCAACCTGTACGTACTGGCGGCTCATGTTCTCGTGGTTACCGGCAGCGTCATGGGCATAGCTGTCATCCGCAACTGGCTGTGGCTAGCGTTCGCCGGTGTCGCAGGTTCAATCGCATGGACGTTGATTGCAGCGCTTTCCAACCAGCCAGAATCGGGCGTGGCGGGACTGGTACTGCTTGCCGGATCAGCCGGGATGTTCGCCGCTACCTTCGGCCAAGGGCAGCATGGCCAACCAGCGGGAATTGCACCCCAATTTGACAAGACGCCGTGGGATCGTCCGGCGATTATCGCCTTCGCGGCGCTGACTGCCGCTTTGTTATTCCAGACCATTGCCAACCAGCTGTTGCCGCTGCCGGTGACCGGCATATTCGTTTCGCTTATTGTGGCCGCCTCCGCGGTTGCCTGGCCGCCACTGGCACCGGTTGCCCTGGTTTCGAGCGCCATTGTGCTTGTGACCATTGCAGCACTTGACCTTCAACTGGCCTTTGATGCCGGCCTTGACCGTGTTGGCGACATAGCCAAAGGCCTGGTTCCGCCTGACACCGCCAAATATGTCCGCAATGCAGCCTTTGCCGGGTTTCCTGCAACGTTGCTGCTGCTTTGGGGAGCTTGGCGTGCAGCTCAGACCGCTCCCCGGATTGCTGCCTGGCTGGCAAGTTCGGCGGGCCTCATCTCTTTCACCGGAATGGTCGTCGCTTATTTGCGCGTTTCGCCATTTGAAACCAACCGCTCATTTGGCGTTGCCGCTTTGGCACTGGCATTCGCGTTTGCCGGCCTTGTCGAAAGTTTCACGCGCCGCCGGCCAGATGATCTGACGGCAGGTGCCCCGGCAGCCTTCGCCGTTACTTCAATATCGCTGCTGTGCTTTGGTTTGGCGGTGACGCTCGACACCGGCTGGTTGCCGCTGGCTTTTGCACTGGCCGCCGCAGGCATTGCCTGGATTTACGGCGAGCGGCCATTGCCGGTCATGCCATGGCTGGCATTGGCGGCAGCGACAATCTCCGCTGGCTCGATATATGTGAACTCGCCATTTTCTGCCGAGACGATCGGGACCACGCCGTTGTTCAACCAATTGATTTTGCTGGCCGGGTTGCCGGGAGTTGCAATTACTGGCGGCGGTGAATGGCTGCGGCGCAAGGAAGCAGGCGCTGCTGCGCCCATTGTAGTGGCCCTTGGTTTTGCCGTCCTTGGCCTGTTCGTCGCGCTGCAGATCCGGCATGCGTTGAATGGCGGTGCACTAACCGCCGATGCACCGGGTCTGCTGGAAATGGCTACGCAGGCGATTGCAGCGCTGGGCTTCTCGATGGGCCTGCAGCGCATCGCGACCATGACCCGTGCACCGGTCTATCACCGGTTGACCACGCTGGCCGGCGGCATCAGTGCGGCGGTCATTGCGCTGGGCCTGATCGTTTTCAACAACCCGCTTTTTGATGCGCCGCAAATGGGCGAAAATCCGGTTTTTAATGTCTTGCTGCCTGGCTATTTGCTGCCTGCATTGATGGCCGCAGCTGTTGCAATACAGGCGCGGCCTGTGCGCCCGCGATGGTACACGCTGGGCTTTGCGGCACTTTCCGGCCTGCTGTTTTTCTTCTGGATCACACTAACCATCCGCCATGCCTGGAAGGGCGAACAGATGGAAATCTGGCACTCTGCCAGCGAAAGCGAAGTGTGGTCGTACTCAGTGGCCTGGCTGCTGCTCGGCATTGCCTTGCTGGTCGCCGGACATTTCCTCAAGTCCCAACCGATACGCTTTGCATCTGCTGCCCTGATCATGCTGACTGTCACCAAGGTTTTCCTTGTCGACATGTCGGCCTTGACCGGAGCGATGCGCGCTTTTTCGTTCATCGGGCTTGGCTTGTCACTGTTGGCAATTGGCAGGTTCTACCAGCGAATCTTGCTGCCGGCGCGCGATGTCGGCAGTGCGGGCGATGGGCCTGATCTGCCCGGTACCAATGGAACTTGAAGCTTCTGAATTTGCTTGATTATGCTCACATGTGAGCATAAGTTAGGGCAGTCCGCCGCTGCGGACTTTCTTTGCGGGCATCATATGCTCATATTGAGCATTAATTGCAACAGTACCGGGACTTGGTTGGAGGACAGGCACAATGACCGTTTCAAGCGAACTTCAGGCAAAGCCTTCCAGCCGTGCCATTCTCTCTGCGGCAGAACGCTTCGGCGTACTGCCGATGCCCGATCTTGCCTACACCGACGAAATTGCCCGCGATACGGCACCGCTTTATCAAAAGGTGAAGCATCACATTCCGGCCATCGAGTGGCCAGTGCACGCGCCATATGTGTGGTGGATCAACAAGCTCAAGAAACAGCGCAACGCCGTCATTCTTGCCCACAACTACCAGACGCCTGAAATCTACCATTGCGTTGCCGACATTGTCGGCGACTCGCTGCAGCTTGCCCGCGAGGCAACCCGCGTCAGCGAAGAGGTGATCATCCAGTGCGGCGTCCACTTCATGGCCGAGACTTCCAAGCTGCTTAACCCGGAAAAGACCGTGCTCATTCCAGACATGCGCGCTGGTTGCAGTCTGGCTGAATCGATCACCGGTGCCGACGTGCGCTTGCTGCGTGAGGCCAATCCGGGTGTGCCGATAGTCACCTATGTCAACACGTCCGCCGACGTAAAGGCCGAGAGTGACATCTGCTGCACCTCGTCCAATGCTGTTCGTGTGGTTGAGAGCTTCGCATCCGACACTGTGCTGCTCATTCCCGATGAATATCTGGCGCAAAACGTCGCCAAGTTGACGAAAAAGAAAATCCTGACCTGGAAGGGGCATTGCGAGGTGCACGAGCGCTTCACGGCCGAAGAACTGCTGGCATACAAAGCGGCGGATCCGGCAATCCAGATTATCGCACATCCCGAATGCCCGCCATCGGTGGTGGCCGTGGCCGACTATACAGGCTCGACCGCGGGCATGATCGAGTACGCCAAGGGCCGCAAGCCGGGTGCGAAGGTTCTGCTGGTAACTGAATGTTCCATGGCCTCGAACATCGAGAAGGAAGCCAAGGGCGTCGAGTTCATCAAGCCGTGCAATTTGTGTCCGCACATGAAGCGCATTACGCTGCCGAAAATCCTGGAGAGCCTTCTCACCATGCGCGAGGAAGTTCATGTCGATCCCATGGTGGCTGCAAAGGCACGTCAAGCCGTCGAGCGGATGGTGAACCTGAAAGGCCATTGATGGCTGTGCGGGAAGTTGCCCCCCGTTCCCGGCTGCTGCGCAGCCACCCTCTCCCTCGCCGGGGAAGGTCAAGAAGCAAGTGCATACGGAGTGATTGGCCATGCCAAACCGCCAACCTGAACTATTCCCGCCAGTTTCGTGGACCGGAATCGACGACGTGGTCATTGTCGGTGGCGGTCTTGCAGGTCTTTTCTGCGCGCTGAAATTGGCACCGCGCCCGGTGACAGTGCTGGCGGCGGCCCCCATCGGGAAGGGCGCATCGTCAGCCTGGGCGCAAGCCGGGCTCGCCGCAGCAGTGTCCGAGGGTGACACCATTGAAAAGCATCTCGCAGACACGCTTGCCGCAGGCGCTGGCATCGTCGACGAGAAAATCGCCCGGTTGATGGTTTCGGAAGCCGCAGCGCGCGTACACGACCTGCTCGAATATGGCGTGCCGTTTGACCGGGATCTCCAGGGCCGCCTGCAAACCTCGCGCGAAGCGGCCCATTCGGAAAATCGCGTCGTGCGCGTCCAGGGCGACAGGGCAGGCCGCGCCATTATGGAGGCGCTGGTGATTGCCGTGCGCAACACGCCATCCATCCGGCTGATGGAAGGATATGTCGCGGAAGAGCTCCTCGTGCAGGGCCGCTTTGTCACCGGCATGATCGCACGGCCCGATGGCGGACAGTCTCCGCGCCGCATCCAGTTTCCGGCAAGGGCGGTGGTCATGGCTACCGGCGGCGTCGGCCATCTTTTTGATGTTACCACAAACCCGGATGAAGCTCGCGGCGACGGTTGCGGCATGGCTGCACGTGCCGGGGCGATCATAGCCGATCCGGAGTTCGTCCAGTTTCACCCCACGGCAATCAATGTCGGCAAGGACCCTGCGCCGCTGGCGACCGAGGCTTTGCGCGGAGAAGGTTGCACCCTCATCAACACTGCCGGGCACCGTTTCATGCTCGACATCGACAAGGCAGGTGAACTTGCCCCGCGCGATGTTGTGGCGCGGGGTATTTTCCGCGAGGTCATTGCAGGACGCGGCGCGTTTCTTGATTGTCGCGAAGCTGTCGGAAGCCATTTCGAGAAGGAATTCCCCACCGTCTGGAGCTATTGCCGCGAAGCGGGCATTGATCCGGTGAAGCAGCCGATTCCGGTTATTCCGGCAGCGCATTACCACATGGGCGGCGTGCTCACCGATGCCGACGGGCGCACATCTCTGGACGGGCTCTGGGCTTGCGGCGAGGTTACATCCACCGGCGCACACGGTGCCAATCGCCTGGCTTCCAATTCACTGCTTGAGGCAGTGGTTTTTGCTGGCCGCATTGCCGCCGACATTGCAGGACAACTGCCTATGCCCAAAACCAATCCGTGGACCGACCGTTCCGGCGAACGTGATGCTGTCGAGCCGATAGGCGATTCTGCCGCGATGTCGCGACTGCGCAAGACCATGAGCGCCCATGTCGGGGTCATCCGCAATGGTGATGGCCTTCGTCTGGCACTTGCCGAAATCCTTGAGCTGGAAGCGGCAAACCGCTCTCCGCGCTTTGCCAACGTGCTTGCCACAGCAAAACTGATGGCTTCCATGGCATTTCGGCGCGAAGAAAGCCGGGGAGGGCATTATCGCGACGACTTCCCCGATGAAGTTGCAGGCTGGAAACGCCGCACATTCACAACGCTTGCCGAGGCCGACGCAATTGCCAGGCAGGTCACCGAAAGGAAAGCCGCCTGATGGCAAAAACCACCAAAATGCTGCCGCCATCATTACCAAACCTGCTGGTGGAAGACGCCGTTCGTGCGGCCTTGCTCGAGGATCTTGGCCGGGCAGGCGACATCACTTCGGCTGCAACCATTCCGTCCGATGCGAAGGCGATCGCGGTTCTTGCCACGCGTGAAGACGGCATTTTGTGCGGCATGCCGCTGGCGGCTTGCGCCTTCCGCACCATTGATCCGCAGCTTGTTTTCAAATCCCTGAAGGAAGACGGAGCACCGATCAAGGCCGGCACCATCGTTGGCCGCATCAACGGCAATGCGAGGGCAGTGCTGGCAGCCGAAAGGGTGGCGCTGAACTTCCTGATGCGCATGTCCGGCATCGCCAGCTATACCGACAAGTTCCAGTCGCTGATCTCGCATACCCAGGCCAGCGTTACATGCACGCGCAAAACCATTCCGGGCATGCGGGCGTTTGACAAATACGCGGTGAAGTGCGGCGGCGGCTCCAACCACCGTTATGGGCTAGATGACGCCATTCTCATCAAGGACAATCATATCGCGGTTTGCGGCGGCGTGGCGCTGGCCATAGAACGCGCCCGCGCCTTCGCCGGGCATCTGGTGAAGATTGAGGTCGAGGTCGACAATCTTGTTCAGTTTCGCGAGGCACTGGGCGCATTGCCAGATGTGGTGCTTCTCGACAACATGGGACCGGACCTTTTGCGCGAGGCGGTCAAAATCAATCACCAGCACAATGGCGGCAAGGTGAAGCTGGAAGCCTCCGGCAACATCAATTTCAACACCATCAAGGCCGTTGCAGAAACCGGCGTCGATTACATCTCAACGTCGAAAATCACCATGGCCGCGCCAACGCTCGATCTGGGGCTCGATATCGAGATCGGTTGACGGGCCATTGTTGCATTGCAAGAAAACGTGACTTGCCGACAATCCAATCTGTTCTAGGTTTCCATTGGGCAGATCGGGACATTTTTGATGGAAGAAATTCGCGCGGCAGCACATTTTTGCATTGGCAGGGCTGTCGGCTTTGCCGGTCTGGCCATCTCGGTAATCATGATCTCGTGTTCGTTCGATTTCACCATTTCGCTGAAAATGGGATTGGCGCTGACGCTTGCCATGACCTCTGTGCTGTTCTGGCACTACCAGACCGCCCATACCAAAAAGCCGGAGCGCAGCGAAGTCTGGATCACGCTACCGGTTGAATACAGGCCCAAAAACGAGGCATCGCGCGATGTGTTTCGCCGTGTGATGGCCGAAACCTACTTGTTTTATACGGTTCGGGCTTTTTCGTTCTCCCTGCTGATGCTGGCCTTGTGGGCAGCCTTTGAACTTGCCTCGCTGATTACCGGTCAGCGCATAGGGCTGACCTGATATTGGTCAGGACCTTCTGCCAGGCTTCAGGCCAGGTGAAGGGCGCTCTTCCAGCACTTCACGGCGAAATCGGAACAGTGCGGCGGGCCGTCCGCCGGTTTCGTGCGTGGCAGCACCGGTGGGTTCCACCAATTGGGCGTTTTCAACAAGTCGCCGAAAGTTTTGCTTGTGTACAGCCCGACCGAAAATGGATTCCACGCTGTGTTGAAGCTTCGTGAGCGTGAATGCCTCAGGAAGCAGTTCAAACACCACCGGGCGGTATTTCAGCTTTGCCCGAAGCCTTGAAATCGCCGTCGCAAGGATTCGGCGATGGTCGTGCTCCATCACCCTGCCGAACGGGCCACCTGCAGTTTCGGTTTTGTAACGACCGTCGCGCACGCTTTCGCGCACCAGACCCGCCGAATACATCAACTCGTACCGGTCCAATGCCCGCTCCTCATCGAAGGGGGCACCCTCAAGGCCAAAGGCAATGCGCACACGCGCAAAAGGCGCAAGTCCGGTTCGTTCCGCAATGGTCGTGTCGGCTCGCTCAGCCCATCGTGTGAGGGCAGGTATGATCGAATCGTCAAGGATCGCTGGCCGGCCATCTCGCCAGTCTTCCCATGGCAGGAAGGCATACCAACTTCGGAACGACGCCCCGGCCAATCCGATGGCGGAGGCTTGATCGCGTTGCAGGCGCGTAAGGGCAAGGTAGCCAACCGATACGACATGCGGCGCCTGGTCCGTGCTGGCGCGGTGGCGGCCGCGATCACCGAATGTGTAGAGCTGTTCCACATGGCCAAGACGCAGCCCGGTTTGTTCTTCCACCCAGCCGCGCAGCCCGATTTCCATCGTACGGTGACTGAGCGGATCAAACGGACCCCAAGGCAGGGCATCGGCGTGTTCCGGCGCTTCGCCAGGCGCACAAAGAATGCAGGGTTGCCCGTCGATCAGCGCAACAATGGCTGCATTCATCACGATTTCGACGATTGGCGGTCCGCCAGTCCCTGCCAGCTCCGGGTGCATTCCGGCTACTCCTGCAATGGGGCGCGTTTGAATGATGAACCTGGCGCATCCAGCTGGTGGAAGGCATCCAGAAATGCAGCCTGGGCCTTGCGTGGTGCCATCGGCTTTATCAGGCCGCTCGCCGGTTCAACACTTTCTGGCCGGGTGAAGAACCGCGTTGCCTCTTCGTGCGAAAAACCGGCGAGCGCCGTTGCCTCCAACCAGGCTGCCATGGAATCAGCCCGTTTGATTGCTTTTTTCAGCAAGGCAGGTGTCTTTGCCGGCAATCCGTAGCGCAAATGGATTGCCGCCAGCAGCCGGTCCTCCACGCTCTTGTAATCGCCGCCCATCACCGCCTTGAACGGTGAAATCATGTCTCCAACCACATATTCGGGCCCATCGTGCAAAAGGGCCATCATGCGGTCCGTTTGCCGGGCTTCCGGTTCCAGTTTGCAATGAATGTCGAGCACCAGCAGACTGTGCTGCGCCACGGAGAATGCATGCTCGCCGCTGGTCTGGCCGTTCCAGCGGGCAACGCGGGCAAGACCATGCGCGATGTCCTCTATTTCGATGTCAAGCGGCGAGGGATCCATAAGGTCAAGTCGGCGGCCCGAAAGCATCCGTTGCCATGCCCTGGGCGGCGGTGTCATCTTTGCGGCCATCGTCTCCCCCGTCCAGACCAACTCCTTCTTGGCTGCAACCCTTGCCACCTTCAAGCAGTTGATTCCTGCGGCCAGCCAAAAGTTGCAAATGGCTGGATGGTGGCTTTCATTGAAACGGTTTCGGCCATCAGTTCAAGGCCGCAATCCAGCGCTTCTTTCACCCGGTCAAGCCGCAACAGTGCAAGACCATTGTTCCCGGTGGAACTGCCCAGGGTCCCGACATTCTTTTCCCCGGCAAGAACAGGCGTGTCCATGGGTGGCAACGCATTTTCCCCGGAAACCATGATGAAGCGGCTGCGCGCCGTGCCGCGATGTTGCATCCGCGAGACTATTTCCTGGCCGACATAGCACCCTTTGGTGAAGGCAATGCCGCCGGTCTGGTCCAGCAGTGCTTCATGCGGGAAAACCTCGCCAAATGCATAATCCTTGCCGCCTTCGGCAATGCCGAGAGTAATACGGTGCGTGTCGTAGTTACCGGACAGCGACTGTGCCGAAACATCGCCGTAAATGCGCCACCCCATGGCAGCCAGTCGCGGATCCACAATCGAAAATACATCGCTTTCTGGTGCCTTGCCCCAAACCGCATGCACAGTCCGGTTCTGCCTGTCCGGCTCAACGCTGACTTTGGCTCGCAGACGATAAAACCCGATCCGTTTGACAAAGTCCGCGGAACAGGACGTTGGCAGGTCAAACACAAACCCGTCCGCTTCGCGGATGACAATGAACTCGAACAGGATTTTGCCTTGTGGGGTCAGCAATGCGCCGTGCGAGGCCATGCCGGTCGCCAACCGGTCCATGTCGCAGGTGACAAGGTTCTGCAGGAAAGACGCAGCATCAGGACCACTGATTTTCACCAATGCCCGGTCGGCAAGCAGGGAACTTCCACTGGTGTTATCCATGACGATCTCAATCACCGGCAACAAAAAACTGCCAGCGTCCATCCGGCGTAATTCCCACCCGGTAAAAATTGTAGGCCCCAAAACCCTTCATGTCCTCATAATCTCCATGCGTTACAATGCGGTAGAGGTCCACACGCTGTACTGGGGTCAGCTTGTCGATCGGCAACGAGTGGAAATACGGCCAGATGTAAATTTCATTTTCGGAGCCGGCTTCCAGTTTGACAAAACCCGCCTGCAGCACGTCCTGCAGGATTGCCATGATTTCATAGCCCTCGCCGTCGCCTGACAATGATTTGAGGAATTCGATTGGATCGCCTTCGATCCCGCCAAACGACAACAAGGTCATGTTGTCTCCGGTGCCGATATAGGCGCGCAACTTTTCAATGTCGCCGGCCTTCACGGCTTCCAGCAGCAGTTCATGCATTTTCCTTGCAGAAAATGGCAGCGCGGCCAAATCAAATTGCGGCTGTGGCGGCGCCGCACCGATCTCGTCCGCGGTAATTGCATGACCTTTCAAGGTGTCGGTCTCGGCAGCTGCCGGTGCTTTGGCAGCGTTGTTTTCCTCCGTTCCCGGTTGCGGGGTGGTGGTATCCCCAGGGACATCGTCATCGATCATCGGCAGTTTTTGTTCAGTGGTGGGTGGCACAGGCGCGCTCGTTTGCCCGAGGGCAAATCCGGAAAACAAGGCAAAAGCCGCAAAGGTCACAGGCAACAATCTGGCATACAACTGGCGCATTGCGACTGGTCCAACATTGGGGTTGCAAACCCAAACCTAATGCCGCGTGGCTTCAATTGCCATAGCGACCGGGAATCTCGGCAGAAAGCCGTGCACCGAGCCGCAGATAGCGGTTGGCAGCCTCTGCCGCTGATGGCGTACACTCACGGTAAATTTCCTGAAATCCACGGAAACCCCGGTTGAACCGTGCAGTCAGCATGGCTTTTCTCGCCTCGGTCGGCTCTTCCGCAACCATCAGGCTTTCCATTTCCAGCCGCCATTTGCCCTCTTCCTTTGCACCACACAATTCGCGCAAATAATGAAGCGATCCCAAAATCTCGGCAAGCCGCAGCATCGGTTCTTCATAGGCTGGTGGAAGGGTCTCAACAGGCGGCGCAACAAGTGCCGGTTGTGTGGTCGCGCTTTCGCCCGGCTTGACCTCGCGGATGGTCTGTGCCGGGGCCAGAGCCGTGGTGGCAAGAAGTGCAAAAAGGGCAAAAACAGGAATGCGCATGGTACGGCCTTCAGGGTCAAAACCTGCCCTTACATAACGGGCGCCGCCGCCTTGCGCCAACTCAATTATGCAGCATGTGCAGCCGCTTTATCAGTTCGGCTGTTCCGGGCGTTGTCTGCAATGCGTCAAGATCGGTGAGTTTTGCCCATCGAATTTCTGCTGCATCATCTCCTGCCACCGCAGCGCCGGAAAACTCCCGGCACACGAACACCGCCAGCACGAAATGCGAGACGATTTCGCCAGCGTCATTCATCGCCATCGGCTCGACAATTTGCGCAAAAGCCAGCTTCTGCGCCACCAAACCGGTCTCTTCGTGAAGTTCCCTGCGGGCTGCATCTTCCAGCAATTCGCCGTACTCCTGACTACCGCCAGGCAGCGACCAGTAGCCCTGAAAAGGCGGCTTGCCGCGTTTTGCCAGCAACACACCTTGTGGCCCGAATACGGCAACCGAAACGCCCGTGTACGGTCGCGGTGTTGTGTGCTTCTGCATTTGCATGGCCTCACCTCCTCGTTTACTTTCGGCACAACGGAGACAAAGATGTGCGGCAGGTTTTCATTGACGGCAAGCCCGCAGGATGTGGCTGATGCGCTGGGTCTGGAAACCGTCGATGATTTTCCGCCGCGCTACAACATTGCGCCAACGCAGCCGGTGCTTGTGGCAGTCAATGGCCCGGCGGGGCACCGCGTTGCCGTATTGGTGCGCTGGGGCCTCGTGCCCGGCTGGGTGAAAGACCCGCGTGACTTTACCCTGCTCATCAATGCCCGCTCGGAGACAGCCGCGCAAAAGCCGGCCTTTCGCAATGCCATGCGCCACCGCCGGGTGCTGATCGCGGCGTCCGGCTTTTACGAATGGAAACGCTCCGATGACCCTAAAGGCCCCAAACAGGCCTATTGGATACGTCCGGCAAACGAAGGTGTCGTCACCTTTGGTGGCCTGATGGAAACCTGGCATTCGGCGGACGGCAGCGAGATCGATTCCGGGGCGATCCTGACGACTTCCGCAAACAATCTGATCGGTGCCATCCACGATCGCATGCCTGTGGTGATCGAACCTTCGGACCATGAACGTTGGCTCGACTGCAAAACGCAGGAACCACGCGATGTGGCGGATTTGTTGCAGCCCGCCCGCGAAAACCTGTTCGAAGCCATCCCTGTCGGCGACAAGGTCAACAAAGTTGCCAATTCCGGCCCGGACGTACAGCAACCCATGGCCGGACAACCTGCCTTGCGTGCCACTGCGCCAACATCGAAAAGCGGCCAGATGGATCTTTTTTGACAGGAACTTTTCAATGACATTGTTTGGACCCGCAATCAGCGGTTTTTTCCTCGGCGCCTCGCTGATTATCGCCATCGGTGCGCAAAACGCCTTCATCTTGCGCATGGGGCTGCTGAAGGCGCACGTCTTTGTGCTGTGCCTGGTCTGTGCCTTGTCGGATGCAGTGCTGATTGTGCTGGGGATTGGCGGCATGGGTGCGCTGGTCGCCGGCAATCCGTCCTTGCTGCAATTGATAGCTTTTGCCGGCGCTGCTTTCCTGTTTGCCTATGCAGCCATCAGCCTGCGGCGGGCGTTCAAGCCGCAAACCTTGAAGGCCGCAAACGCCGTACCGCCTTCATTTGCTGCGGCTCTGGCGCAGTGCCTCGCCTTCACGTTCCTCAACCCGCATGTCTATCTGGACACGGTGGTTTTGGTTGGTGCCTATTCCACCGCCCATGCAGGCGCGGCCAAACTGGCCTTCGGGGCCGGAGCGGTGCTGGCGTCGTTCGTGTGGTTTTTTGGACTGGGCTATGGCGCAAGGTTTCTTGCACCGCTGTTTGAGCGGCGCACTGCCTGGCAAATCCTCGACGGCACGATTGCGCTCGTCATGGCCGCACTGGGCCTCGCCTTACTCGGCGACGCTGTCAATCAGCCGTAGAAGGGTCGCGTCACGCGGTGCGGTAACCGGGCCATCCTTGCGGATGCTGGTGGCTGCTGCAACGGCTGCGATGCCGATTGAGCGCCAGCGGTTCTGTGCGGCGTCGAATTGATCCCGGCCCTGCTGGCTGGAATCCATGGCTTGCATTTGTTTCATTTGGGCGTTCCTCGTTTGCCAAGCTGTCATGTCCGCATTGCCGGATCGCGCTTGGCTTGATGCTGCTTTTGACTGAGTCTCGGGCATTTTTGTGACCAAATCAGCCATAAATGCCGAATTGACGCTCTAATCCGGCCTTTACCGTTAAAAATTCATGAATGCACGCGGTCAAATTGTCGAAAAACAGCACCCTTCAGACTGGCTGTTGACGCCTGCCGCAATTCCCGCAATATGCAGGCATGGCAATCAAACGCACCGCACTTGGCGGCACCTGCATTTGCATCGGGATTATTCGCTAGCGCTTCGCTGGCCCGGTCGTTCTTGCCTCTTTCCCTTCCGAAAGTCCAAAACGCCCCGGCCAACCGGCAGCAAGATTGCGCTTGGCGCAAAGGGGACGGGAACATGGCTGGACTGCAAATCTACAACACGCTGACGCGCCGCAAGGAGGCGTTCGAGCCAATCGATCTGCAGAACGTTCGCATGTATGTCTGCGGCCCGACGGTTTATGATTTTGCCCATATCGGCAACGCCCGCCCGGCCATCGTGTTCGATGTGCTGTTCCGGTTGCTGCGCCACTTGTACGGTGAAAACCACGTCACCTATGTGCGCAACATCACCGACGTTGATGACAAGATCAACGCCCGCGCCCGACGTGATTTTCCCGGCCTGCCGCTGAACGAGGCCATTGCCAGGGTTACCGCCAAGACTGAGGAACAATACCACAAGGATGTAGCCGCGCTCGGCTGCCTGCCGCCGACGCACGAGCCGCACGCCACGGCGCACATCCCCGGCATGGTGAAGATGATCAATCAGTTATTGATGCCCGACGAAAAAGGTGCCGTTCACGCCTATGTCGCCACCGGCAAGGAGGGCAGGGAGGTGCTGTTCGACGTTGCCTCGATGCCGGATTATGGCGGGCTTTCAAAGCGCAGGCTCGACGAGCAACAGGCAGGCGCACGCGTGGCTGTCGAGGCGCACAAAAAGAACCCCGCCGACTTTGTATTGTGGAAAGAATCTGCTGCCGACGAACCCGGCTGGGCCGGGCATTTCCATGAAGGCGGCAGGCACATCGACATCCATGGCCGCCCCGGCTGGCACATCGAATGCTCGGTGATGAGTGAAGCGCATCTGGGCCAGGAGTTCGACATCCATGGCGGCGGGCTGGATCTGATCTTCCCGCACCATGAGAATGAAATCGCCCAGTCGCGCTGCGCCCACGGCTCCGATGTGATGGCCAATTACTGGATGCACAACGGCTTCCTCCAGGTCGAGGGGAAGAAGATGAGCAAAAGCGAGGGCAATTTCGTCACCATCCATGACTTGCTGCACACCGAAAAGTTCGGCGGACGCAAATGGCCGGGCGAAGTGCTGCGTCTTGCGATGCTGATGACGCATTACCGCGAGCCGATTGATTTCAGCGTGAGGAGGCTGGAGGAGGCGGAGGCGATACTTTCAAGGTTGTGGCGGCATGGTTGCGAACCGGAGAAAGGTGACACCGCTGTTGTCATGCAAGAGCTTGGCGATGATCTTGATTTCAATTCTGTCCTTCAATCGCTTTCCGGCATGGCCGGCGCGCCACTTCAGCATGCCTTGAACCTGTTGGGTTTGCCCGGCTCAGCGCCATTGGACGGTATTGATTTGAATGCAACACAGGCTTTGATCACCCGCCGCCTTGCGCTCCTCGCCGGGAAAAACTTCGCTGAAGCTGACCGCATCCGCAACGAATTGCTCGAACAGGGCATCCAGCTGATGGACAGCACGGACCCGGTCACCGGCGAGCGCGTGACCAAGTGGGAGGTGAAACGGTGAGGCAGGTTCACCCCCCTCTGTCACCTGTGGTGACATCTCCCCCGCAAGGGGGGAGAGGGGCGCGCCATGCTGAGCAACACAGGTCAACCCGCCTTGTGCCGAACAGTTGCAATTCAAAACACAGTGCAAACAATGATCGTATGAGTGCTGTCGGCTTGGCAACCGAAAAATCGGAGGCCATTTTCTGGTTTTCGGTACGGTACCCCCTCTCCCCCTTGCGGGGGAGATGTCTGCGCAGCAGACAGAGGGGGGTCTTTTGACGGAGCATCTTGCAATGCCACACCAGCCCGTTCCAAAGCGAACACGGGGCAATGCCAGACAGTTGCGAAAGGACATGACGGAGGCGGAACGCCGTCTGTGGCATCGTCTTCGTGCGCATCGGCTGGCGGGTTTGGGCTTCAGGCGGCAATACCCGATTGAAAAATACATCGTCGACTTCGCCTGCCCCACACACCGGATCGTGGTTGAAGTTGACGGTGAGCAACACGGTTTTACAGCCGAACGAACTAGCGACGCCGCAAGAACTGCGGTGCTGGCTGGTACCGGTTGGTTGGTACTGCGATTCTGGAACCATGAAATCATGTCTGCAATAGACAGCGTTTGCGAGACCATCCTTGCCAATGCCAAATTCCCGGAGCCCCGCCCATGACCCATGACCTGCGCACTTTCTACCCGGAAATTGAGCCTTATGCCTTTGGCCATCTCGATGTCGGTGATGGCCACAGCATCTACTGGGAGCGCGTCGGCACGCCGGGCGCAAAACCTGCTGTCTTCCTGCATGGCGGGCCGGGCGGCGGCTGCACGCCAAAGCAGCGCCGCGTTTTCGATCCTGCCCTTTACGACGTGCTGCTGTTCGACCAGCGCAGCTGCGGGCGCTCCAAGCCCTACGCATCCCTTGAAGCCAACACCACCTGGCACCTTGTTGCCGACATCGAAAAGCTTCGCGCGCTGATGGGCGTCGACAAATGGCAGGTGTTCGGCGGCTCTTGGGGTTCAACCCTGGCGCTCGCCTATGCGCAAAAGCACCCCGAACACGTCAGCGAACTCATCGTGCGCGGCATCTACACGCTCACCCGCGCCGAGCTCGAATGGTACTACCAGTTTGGCGTCAGCCAGATGTTTCCGGAAAAATGGGAGCGGTTTCTGGCGCCGATCCCGGAAACTGAACGCCACGACATGATGGGTGCCTATCGCAAGCGGCTCATCAGCGAAGACCCGGCGGTGCGGATCGAGGCGGCGCGGGCCTGGAGCTTGTGGGAAGGCGAAACCATCACGCTGCTGCCGGAGCCGGAAACCAGCAATGTGTTTGGCCAGGACGAATTTGCGCTCGCTTTTGCCCGCATCGAAAACCATTATTTCGTGCATGCAGGCTGGCTGGAGCATGACCAGTTGATCCGCGACGCGCACAGGCTTCATGCAATTCCCGGCGTGATTGTCCACGGAAGATACGACATGCCATGCCCGCTGCACTACGCCTGGCGGTTGCACAAGGCTTGGCCGCAAGCCGGATTTCACATCATCGAAGGCGCCGGCCATGCCTTCAGCGAGCCCGGCATACTCGACCAACTCATTCGCGCCACCGACCGGTTTGCCGGCAAAGGGGTTGCCGCATGAGCAAGGTTCACACAGGCGGCTGCCAGTGCGGAGCAGTCCGCTTTCGTGTCGAGGGCGATTTGCCCGATAGTTCGATCTGCCATTGCCGTATGTGCCAGAAAGCGTTCGGCGCATTTTATGCCCCGCTCGTCTCCACCCGCACCGGCAAGCTTACATGGACGCGGGGCGAACCCAAGCGCTACGCATCTTCCAATTTGGTGCGGCGCGGTTTTTGCGCTGATTGCGGCACACCGCTGACCTACGAGGCGCCGGACGGCGTGGCCATCGCCACGGGTGCATTTGATGATCCGGCTTCACTCAGGCCAGTGGTGCAGTTCGGCACGGAGGCGAAAATAGCCTGGTGCGACGATCTGGGCGCTTTGCCCGGTCGCGACACCATGGAAGACCTCGACGCGGCGGCCTTCCTTGCCAGCATCATATCCAACCAGCACCCGGACCACGACACGGAGAAATGGCCGCAATGACCCAGCAAAGACTTGGCACGGCAATGCCGAAATGGCTGCTTTACGGCCTCATCGCCAAGGGCGTTCTGGTCGTTGGCATTGTGCTAACGGTGATGTGGTATGCCGGGATATTCGGGTAGGGCATCATGAAACGCGAACGCATATACTTGTTTGACACCACCTTGCGCGACGGACAGCAAACGCCCGGCGTTGATTTTTCTGTCGCCGACAAGGTGAAGATCGCCCAGATGCTGGATTCCCTCGGCCTCGACTATGTCGAAGGCGGTTATCCCGGCGCCAACCCGACCGACACCGAATTCTTCTCGAAAAAACGCACGACCAAGGCGAAATTCACCGGCTTTGGCATGACCAAGCGCGCCGGCGTTTCGGTCTCGAATGACCCCGGCATCGCCGCGCTGCACCAGTCGAAAACCGACGCAATCTGCTATGTGGCCAAGTCGTGGGACTACCATGTCGCTGTGGCGCTGGGCATTTCCAACGAGGAAAACCTTGCCTGTATCCGCGACTCGGTCGCCGCAACAATCGCCACCGGGCGCGAAGCATTGGTCGATTGCGAGCACTTTTTCGACGGTTACAAGGCCAATCCGGCCTATGCGCTCGAGTGCGCAAAAACTGCTTATGATTCCGGCGCACGCTGGATCGTGCTGTGCGACACCAATGGCGGCACGCAGCCGTCGGAAGTGCATGCGATCGTTTGCGCCGTGATTGCATCAGGCATTCCAGGCGACCGCCTCGGCATTCACGCGCACGACGACACCGGGCAGGCGGTTGCCAATTCGCTCGCCGCCGTGGAAGCCGGCGTGCGCCAGATCCAGGGCACGCTCAACGGCATTGGCGAGCGTTGCGGCAATGCCAACATTGTCTCGATCATAGCCACGCTGGCGTTGAAGCCGCATTTTGCTGACCGGTTCCGCACCGGTATCGACCCGAAGCAACTGGCCGACCTAACATTCCTGTCGCGCAAGTTCGACGAGATCATCAACCGCGCGCCAGACCACCAGGCCCCGTATGTCGGCGCTTCGGCATTTGCCACCAAGGCGGGCATTCACGCATCCGCCATTCTCAAGGAGCCGAAAACCTACGAGCACGTGCCGCCGGAAACGGTTGGCAACCGTCGCCGCGTCATGGTCTCCGACCAGGGCGGCAAATCCAATTTTCTGGCTGAACTTTCGCGTCGCGGCATCAAGGTTGGCAAGGACGACCCCAATCTCGACAAGCTGGTTTCCATCGTCAAGGAACGCGAGGCGCAGGGCTGGTCCTATGAGGCAGCCGAAGCCAGCTTCGAGCTCCTCGCCCGCTCGATCCTCGGCACCGCACCGCAGTTTTTCAGTGTCGAAAGCTACAAGACCGAGGTCGAGCGCCGCTTCAATGCCGTGGGCAATGTCGTCACCGTTTCGCAGGCGGTGGTCAAAGTGGTGGTCGATGGCGAGAAATATCTCTCGGTGGCCGAAGGTGCCGGACCGGTCAACGCGCTGGATCAGGCGCTGCGCAAGGATCTAGGCAAATACCAGGGCGAGATCGCCGATCTTGAACTCACCGACTTCAAGGTGCGCATCCTCAATGGTGGCACCGAGGCCATCACCCGCGTGCTGATCGAATCGATGGATGGCAGCGGTGAGCGCTGGACCACCATCGGCGTCTCCGACAACATCATCGATGCCTCGTTCCAGGCGCTGGTTGATTCCATCCGCTTCAAGCTGATGAAAGCGGCGGCGCTGCGAAAAGCTGCACAGTAGCGTTGTCGGTTCAGTCGCATTGATTTCACCGGTCAACAAAAACGGGTGGCAAAACATCCCGTGACGGTGCATGGCTTGGCGCAGAGGGTTCCCTGTCATGACCGATACAGAGCTGGCCGCACCGGCGAAAAAAGCCAATGTCGATACGCGCGAAGGCCTTGCCATAGCGATTTTCACCTATTTCCTGTGGGGCTTCCTGCCTTTCTACATGAAGGCTGTGGCGCACATCCCGGCTGCCGAGATCGTTGCGCACCGCATTGTCTGGTCGGTACCGATTGCCGCAGCAGTCATTCTTTTGTCCGGAAAATTCACCGAGATCAAACGCGCCGTTTCATCACCGCGCACGCTGGCGATGGCGGCACTCACCGCCTCGATCATCACCATCAACTGGGGCATTTATGTCTGGTCGATTGCGGCGGGCAGGGCACTTGAAAGCGCGCTGGGCTACTACATCAACCCGCTGTTTTCGATCCTGCTTGCTTCGGTGCTGCTCGGCGAAATGCTGAGCCGCATGCAGATGCTGGCGGTTGCGCTGGCTGCCGCAGCCGTGGTTTTCCTCACCGTCGAAGCGGGAAGCCTGCCATGGGTTTCGGTTGGCCTCACATTTTCGTGGGGCTTTTATGCGTTGTTCAAACGAACGCTAAAGGTCGGGGCAACCGAAGGGTTTTTCCTGGAAGTCATGCTGCTGACCCCGTTTGCACTGGGATATATTGCCTATCTTGAGACCACGGGCGCAGGCCATTTTCTGCACACCGGCACCTATGACACCGGCATGCTGCTGTTCGCTGGCGTGGTCACCGCTGTGCCGCTCATTCTCTATGCGCACTGTGCCAAAATGTTACGGCTAACCACCATCGGCATCCTGCAATACATCGCGCCGACGATGATCTTCCTGGTGGCGGTTTTCGCTTTCGGCGAGCCGTTCAACAATGCCAAGCTGATAGCATTCATGATGATCTGGACAGCGCTGGCAATCTATTCGTGGAGCCTGTTCGCCAACCGAAAGGTTGCGTGAGGCTGACGGATCATGGCGATGTTTTGGCCAAAAAACAGGCGGCAAAAAGGTTGGGATTGCTGAAAGCGCCATGAGCGCTGGGGGCGCTGGCAATATGCAGATGTTTTATGAACGGTTTCAAGCTAGATGCCGCAAACCAATTGAGCTATGCGACTTTTTTACAACTAGTCGGTTTCCACGATCCAGTCTTCTGCTTGGCTATCATAGCGCCACTGGCTTCTGCTTGGCATGTCTACGGCAGCAAGTTCTAGTATTTTTACGACCTCAGATATTGGAACTTTATAAATCCACTTTCGTCTCTCGAAATCCGAGCTTGTGTATAATCCTTCCCAATTCCTATCTATACCTCTGAATGCATAGGTAAAATTTGCATGAATGAATTGGTTGCATATAAAAATCGCGCTTACTTGAATTGGTTGTTCAGTATTAAGATCATAAAGCTCGTCTATATCTTTATATCTTAGTCTATGTAATTCTCCATTGAATATGCATCTAAAAACTTTTGCGCGGTGGGTTTTGAATTTCGTTGAAAATTTTCCAGATTCAGCCAATCGTCTGACCATAAAGAGGGCTATTGTTACATCTTTCTCGAAATTCACAACCAACCGTTCCGACCAACGCGGCGGATTTTTCATTGGTCGAAATGTCTTAGCGTATTTCCCAATGTCTTCCCGCCAGAAACGCGAATCTAAAACCAATTTGTATACTCCTTAGTCCAGCCATAGCAGTCACTTGCCTTAGGGTGCTTTAAATCGGGGATAGTTTCAAACAAGCAATGCAACCTCAAGAAAAATGCGTTTCCTCTGCTTAAATGCGGAAATTTGCGATTCATTTTGCAAAACGGGCTTGGAGAACTAAAATACTTGAAATCACAGGTCGGAGAAAATAGATCGCGCTGGCGATCTACTCTTGGAGCCTGTTCGCAAACAGGAAGGGTGCTTAGGGCAAAGTCAAAAACCGCTCACATCCTGCCGATGGTCGCCTCGTCGCCTTCCGGGTTTGCCGGATCGCGAACCGCAAGCAATGCCGGAACGATGTCCCTGGCATGGTCCACGACCAATGGCCGAACGCGCGACATCGTGTGAATGAACCCTTCTTCGCGCATGTGGTCGAGCAGCGAAAGCAGCGGGTTCCAGAAGCCGGCGATGTTGGCAATCAGGATTGGCTTTTCATGGCGGCCGAGCTGGGCCCAGGTCATGATCTCGATGATTTCTTCCAGCGTGCCGATGCCACCGGGCAGGGCAACAAACGCGTCGGCCCGCTCAAACATCTCGTGTTTCCGCTCATGCATGTTCTGGGTGACGTAGGTTTCGCTGAGCCTTGTCAGCGCCATTTGCGAGGCTTCCTTGGCAATCAGGAATTGCGGGATGATCCCGGTCACCTCGCCACCTGCCGCCAGAACCGCATCAGCCACCGCACCCATGATGCCCTTTGCACCACCGCCATAAACCAGGCGAATGCCGGAGTTTCCCATGGCTGTGCCAAGCTCGATGGCTGCTGCCAGGTGTGCGGCGTTGTTGCCTGGTTGCGAGCCGCAATAGACGCAAATGGAGCCGATGTCTGCCAAGATTGCTGTCTCCGGTTTGGAACGAACGTTGCGCCGTCGATAGGAGCGTTTCGTTGATGCAAGGTCAACTGCCCGCTTGGCGACATCCCTGCCTTAATCCCCACCGGATGACAAAAATGCGACAGCGACACAGTGTTTTTACCTGCTGCTTTGGTCTATATAGTGACGTCAACCAGCCATCGCGCGGTCGCGTGGCTTATTCCCGGCATTCTGATTGTCGGCAGCTTTTGGGGAAGGCTTTGCAATGAGCAGCAAGAACAATCTGATTGCCCGGCTGTTTGCCGGCGGTGCGGCCATAGGTGTTGTCGCAGGCGGCGGCTATTATGCAACGCAGCAGGGCAACAACCAGCCCGCCGCTGTTGCATCATTGGGGAGCGAAGCGCCAAAGGCACAAACCAGCGAACAGCCGGTTGAAACCAAGGCGGCTGAACCGCAAAAACCGCAGGAAATGGCGTCGCTGAGCCCGCAAATGCCAAGATTTGACATCTTGCGTGTCGAGAAAGACGGATCGGCAGTTGTCGCCGGATCGGCCAAACCGGACAGCACTGTTGAACTGATGTCTGGCGGAACCGTGATTGCCTCGGCAAAAGCCGGGCCGGGCGGTGATTTTGCCATTGTACTCGACACACCGTTGGCAAAAGGCGGACATGAACTTACCTTGAATGCAACCGACGCAACCGGCGCCGCCATGGTGTCGGAAGAGACCGGTATCGTCACCATTCCAGATGGCGACGGAGAATTGCTGGCAATGGTATCAAAATCCGGTGAAGCATCGCGAATTCTGCAAAAAGGCGATTCGCCAGCCGCACAAACGCAAACTGCTGCCATCACACCTGCGCCAGAAACATCGGCGGTCGCAGCCGTCGTTGCCCCGGAAAAACCGGTTCTCGTTTCCGCAGTTGATTTCGAGAACGGCCGCATCTTCGTGGCCGGGTCCGGAGAGGCTGGCAGGGCGGTCAACATTTACATCGACGACGCACTGGCTGGCACCACAAAGGTGGGAGCCGATGGTACGTTCTTGCTGGAAGCTACCGCTGGCTTGACCGTCGGCACCCATACCATCCGCGCCGACATGCTGGGTGCTGACGGGACGCAGGTCGCTGCCCGCTCGCAAGTGCCGCTGTTGCACGAGGCAGAAGCCCCGGCACAAGTGGCTGCTGTCGAACCGGCAAAGCCTGCTGAAACCACAGCGGTCGTTGTCGAGCCGGCGAAACCGGCTGAAACCGCAGCAGTTGTTGTCGAGCCGGTAAAACCTGCCGAGACCGCGCCCGCCATTGTCGATCCTGCCAAGCCGGTGGAAGCGGCCAAGCCCGCTGAAACGCAAGTCGCAGCAGTACCCTTTTCTGCAGTGGTGCCTGCAGTGCAGGAGCCGATCAAGACCGGTGCTTCGGTCATCATTCGGCGCGGTGACAATTTGTGGCGGGTTTCCCGCCGGATGTTGGGCAAAGGCATCAATTACACCGTGATTTACGAGGCAAACAAAGCCCAGATCAGCGATCCGAGTCTCATTTTTCCCGGACAGGTGTTTGATGTACCGGGCAGCAGCGGCTGACCTTGATATATCGGTAAATACCGATTAAGAACGGGTCATGGCTTCCTGTTGTGATCCCTCTGCTGACCATGAACCGCTTGCCGGCGCCGACCTGCTGGCGGCGCAACTCAAGGCGTTGGGACATCCCGCCCGCATCGGCATCATCCGGCAATTGCAGCAAAACGACTGCTGCTGCGGCGATTTGTGCGCCTGCCTGCCGCTCGCCCAATCAACCGTCTCGCAGCACCTTGACCTGTTGCGCCGTGCCGGTCTGGTCGAGTTGCAGCTCGAAGGCAACCGCTCCCGATACCGCCTTAACCGCGAAACCTTTCGCTCGCTGGCCAGCGCCATCGACGCTGTAGCCGGACAGTCCGCCACCCAAGATGAAAGCCGTTTGAATCCATGAAGAAAATCAAGCCGGATACCCTGGCCGTGACGCCAAAAGTCAGCGGCGGCAAGGGCGAGACCATGGGTGCGCTGTGGGCACTGTGGCCGTACATGTGGCCCTCGGATCGGCCTGATCTCAAGCGCCGTGTCGTCTGGGCGATGCTGGTGCTGGTCATCGCCAAAATTGTCACCGTGCTCGTGCCTTACACCTACAAATGGGTCACCGACGCGCTCACCGGAACCAATTCGGCGCCCGGCATGCTGCCGGCACTGCTGGTCGCGCCGGTCATGCTGGTGGTTGCCTACAATGTCGGGCGCATCCTGATGACCGGGCTGAACCAGATCCGCGATGCGATGTTTGCCTCCGTCGGCCAGTATGCAGTGCGCAAACTTTCCTCCATCGTGTTCCGTCACATGCACGCGCTGTCGCTGCGCTACCATTTGCAGCGGCGCACCGGCGGCCTGTCGCGCGTCATCGAACGCGGCACCAAGGGCATCGAAGCGATTGTCCGCTTCACCATCCTCAATGGCGGACCGACGATCATCGAGTTTGCCTTCATGGCCGCTGTCATCTGGTACCAGTTCGGCTTTTCGTATGTCGTCGTGATCGGCGTGATGATCTGGGCCTACATCTGGTTTTCGGTGAAGGCCAGCGACTGGCGCATCGCCATCCGCCGCGACATGAACACCAACGACACCGACGCCAATTCCAAGGCAGTCGATTCGCTGCTGAATTTCGAGACCGTGAAATATTTCGGCAATGAAGCCTGGGAAGCCGGGCGCTTTGATGCCTCGATGGAGCGCTACGAAAAAGCCGCCGTCAAAGTGTGGACTTCGCTTGCATGGCTCAACTTCGGCCAGGCGGTGATCCTTGGCATCGGCATGGGCGCCTGCATGGTGATGTCGGCGCTGGCTGTTCAGGCCGGAACGCAAACCATCGGCGATTTTGTGTTGATCAATGCCCTGCTGCTGCAGCTTTCGATCCCGCTCAATTTCATCGGCTTCATCTACCGCGAAATCCGCCAGGGCCTTACCGATCTTGAAGCCATGTTCGATCTTCTGGAAGTCGAGCAGGAAATCCAGGATTCGCCCGGCGCCAAGCCGCTCGCCATCGCCAAGGGCGAGATCGTTTTCGACAATGTCGATTTTTCCTACGATCCAGACCGCGCCATCTTGAAGAAGGTCTCCTTCACCGTTCCGGCCGGCAAGACGGTCGCTATTGTCGGCCCGTCGGGTGCCGGAAAGTCGACGATTTCGCGGCTGCTGTACCGCTTTTACGATGTCACCGGCGGGCGCATTCTCATCGACGGGCAGGACGTGCGCGACATCCGGCAAGAGAGCCTTCGCGCCGCCATTGGCATGGTGCCGCAGGACACCGTGCTTTTCAACGACACGGTGCGCTACAACATCCGCTATGGCCGCACCGGGGCCAATGATGCCGAAGTCGAACATGCCGCCGAAATGGCCCAGATCGGCAATTTCATCCGCTCGCTGCCCAAAGGGTTTTTGACCGAAGTCGGCGAGCGCGGGCTCAAACTTTCCGGTGGTGAAAAGCAGCGCGTGGCCATTGCCCGAACGCTGCTCAAAGCGCCGCCGATCCTGATTCTTGATGAAGCGACCTCGGCGCTCGACACCCAGACCGAGCGCGAAATCCAGTCGGCGCTGGATGAAGTGTCGAAAAACCGCACCACGCTGGTCATTGCCCACCGGCTTTCCACCGTCATCAATGCCGACGAGATCATCGTGCTGAAGGCTGGCGAGATCGCCGAACGCGGCAGCCATGCAGCGTTGCTGAAAAAGAAGGGCCTCTACGCGCAGATGTGGAACCGTCAGCGCGAAGCCAGCGAGGCGGAGGAAATCTTGCGCAAGGCCCGCGAAAGCGACACCCTCGGCATCGTCACACGCGGCGCAAAGGCAGGGGTTTGAGGGTGGGGCTTCACCCTCCCACCTGTGGGGGGCCGCAGGACGGGCAAGACCCGTGGCTCGCCCCGGCAGGTCAGCGCGAAGCGCCGGGGTAGGGGTATTCCTGTTCCAATGCCTGTGATCCCATTGAAGTGACAAGCCCTCACCCGCTCTGCTTCGCTTCGCTCGCAATCGCCGTCCTGCGGACCCCCTCAAGGGGGAGGCGGACGCCAAGCCCTATCAACTTCGCCCTTCGAGGCTCCCTTCGCTTCGCTCAGGTTCGCACCTCAGGATGAAGTTGAAGAATAGTCGCGTGACCAGACGACCTCATCCTGAGGTGCGAGCACAGCGAGCCTCGAAGGGCGAGGGCGACAAATCACACC
>JBGSOG010000021.1:0-3500 GCA_041739225.1 Rhizobiaceae bacterium
GTTGCTGACGCGGATGCGTGCTTCGTAACGGGTTTCGAGCGGGTCGCGACCGCCATGCAGCAGGAAAATCAGGTGATTGCGCAATTGCTGGCCAACGCGTGTTTCCACATCGCTCACTGAAACCTGGGCCAACGCCCCTGCCGTCGGGTCGGTATACCCGCTGGAGCCATGCAAAGGCTCCCACGTGCAGCTGGCCAAGGCGGCGGTTCCGGTCAATGCCAAGGCAGCCAGCAGGCTGCGTCTGGTCGGTTGCATGAGGCCTGTCTTTCCCAATTTAATTACAACTTTATTGTCAAACCACGATGTTGACGATTCTTTTGGGCACAACGATGACCTTGCGTGGCTGCATGCCATCCAAAGCCTTTTGTATCACATCCAGTGCAAGGACCGCAGCAACAATGTCGGCTTCGCCGGCATCTGAAGCAATGGTTATTTCAGCGCGTTTTTTGCCATTGATCTGAACCGGAAGCAGCAGCGTGTCCTCTGCCAACAGCGATGGATCGACCAGCGGCCATGGCGCAGCAGCCAGCATGCCTTTGCCGCCAAGCAATTGCCAGCACGCTTCAGCCAGATGCGGCATCATTGGCGCTATCATCTGGATCATCAGTCTGGCAACTGGCACCAAATTGGCTGATGAGGACCCGGACTTTGCAGCCCGCAACCCTTCTTCCACCGCATTGGCAAGCGTGTAAATTTGCGCGACCGCACTGTTGAAGCGCAACTCCGATATCATGGTCTCGACTTTGGCCAATGTCCGGTGGGCAAGCCGCAGCAAATCATCGGGTGCGGCAGTGCCGCCGGGCGCAGGAAGTGAAGCAATCCCGCCAGTCATGCGCCAGATGCGCTGGACAAACCGGTGTGCGCCTTCAACGCCTGCTTCGGTCCAGATCACATCGCGGTCCGGCGGCGAATCCGAAAGCATGAACCAGCGTGCGGTATCAGCGCCATAGCTGGAAATAATGTCGTCGGGATCGACCGTGTTGCGCTTGGACTTTGACATCTTTTCGATGCCACCGATGGAAATCTCGCTGTTGTTGGACAAAAGGTAGGCTTTGCGGCCTGCATCGTTTTCTTCAATGCGGATTTCTGCCGGGGAAACCCATTGTCCCTCGCTGCCGCGGTAGGTCTCGTGAACCACCATCCCTTGCGTGAACAGACCTCGGAATGGCTCGTCCGCTCCGCCATGGCCGGTCTGGCGCATCGCCCTGGCAAAAAACCGCGAGTACAGGAGGTGCAGGATCGCGTGCTCGATGCCGCCAATATACTGGTCTACCGGCAGCCAATGACCGACAATATCGGGATCGGTGGGTGTTGAGAGCTCGGGTGCGGTAAACCTTGCAAAATACCAGGACGAATCGACAAACGTGTCCATGGTGTCGGTTTCACGCAAGGCAGCCGCGCCACATTGCGGACAAGTGGTATTGCGCCAGGTCGGATGGCGGTCGAGCGGATTGCCGGGCCGGTCGAATTCCACGTCTTCAGGCAGGCGAACCGGCAGGTTTTCCTTCTTCTCCGGCACCACGCCACAGCTTTCGCAGTGAATGACCGGGATCGGGCAGCCCCAATAGCGCTGACGGGAAATTCCCCAGTCGCGCAGCCGAAACCGGACCTGGCCTTCGCCCAGATTGCGGGCCTCCAGCCAGTTGATTGATTTTTCGACCGCGTCATAAGCAGTCGCCGTGGCGATATTGGCAAAATGCTCGACATATTCAACCGCAACATCCTTGCCGGGCACCAGCGCCTCTGCGGCAACAGCAGTTGTCTCGCCGGGCATGTTGAAGGCGTTGACGACCGGCAGGCCATATTTGCGGGCAAAGTCCAGATCGCGCTGGTCGTGGCTCGGACAGCCGAATATGGCGCCGGTGCCATATTCGATCAGTACGAAATTTCCGATCCAGACCGGCAGCGTGTCTTCGCCATTGATGGGGTTGAGCACACGCAGCCCGGTGTCGAAACCCAGTTTCTCGGCCTTTTCAACGGCTTCCTCGGATGTGCCGATGCGCCGGCATTCCTCGCAAAAGGCGGCAATATCGGGATTTTCGTTTGCCAATGCCTTGGCCAGCGGATGGTCGGCGGAAATTGCAAGGAAAGTTGCACCCCGCAGCGTGTCAGGCCGGGTCGAATAACAAACGAGTGCATTCACGCCGTGCGCAGGCGAAGTGAGATGGAAGGGCAATTCGATGCCGCGACTGCGGCCGATCCAGTTGGCTTGCATCAACCGGACTTTTTCCGGCCAGCGGTCGAGGCCCTCCAGCGAATCGAGTAGGTCCTGTGAGTAATCGGAAATTTTCAGGAACCATTGTGTCAGTTCGCGCTGCTCGACCAACGCGCCGGAGCGCCAGCCACGCCCGTCGATGACTTGTTCGTTGGCCAGCACTGTCTGGTCTACCGGGTCCCAATTGACCTTGGACTTGCGTCGGTAGGCGATGCCCGCTTCAAGGAAATCGAGAAACAGGTGCTGCTGCTGCTGATAATACTCGACATCGCAGGTGGCAAACTCACGCGACCAGTCAATCGACAGGCCCATGGTCTTGAGTTGCTTGCGCATGGCGGCAATGTTGTCATAGGTCCAGGCCTTGGGGTGAACCTTGTTTTGCATCGCGGCATTTTCAGCCGGCATGCCGAAGGCGTCCCAGCCCATCGGATGCAATACGTTGAAGCCCTTGGCCATCTTGTAGCGTGCCAGCAGATCGCCGAGCGCGTAGTTGCGCACATGGCCCATGTGGATGCGCCCCGAAGGGTAGGGGAACATCTCGAGGACGTAGTACTTCGGCCGCTTCGGGTCCTCGTCCACCTGGAAGGCCTTGGTTTCCTCCCAGATGCGCTGCCACTTGGCTTCGGTTTCGTTGAAATTGTAGCGGACGGCCATCGCTGCCTGGTCTGCGCGTCACGCGCTCGGTCAATCGAAAGAGAACAGGAGCCCGGAAACAGAGCTCGCGCGAAAGGCGCGCGAAAATCACGGCCTCCCCGTCTCCTGTTTACTTCACCTTTTTCGCCGGGGAATCAACCGCCGGTGCGCTGGCTGATCTCGCGGGCGCGCTGGATGATGACGCTTTCGAGGTTTTGCGCCACGCTCGGATCGACGGTGACGTTGGCCCAATCGCCGCGCCCGCCGCGCCGCTCCTGGCGGAACACGGTCACACGCACGGAATCGCCGCGCAGCTCGGGGCCGCCGACGAGGATGTTCACGCGCAGGCGCTCGTTGGGGTTGGCGCGCGAGACATACCAGTCGGTGGCGATGGCGCCGCCATAGGGGTCCGACGACGCCAGCGGCATGAACGAAATCGTGTCGAGCGCTGCGCGCCACGCGAAGCGGTTCACCTGAACCGAAGCAGCGCGTTGCGCCGTTTCGCTGCCCTGCACGAAATCGCTGCGCGGGCCACCCGGTCGATAGGCTTCGGTGGCTTTGGGGCCACCCGGATTGTTGACCGTGCCGGTATAGGCGCGCGTGCTTCCGCTGCTCTCGCACCCGGCCAAGGCCAGCGCTCCCAGCAGCAGCA
>JBGSOG010000110.1:0-23613 GCA_041739225.1 Rhizobiaceae bacterium
AGGTCGCGCTGGTCATGCGCCGCGCAGCCGAAGATCGCGCCGGTTCCGTAGTCCATCAGGATGAAGTTCGCGATCCACACCGGCAGGTCGATCGACGGGTCGAACGGGTGGCGCACCTTCAGCCCGGTGTCCACGCCCTTCTTCTCCGCCGTCTCCAGTTCGGCCTCCGAGGTGCCCATGCGGCGGCACTCGGCGCAGAACGCTGCGATATCGGGGTTTTGCGCCTCCAGCGCGCGGGCCAGCGGATGGTCGGGCGACACGCCCATGAAGCCGGCGCCGAAGATCGTGTCGGGCCGCGTCGAATAGACCTCCAGATCGCGCCAGTCGGGCAGGCGCGAATCGGGGATCGCCTCGAAGCGGAAGGTCAGCCCCTCCGACCGACCGATCCAGTTGCGCTGCATGGCGCGCACCTTCTCGGGCCAGTGCGGCAGGCGGTCGAGACCCGCCAGCAGATCCTCGGCCATGTCGGCGATGCGGAAGAACCATTGCGTCAGTTCGCGCCGCTCGACGGGCGCGCCGGAGCGCCAGCCGCAGCCGTCGATCACCTGCTCGTTGGCCAGCACGGTGTGATCGACCGGATCCCAGTTGACCATCGAGGCGCGGCGATACACCAGCCCCGCCGCCAGCATGTCGAGGAACAGCGCCTGCTGGTGGCGATAATAGGCCGGCTCGCAGGTGGCGATCTCGCGCGACCAGTCCAGCGACAGGCCCATGAGCAGAAGCTGCGCCTTCATCGCGGCGATGTTCTCGCGGGTCCAGCCGCCGGGATGCACGCCGCGCTCCATCGCCGCGTTCTCCGCCGGCATGCCGAAGGCGTCCCAGCCCATCGGGTGCAGCACGTCATGGCCTTTTGCCCGCATGAACCTGGCGACGACATCGCCCATGGCATAGTTGCGCACATGGCCCATGTGGATGCGACCCGAGGGATAGGGAAACATCTCGAGGACATAGTATTTGGGTTTGCCGCTGCCAGCACCGCGCGGCGTTTCGAAGAGCTTGTGCTCTTCCCAGGTTTTTTGCCAACGGGCTTCCGTTTCGCTTGCGTTGTAGCGTGGGCTGGCCATATGCGCTTGTCTCTGCAGGATTTGCCTGAAATTGGGCTATCCCGTGGTCAACCAGAATTTGGCGCAGGGGTCAACAGGTGCGGGCTTTGCCAGATGCCATGGTAACCGGCAGAACGGAATTTTGGAGCAGGAAATGAGCTCAGCGATACAGAACCTTCAGGATATTCAGGCCAGAATTGCTTCCAGCGAAAGCCGCGCCAAAAGGCAATCGGGTCCGGTCAATCTGGTCGTGGTGAGCAAAACCTTTGATGCTGCCGAAATAGCGCCGGTTCTGGAAACCGGGCACCGGATGTTTGGCGAAAACCGGGTTCAGGAAGCGGCGGGGAAATGGCCGCAACTACGGTCACGATTTCCAGGTGTTGAGCTGCATCTGATCGGACCGTTGCAAAGCAACAAGGCAGGCGAAGCGGTGGCGCTGTTTGATGTGATTGAAACCGTGGACCGGGAAAAGATCGCGGCTGCGTTGGCATTTGAGATGAAGCGGCAAGGAAAACAGCTCAAGTTGTTCGTTCAGGCAAACACCGGAAAAGAGCCACAGAAGGCCGGCATTTATCCCGAGCATCTCGGCGATTTTGTCCAAAACTGCCGTTCGGAGCACGGCCTGAAAATTGAGGGCCTGATGTGCATACCGCCGGCTGGCGAGGATCCGGCCTTTCATTTTGACATGCTGGCACGGCTGGCGGATGAATGTGGCGTGGACAAACTGTCGATGGGCATGTCCGGCGATTTTGAAACCGCGATCCTGCATGGCGCAACGCATGTGCGCGTCGGCAGTGCGATTTTCGGCAGCAGGTAGCGCTGTTCAGGCGATGACCCTGATTTGGACACCCTTGACCAACTGGCTGAGCAATCGCTGCATCAATTTGGGATCAAGTGCGATGCATCCCTCCGTCGGGCCGTTGTCCGGCCGGGTCAAATGCACGAAAATCGCGCTGCCACGGTAGCGGGCCCGCCGGGAAAAGTTCCAGTCCAGAACAAGACACAAATCATAGAGCCTGTCATTGCGCATCATCTTTTCATGGCTGGCGCCGAATGGCAGCTGCACAGGCATGTTGTAGGAAGGGTGGTTTGGTGCATCGCACCAGCCAAGTGATTCATCAATTTGGCGCAGTTTGCGCGAACCGGTGACAAAAAACGGCTTGGCTGTGTTTTGGTATCCACCCAGGACAGAAAGCCTGCCTGCAGGCGTGGCACCATCACCCTCGCGTTTGCGGACTGAAATGCCGTTGCGGCCCAGATTGCAGGCAAAAACATTTGAACCGATGCGCAGCAACCCCCGGTGGGCCAGGATTCCGGGAGCCCGACGAACCGTCCAGACCTGTTTGTTGTTGTTCACCAAGGGTTTGAAGGGAATTGTATGCATCGCCCCTTCCGGTCACAATTTTTGCCGTTTGTTCACATTCATGTTGTCGAACAGCCGCATGCCTTACATTTTCGCGATGCGCAACCTAAGCACTGTGCTAGTTTCGTGAAATTGCCAGACCGTTACAAGGGGAATTAGATCCATGACTTCACGGCACATATTGTTGGTTGATGATGATGACGCGTTGCGCGAAGCATTGGTTGAACAGCTTTCATTGCACGAGGAATTTCAAATCAGCTGCGAATCCACAGCTGCCAAGGGCATTCATGCTGCCCGCAATGGCAGGGTTGACTTGTTGATCATGGATGTCGGCCTGCCGGACATGGACGGCCGCGAAGCGGTGAAAGTGCTGCGCAAATCCGGCTTCAAGGCACCAATCATCATGTTGACCGGGCATGACACCGATTCCGACACCATTTTGGGCCTTGAAGCGGGCGCCAACGACTATGTCACCAAGCCGTTCCGTTTTGCCGTGCTTCTGGCGCGGGTCCGGGCGCAATTGCGCACACATGAGCAGAGCGAGGACGCCGTATTCTCGATCGGCTCGTACACGTTCAAACCGTCGCAGAAATTGATGGTCGAACAGAACGGTTCGAAAGTCCGGTTGACCGAGAAAGAGACGGCAATCGTCAAATACCTTTACCGCGCCGAGCAAAAAATCATCGGCCGCGACGAACTGCTGGAGCAGGTCTGGGGTTACAATTCAGGTGTTACAACCCATACGCTAGAAACCCATATCTACAGGCTGCGCCAGAAAATCGAAAAGGACCCGTCCAATTCGCGGATGTTGGTTACCGAAGGCGGCGGATACAAGCTGGTTCCTTGAAGCATCAACAGCGCAATGTCTCCATGTCATTGACGAATCTGCCCTTCAAAGGGATAGGGTTGCGTCATGGCGCTGCAAAATGACGTCGAGCTGCTGAAACGTGTCGCCCTGCTTCGGGATTTTCCCGACGAGCAGTTGCGGTTGCTCGCTTTTGGTGCCGAACGGGAGCTGGTTCGGGCAGGGCGCGAACTGTACCGTCCGGGGGATGAAAGCCATGGGGGGTATGTGGTATCCGGTGGCCAGATCGATCTGGTGATTTATCGCGGCAGCCGGGAAGTTGTTGTGGACAGCTGCGGTGAAGCCACGCTGGTCGGTGAACTTGGACTGGTAACTGATTCAATCCGGGCAACCAGCGCCGTGGCGCGAGCCAACAGTGAGGTGCTGTTCGTGCCGCGGGTGCTGTTTCACCGGATGCTGACAAGCTACCCCGAAAGCGCCGTGATCGTGCATGAGCGGATTTCAGCCTCCGTGCACTCCATGTTGCGCCAGCTGGAAGAACTGCACTCGGTTATCCAGTCAGCGCCAAAGTTCGATTTGCCAAAGCGGCGTTAGCGCCCCGATTGTCAAGGTTAGCCGATGTCCAGTGTGGCAATCACCGGCACATGGTCGGATGGCTGTTGCCAGCCGCGCGCCTCGCGCAGGATGCGGATGCCAGACAAGGATCTTGCCAGTTCAGGCGCTGCCCAGACATGGTCCAGCCGCCTGCCGCGATCTGCAGTATCCCAGTCACGGGCGCGGTAACTCCACCAAGTGTAAACTTTCTGGTCTTGCGGAAAATGCTGACGGACAAGATCGCTCCAACCGCCTTGCCGGAACGCCTTTGTCAGACCTTCGGTTTCCACCGGAGTATGGCTGACCACTTTCAAAAGCTGCTTGTGCGACCATACGTCGTTTTCGAGCGGTGCAATGTTCAGATCACCCACTAAAAAGGCGGGGATGCCGTCCTCTACCGCTGAAACCGACGCCAGTTCTGAAACATAGCGAAGTTTGTGTTCAAATTTCGGATTGATGGCCACGTCCGGTTCGTCGCCGCCCGCCGGGACATAGAAATTGTGAACCCGAAGTTTTTGACCCGCCAGTTTGAACTGTGCGGAAATGTGCCGGCAATCACCGATGCTGCAAAAATCGAAGGAATGCTGCTCATCCAGTGGCAGCCGCGAAACAATGGCAACGCCGTGGTATCCCTTCTGCCCGTGGACGAACTGGTGCTCATAGCCCAGTTTTCGGAACGCCTTTCCAGGGAACTGGTCATTCTGGCACTTGATTTCCTGCAAGCACAAAATGTCCGGCTGGTTTTCGGTGAGAAACTGCTCAACCAGACCTTCCCGCAAACGGACAGAATTGATGTTCCAGGTGGCCAGGGAAAACGACATTTCGGGGCTTTCGGCGAGAGTGATCGCCCGAAACTGGTCTACCCGGCGCAGCGGCGCAAGGGACAAGCGCCGCTTTCCCGTACTTTGTTCATCGACAATGGTGACTTGGAAAAATATCAGCCGCGCTGTTTGCTTTCCTGCAACCGCCGGCGAATTTCACGCTCGTCGAAAGAAAACAACTTTGCCGGAATCACCACGTTTTTCTGGACGTTGAAAACCATCACGGATGTCTCTTTGCCCTGCGAATCCTTGATCGTCCACTGACGCAGGTCGAAGCTGGCCGGATCAAACATCAAGGTTATGATGGCATCGCCAAATATCTGGTTGTTGCCCATCACAACCGTGGTCAGGTCGGCTTCGGAAATCACATCGCGGATTGATTTGTCTTGCGCCGACATCTTGTCGCTGAGCAGCATCTTCAAGGGTGTCTTGTCGAGCGGGTAGAAATCCCAGGTTTTCAATTTGCTGTTGTGAACCGCAACGGTCTTGCCATTGGAGATCACCTCCACAGATGCAGGCTTTTCGTAGTTGAAACGTATTTTGCCGGGACGTTCGAGGTAAAACTTGCCGCCGGTTTGCTCGCCATTGGGGCCAAACTGGACAAACTCACCGGCCATCGTTGGAACAGACGAGAAATGCGTGCTGAGCTGATCAACCATTTCCTCTTTGGAAAGCGGAGCGACGGGCGCAGTGTCCTGGGCAATTGCCGTGCCGCAAGCCAGCAGCAGCAGTGCGGACATGGCTGCCGCGCGCAGTTTATGCAGTGGCCTGCAAGCAGGTATGCCGGGCATTTTCATCATTGGACTTGTTCCTGGGCTGATATTCGCTGAAGCGGCCTTCAAGAATGCATTTGACCAACCAAATGGCCGAAAGATGGCTGTAGAGGCGTCAGATGGTCTCGTTTTCGCCAGGCACGAGGATTTCCCGCTTGCCGGCATGGTTGGCTGAACTGATCAATCCTTCTTTTTCCATCCGCTCGATCAACGAGGCAGCCCGGTTGTAGCCAATTCCCAGACGCCGCTGAATGTAACTGGTGGAAACCTTGCGGTCGTTCAGCACAACTGCCACCGCATTATCGTAGAGATCGTTCGATTCGGAAAGCTCCATCGTTCCGGCTGGTCCGGCTGAATAGCCTTCGCCCGCCTCGTCTTCCTCTGCGGTTACTGATTCCAGATATTGCGGCACGCCTTGGGTTTTCAGGTGCGCAACCACTGATTCGACTTCGTCATCGGCAACAAACGGTCCGTGGACGCGCTGGATTCGCCCGCCGCCAGCCATGTAGAGCATGTCGCCCATGCCCAGCAATTGCTCGGCGCCTTGTTCGCCCAAAATGGTGCGGCTGTCGATTTTTGAAGTTACCTGGAACGAAATCCGGGTCGGGAAGTTAGCCTTGATTGTGCCGGTGATGACGTCCACCGACGGGCGCTGGGTGGCCATGACAACATGGATGCCCGCGGCTCGGGCCATTTGCGCCAGCCGCTGAACCGCGCCTTCGATATCCTTGCCCGCAACCATCATCAAGTCGGCCATTTCGTCGATGATGACAACGATGAACGGCATGGGCGAAAGGTCGAGTTCCTCTGTCTGGTAGACGGCTTCGCCGGTATGGCGATCATAACCGGTTTGAACTGTGCGGGTGAGCTGCTCGTTCTTCTTTTTCGCCAGTTCCAGCCGGGCATTGTAGCCGTCAATGTTGCGCACGCCGAACTTTGACATCTTTTTGTAGCGCTCTTCCATTTCGCGCACGGTCCATTTGAGCGCGACAACGGCCTTTTTCGGGTCAGTGACAACAGGTGTCAGCAAATGCGGGATGCCGTCATAGATAGACAGTTCCAGCATTTTTGGATCGATCATGATCAATTTTACCTGGTCTGGCGAAAGCCGGTACAGGATCGACAGAATCATGGTGTTGATGGCCACCGACTTGCCCGATCCGGTGGTGCCGGCAACCAGCAGATGCGGCATCTTGGCAAGATCGGCGATTACCGGTTCGCCACCGATGGTCTTGCCAAGGATCAACGGCAAACGCCCCTTGGTGGTTTCGTAGTCCTTGCTGGCCAAAAGCTCGCGCAAATAGACGGTTTCACGCTTCTGGTTCGGCAGTTCGATACCGATGGCGTTGCGGCCGGGAACCACAGCGACACGGCAGGCAATTGCGCTCATCGAGCGGGCAATGTCATCGGCAAGACCAATGACGCGTGACGACTTGATCCCCGGTGCCGGTTCCAGCTCATACATGGTCACGACCGGGCCGGGCCGCACATTGATGATTTCGCCGCGCACGCCGAAATCCTCCAGAACGCCTTCCAGGAGGCGGGCGTTTTGTTCAAGCGCTTCGGTGGAAAGCGAGGCATCGCGGGCGATGTTCTTCGCCTCTGACAAGAGGTGCAATGAGGGAAGCTCAAAGCGGTCAACATCGATCAGACTGCCCTGTGCTTCGCGCACCACGCGGCTGCCAGGCTGCAATTTTTGTTTCATCGGCTGGACAAGACCGGCTTTCTGGGCCGTCACAGGCATTTGCTGGACCGGCCTTGCCTGCGGCTGCCAGTCGTCCTCGGCCTCGTCTGCGGCATTCTCGTCGAAAATCTGTTCGCCATAGGCGGGTGCCAGGTCCGGAGCTTTCAGATAATCGGCATCTTCCTCGCCGAAATCCGGGTCCACGTCTTGCGAGTATGGAGCGTTGCCATCGTGGAAACCGGGTTCGCGCCGCCCCTTGGCGTCAAAGGCCTCCAGCCCGTCGTCGGGCGGGGTGACCAGCGAGTTCCATGTCCTGCGGGCGGAAGCGGCAAGCGCGGCGGCCATGTTGCCGGTCGCTGGTCTGTGCATCGAATTTGGTGCCTTCACCCCCGAACGACGCGGCCGCAGACGGGCACGAAGCTGATAGTACCAATGTGCCATCGCCCCCAAAGCCAATCCAGCCTCGTCTTCGCCGTCTTCGATGATTTCGCCGGTTTCCGGATCGTAAATCAGTTCCGATCCGGATGAGCGACGGATGATCAGCCCGGCCGAATAAAGTGTGAGGAAAAATGCTGGGACGCCAAACAGCAAAAAGAACGGAATCGCAAAAAAGCCGGAAGGATAGTGCCCGATGATGGCAGCAGGGATTTTCAGGACCAGATCGCCCGAAACACCGCCAAGCCCGGTTGGCAGCGGCCAGTTTTGCGGACGGCCGAAACAACCGAGCGCCGCAGCGGCCAGAATGGTCGCCGGCAGCCACGCAATCAAACGTGATTTCACCCGGTAAACCGGCCGTTGAATGATCTTGAGCCAAGCCCAACTGGCCGGAACCACGAGGAAAACCACACTGGCGAGCCCGGTGAACTGCATCAACAAGTCAGCAACCGTACTGCCGAGAAAGCCGCCTGCGTTTTCGGGGATACGGGAATTGGCATTGGAAAGGCTGGGATCGCCGACCGACCAGGTCGCCAGTGCGGCAAAGCAAAATGCCACTGCCGCCATGATGGAAAGTCCGACCAAAACACCGATTTGTCCGGCGACCCAGCCACGGCGTTCTGCTTTTGCGCGATGGGTTTGCATGGCGCCCGCGATGCCCTTGGCATCGGCGCGGCGGACATGGGCGGTATTGATACTGGAAAGCTGCATTGCGGACCCCGGGCTTCGCAAACGCTGCGAAAGGCACAATCTGCCGACAAGACTATCGGGGGAAGGTTAAGGCGCTGTTAACCAAAGGGAATGGCGCAGCTTTTGATACAAAAAAGGGCCCGGTTTCCCGGGCCCAGTTGTTGAAGCGCAAACGCTTCGACGGGTAGGAAGCGGCGGCCAGCCCGGCCACCGCAGATATTTGTCAATTGTGATAGGCAGCTTCGCCATGCGAAACGAGATCGAGGCCCTGGCGTTCGACTTCGGCAGAAACCCGCAGGCCAATCGTGAGGTCAACCAGTTTGAAGATGATTGCCGAACCGATACCGGACCACAGCACGGTAACGCCAACAGCCTTGAGCTGTGACATCACCTGAACATAAGTGCCTGGATAAACCGACGCATTGGCGAGGTAATCGACAATTCCAGCACCGCCGAGCGCCGGGTTGACCAAAATGCCGGTACCGATTGCGCCGATGATGCCACCGACGCCGTGAATGCCGAACACATCCAGCGAATCGTCATAACCGAAGCGGTTTTTCACGACCGAGACAAAGAAATAGCAGACGACCGCAGCCACAATGCCAAGAACCACCGCACCGACAGGACCGGCAAAACCGGCCGCCGGCGTGATGGCAACCAGTCCAGCAACCGCACCCGATACAGCACCCAACATGCTGGCTTTGCCGCGCTGTGCGGTTTCAACCAGGCTCCAGGCCAGTGCCGCAGCAGCTGTTGCCACAAAGGTATTGATCATGGCGAGGGCTGCATAAGCGTTTGCTTCAAGGTTCGATCCGGCATTGAAACCAAACCAGCCGACCCAAAGTAGGGCTGCGCCAACCATGGTGAGGGTCATCGAATGCGGTGCCATCAGTTCCTTCTGGAAGCCGATGCGCTTGCCGATCATCAATGCGCCGACCAGTCCGGCGATGCCGGCATTAATGTGAACAACGGTGCCACCGGCAAAATCAAGTGCGCCAAGGCCCCATATCAAGCCTGCTCCGGCAACTGTTGCCTCAGCTGGATTGGTCGAGGCAAATTCCGGTCCAGGCCACCACCAGACCATGTGTGCAATGGGGAAATAGACGAAGGTGACCCAAAGGGCCACAAACACCATGACGGCAGAAAACTTTGCCCGTTCAGCAAAAGCGCCAACGATGAGCGCCGGTGTAATGCAGGCAAAGGTCATCTGGAACACCACGAAAGTGAGTTCGGGGATGACAACACCGCGTGAGAAGGTCTCCACCACGGTGGATGGGTTTACGCCGGCAAGAAATGCCTTCGAGAAGCCGCCAACAAAAGTGTTTAGCGAGCCACCGTCGGTGAATGCGAGGCTGTAGCCGTACAGAAGCCAGATGATCATCACCAATGAAGTGATGGAAAACACCTGCATCAGCACTGAAAGCATGTTTTTGGCGCGAACAAGACCGCCATAAAACAGGGCAAGGCCCGGAATTGTCATCAACAACACCAGAATGGTCGAAACCAACATCCAAGCGGTATCGCCCTTGTCGGGAACCGGTGCGGCTGCAGCAGCGGTGTCTTGTGCCAGTGCCGAAGCTGCGGCCAGCAGGGACAGCGCAAAAGCCCCCAATGCCGGTCGGCCCATCCGGCCTGCTATGGTTGAAAAATTCATGTCAGTCTCCCTGTAAGTTTGCACCGGCCGGCTCAAAGCGCGTCCGCATTGGTTTCACCGGTGCGGATGCGCACCACATGCTCGATCGAGAAGACGAAGATTTTTCCGTCGCCGATCTGGCCGGTTTTGGCGGCAGCAGCAATTGCTTCAACGGCCTTGTCGGCCATGGCCGAGGAAACCGCGACTTCGATTTTCAGTTTTGGCAGGAAAGAGACAGCATATTCAGCTCCGCGGTATATTTCCGTGTGGCCTTTTTGGCGCCCATAACCCTTCACTTCCGTGACAGTGAGCCCTTCAATCCCCAGCGAGGTCAACGCTTCGCGCACCTCGTCGAGTTTGAAAGGCTTGATGACAGCCATGACAATTTTCATTCAATCACCTGTTTGCTTGGGAAATGCGATGCGATTTCCGGTCAATAACCGTGGAAAGGATTTGTAAACCTTGCCGGTCAGTCCCGTGGCAATCAAACGGCGTGCCAGTTTTCGCACTAGCGGTAAGTCTATGATAATAATATATAATTCTTGATACTGGGTTGTAACGGTTTGTCAGCAGGAATTTTAGTGCCTAAAATGTAGGCATTTTTGGATTGATGATCAAATTAACAGCAGTTGAACGGCCGGATCAGGTTTTTGCCCGCCTCACCCGGATCAGACCTTCCTGCGCCACCGAAGCGACCAGTTTTCCATCCTGTGAATAGATCAGGCCGCGGGTGAAACCGCGCGCACCGCCGGAGCTTGGGCTGTCCTGGACATAAAGGTGCCAGTTCGCCATGTCGGCTGGCTGGTGAAACCAGATCGAATGGTCGAGGCTGGCGCCCTGAAGCTTTGGATCAAAAATCGACATTCCGTGGGCAAAGAGCGCGGTATCCAGCAGCGTCATGTCGGAGGCGTAGGCCAGAACCGAAGCATGGACAGCAGGATCAACCGGCAAACTGGCGGTGGCGCGAAACCAGATCTTTTGGCCAGGTTCCAGTTTGTCGCTTGAGAAATAATGTGCCAGATCCACCGGTCGCAGCTCGATGGGTCGTTCGCGCTGCCAATAGCGACGAACATTTTCCGGGGCCTTGTCCACATAAATTGCCGCCAATTCCTTTTCGCTCGGCAATTCATCGGGCGCGGGAACTATTGGCATGGCAAAAGCATGTTCAAGCCCTGGCTCGCTGGTCTGGAACGAAGCAGACATCGAAAAAATTGCTTCGCCGTGCTGTATTGCCTGCACCAGCCGGGTGGTGAAACTGCCGCCGTCGCGAATGCGGTTCACTTCATAGATGATTGGCACCGACGGATCGCCGGGCCGCATGAAATAGCCATGAAGCGAATGCACGCTCCGCGCCGGTTCAACCGTACGCTGGGCCGCCACCAATGCCTGACCGATCACCTGACCGCCAAATACCCGTTGCCAGCCGGCTTGCGGGCTGGACCCGCGAAACAGGTTTTTTTCGAGGGCTTCCAGATCGAGCGTCTTTAGCAGGATTTCGACCGCTTGGGACATGCTTGGCTCCGTTTGGCTGGCAGGCAGGGGACTTGGCTGCGGCGAGACGATCAATGGCAGCATTGGCTTTGTCATGCTATTTCATCCTTCAAAAGGACGACACCCATGATCGAAGCAAAAAAGAGCAGAAAAAAACCGGAGGCGTCTGAAGGGACAGACAACTCGATCCCGCACAATGGCGATGTTCTGGTAGCCGGTGGCGGCTATGTCGGCTTGTCCACGGCGCTGGCGATCAAACTTGGTGCGCCGCATTTGCTGGTGACAGTGGTGGACCCTGCTCCGGTGGAGGCCATTGCCAAAGACACCCGCGCTTCGGCTATCGCGGCTGCCGCATGCCGGATGCTTGGGGCACTGGGTATCTGGGATGAGCTCAAGGATGGCGCGCAGCCGATCAACACCATGATCGTCACCGACAGCAGATTGGCAGACGCGGTGCGTCCGGTGTTTTTGACTTTTCACGATGACCGCAACGGCCACGGTGGCAACGAGCCTTTTGCCCACATGATTGCCAATTCGCAAATGGTTGGCGCCCTGCGCCGCCGTTGTATTGAAACCGGTGTCGAGTTGATCAACGAACAGAAAGTTGATGGATTTCAAAACACCGGCAACCATGTCGAGGTGCAGCTTTCCTCCGGCGGAAAGCGCATCGTTCGTTTGCTGGTGGCTGCTGATGGCGTGCGATCGCAATTGCGCGACCAGGCGGGGATCGGAAATGTCCATTGGCCGTACGACCAGATGGGAATCGTTATCACGGTCAGCCACGAGCGTGAGCATCACGGCCAGGCCGAGGAGCATTTCCTGCCTGCCGGACCGTTTGCCATTTTGCCGTTGAAAGGCAATCGTTCATCGCTGGTCTGGACCGAAAGAACCGCTGACGCCAAACGGCTGCTGGATGCTGATGATTTCACTTTTGATATCGAACTTGAACGCCGGTTCGGCCACCGTCTTGGTGAGATCAAGGTCGAAGGAGCCAGAAAAGCCTACCCGCTCGGTCTGACATTGGCGCGTGAATTCGTGCGCGAGCGTTTTGCGCTGGTGGGGGATGCCGCGCATGGCATTCATCCCATCTCCGGGCAGGGTCTCAATCTGGGATTCAAGGATGCTGCTGCACTGGCTCAAACCATTGTGGAAGCGGACCGCCTTGGCCTTGATATCGGGTCCCTCAATGTTCTGGAGCGCTACCAGCAATGGCGGCGGTTTGACACCGTCCGGATGGGCATGGTCACGGACCTGCTCAACCGGCTGTTTTCCAATGACAATCGGCTGCTTCGCGCTGCCCGAAATTTTGGTCTGGGACTGGTCGACAGGCTGCCGGGCCTCAAGCGCGGCTTCATCGACCAGGCGGCTGGCAGGGAAAAAGGTGCGCCACGGCTTTTGCAAGGCGAGGCGATCTGAAAAACAGCATCGCTTGCTGCCGATAGTCAAAGAATCAACGGTTTGGGATTTCGCTGTCTTCGAGCGGTCGGGCCTGTGAGGCCAGCATGATCGGAATCCCGCCCCGGACTGGGTAGGCGATGCGCGCGGCCAGCGAGACCAGTTCCTGCCTGCTCTCGTCAAACCGCAAATTGGTCCGGGTCAGTGGACACACCAACATTTCCAGCAGTTTCACATCCGTCTGGTTTCCGGCAATCTTGCGCATTCCCGTTCCTGTCACTGGATGCCCGACCCCTGGCCACCATGTTCGCGGGCCAGCATCATCTCGGTTATGGCAATCAGTGTGTCTGCCCGTATGCGCATGTCCGCCGCCTCAAGCAGAGCCTGCTTTTCAGCCGGACCTGAAGGGCTCATCATGCAAAGCGCCGTCACCAGCGAACAGTTTGAAGCGCGATTGATGCTGTCCCAGTCCGCTTCCATGGCATTTGCCTTGAGGTATTTGCGAAATGTGCCAAGCAGCGCGTCACGGTTCACCTGCGAACCATCATCCTCATCAAGGTCGTGTGTCATGACCTCGATGTGGCACGTTCGGTAACCTTTGTCCGATGGTACCTCTTCCACAATCTTGTATCTGGCAACACCTGAAAGATTGATGAGGTAGCGCCCGTCGCCACTTTCCTGAAAAGCTGTCACGCGGCCCAGACACCCGATTTCGCACAATGCCGGTCCTGCAGCTGTTTCCCCGATAGGTTTGCCGGACACCGCCATCCTTGGTTGCACCATGCCAATCAATTTGTGCGAACACATGGCATCGTCGAACATTTGCAGGTAACGCGGCTCGAAAATGTTCAAGGGCATTTGTCCGCCGGGGAGCAGCAATGCCCCTGACAACGGAAAAACCGGTACGCTTGACGGGAAGTCGGAAGCTGTCCGGTAGGTTGCGTTGCCAGCCTGCATGATGGTTCTCCTGTGCCGACATGTTGTGTGGCGGCGGAGCGAAAACTCAAGAGAAGAGAAGCGAGGAAAGACGCCGGCGCCCATACAAAGTGGCCGGATCTGCCGGACCCCATGCCTCAAACAATTGCAGCAATTGCGCCCGCGCGCCATCATCGCGCCATTTGCGATCGCGCTGGACTATGGCGAGCAATTGGTCTGCTGCCTCTTCGCGTTCGTTGCGGGCATTGTGAATGAGGGCTAGGTCAAAGCGGGCTTCATGGTCTTTTGGATTGTTCTCGATGCGCACCAACAAGGGGGCCGGATCACCAAGGTCATTGGCCTGTTCTGCCAAATCCACGGCCGCCCGCAAGCTTGCAATGGCAGGGTCGTTTTCCTTGCCGACAGGAACGATGGCGAGCAATCCGCGCGCCTGTTCGATTTCTCCCATTTCAAGGTAAAGGCCACCCAATCCGGCAATGGCAGCAATATTGTCCGGGATCTGCTGCAAAATGGCAGCATAAATCCCGGCTGCCTCCGCAAGCGCACCTTGGTCGATGAAAGCTTGCGCTTCCTCAAGCGCCAGTTCAATCGGCGATGGTCCAACCGGGCCTGCCAGCTTTTCCAGAAACTTGCGGATTTCCCCTTCCGGCTTGGCCCCCATGAAGGCATCCTTGGGCCGTCCGTCGACAAAGGCAACGACTGCCGGAATGGACTGGATACCCATCTGGCCGGCAACTTCCGGATGCTCGTCGATGTTCATTTTGACGAGCTTCACCGCTCCGCGCATTTCGGCTACCGCTTTTTCCAGTGCCGGAGCCAGTTGCTTGCACGGCCCGCACCATGGCGCCCAAAAATCCACCAGCACCGGGCGTTGCGACGAAGCCTCGATCACCTCAGCCACAAATTGTGCCGTGGAAATGTCTTTGACCGGTTCTGGCCCGCGCACCGGTGGGGCAGCCGGATTGGTGCCCACCGGGACTGTGGCCCCCCATCCACCGGCAAATTGGGCGGCAGGTCTGCTTGGGTTGTCGGTGCTCATGGTGTACTCCATTTGCCGCAATGCGGCGGCTCAGTGTTCTGTGGCTTGCGCAGGGCCATTGTCAGCCGTTGACAGCGGAACAATGAGCGGATCGTGGCCGACATGGCGAAGAAAGCGCAGCAGGTCATTGCGGGAAATGGTGGTTGTCATGGTGTTGGTCAATGGATGACAATTGATGAGTTCATGTGACACAAGCGCTTCGTCGATGACCAACTGCACTTTGCCGGCTGCATCATTCATGGCGCAAAACGCTGTCACCGAACCTGGCGTAATGCCCAGATATTCCATCAATCGCTCGGCATTGGCAAATGACAGGCGACTTTTGGCGCCAATTTGATTGTGAACCGAATTCATGGCGATCTGCGCCGAGCCTTCGGCGACAATCAGGAAGAAATTGTCCTTCTTGTCTTTCACGAACAGGTTTTTGGTATGCGCACCCGGTATGGACTGTTTGACGTGACGGCTCTCATCAACGGTAAACACCGCCTCATGTGAAGCGGTTTTCGTTTCGATGCCGAGCGATGCCAGCAGACGAAACAAATCTTCAGGTGTTGCGGGCATTTTTGGAAAGCCTTGAAGCTGAAATTGCCGGAAAAGCCCTACCGTCTTGCGCAACCGGGATCAACCTGAGCCGCAATTTTCCCTTCGGGTTTCACGCGGGAAAATTCCTGTTGCAATCAATATTGCCTTGCGGCATAAACCGCGCACTGTAACGGACATTGTCCGTGTGAGCGGGTGTAGCTCAGGGGTAGAGCACAACCTTGCCAAGGTTGGGGTCGAGCGTTCGAATCGCTTCACCCGCTCCAGTTTTTCCAACCCCGGAATAGAGTGTGCGAACATCGCGGCGTTTGGCGTTCAACTTGCGTTGACGGTGCGTGCGATGGTGAGGCATTGTTGCGGTCCGGCATTTTCCCATATGTGGGGAAAAGGAGATCGCCATGTCAATCAGACCAGCCAATCGCATCATTGAAGCCAAGCCGACCATGGAAGGCGCCGGGGTGCATTTGCACCGGGCATTCGGGTTTTCCGAACCCGAAATGGCCGATCCGTTCTTGCTGTTCGATGATTTCCGCAACGACCAGCCGGCGCATTTCCAGCGCGGTTTTCCATGGCATCCGCATCGCGGCATTGAAACCATCACCTATGTGCTGGCCGGAAATGTCGAGCACTCGGACAGTCTGGGCAATAGCGGTGTGCTTGGTGCCGGTGATGTCCAGTGGATGACAGCCGGCAGCGGTATTCTGCACCAGGAAATGCCGCAGGGTGACGCGCTTGGCCGAATGCACGGATTTCAGCTCTGGGCCAATCTGCCCTCGGCACTTAAAATGACGCAGCCACGCTATCAGGACGTCAAGTCGGCGCACATTCCGGTGATTGGTGATGATGACGGCACGGCCATCCGGGTGATCTGCGGCAATTACAAGGGAATTGGCGGCCCGGTGGACGGCATTGCCGCCGAGCCGAATTATTTCGACATTTCGGTCCCGGCCGGCAAGACCAAGCGCTTCAAGGTCGACACCAACCGCAAGGCTTTTGCCTATATTTTCGAAGGTTCCGGCATGTTCCATGAGGCTTCGGATCCGTTCGGCGTGCTGACCGAAAAAGAATATGCGGGCGAGGAAATCCTGATCCGCGAAAAAGTCGGCAACCGGCACATGGTTCTGTTTGGCTCTGGCGACGAAGTGGTTGTCACGGCAGGTGAGCAGGGCATGCGCTTCCTGCTTGTTTCAGGGGCGCCGATCCGCGAGCCGATTGCCTGGCACGGGCCGATTGTCATGAACACGCGGGCTGAACTCAACCAGGCCATTCGCGATCTGCAGACCGGGAATTTCATCCGCGCCGCCTGAGCGGCGCGGCATGCTCGTCCGATTAAAGAAAGCCACGGGCGTTAGTCGAGACTGCGACCGTTTTCAGTCATCCCGGGCCACTTTCGGCAGTTTATGGGCAATACCTTTGTGGCAATCGATGCAGGTTGAACCGCCAGACAAGTCGGTGCCCAAGGCAACGGGTTCCATCTTTTCCCGGGACCGAGCCCTTTGATGCTCGAATGCCATTGCATCAAAGCTGTGGCAGTTGCGGCATTCACGCGAATCGGTTGCCTTCATGGTGTCCCACACGTGTGTGGCTAGTTCCAACCGTTTTGCTTCAAATTTTTCCGGCGTGTTGATGCTGCCGCGAAACTTGTGCCACAACTCGTTGGAGGCTTGGACCTTGCGGATCACTTTTGGGACCCAGGCATGTGGAACGTGACAATCGGAACAAATAGCCCTGACGCCTGACGCGTTCTTGTAGTGCACAGAAGTCTGGTACTCGACAAAAACAGTGTCGCGCATTTCATGGCAGGAAACGCAAAATTCCATCGTGTTGGTGGCTTCCATCGCAGTGTTGAAACCGCCCCAGAATATGATTCCGGCAACCAACCCGATTGCAAGGAGAACACCTTGTCCGACCAGCACACTGGGCCGTGTAAACCAGTGCCACATGCGTTTGATGAGATTGAACATTTGAGCTGCCTTTCCCGCTAGCTTTCCCTGCCGTCCAGGGAAAATTCCCCGGGCGGCCACTTGTCAAAAGGTTGGGATTACTCAGCTGGAAGTGTTGCCAGGAAAGCTACAAGGTTGGCCGAGACTTGATGGTCAATTGCTCGCAGGGCCGGCATTGCTTCGCCAGGCTGGCCATTCAGGATTTTGTGCATGACTTCCCAAGGGTTGCTGGAAAGAGAGCCCAAAGGCGGCATTTCCTTTGGCAACTTGCCTTCCGCTCCATGGCAGCCAATGCAAGCGGTCATGTAGACTTGTTTGCCTGCAGCAGCATCGCCCGTTGAGGCTTTTGCAGCGGCATCGACATATTTCGGCCAGTCGATCTGTCCAAACACCACAAAGTTTGCAAGGTCTTTCAGATCTTCTTCGGCCAGCTTGTCGCCATAGCCATGCGCGTCGGCCTTGAGCAGAGCCACCACCACTGCCGGATCTCCGCCAGCCATGCCGTTGATGCCTTTGATACCCGAAGCATGGCTTCCGGTCGCATAGGCACCAGCAGCCCCAAGGCCGTCCCAGCCGTGGCACTCCTTGCACCGCCAGTTGCTTTCCGGGTCGGCCGCATATTTTGCGTTGGATGCCGGATACAGCTTGTGCGACTCCTTTGGCGCTTCGGCTTTGACCACCTTGTACCATTTGTCATAGAGCTTGCCGCCCCGGGCTATCGATCCCTGATCGGGCTCTGCATTTGCTGCCCCGGCTGCAAATATTGTTGCGACAAAGAACCCCACTGCCCCTGCTCGAAGTATTTTTGAGAATGCTGACATGTGTTCATACCTCCTTCTTGTGCATCTTGAACGAAGTTGGCCAAGCCGACTTCGCTTGCATCAAGAACCTGATTTTCATTTCGCGCATTGAGGTGCATCAACCATGTCAAGATGAATTGCAGACGGGGTACATCTTTCATGCAGCCTGAGCGGCGCGGATGCATGCTAATGAAAATTGCGGCCTTTCGGCATCACCTTGCCGGCGCCCTTGGCGATGCGCTCGAAATCGTGGCGCAGTTCCGGGGCGTCGGCCAGCAGCCTTGACATGCTGCCTTTGAGTTTGCCGCGCGCGCGCGATTCCATCACCGGGCGGCGGACCTCGTCGGCATTGGCAAGTCCGCCCATGCCGTCAATGGTTGCTTCTGCCGAGGCAAAGTCGGCATGCCTTGCAGCTTCCAGCAGTGCTGCCAGCATCGGCGTTGCATCCTCCAGATGACGCGCCACGACATGCGTTACGCCATCGGCATGCTGAACCTTGCCATGCAGGCAGACCAGACGGGCACCAATCACCACACCGCGGTATTTTTCCATCAGCTTGGGCCAGACGATGGCGTTGGCGATGCCGGTCTCATCCTCCAGCGTCATGAACACCACGCCCTTGGCGGACCCCGGGCGCTGGCGCACGACGACCAGCCCTGCAATCCTGACCATGCGCCCATTGTGCATGGAGGCAATCTGCGCATTGGCGATTACCCCGGATTTTGCCAGTTTGTCGCGCAGGAAGCCAACCGGATGGCCCTTCAGCGACAAAGACAATGTGCGGTAGTCCTCGATCACCGCTTCGCTCTGGCGCATTTGCGGCAATGAAACCACAACTTCACGAACAAGGTCGTCGCTGCCGTTGCGGTCGAACAACGGCATCTCCCCGCCCTTTGCCGCCTCGTCCAGGGCGCGTACCTGCCAGAGCGCCTCGCGCCGGCCAAGGCCGATCGAGCCAAAGGCATCTGCGTCGGCAAGGCATTCCAGTGCGCCGCGCGAAAGACCTGCCCGCAGCCACAGGTCGCGCACCGATTCATAGCCTTTGCCACGTGCCTCGAAAATGCGCTCCGCTTCCTTCTCGCCAATCCCCTTGATGTGGCGAAGTCCGAGCCGCACCGCATGGGTTGAGCGGATGTCGCGGGCCATTTCCCGGTGGTGGGGGTGCAGCCTGCCGGCAACAGCCGGACACGGCTCGAGCGAACAGTCAAAACCTGCAAGGTTGATGTCCGGCGGGCGCATCTCGATGCCGTGCTCGCGGGCATCGCGCACCAGTTGTGAAGGGGAGTAAAACCCCATTGGCTGTGAATTGAGAATCGCTGCGGCAAAAACATCGGGGTAATGGCACTTCAGCCAGCAGGACGCATAGACCAGCAAGGCGAAGCTGGCAGCATGGCTTTCAGGAAAGCCATACTCGCCAAACCCCTCGATTTGCCGGAAGCAGCGCTCGGCAAAATCCGCCTCGTAACCGCGCGCCACCATGCCCTCCACCATCTTGCGCTGAAAGGTGTGAATGGTGCCAACGCGCCGGAACGTGGCCATGGCCCGACGCAGCTTGTCGGCTTCACCGGGCGAAAATCCTGCGGCAACAATGGCGATCTTCATCGCCTGTTCCTGAAACAGCGGAACGCCCAGCGTGCGGCCCAGCACCGCTTCAAGCTCGGCGCTGGGAAATGAAACGGTTTCCTTGCCCTGGCGGCGGCGCAAATAGGGATGCACCATGTCGCCCTGGATCGGGCCGGGCCGCACAATCGCCACTTCAATCACCAGATCATAGAATTCGCGCGGCTTGAGGCGCGGAAGCATCGACATCTGCGCCCGGCTTTCGATCTGGAAAACCCCGACAGTGTCGGCTCGCTGGATCATTGCATAGGTGCGCTGGTCCTCGCGCGGCAGGCTGGCCAGCGAATATGCCTCGCCGTAGCGGTCGGCCAGCAGGTCAAAGGCTTTGCGCAGGCAGGTCAGCATGCCAAGCGCCAGAATGTCGATCTTGAGAATTCCAAGCGATTCCAAATCGTCCTTGTCCCACTCGACCATGGTCCGCCCTTCCATGGCGGTGTTCATCACCGGAATGTTGCTGTCGAGCCGGTCGCGGGTGATGACAAAGCCGCCGACATGCTGGGATAAATGACGCGGAAAGCCGTTGATCTCGTTGGCAAGTTCGAGAACTTGCGCCACCACGGAGTCCTGGGTGTCAAGGCCACCCTCTTTGGCCTCCCGCTCGCCAAGATTGCTGGCGGAATGGCCCCAAACCGAGCCTGAAAGCGCCGAAACGGCATCCTGCGACAGGCCGAACACCTTTCCGACCTCGCGCGCTGCCGAACGGGCGCGGTAAGTGATGACCGTGGCAGCAAGGCCTGCATGATCGCGCCCGTATTTGGCATAGATGTACTGGATCACCTCTTCGCGCCGCTCGTGCTCGAAATCCACGTCAATGTCGGGTGGCTCGCGCCGTTCGGGCGAAATGAAGCGTTCGAACAAAAGATCGGTCAGCGCCGGATCGACATCGGTGATGCCGATGCAATAGCAAACGGTGGAATTGGCCGCAGACCCGCGTCCCTGGCACAAGATGCCCTTCGAGCGGGCAAAGCGGACAATGTCGTGTACCGTCAGAAAATAGGGCGCATAGCCCAGCGTCTCGATCAACCCCAATTCATGATCGATCTGCTGCAGCACCCGGCGCGGTGGCCCTTCCGGATAGCGCTGCTGCGCGCCTTGTGCTGCCAGCCGTGCCAATTGCTGCTGGCAGGACATGCCACCGGCAGGCGCCTCATCGGGATATTGGTAGCGCAACTCATCCAGCGAAAACGACAATTCACCCAGCAAAATCATGGTTTGGGCTATCGCCTGTGGATGGTCGCGCCACAGCCGCGCCATTTCCGCCCCGGGCTTCATGTGCCGTTCGGCATTGGACTCCAGCCGTTTTCCTGCCTTCTCCAGCAGCAGGTGCTCGCGAATGCACGTCAGTACATCCTGCAAGCGCCGCCGCTGCGGGCGGTGATAGAGCACGTCGTTGGTCGCCAGCAGCGGCACGCCGGCAGCGTTGGCGATCGCGGCCCTTGCGGCCAGTTCGCGCGAGAAGGCCGGACCATGGGCGGTGCATCCGGCCAGACGGACAGCGCCGGGGAAGGCCGAGCGCAATTTCTCCAGTGAAATTGCGGTTTGTTGCGCTACCGTTTCGTTCAGGACCGAGGTTGGCTGGACAGCCAAAGACAGGTTTGCCCCACGCTCCAACAAGTCACCCATGGCAAGCCAGCACTCGCCCTTGGGTGCGCGCCGGTTGCCGGCCGTCAGCAGAAGGCACAGATTGTTCCAGCCCTTGAGATTGCGCGGCCACACGAAAACATCGGGCGTTCCGTCAGTGAAGGCGAGGCGGCAGCCCGGCTGGTAGCGCAGCCCGGCTTCTTTTGCCGCCATGTGCGCGCGAACCACGCCGGCAAGCGTGTTGCGGTCTGTCAGCGCAAAGCCCGCCAACCCGAGGCGATTACCGCTGACCACCAGTTCTTCCGGGTGCGAAGCGCCGCGCAGGAACGAAAAATTGCTGGCGACGCACAATTCCGCATATTCAACCGGCACACCCAGGGCGGGAGATTGCACGGGCGCGTTCATGCGAAAAATCCGTGCAGGAACCAGCGCGGCGCCTGCCCTTCACCAAACAACCCCTTTCGAAACAGCCAGAAGCGTCGCCCCAGCGCATCCTCGATGCGGTAATAGTCGCGTGTTGCAACAGGTCCGCGCCACCACTCCCCGGCAATGCGTTCGGGGCCTTCTGCCCGCACCACCTGATGCAGCATGCGCCGCCAGCGAAACCGCACCGGCGGGCCGTCGGGTACCTCGGCCAGCGCCTCCACCGGCTCGGGCCTTTCCAGCAGGCGCAAAGGCCTCTCGACATGATCCCCGTATTGTTGCGGCTGCGAAACATGTCCTTCCACCGTGCCAAGCGCCACCGGATGCAACGTCTCGGCAGCTTCCGGCACATGCGTGTCGTGCGGCAAGGCCCGCAGCACCGCGCCGGTTCCCAGCCGTGCCGCCAGCCGGTCGGCAAGCAGCAGCGCTGCCTCGTCGCTGCCGCCTTCGAGGAAGGAATTTTCCGACGGGTCGAGCCTTTCACAGGCACTGGCCGACAGGCGCACGAGGTCAAAGCCGCAACCGGCATCAAAATCATCGTGCAACGCTGCCAGTTTTTCGCGGAACAGCCGGACCACCGTTTCAGGCTCGCGCAAGGGCCGGGAAGACCCGACGCCAAGCCGGGTAACCACGCCATCGACGCGAAACAGCGCAAGATCCAGCAGCCTCGCCCCCTCGCCGGCGCGCTCCATCGCCCCGCACAGCGTGGCGGCCAATCGCCCGGTCACCCATTCGATGTCCTCTGTCCGGGAGACAGCAGCGGGCAGACGGCGCTCGGCGCTGCGCACGGGGGCCGGCAGTCGCGGCGAAATCGCTTCCTCGACATGGCCGAGCGCGCGGTCGAGCTGCAGCAGCAATTGCCGCCCGAACCGCCTTGCCAGCGGAGCGCGCGGCCGGGCCATGATCTGGCCGATGCTGCGCAGACCGAGGCGGGCCAGCGAATGGATGGTTTGACCGTCCAGTCGAAGCGCGGCCAGTGGCAGGGCCGCCAGGAAAGCTGGTACCTGGTCGGTGTCAAGCACCGGAACGGCTCCGGCATGAAACGGGTTTTCTTTCGGATTTAGCGGGCGATAGCGGGCAATGGCATGGGCTGCGCCGGGGGTGGGGGCAATGCCGCCGGTGGCGGCAAACCCCTGGTGAAACAGCTTTGCCAAAAGGTCCGACAGCATCGCCGCCTCGCCGCCAAACAGGTTGGCACAACCGGTGATGTCGAGCAGCAACCCGTCGGTGCCGTCGCGCGCCACCAACGGGGTGTAGCGGTCGCACCAGTCGGCGACGGCTTCCAGCAGGGCCAGGTCGGCTGCCGGTTCCTCGGGCAGTGCATCCAGCGACGGCAGGATGGCGCGGGCATCGGTGAGGCCCATGCCGCGCGACAGTCCGGCCGCCGCCGCTTTTTCATCAAGGGCCACCAGCAACATGCCATTGTTGCGCCGTCCGGCAATGGCCAGTGGCGCGGTTTCAGGCGGAGCGGCGAGCCGCCAGCCCGGACCATGGCGCAGCCGAGCGATCCGGTCGGTCGAAAGCCGCGGCAGGCTCACCGACAGATAGCGGCGGACGGGAACGGGCGCCGGGAGGTCCGAAACCGCCAGCTTCACCGGTATCAAGGTTTGCATTGAGGCCCCCGGCAGGTCCGGCAAGTTCAAAAGCGCGTTCATTGCGGTTCCACTCCATGATCCAGCTTGCGGAGCCTGCGCCCCGGCATTTTTCCAGCGTGACGGCAAAGGATGGCGGGCCAACCCATTTGCGACCGGCGCTGCCGGCTCCGGCTGAACGCGATGGCGCAGGGGCAATTTGCCAGCGGGTGAGCGCGGCGCTGGCCTCTTCTTGCCCGCTTTGTCGCAGCAGCAGCACCGGAACACCTGCCTCGCGTGCGCGCAGCGCCAGCCGCCGTGAAAAAGCCAGTCCTGCCGCTTGCGGGTTGCCGCGCAATTCCAGCAGACAAAGCCCGGTGCCCTTTGCGGCGGCAATTTCGCCCGCCGCCCACAGCGCATCGGCAGTGCGGCG
>JBGSOG010000026.1:0-9923 GCA_041739225.1 Rhizobiaceae bacterium
CTGTGGTACGACGACAATTTCGTCGGCACCGAATTGGACCCGCAGGTCAGCTATGCCGGCATCGCCACGGCCTGCGGCCTCAACGGCGTGGTGGCGCGCACGCAGGACGAATTGCGCGATGCGCTTGCCAAGGCAATCGACGACCAGATGAAGCACGGCAAGACCACGCTGATTGAGGCGATGATCAACCAGGAACTGGGCGAGCCGTTCCGCCGCGACGCCATGAAGAAGCCGGTGGCAGTCGCCGGGATTTCCAAAGCTGACATGCGAAGGCAGGGGGTTTAGGGGCCATCAGTTGGTGTGGGGGCCGTAGGAAGGGCACCCCGATCCGTTCACGCGGCGGATTCCGCCCGTGGTATGAGAAAGAGCACTTTATTCTCGTCCAAATCTTGCGCGTAAACACGTGCGATTTGGGAGGACTGCGGGACATCCAGTTGATGTCTCTAGTGTAGTAGTGTGTGACATCCACCCCGGCCCTTCGCTTGCGCTTCGGGCGTTTGTTGCTCGAAAAGCCAAATCGTTGGCTTCTCGTTCGCTGCGCGAACCGCACCTCACCCCGGCTTCGGAGATCGTGGACGACCGTGGCTCGAAAGCCTTTCAGAGCCCGCGGCTCGCAAAGAGCCTGTCCGTTGAAGGGCGCTCGTCATTGAAAACGCCAAATCATTGGCGTTTTCTTCGCCTTTGGCGAAACATTCCTTGATGTCCGTCCGGCAGGCCTTTCACAGGTCCGACACCTGCTTCCAGCCGCTCCGCATCTGGTTCCCACGGGAGGCTTCGGCGGCCTTCCGTCGTCCGAATGGGAAACAGTGCGAAGAAAGTAAGGGCGCGTGGAGGCATGGGGATAAGTTTTTGGGGTACGCTGATAAACGGGACGACGTTAGCTTTCACCCCGTCATTCCGGGACTGCGAAGCAGAACCCGGAATCCAGATGCAGGCAGCACGTTGCTGGATTGCGGGTTCGCCGGTCCGGCACCCCGCAATGACGGCAGAAAACGAGACACTGCACCCGGTACCCTCAAGCGGGAGACAAGTGTGGCATGGCCTTCAACCTCGCCTTCCAGCCGCTCCGGACGAGGTTGAAGGGATCTCTCGCGCAACCTTTCGTGTTACCCGCGATGGCCTGAGCGGAATTCCCACGGCGTGACCGCCCCGTCCTTGTCGGCATCGGCTTCTTCAAACCGTGCCTTGCCGGCGGCCATGAATTCCACCTTGGAAACCTTGCCCGACTTGTCGCCATCCATCGGCGCAAAGCGTGCGCGCTTGGCTTCCTGGCGCGCCTTCATGCGCTCTTCATTGCGGCCTTCACCGGTGCCCATGCGGACAAACATGTATTCTTCTTCGGTCAGTTCGCTGTCATCATCGACGTCCATCGCGAAAAACACGCTTTCGCGCTGCGCGGCGGCTTCGTCATCTGAAATGCGCCCGTCGTCATTGGCGTCGACAATTTCGAAACGGCGCATCTGGCCCTGGCCGCCTTCGCCGCCCATCATGCCATGAAACCAGCCCTGACCTTGGCCCATGCCCTGCCGCATACCCTGTCCTTGGCCATAGCCGTGACCCTTGCCGTAACCCATGCCCTGCATGTTGTCGTCTTCGGCTCGCGCCGGAAGACTGCCGACAACTGTCATCGCCAGGATTGCCGCGACTGCGGTCTTTGTCAGTTTGTTGAAACGCGTCATCGAAAAACTCCTTGTTGTTGCTTCGATGCGCACAGGGTGGACCCAGCCAGCCGATCCAGGCTTGACGCAAATTAATATGGAGAAAACTTAATGCGGCTCGCCGAGGCCGAACCAATGGCCGCATGACTTTGCCGGTTTTTCCTGTTAGCCACGGGCAAGTTCTTTTCAAAAATGGCAGGAAACATGCAGATCACAAACCTCATCGGCACCATGCGCCGCGCACTGGTTCCGGTTCATCGCGAAGGCTGGCCGTTCATTGCCGCCTTTGCCATCGGCGCTTTCGTGCTTGGCTATTTCTCCGACACGCTATTCTGGGTTGGCGTTGGCCTCACCATCTGGTGCGCCGCGTTTTTTCGCGATCCGCAGCGCGTAACCCCGGTCAGCGATGATTTTGTCATCAGCCCCGCCGATGGCAGGGTCTCGGCCATTGGCCAGACGATGCCACCGCGCGAATTGGGCCTCGGCGATCTGCCGATGCTGCGGGTGTCGATTTTCATGAACGTGTTCAACTGCCATGTGAACCGCGCCCCGGCGCGTGGCCGCATCTCCCGCATCGCCCACCGCAACGGCTCGTTCCTCAATGCCGAACTCGACAAGGCATCCACCGAGAACGAACGCAACGGGCTGGTCATCGAAAGCCCGCGCGGCCAGCTTGCCGTGGTGCAGATTGCCGGCCTTGTTGCGCGCCGCATCGTATGCTGGGCGCGCGAGGGCGAGGAAATTGGCGTTGGCCAGCGCTTTGGACTCATTCGCTTTGGCTCGCGGCTGGATGTCTATTTGCCGATGGGCGCCGCCGTCAGCGTCGCGCTTGGCCAGACCGCGATTGCCGGGGAAACCATCATTGCCCGCTACGACCGCGCGCCTGTTGCGCCGCTAACCCGCCATACCTGAGCCATGGAAAAGCCCGTTGCCCCCCGGCGCCTGCGCGACGTTCCGCTTCGGACCATGTTCCCGACGCTGCTGACATTGCTGGCCATTGGTTCGGGCCTCACCTCCATCCGCTTTGCCATCGAGGGGCGGCTGGAACTTGCGGTCGGCGCGATCATTCTGGCAGCCGTGCTTGATGGCATTGACGGGCGCGTCGCGCGTTATCTCAAGTCCACGACAAGATTTGGCGCGGAAATGGACAGCCTGGCCGATTTTGTAAATTTCGGCGTTGCCCCGGCGCTGCTGCTGTATTTCGTTTTGCTCGACAACCTCAAATCTGCCGGCTGGATCATTGCGCTGGTGTTTGCCATTTGCGCCTGCCTTCGGCTGGCGCGGTTCAACGTGATGGCTGCCGACCCGGACGCGCCCAAATGGCAGCGCGAATTTTTCACCGGCATCCCGGCTCCGGCTGGCGCGCTGACCGCGCTGGCTCCCGTTTACGCGCTGCTGCTCGGTGTGCCGCAAGGCATGAACCTGTCGCTCTATGCCGCGTTCCACACGCTTGCGATTGGCTGGCTGATGGTTTCAAACCTGCCGACATTTTCCGGCAAGAGCCTGGGCCAGAAAATCCCCGGTCACTATGTTGCCCCGCTGCTGGCGGTGGTCGTGGCGATGGTGGCGCTTCTGGTCAGTTTTCCCTGGGAAATGCTGCTGGCACTGACCGTCGTGTACTTGCTGACGCTTCCCTTCGGCTGGCGCTCATTCCAACGCCAGATGAAGACTGATAACTCAGCGAAAGCTGAAAACTAGGCCGCTTCATCAAGGCCCAGCTTCTCGATCGCGACCGTTCTGGCGGTCTGGTAATCGGTCTTTCCGGTGCCAAGGACCGGTATTTCCTGGACATTGATGATGACGTTCGGAACCCACAGCTCCGAGTAGCCCGACTTCTTGTTGGCCTCGGCCAGCGTCTCGCGCTTGGCGCCCTGTGCAGTCGTCACCAGGACCACGCGCTCGCCCTTGCGTTTGTCAGGCACGGACACAACTGCGTGGTTTTCCTCCGGCCACAAATGCTTGGCCAAAATCTCCACCGCCCCCAGCGAAACCATTTCCCCGGCAATCTTGGCAAAGCGTTTGACCCGCCCCTTGATGGTGACAAAGCCTGTCTCGTCGACATCCACAACGTCGCCCGAATCGTGCCAGCCATCGGTGAGCGGTACCAGCTTGCCGGGGTTGTCGGCTAGCATGTAGCCCATCATCACATTTGGCCCGCGAACAAACAGCCGCCCGCCAGTGTGGATGCCCTCGACCGGCTCCAGTCGGTGCTCGATGCCCGGCAACAATTGCCCGACCGAGCCAGGGCGGTTGGTCGCAGGTGAATTGACCGCCACCACGGGCGCTGCCTCGGTCATGCCGAAACCTTCGAGGACCAGCGTGTCGAAGCGGCGTTTCCAGGTTTCGCGCGTCTCGTCCTTTACCGCTTCCGCGCCAGCAACAACCAGCCGGACGGAGGCAAAATCATCGTCCTTGGCAGTGCGCGCATAGCCGGTCAGGAACGTGTCGGTGCCGAAAAGAATGGTCGGCTTGGCTTTGGCGACAGCCTGCGGAATGATCTTGTAGTGCAGCGGCGAGGGATAAAGGTAAAGCCGCACGCCAAAAACCAGCGGCAGGATCATGCCACCGGTCAGGCCGAAAGAGTGGAAAACCGGCAACACATTGAAAAGCTTGTCGGCGGGGGAAAAGTCCACGCGCTTTTCGATCTGGGCACAATTGGACAGGATGTTGGCATGGCTCAGCACCACGCCCTTCGGCAGGCCCTCGGAGCCGGATGTGAACAGCACCAGCGCCGCAGTATCAGGTCTGGTTTTTTCCAGCGGGCGGTTGCGCAACAGATAGCCAAGCGCCTTGTCGATGCGGGTTACGGTTTTGGCAATATCTTCCAGCCAGACCATTTTCAGGCCAGCCTTTTCGAGGGCATCAACAACAGGCTGAAGTTCGGCCTTCTCGACAAAGGCACGTGAAGCAATGACGGATTTCGCCTGCACGGTTTTGCAGGCGGAAACCACAATGGTTGGCCCCGCTGAATAATTGAGCATTGCCGGGATTCGTCCGCCGGACAAAAGTCCCAGGAACGTGACCACAACCGCATTGGCATTGGGCAGCATCACGGCAACATGCTCGCCACGTTTGGTGAATTTGGCGAACTTGCGCGCCAGAACTGCCGCTCCGGTCAACATCCGTGCGTAATTGACTGAACCGCCTACCGCATCTTCCAATACCGGTCTGTTGTCCTCAAAACGGCGAGCAGCATCTACCATTGCCTGGAAAATGGTTTTCCCGGCAAAAAGCGAGTGAAACTCCTCCATGGGGCAGTCCTCCCTGCACAAGCGTGACGCAATAGTGTCACGCGGTGTGGAGAATGCAAGCGATGCCAAACTTTCACTTGCACATAAAGCCGTGGCGGGGGAAAGGGGTTTAGGCGGTTTGGAAAAGTGTGGGCGTTCCGGGCCAAGGGTTGCATGAGGAAAATTCACATGCCCGTTCCATTGATCGCAATCTGGCCGCCCATCGCCCTGCTGATCGCGGACCTGTTGGTGATGCCGGTTTTGGCACTTTGGTCATGGTGGTTGGTAATCCCGTTTGCAGTCGGCGCAATCATCCTGTGCTTTGACATTGCCGGGCGCAGGGCTGACTTCAAACTGGCCGCCCGACATTTTGCTGCGGGCCGCCGCCCGGTGCGTGTTGCCAAGAATTACCAGTTTTCATGGTGTGGCAGGGTCGCGTGTGCTGCTGCTGCGGCGGCGGTAAGTCCGCAGATCGGCAAGACTGTATCCGACCACTACGCTTCAAACGGATACCGCTGGTACCACATTTTTCCCGACGGCGCGTTCACGCGCAACTCGCCATTCCTTTCATTGCGGTTTTGGCAGATCACGCTGGGTGGCAACACCCGCGCGGCGGCGCGCATCGCCATCAACAATGACGCCGTCAGCGCGCGCGACGATGATCTGGACGACGATTTGCGCGAAGCGGCTTGACGCGTCTTGTCAGGCAGGTCGTTGTGGCGTCAGCCAGGTTTTTTTCTCGACGCTGTAGATATTTCCGTTTTCAACCGTTTGGGCGGCATCGGCCAGCGGTACTATCGCCTCGGCCACGCTGGCAGCCGACGGAAGCGTGGTCGTGTCTTCACCTGGCATGGCAAGCGCCCGCATCGCGGTTTTTGCGATGTAGGGATCAATGATGAAGCTCTTGATGTTGGTTGAGGCGCATTCATTGGCGTAGACGCGCGCCAGTGCTTCAAGCGCTGCCTTGGAGGCTGCGTACGGCCCCCAGAATGCCCGGCAGGAATGTGGCGAGCCGGAGCTAAGAAACATCGCCCGTCCGGCCGCTGACGCGCGCAAAAGCGGGTCCAGCGAGCGGATGAAACGCCAGTTGGCAGTCACATTGATGTCAAAAACCTTCTGGAAGTTTTTGGGCTCATGATGGCCAAGCGGCGAAAGCCCGCCCAAAATCGCGGCATTGCCAACAAATATGTCGAGCCTGCCCCAGCGCCGGTCGATGGTGGCACCCAGCCGGTCGATGGCATCGAAATCGGTAATGTCGAAGGGAACCAGCGTGGCTGTTTCACCTCCCGCCGCGCGGATGGCATCGTCGAGTTCTTCCAGGCCGCCGACGGTGCGCGCCACTGCGATCACGTGCGCGCCTTCCCGCCCAAAGGCCAGGGCGGTCTCATAGCCGATGCCGCGCGAGGCGCCGGTTACAAGCGCCAGCCTGCCGGCCAGCCTTCCGTTTTTTGCAGACATTGTTTTCAACCTTTTGCCTCGGCCAGCAGTGACAAACGCCGGACCGGATCGCGGTCTTCATGATCGGTGAGCCGGGTTGGGTACTGGCCGGAAAAACAGGCATCGCAATATTGGGGCGCATCCGCGCTGCGCGAGGCTTCGCCTGCTGCCCTGTAAAGCCCCTCCAGTGTCAGGAAGCCCAGCGAATCCACCCGGATGAATTCGCGCATTCCCTCCACGCTCATGCGGTGTGCCAGCAACTTTTGCGTTTCAGGCGTATCTACCCCGTAATAGCACGACGACATCGTCGGCGGGCTGGCAATTCGCAAATGCACTTCCCGCGCACCGGCATCACGCACCATTTGCACGATCTTCTGCGATGTTGTGCCGCGCACAATGGAATCATCCACCAGCACCACGCGTTTGCCTTCCAGCATCTTGCGGTTTGCATTGTGCTTGAGCTTGACGCCCATGTGCCGGATCGAATCGGTCGGCTGGATGAAGGTGCGACCGACATAGTGGTTTCGAATGATGCCCAGTTCAAACGGCAATCCGGCGCCTTGCGCATAGCCAATGGCAGCTGGCGTTCCCGAGTCGGGAACCGGCACTACAATGTCGGCATCGGCAGGCTGCTCATGAGCCAGTTCAATGCCAATCTGCTTGCGCACTTCATACACATTGCGGCCCTCGATGACCGAGTCTGGCCGGGCAAAATAAACATACTCGAAAATGCAAAAGCGCGGCGGAACCGGCGCGAAAGGCTTGCTTGACTGGATACCGCGCTCGGTGATGACGACCAGTTCGCCCGGCTCAATGTCGCGCACCAGCCGCGCACCGATAATGTCAAGCGCACATGTCTCCGAGGTAATGATCCAGGCTCCGTCAAGGTCGCCCAGCACCAAAGGCCGCACGCCCAGTGGATCACGGCAGCCGATCAACTTCTTGTTGGTAACACCGACTATCGAGTATGCGCCTTCCAGCTGACTGAGCGCTGAAACCAGCTTTTCTTCAAAGCCGGTTTGTTTTGAAGTGGCGATGAGGTGCAAAATGACCTCGGTGTCGGAAGTGGTGTGGAAAATCGAACCGCTGCGCTGCAGATCGCGCCGCAAGGTGAGTGCATTGGTGATGTTGCCATTGTGTGCAACTGCAAATCCGCCGCCGGCAAATTCGGCAAAAAACGGCTGCACATTGCGCATCTCGTCGCCACCGGTGGTAGAATACCGTGTGTGGCCGATGGCGCGGGTGCCTTTCAACCGGTCCAGCACTTCGCGCGTGGTGAAGGTATCGCCGATCAGGCCGCGATGTCGTTCGGCAAAGAACTGGCTGCCATTGTAGGAAACAATTCCGGCAGCTTCCTGCCCACGGTGTTGCAAGGCATGCAATCCAAGCGTTGTAAGCGCCGCAGCATCGGGATGGCCGAAGATGCCGAACACGCCGCATTCTTCATGCAATTTGTCATCGTCAAATGGATCGGTGGATATCCAATTCCCTTCGGGCTTGCTGTCATCCGCCATGGAGGCATCTTTCAAGTTGGTGACTGTTGCCTGCGTGCCGGCAGCTGTTTGTAGCACAACAGGTAGCGCGCAGTTCAGCCGCTGGTGCCGGTCTTGGGGACAGCTTCGCCTTCATTGGCCGGCGGCGCACCTTCCTCTTCCTTCGGATCAAGTTTTTCCAGCGCATCTTCCGGAAGCGCCTGCACAATCATTTGCCCGATGGAATCAAGAACCGGCTTTGACTTGGCGTTGGCAATCCACGGCCACTGGTTTTCGGGAGTGATCAGCCAGTTGTAAAATACCAGCCCGACCACCACGAGCAGGGCTCCACGCACTGCGCCAAAGACAAAGCCCAACGTGCGGTCGAGCGGGCCAATGCGGCTGTCTGCGATGAAATCGGCGATTTTCATCGTCAGCAGACTGACGATGATCAAGACCACAGCAAAGATGACACCGGCAGCGGCAATGTCGGCAACGGTTTTCGACGATGAAATCTGGACGGTGTATTGTGCCATGAATGGAGACAACAGCGGAAAATAGAAGAAGGCAGCGGCAGCGGCGGCCACCCAGGAACCAACCGATAAAACTTCCCGGCTGAAACCGCGGATCATGGCAAGCACGCCCGATACCAGCATGAGCCCGAGCAGGATTCCGTCAAAAAGCGTGATACTCATGGGGTTTTGGTGTCCATTTGGCCTTCTGTCGGTTTTCTTCCACCGACCGGCGATGAAATAGACTCCTTTTGCCGTGCTTGCCAGCAGAAAAACTCTGCATCCCCCGCCCTGTGCTTGTCAGTTGGCCGAAGTTCAACCTGCCGCAATGGCCGCAACCAGCTCTGACAGGTCGCCATAGGTGGTGGCTCCCAGTCCGCCTTTGGGCAATTCAGTGCCTTTTGGCGCAAATGCCTTGGCAAATCCGAGCTTCTCAGCCTCTTTTAGCCGGGCCCCCCCATGCGCAACCGGGCGTATGGCACCCGACAGGCTGACTTCGCCAAACCAGACGGAATCAGCGGGTAGAGGCTTGCCAGCCAGTGAGGAAACCAATGCTGCGGCCACCGCCATGTCGGCGGCCGGTTCACTGATGCGGTAGCCGCCGGCAACATTGAGATAGACATCGTGCTGACCGAACCGCACGCCGCAGCGCGCTTCCAGCACTGCCAGAACCATCGCAAGCCGTGGCCCGTCCCAGCCGACCACGGCACGGCGCGGGGTGCCGAGCGAAGTTGGCGCCACAAGCGCCTGGATTTCGACAAGCACCGGCCGTGTACCCTCCATTCCGGCAAACACTGCAGCGCCGGGAGCCGATGCATTGCGCTCCGACAGGAAAAGCTCCGACGGATTGGGAACCTCCCGCAGGCCCTTGTCGCCCATGTCAAACACACCGATTTCGTCCGTCGGGCCAAAACGGTTTTTCACCGTGCGCAGGATGCGGAAATGATGTCCGCCTTCGCCCTCGAAATACAGCACCGCATCGACCATGTGCTCGACGACGCGCGGCCCGGCAATCTGGCCGTCCTTGGTGACGTGCCCGACCAGAACCACGGTGGTGCCGCTTTTCTTGGCGTAGCGGATCATTGCCTGCGCCGCCGCACGCACCTGCGTTACCGTTCCTGGCGCGCTGTCGGCCATTTCGGTCCACAAGGTCTGGATTGAATCAATGATCAGCAACGCCGGAGGTGGCCCCATCTCCAGCGTCGCGATGATGTTTTCTACGCTGGTCTCCGCCGCCAGTCCGACATTGGCCTCAACCGCGCCGAGCCTTCTGGCGCGAAGGCGGATTTGCGCCACCGCCTCTTCACCGGAAACATAAACGACCGCATGCCCGGCCCGCGCCAATGCGGCAGATGCCTGCATCAGCAATGTCGATTTGCCAATGCCCGGATCGCCACCCACCAGCAGTGCCGAGCCGTGGACGAAACCACCGCCGGTGACCCGGTCCAGTTCGGCAATGCCGCTGGCAATGCGCGGCGCTTCGTCCAGATCGCCGGAAAGCGAAACCAGCGCCACGGGAGTGCCCTTGCGCATGGCCCTTGCAGAAGGTGCCGCGCCAATGCCGGTCGACTGGTTTTCTTCAACCAGCGTGTTCCATTCGCCGCAGGCATCACA
>JBGSOG010000037.1:0-14290 GCA_041739225.1 Rhizobiaceae bacterium
AAAAACTTATCCCCGCATGGCAAAACCTCCCGCATATTCTGCCGCACTGCCTTCCGGTGCAACGCCGGGTCGAATTCGCCGTCGGGTCGGGGAAGGCAGCAGCAGGGCATTGCGGGCGGTTGAACCCCCTGCAATTCGAGGATTGGCCGGGCGCAGTGTGCACTTGCCCGTGCCGATACCGTCAAATCCCTGTGCCGCGCGGTCAAGGGCCGCACACATGCCCCACGCTGGCGAGGCCGCGCGGCGGTTTGTGCAACTCCTTTGCCGCCGCCGGGACAATTGTGACCGGCGGCGGGAGAGGAAAACGAAACTTCCTCAAACCACGGGTGTTTTGCGCCGCGTGAAGGAGAAGCCGTGCCTGCGCCCCATTCGCCCGAAGATTTTTCTTTTCTGCGCACACTTGCCCACTACGAGGGCGCCAGCCGCTGGTGTGCGAGGCAGGAATGCCGCAACCGCAAGCGGTGCTGCGGCGGGCCTCGCCGCATCGCCTCCACCCGTGGCATACCTGCTTGCCGCAACGGACCGCAAGGCGAGAAATGGGCGGCGGAAAAACTGGCTGAGCGGGACGCAATCCGCCAGCGCAGCAAGGCTCAACGGGACGAGGTCTGACCCAACCAGCGTTCTATCAGCATGGCGGCGTTTTCCGCTTCGGCCCTGGATGCAAGGTCCGGGGTCAGCATCTCCCGCCCGTCCGCAAAGGCGATCGCGACACGCCAGGTATCGGCGCGGCTGTCCCATTCATTTGGCACCGCCCTTGCGGAAGTCACAGCCCCGCGCGACAGGATCTCGCGCCGCACGCCAAACGGTGAGTGCCGCTCGATCAGCGCAAAATTGTCGCGCACGACCACGGTCACGCACTCGCCAAAAAATGCACTGAGCACCAGAAAGCCGCAGACGAACATGCCGCCCGCCAGGATGGTCCCGATGAACAGGGAGTTTAGCCCGATTGGCCACAAACCGGAGCCCAGATCGCGGAAAACGACCGCACAGCCGAAAAGGCCGAGCACAGCAAGAACCAGCCGCAATCGGGGACCGAAGCGTTGGGAAATGACCAGTTCAGACGACGCATTTGCGCTGGGCAACACACTCATTGTCTTTATTTTTACATTTCAAGGCAAAGAAATCCAAAACAATTTCAGACCTTCCTTGCCACAATTGTGGCTGGCAACCGGCATTTTTTGCCCGGTTTTGCCCGATTGTTTCATCTGCATGACAGTCATGTGGGTATTTCCGGCTTTTCCACAGGCATTTTGGAAGATTTTTTCACGGCAGCCTTAATGGTTCAAAAACTGTTAAAATTCAGCGCTTTGCAGCAAAGATTTGACAGGCATCCTTGCACCCGCACGCCGTGCGGGAAAGAAAGTGAATTGACGTTGGCCGATGGCGTACTAACATCTGGTCTTCGCGGCACCCGTCCGCGGGAAATGGAGACGCTTGATGGAAATTGCTCACAAGGTGAACATCCTGCTCGTCTGCGCGGCCTTTGTATTTGTTGGCGCGCTGGTCATCGGCATAGTGCCCTGACACAAGTGGTCGGGCTTGCGGGCCAGGCGGATATCACGGGAGGCCGGTTGAACCGCCATTGTTGTTTCAACAGTGAATGGCGTTCCGGCTCACAACATTGAAAACAGAAAACAGGCGGCATGGGTTATCCCCGTGCCGCCTTTTTCATTTACACTGGTTTCAGGCCGCCTGAACCTGCGCATCGGCGCGCAGGCCAAGCAGATGGCAGATGGCAAAGGACAAGTCGGCCCGGTTCATGGTGTAAAAGTGGAAGGTTTTCGCGCCGCGCTCAATGAGGTCGATCACTTGCTCGGCGGCAACGGCAGCTGCCACCAGCGCGCGGGTTTGCGGGTCGTTTTCAAGACCGGAAAACCGGTCCGCCAGCCAGGCCGGGACATGCGCGCCGCAGCGTGAGGCGAAATTGGCTACCTTGGCGAAATCATGCACCGGCAGGATGCCGGGGATGACCGGAACGTAAATTCCCGCACGGCGAACCCGCTCGACGTAGGATTCGTAGGTGTCGTTGTCGAAAAAGAACTGGGTGATCGCCCGCGTGGCACCATTGTCGACCTTGCGCTTGAGCATGTCGATGTCGGTGGCAAAATCCGGGCTTTCCGGGTGCTTTTCCGGATAGGCCGAGACGGCAATGTCAAAGCCGCCGATTTTGCTGATCCCGGCGCACAGTTCTGCGGCGCTGCCATAGCCGTCGGGTCGCGCTTCATAGCGCGCACCCACGCCGGCTGCCGGGTCGCCGCGCAGCGCGACAATCGAAGTGACACCGGCATCGCGGTATTGCCGGATGACGGCATCGACTTCATTGCGGCTGGCATCGACGCAGGTCAAATGACCGGCAACATTCAGCCCCGTTTCAGAGACAATCTGGGCGATGGTCTTGACGGTGCGCTCGCGGGTGGTGCCACCGGCACCATAAGTGACGGAAACGAATTGCGGCTTGAGCGGCGCAAGCCTGCCGACGGATTTCCACAGCACCTTCTCCATCGCATCGGATGATGGAGGGAAAAACTCGAAGGACACATCAATGCCCGCCTCGCTCATCGGACGGCGCGAAATCCGGGGGGCCCTCATGCGATTTCTCCCTTGCTTTTCTTTTCGGCAACCAGCATTCGCCGATCGCGCGCCAGCCACAATGTCACCGTCAGCTTGCCGCCTTTTTGCGGGGCAAGATCGACGGTTTTCTCAACTTCCAGCCCGCAATCGCGCAGCCAGCCGGCCATTTGCTCATGGCTGAGACCAAGACGGCGATGCCGCTGCTCGTCGCGAAGGAATTCCAGTGCATGCGGCGCAAAATCGGCGATGATCAACCGTCCGCCCGGCGCCAGCGCCCGCGCCGCTTCGCGCACTGCTGCGGCAGGATCATCGAGAAAATGCAGCACCTGATGCAGCGTCACGAGATCGAAGTGACCGGCTGGGGTCGGCAACATGTAAATGTCGCCCTGGCGAACCTGAACGCGGGAAAGCCCTGCCCGGTCGAGATTGGCCCGTGCCACCGAAAGCATTTCGCGGCTGGCATCCACTCCGGTTGCCCGCACAAACAGCGGCGCGAACAATTCCAGCAAACGGCCGGTACCGGTGCCAAGATCGAGCATGGCCTGCACCGGGGCCTTGCCGGCTAGTTCCAGCAATCCGGCCTCAACGCGGGCCTCGTCGACATGCAGTTTGCGCAGCTCATCCCATGCAGCAGCGTTTTGCGAAAAATAGGCCAGCGCCTCTTCCGAACGCCGCTGTCGCACGGCTTCCAGCCGCTCGCGGTCGCGGACCAGCTGCGGGTCATTGGCATCCATGCCGGCGAGGATATCCCCGACCAACCGGGACGCGATACCATCATCCACGGCGCGGAAATACGCCCAGGCACCTTCCTGGTACCGCTCCAGCAGGCCCGCTTCCGCCAACAGGCGCAAGTGGCGCGAAATACGCGGCTGTGACTGGCCAAGAATGTCGATCAGGTCGGTCACGGTAAGGTCACTGGCCGAAAGCAGGGCAATCAGCCGCAGCCTTGTGTGCTCGCCCGCAGCGCGCAACAGGTTCACCGTATCTTCAAGGGCAAGGGTTGCACGCGCCAGCATCAATGTCTCCAAATCAGATAAACATATCTTTATATGATATTTTTGCCAATGCAAGCGCCCACTGGAAGTTTCCGAAAGGCTGCTGCATGTTTCAAAAATGCCGACATCAGATTCGGGTGGGTGCAGTGGCCGGAACCTCAAGACAGCGCGAGATCGCCAAGCAGTTGCGCAGCCTTTGCCCCATGATGCCGCTGGCCGATTTTGGCCCGGTTGTTGAGGCCGCCAACGCAAGGCACATGAAATATCTGCCACCATCCATCGCGCTGTGGCAGGCGCTGGGCGCAAGGGTTCGCCACGAGCACACCGAATATGAGACATTGCTGGAAGAAGGCTACGACCGCGACGCCGCACGATTCTTTGTGGTGGAAGCGATGAATGAAGTTTTGGCCGACTGGGGATGTTCGCGCCGGATCGAAACCGCAGACAGCGAAGCGGCGGAATGATTTTTCCAGAAGTGAACACTGCGTCAGCAGCATCAACCTCGACAAATCAACCGTCCTGGACAAAATTTCCGCAGCAACAGGAGAGAGCCTTGTCCAAACTTGACACTTTTGAAATCACCCGCAAATGGCCGGCGAAAAACCCGGACATTTTGCAGCTTTATTCGCTGCCAACGCCCAATGGCATCAAGGTGTCGGCCATGCTGGAAGAGACCGGTCTTGCCTATGAACCACACCTTGTCAGCTTTTCGACCAATGACCAGCTGACGCCGGAGTTCATGTCCCTCAACCCCAACAACAAGATCCCCGCCATCATTGATCCCGATGGTCCGGGTGGCAAACCGCTGCCACTTTGGGAATCCGGCGCGATATTGATTTATCTGGCGGAAAAGACCGGCAAATTGCTCCCGGGCGATCCAGCTGCGCGGTATGAAACCTTGCAATGGCTGATGTTCCAGATGGGCGGCATCGGTCCGATGTTTGGCCAGTTCGGCTTTTTCCAGAAGTTCGGCGGCAAGGACATGACTGACAAATTGCCGTTCAATCGGTACCGCGATGAATCCAGGCGCCTGCTCGGCGTGCTCGACAACCGTTTGAGGGGGCGCGAGTTCATCATGGGAGGGCAATACACGATTGCTGATATTGCCATCTGGCCCTGGCTGCGCACGATGACCGGCTTTTACGAAGCGGCAGATATCATGGGCATGGAGAATTTTCCCGATGCCTCGCGATGGCTCGCTGCCTGCGCTGGCCGGCCTGCCAGCGAAAAGGCCATGAAAATACCGGGATAAAGCCCTTGCCTTGAGCGATCAGTGTTCCATCTTTTGCGTCATGAAAACACTCATCGCTTCCATGGTTGCAATTTTGATGTTGGTTTCGGCAGCTTTTGCTGCCGGAACTCTGGATTCAGCCAGTGCCTTCAAACAGATTTCGGAAGGCAAGATGATCCTTGTTGACGTTCGCACCCAAAGCGAATGGCGAGCCACCGGCGTGGCACCCGGCGCAGTCACGCTGACAATGGGTACGGCTGGTTTTGCTGAAAAGCTCAAAGCGGTCGTGGACGCCAATCCGGGCAAAACCATCGCGCTGATTTGCGCATCTGGTGGTCGGTCGAGCAGCGTTCAGCGCCAATTGGCCAAAGCTGGCGTGACCAACACCGTCGACATTGTCGAAGGCATGAAAGGCAGCCTGTTTTCACCCGGCTGGATCGGCCGCGGCCTTCCCGTTCGTCCCTACAACTGATTTCCGGTTTTTGGCTTTCAGTCGCGCTTGAGGCTGACCACTTCACCGTCTTCTTTTGTGAACGTTCCGATATCTGGATTGTCGAGCAGGTCAAAAACAAGTTCGGACGGACGGCACAGCCGGATCCCCTTGGGCGAGATGACGATGGGGCGGTTGACCAGCACCGGGTGCGCCAGCATCGCTTCGAGAATGGCCTCGTCGCTCACCGACGGGTCGGTCAGGCCCAATTCCTCGGCCGGCGATTTTCCAACCCGCATGGCAGTGCGTGGCGTCAGGCCGGCTCCGGCAAACAGGGCCTGCAATTGCGGGCGGGTCCAACCGGTTTCGAGGTATTCGATGACCACCGGCTCTTCACCGGCAGCGCGGATCATTTCCAGCGTATTTCGCGATGTGCCGCAATCGGGATTGTGATGAATGACGATGGTCATGTTTTTTGCTCCGGTTTAGATCCGGGATTACAAGCCTGCACGTGACAGTTTCGTGACTAAGGGCAATACTCATTTCGTGCAAATCAATGAGTATTGACCCTAATACACCCACTGCTCCCAGATCCGCACGCTGACACTTTCTCCAGCTTCGATCCGGCCCTCTTTTTCGACCCAGGCAACCAGTCCGCGCTTCATGTGGGCGGCATCCTTGAATGCCATCGCCATGTCCGTCGCCGTCCAGTCGATTTGCGATGGCGGCGTATCGTCGAACGCCGCGGCAAGTGATCCGCCCTTGCGCGATGCTCCCACCGCCTGCGCTATGCCGCCGCCTGCCAGACGGCACGGCGCATTGTAGCCATCGATGCGCAATGTCGCCCCGCCTTCAAAAAACAACAGCGTGCGCGGCGGCAGGAACGACAGATCGGGAATGCCTTCCAGCACCAGATTGGCACCGATCCAGCCGCCTTCGATTTTCGGCAGACCGAGATTTCCGGCAATCAACCGCATTTCCTCCAGCGAGAGAATGGATAGCTGACGTTCGTTGCGCATCAGGGTTCCGCGATCATACCAAGGTTCGCGCCCGCCGGAAGGGCGCGTTGCACCGGCATGAAAATCACCCTTGATGCCATCGAAGGTCAACTCAAGCGCATCAACCGGCTTCGAGGTGAAATCCTTGCCCGCTGCGCGCAACGTCTGGGCAACCCTTCCCTTCAACTTGCGCGCCGGGGTGATTTTGCGGGAAGTGCTGGTTTCGAGTGCGAGTTCAGGTTTGTTCATGCAAGTCTCCTTTGCACGGTAATTAGCCAAATATGGGCAATCGTGAAACGGCAGGTACAATCAATTTTTGTGACCAGAGGATCAGCCATGTGGCAGCAAAACGATCTTGCCGACCTGGCGCTTTGACAAGAACAGTTCTTGTGCCCTTGCAATCTCGTGCAGCGGCAATGTTTCGGCTACCGGCGGATGAAGCCGCCCTTCAGTTGCCAGCGTCAGCATTTTCACAAAGCTTTCCCGCGACTGGGTGGTGCAACCCAGCAATGTCAAATCCTTCAGATAAAGCTTTCGCAAATCAAGCGGCACCATTGGCCCGGCAATCGCGCCGGAAACAGCATAGCGCCCGCCAGGTTTCAGCACTTCCAGCAATTGCGGCCATTGCGGCCCGCCAACCACATCAATCACGACATCCATGCTGTCACGCCCCAGTGCGGCGGGTAGATAGGTATCGCGGTCGAAGCATTCACCGGCACCAAGTTCTCGCAGCACCAAGTGCTTTTGGGCTGATGCCACAGCCACCACTTGCGCGCCCCACGCACGAGCAAGCTGGATCGCCGCGAGGCCGACATTGCCGGAAGCCCCGGTGACAAGAACACGATCACCATTGCTGACTTTGGCCCGGACCAACAAATTCGCGGCCGTACCGTAACCGCAAGGGAGCGCGGCCAGTTTAGCATGCGAAAGCGGTCCGCCCACTGCATGGGTGTCGGCATCCGGCGCACAAACATACTGGGCAAAACCACCATCGCGTTCGGAGCCAAGCCATGGCACAAAATCCCCCGACCGTTGGGAAACGAGACACGACTGGACCACCACTGTTTGGCCGAGGCGGCCACCCGGAACATTTTTGCCGAGCGCAACTATTTGCCCGCAGACATCTGCGCCCTGGATGCGCGGAAATGCCAACTCGCCCGACCAACCACCAGCCTCAACCGCTTTCCCGGCTTGCGCGAACTCGGCGGTCGAGCCGCCGGCCTCACCGCTGTACCACCCAATTCGTGTGTTGATATCCGTGTTGTTGACCCCGGTGGCCAGCACCTTGATCAGCACTTCATCTGCATCCGGCGACGGGGTTGGAACATCAGTGCGGTATTCCAGCTTTTCGACACCGCCATGCCCGGTCAGAAGCACTGCCGCCATTTTCTCCGGGAAGTTCCCGCGTTCGATCTTCATCAATTCCCAAACCCTCGCCAACCAATCATCGCCGATGCTACGCTTAGTGGAACGCCGTGTCATGACTTGAGGAGCAAACCATGGATAATCACACAACCGAAAAACCTGTCGCGCTGGACTTGCCTGTCCAGGAAGTGCCCCTTGACGAGCGTCAGCAAAAGTACCTTGCGGTCTGCGAGGAAAAGCTCGGGTTCGTGCCAAACGTGCTTACCGCCTATGCTTGGCACGGCGCAAAATTTTCCGGCTTCACGGCAATGTACAATGATTTGATGCTGGGGGACTCCCAGCTTTCAAAGCTTGAACGTGAAATGATCGCCGTAACGGTCTCATCGGCCAACCAGTGCTATTATTGCCTTACGGCGCATGGTGCAGCCGTTCGCCAACTCTCCGGCGACCCGGTGCTGGGCGAACAACTGGTGATGAACTACCGTTCGGCGCGCCTTGCGCCAAAGCAGCGGGCAATGCTGGACTTTGCCTGGAAGCTGACCAGGGAGCCGGACGCAGTGGACGAACCCGATCGCGAGGCACTGCGCCAATCAGGATGGAGCGATCGCGCCATTTTTGACATTGCGGCAACGGCCTCGTTCTTCAACATGTCAAACCGGATGAGCGCAGCGATCGACATGCGCCCGAACCTTGAATACCACGCGCAATCGCGCTGATATCCTGCCCGTCTATTGCGCCTTGCCCTCTTCCCAGTTGAGGGTCTTGGCAATGTCGGTCACAGACCTCTTGCGATCTTCATTGCCCGGATGCGTGGAGAGCCAACTGGTCTTTTGCGCACCCGGAATGTCCTTGGTTATACGCTCCAGCAACCCAATGAACGCAACCGGGTTTCGCCCTGCCTTCAGCATGATTTCAACGCTCCGCTTGTCGGCATCGTTCTCAAACTCGCGGGTATAGGCAAGGCTCTGCAAGGTTGCAGCCTGGTTGACCACCTGATCGATAAGTTGGCTGGAATCCCCGCCGATAAGGCCGATCATGAACGAAATGCCGAGCAGGCGATAAATTTGCTGCAATTGGTGGCGGTTTTGAACATGGCCGATTTCATGTGCGAGGACACCGGCATACTCATCTTCGCTTTTAGCCAGTTTGAGCAACTGGTCGGTAACAACAATGGTACCACCCGGCAGCGCGAATGCATTGGCATCCAACCGTCCGCCGTCGCGAAATTCCAGCTTGAGCGGCGGTGAATTATTGCCCGATGCCAGGGCCAGTCCGTCAAAGACTGTCTGCACTTCCCGCTTGCGCGCATCATCCAGCGTACTTGGTTTGAAAAACACCTGGTCGATGGATTGCAGTGAGCCGTTGTCCATCAATTCAACAAGACCCGATGGGGTAACTGCCGCCGCTGCACTGGCCATGACTGGCAGACCGTAGCGGTATATCGAGAACAGCAAACCGGCCGTCAGGACCACGGCCACAGCGGCAAATCGCCAGCTTGCCTCCAATCGGGACAGCGTCGAAAAGAAGCTGCCATGACTACCCATCAATCCGTCAACATTTGCGTCAGCCGGTGCCTCGAAGACACCGCCATCGGCAAAGGTGAACTTGCGTGGAACCGAGCCCAGCCTGTCGCTGAGCGAGACAAGTTTCGGGCGCCGCGGCTCGGCGTCACCTTCAACATGCAGCCGCAAATCACCTGAAATGCCCCAAAGCCGCGCAGCTGTTGCCTGCGAAGCCAGCGGAGGAAAATAGCGGCCTTCGATCATCTGTTTGCTCCGGCGTGGTGGGACGCGGCGGCATTCACCGTCGCGTCATAGCTCTCAAAGTCCAAAGTCTATGCCTTCGATGTCCAGGTATTCGGCAGCTGCGACACCGCCTTCAGGCATGGCTTCATCAACAAAGTTGTCAAGCGGTCCAGCTGCAACGAATGCCGAACTTGCCATCAGGTAACGCCAGCTGCGAATGGCTGCCCACGGACGCATCAAACTCAATGACAAAAGTGTCAGCACAAAGTTGGAAAATGCAATCCAGACATATTTCAGCCGCCCGATACTGGATTGAAGCGCGTGGCCGCCATCCAGTGTGGTTGCGTTGAGCGCGAGATTGCGCACGCCCGCAGCGTAAAAGATGAAGGACAGGAACAACGCCGCGTATGCGCCGACTGCGGCACTGACTGCCGGTGCAGCAGTCAGAAACTCGGCAATATCGCCGTTGGTGCCAGTGTAGGCGAGTGTGTTGAAACCGGACATGATTGTCCCGATGCCGAAGCCGGCACCGCCAGCGATCGCCATCACCAAAAGTGAAAACAGGATGGTCATGCCCCAGTTTCCGTACAAAGCGCCCAGCGGGGCGTCGGTCCGGAAGTGTGCAGTACCGTATTTGAGGTTGTTGCCAATGTAATTGGATGACAACTGCGAGCTGACCGGTCCCAGGACTCCGGCAGTCAGCGCAGCTGCAAACGGCATTGCAACAAACACGCCGAATGCCCCCCAATAACTGCCACGAAACGAGAAACGGACATTGCGGTAACTGGTCATTCGCGCATTGAAGCCGATGGCCTTGTTGATGAGCCAGGGCAGGGCAACAAGGTAGGGAAGTATCAGCAATGCAAACAGCGGGTTGATGTTGGTCAGAACGTTGATGACCAACAAAATGCCGATGATGATGATCCGCCCGATCAGGATCTGGATCGGCCTGCCGTGATACTCAAAATTGTGTCCATCCAGCAGCGTGTTGCCATAGAAGTAACGCAACCTGCGCACCTTGGCCCAGGCCGTGTAGATGCCGATGGTAATGATCGACAGCAACAAGTTGACGATCCAGATGCCGAAATATTCGGAGGCGTTGCCCCGGAACTCAAACCCGTGCGCCACTTTGTTGGCCGGTGCCGCCATTGACTGTTGATCCATGCCCGTTTCCCGATTGTGATGGCGCGATTGCACCAAACCCCATGAAAGGGGTAATCGCTGGTTGTGGCAATTTCAATAAAGGCTGGTCACGAACCGCATGGTATCGGTCCGCGATGTGCCAAAGGTCACATTTTTTCAGCCTTTTGGCGAAAACCAGACATGGATTTGATCCTGGGCAAGGAACCTGCCGCAAATTCATGCAGGAATTCGCACAAACAGGAGTAACCCAATGAAAACAGATCGCACCCTGATTCTCATCGCCGATGGTGGCCGCGCAGCGTTCTTTCGCCACGAAAAGATGGCAAGGCACCTGGTCGCACTTGTTGACCACAGCCTCGAACTTGATTCAGCGAAAAGCCATGAAATGGGAGACGCGCGGCCCGGTCGCGTTCATTCATCAATGGGGCATCATCGCTCGGGAATGGAGCCAAGGAGCGATCCCCACGATGCCGCCGAAAGCGGATTTCTGACCATAGCGGTTCACAAGGCCACGCAGGTCATGACTGCCGAAAAGGCGGACAAACTGGTCATTGCTGCATCGCCCCGGGCGCTGGGCGAAATCCGCAAGCTGCTGCCGGATGCATTGTCAAAACAGGTGCTGGCAACGCTGGACAAGGATTTGACCCGCACGCCCATTGCCGATCTTCCGGGTCACTTCAAGGATATCCTGCAATTTCCGGCATGAGCAAACCGGGCGATCGTTAGCGGGCTTCAGCTCCCAGTGACTTCACAAAAGCTATGGCCTGGCGGCTGCAGCCCTTGTCGATCATCCATCCGATCACATCCAGCGGGTTTTTTTGATCGATCGCGTCCGGCATCATGTGCAATTCCACGTTTGCAAACTCCTTGCCTGCTTCCACAACCAGCTTTTTTTCGGTTGGAGAGACGGGTTTTTCAAGCCGGAACTTGCTCTCGCCCGATCCCCATACGATATCCCTCGAGCCTTCGCTTTCGCCTGTGCGAAAGGCAAGGTTGATGGCATTCGATCCATCGCTGCGCGCCAAAACCACTTCGCCGTCCTTGATGCATCCTGGTCCTGAGGCGTGTACCGAAATCGTCCATGGATCATCCAGTCCCTTCAAGGAGGGCTTGCCTGGTACCGAGCGCGAAACCCCCAAGGTTTCCGCCCGTTCGCGTTCGCCGGTCAAAAGGCCGGCAATTTTCGAGATCGTCGTGCGCGAAGCATCTCCCTCGGTTGCACTCCGGCTGCCGGTTGTGACTGCTTCTTCGGTAATTGCCACTTCCGCCGGACCAGGAACAGTGTTGACGCTGCCATCATCGCCCAGCAACGTCACCGCCGTTCCCTGCGGCACAACAAGTGTGTCGCCCGGTGCCATCACTTTGCCGGCTGGAAACTCATCGGAAGCTGGCTCGGAGCCGACAATCACATATTGCGTACCGGCAATGGCTGACGTTGCCGCAAGACTGCCAACAATGGCGAGGCCAAGGCCAAAACGGCGAAGTGTGCAGATCAGGCGATGCTTTGTGCTCATTTCCCGTGCTCCTGCTTGTTGATACGATTGCATGTCATTTCTCGACCAAACGGATGGTCGGGCCGGTCTCACCGCGCTCCAGCCTTGCCGCGTGCAAAGCTGCCAGTCGATCTTGCGGCCTTGATGCTGCAAGTTTGCTGAACGCCGCCTTTGCTTTAGTCGAGCCTGTCTCCAGCAAAGCCCAAGCCCTGCCCCATTCGGCAGCAAGCTCGCGGTTTTCAGGCGAATTGTACAACGCTTCATAGGTTGGAACACCATCATTCTTGCCCTTCAGGTAAAGAACGCCTGAAGGCCGCAGCAACACGCCCTGCGCTGCATTGGCCACCGCGCCGCTGACGCAGATCGTGGTGCCTATGAATTTGTTGGCACTTTCCAGCCGTGCCGCAGTGTTCACGGTATCGCCGATTGCAGTGTAATCGAAAAAGCGCTTGCCGCCGAAATTGCCGACAATTGCCGGCCCGCCATGCACACCAATCCGCGTTGCGCCCAGATTGAGTCCCTGACTTGCCATCTGCGCCCGTGATTCCTGTGAAAACCGGTCGATGGCAAGAGCAAGACCGACCGCCCGCACTGCCTGATCGGCCTGTTCTGCCGGTGCCCCGAAAAAGCCGACAACCGCGTCGCCGATGACCTTGTCAATGGTCGCACCATGCTCAACGAAAAGATCACAAATCCGGTCCAGATAATTGTTCAGTACTTCGGCAAGCTGCTCTGGCGGCAGGTTTTCGCTGAACGAAGTGAAGCCTTCGAGGTCGGTGAAAACGCAGGTAACCATCCGCCGCTCACCGCCCAGTTTCAACTGGTCCGGGTCAGCTACAATGGCTTCCACCACGGCAGGGCTTACATACTGGGAAAACGCGCGCTTGAGGAATTTTCGCTCCTGCTGGTCGCGCTGCCAGGCGAGGAAACCAACCAGCAGGCAGACCGCCAACACCAGAATGGACGGCGCAACCACCGGCAGCAGCACGGCGTTGCTGGCAAACACATAGGCAACCAACAGCCACATCAAAAGGATGACCGCCAAGATCGCCACCGGCTTGAGTGCCAGCGGCATGGGTCGCCAGGCCAGTGCCGCGCCTGCCGTTCCAAACAACAGCGTCAGGACCAGAGCTGCCAAGGGTCCGGTCGCCACGATCTTGTCGCCCTTGACCAGGCGCGCCAGCGAATGCGCGTGAATGACGACGCCTGGCAATGTCCCGGCCAGCACGCCGTTGACCGAAACGAACGGCGTCGCGTGCCGGTCTTCCAGCGGCAGGTCAACGCCGATCAGCACGTATTTGTCAGCAAACCAGGCGGGCGGAGCCACCATCGCGGCGGCAGCAGGATAGACCGGAACTTTCCATGGCTCGGCATTGGCAGTGCGGTAGTAGACCATCTCCTCCGACACCCGCGAAGGCGTTACGCCACCTGCCAGCGCCATGGCCGACGGGAAAGAATACTGCCACTCGCCGTCCTTTTCGCGCCCGGCAAAAGCGCCGCGCACCACCCCGTCGAGCGGATCGCGTGACAAGGCAGCCAGACCACGCGCGGCATTGGGCGAAAATTCCGCGAGATGTTGAAGCTGTGCTTTGGTCAATCCATCCGATGCCCAGGCCGAAGCCACCACCATGGGTGTTCCCGCTTGAGTGATTGCCAATTTGAGCGCCGCATCTTTATCCGGCTCGGTCGGCTGGTCAAACAACAGATCAATGCCGATGGCCCTCGGCTTTGCCTCCGCAATGCGGGTCACCAGCTTTGCCAGAAACGCCCGGTCCACCGGCGAGCGGTATGGAAACTGCGCCAGCGTTTTTTCATCAATGGCAACAACCACGATGTCTTTTGGCGGCTCGGTAAAGGGCGACACGGTTGACACCATGACATCGCGCACCAGATTGCCGACCGGCTGTGACACCACCGCCACTGCCAGCGCTACAAAGACGGCAAAGGCCAACGCAGCGGCAATGCCCGCTCGCGGCAACAATGCAATACGCTCAAAAATGCCCAAGGCTTGCCATCCGGTTGCAAATCACTTCCAGCATATGGCAACCGCCGACAATGCGCGATGCGCTGAAATGCACAGCGGGGTCAGCGATAAACTCCGCCACGATGGCCGATGGTGATGACAAGAACAGCCATCCTTTGTTCGATAATTTCTGCAATAATTCGGTAGTCGCCAACACGAAAACGCCACAGCTCGCGGTCAGTACCTGCCAGCCGTTTTGCAAGCTTGCGCGGGTCGGGATAATTTCTGACCCTCTCTTCGAGAAATGAAATTATTCGCTTGCGGACCGGGATCGACAATGCTCGCAAGTCTTTGCG
>JBGSOG010000043.1:0-37050 GCA_041739225.1 Rhizobiaceae bacterium
GGTCGCGGCGGCCTGATGCGCCTTGGCGGGGCGATTGCCCGGTTTTTTTCAAAAAGCGGAGCAAGGCTTCTTGGCCTTGCATTGCTGGGCGCGCTGCTGGTGTTGCGCTGGGCCGATCCGGTCATTGTATCCAACATCCGCAACCAGGGCTTTGACCTTTACCAGCGCATTTCACCGCGCCCCTACACACCCCAGCCTGTGGTGATCGCCGACATTGACGAGCCGAGCCTTGCGCGTTTTGGCCAATGGCCTTGGCCCCGCACCCGCATGGCTGAGTTGATCGAAAAGCTGACCGCGCAAGGCGCCATCGTCATCGGTTTCGACATGGTCTTTGCCGAGGCCGACCGCCTTTCGCCGGTGCGCATCGCGCAAGATAATCCCTCGCTGCCTGTTGAGGCGCGCTCGGCGCTGGCATTGCTGCCCTCCAATGAATCGGTTTTTGCTGAAGCGATCAGCAAATCGCGGGTGGTGATTGGCGAAACAGCATCACGCGGTGGCATTGCCAATCAGGAAATTCCCGAAGTCCCCAACGTCATCAAGGGGGCTGATCCCAGACCTTATCTCACAAGCTATTCCTCGATAGTCCAGAACTTGCGCGGCATCGGAGAGTTCGCGGCCGGCAGGGGGGTCTTTACGGTCGATCCCGATGCCGATGGGGTTTTTCGGCGCATTCCGCTGGTGATGCAGGTTTCTGAAAAGCTGCGGCTGGCACTGTCCACCGAAGTGCTTCGCATTGCGACCGGCGGGCAGTCATTTCTGGTTGTTTCAGATGCTGCCGGGGTTTCTTCGGTCATTGTCGGCGGGGTGGCCGTGCCAACAGATCCAAATGGCAAGATCTGGCCATGGTTCTCGAAATCCAACAAGGAGCGCTACGTCTCAGCCAGCGATGTGCTTTCAGGTTCGCTGCCGCCAGGTACGGTCGCCGGCAAAATGGTTTTTGTCGGTACATCGGCCGTCGGGCTGGAAGATTATCGCGCCACGCCGGTGGAAGCGGCCATGCCCGGCGTGGAAATCCACGTGCAGATTGTCGAAAACATTTTGACCGGACAATATTTGAAGCGGCCTAATTTTGCGCTTGGCATGGAACTGGTCGCCCTGTTTTTCGCCGGGATATTGATCATATGGCTGGTGCCGCGCCTTGGCGCGATATGGGCCATGGTGGCTGCGATCACATTGCTTGGCGGATTTGCCGGCGGCTCGTGGCTCGCCTTTTCCCAGTATCGATTGATGATTGACGCAACCTTTCCCGTCGCCGCCGGCTTCAGCCTGTTTGCTGCGATGGCCACGGGAAACTACATGCGTGAGGAAATGCAAAAGCGCCAGATCCGCGGCGCATTCGGCCAATATCTGTCACCGGCGCTGGTTGACCATTTGACCGCACATCCCGAAAAACTCAGCCTCGGCGGGGAAACGCGTGAGCTTTCAGTGCTGTTCACCGATGTTCGCGGCTTTACCGGAATTTCCGAAAGCTACAAGAAAAATCCTCAGGGCCTCACGCGGTTGATGAACCGCTTCCTGACGGTGATGTCCAACGCAATTCTTGAAGAGCAGGGAACCATCGACAAATACATGGGCGATGCCATCATGGCATTCTGGAATGCGCCGCTCGATACCAAGGACCATGAATTGCACGCATGCAGGGCGGCTTTGGCCATGTTGAAAAACGTTAGTGACCTGAACGAGGCCCGCGCCCAGGAACTTAAGGACAGCTCCGAAGAAACATACCAGTTGATCAATGTCGGCATCGGCATCAATTCGGGCGAATGTGTCGTTGGCAACATGGGCAGCAACATGCGCTTCGACTACACAGCGCTCGGCGACACCGTAAACACTGCATCGCGGCTGGAGGGCCAATCCAAACCTTTCGGCCTGCCGATCATCATGGGCAACAACACGGCTGAAGCGGTTCAGACCATTCTCGCCGTGATCGAAATTGACCTGATCCGGGTAAAGGGCAGGGCGGAGCCGGAGCGCATTCATGCACTGATTGGCGATGAAACAATTCGGGCGAGCGATGATTTCATGGCTTTGCGGGCCATGAACGCCGCAATGCTTTCCGCCTACAGAACCCAGAACTGGGAAGCGGCATTCACCGCCATGGAAGAAGCCCAGCTCATTGCCGACCGCATGAAGCTGGAATTCTCCGACTATCTGTTTGTCTACGAAAGCCGTACCGCCGAGTACCGCGCGAACCCGCCGGGATCGCACTGGGATGCGGTCTACGTCGCCACGGAGAAATGAGCCTTTACCGTTCGCGCAAGGCCTCGTTGCCAACGCGGGTCACCGGCTTCAGCAGATAATTCAGCACAGTCTTCGAACCGGTCAGGATATCGACTGTCGCGACCATTCCGGGGAGGATTTCCAACTCCTCGCCTTCACGCCCCAGCGTTGATTGTCCGGTTTCCACGATAACCCGGTAATAGGCCTCGCCGGATTTTTCGTCGGCCAGGGTGTCGGCGCTGACCTGCGTGACCTTGCCTTCCAGTGTGCCGTAAATGGTATAGTCATAGGCCGAGAGCTTGACGTTTGCTTTTTGGCCGGGGCGCACAAACGCCACGTCCTGCGGACGAATGCGCGCCTCTATGACCAGACGGTCATCCAGTGGTACGATTTCCAGAACCGGGCCGCCCGGCGCGATGACGCCGCCAATGGTTTTGACTGCCATTCGGTTGACGATCCCGCGAACCGGCGCACGAATGGCTGTTCGCTCCACACGGTCGGTCACGCCGGCCATGGTCTCTTCGATAATGCGCATTTCGCCCAGCTCACGGGCCAGCTCATCGCGCGCCTGCGCCCGAAAATCGCTGTCGACACCATTCAACCTGTTCTCGTACTCGCGAATTCCGCCCTCGGTTGCGCCGCGCCGGGCGGCGATTTCAGTGATTTCACCGCGCGCCTCCACCGCTTCCCGCTCACGCCGGATAAGATCGATCGCCGGAACAGCGCCTTGCTTGGCCAATTTGCGGGTGAGGTCGAGTTCGCGTTCCAGCAGTTTGAGTGATTCCGTCAGCTTCGCATTGCGCGCATCCAGCTCCTGCAATTGGTCCCGGCGTTGTGCAAGCTGGTTTTCAATCACCTGTCGCTGTTGCTCTTGCGCAGATTTGCGGCTGTCAAATGAAGCCAACTCGGCCTGCACCAATCCTGGCACCGCGCTTTGTTGCTCAGGCGGAAACACCGGCGTGGCAAGTCCCTCGGCTTCCGCTTGCAGCCGGGCAATTCGGGTCAGCTTGGCATCGCGCTGCCCGGCAACTTCGCCCAGTTTGGAGCCCGGACTGGTTTCGTCAAGCTGCACCAAAACCTGGCCTTTTTCCACGCGTTCACCCTCGGCAACGAGTATTTCGCTGACGATACCACCTTCAAGACTCTGCACGGTTTGGATTTGCAGGGCAGGGACCACTTTGCCTGCTCCGCGTGCAACTTCTTCAAGCACCGCAAATCCGGCCCAGGCGAAAAACACCACCACCAGCGACACAAGGATGACTACCATCATGGCCGTGGCGCGCGGAACATCTGCCTCGCGTGCAGCGCGAACATCATTGGCGAAAGCGAATTCGTCGCGCGCGCTCACCTGGACCGCCCCGTTTTTGCCTGTGCGACTTGCATTTTTTGCAATTCTTCCAGAACCTTGTCCCGCGGACCCTGAATGACGATCTTGCCTCCATCCACCACAACAAGTTTGTCAACAGCCGCCAGAACGCTGTTCTTGTGGGTGGCAATGACAAGCGTGCAATGACGTCCGCACCATTTCGCCAACTTGGCAACAAATTGCGCCTCGCGAGCACCATCCATGGCATTGGTTGGCTCGTCCAAAAACAGCACTTTGGGTTTGCGCACCAACGCCCGTGCCAAGGCCACCATTTGGCGTTGGCCACCGGAAAGATTGGCGCCGCGCTCACTCGCCTTGAAATTCAGCCCGTCCGGCAATAGCCGGACAAAACTGTTCACGCCGGAAATTTCGCAGGCTTCTTCAAGTTCGGCTTCGCTGGCGAGGGGCGCGCCAAGCAGGATGTTTTCCTTCAGGCTTCCGGTAAACAGGAACGCATCCTGTCCGGTGCACGAGACACGGGTTCGCAGGGCAGAGCGCGAATATTGCCGCAAATCCCGGTCATCGATCAACACAACGCCTTCAGCGGGATCATAAAGGCCGGCCAGCAAACGGCCGATGGTCGATTTTCCCGAGCCAACGGCACCGATGATGCCGATACGCTCGCCAGGTTCAAACCTGAAACTTGCATCGCGCAAGGCCGGGCGATCAGACCCCGGATAACTGAACGACACCTTGCGAAACTCGATCCGGCCATTGTCAACATCCGAAACACCGGCTTCGCTGTCATTCTCGGCAGGCAGGGCCATCAGGCCCCTGATGCGGCGCATGGCTTGCATTGCCTGGCCGGAGCGGGCCATGGTCTGTGAGATGCTGGAAAGCGGCTGCAACACCCGCCCGGAAAGAATGTTGGCAGCAATAAGTGCGCCTACCGTTATCCTCCCGTCCAACACGAGGAAAACACCCCAGACTACGACCACAACCGATACTGCCTGCAGAATGAGCGAGGTCGCATTGTTGGCAAGGTTGGACCAGTATTTCGCCAGTGATGTGCCGTTTGCAGACGATGCCACAGCCTGTTCCCACGAATGCTGGCGCCGTCCTTCAGCAGAAGAAAGGCGCACGGTTTCGAGACCGGCAAGGCTTTCAACCAGCAAAGACTGGCGCATGGCAACATGGTCGCCGGATTCCTTGATGGCTGCGTTGATCGGAATCCGTGTTGCAAGGGTAATTGCGATGACTGCTACAACTGCAACGGCAGGCACCAGTGCCAAGGGCCCGCAAATCATCCACAGGACCAACAGAAACAATCCCAGAAACAAGAAATCCGTTGCAGCTATGAGACTTGCCGATGTGAAAAAATCGCGAACCGTTTCAATTTCGCGAATGGTGTTGGCCACCGAGCCGTTTCCTGCGGGAAAAGCAGCCATTCGGATGCGCATGACGTGCGAGAACAATTCGGATGCCATGCGCATGTCTATGCGATTGCCTGTCCGGTCCAACAGCGAAGCCCGTGCCTGCTTCAGGGCAAAGTCAAAAACCAGCGCCAGGCCAACGCCGGCAGCCAGTGCCCACAAAGTGGGAATTGCCAGGTTGGGCAGTACCCGATCATAGACGTTCATGATGAACAAAGGCGATGCGAGCGCCAGCAGGTTGATGGCACCGGCAGCCAAAATGATCAGCATCCAGCTCGGCCAGTAAGCGGCCAGCACCGGCCGAAACAAGCCGGAAGCAGCAAAATCGGGATTTTGCGGTTCTGAAGCCGCCAATTGTCTGGCCGGGGTCACATAGACCACCACTCCCACACTTGCATTGTCGAGTTCCTCGAATGCAATTTCACGCCGGACAATCGACCCGCGCATCGGAATGGCTATGCGCGCCATGCCGGTGCGAACGTCCAGACGTTCCACCACCGCGCCGTCGCCTGTATTGAGGAACGTAACAAATGGTGCCACCATCGCGGGCACCTTTGATGGTACCAGCTTTCGGTTGGCTGCATCAAAGCCTGCTGCAATGGCTGCCCGGGTAAACAGTCGCGGCAGCAACACGCCGTTTTCCAGCGGCAAACGCGACAACAAAGCTGCCGAATCAAACGGCATCGAGAAATGCGAACACAACAGCCCAATAACTTCGACCAGGTTGGCGTTCCGCACAACATCTGGCGAATCTGTTTGCGGCAGTGTTTTTGGTGTTCCGGCAGCTTTCATCCGCTTTGCCCGGCGCTCATTGCGCGAACGAAGGATTCCCGCTTCACTCCGTCTCCTGACGAAGCGGTTCGATCTTGAAAGCCGAGGTCGACCGGGACCCGATTACCACATCGCGCCTGCTCGCATTGCGATCCACCGGTGCCGCCAAGCCAAGCGATTCAACCAGCGTTCCGGTCAAAGCCTTCAGATAATAGGCCGAAAACAGCCGTACCCCGGATACCGAGGCAGATTCAAACCGGCTCGAAAAGACCGAGTTTTCAGCGTCCAGAAGATCAAGAAGGCTGCGCTTGGATGCTTCAAACTCCTGCCGATAGCTCACCGCAACCCGTTTTGAAGAAGCTATCTGCCTTTCAACGGCGGCCAAACGTTCGCCATTGGCGGACAACTTTCCAAAAGTCGCCTCAATGGCACTGAAAATATTGCGGATCTCAATGTCACGCTTGAGTTTTGCCTCTGCAGCCAGTGCACCCGCTTCGCCCACCCGCGCATTGCGGGCGCCGCCGTCATAAAGGCGCCATGCCATGCGCAGCCGGACGGAATAGTCATCGTTCTTGCCAGGTACCGCGTTCAGATCATGCCCCATCTGGGCGCTGCCCTCGAGCGTTACCAACGGCAACTGATCTGCCTTCGTCCGCTCCAGTTCAAAAGCAAAGGCATCTGCTTCAGCTTCCCGCGCCGCAAGCGTCGGATTTTTCGCGAGTGCAAGCTTGGTCGCGACTGATTTTGAGCGGGGCATATCCGCAGGGTAGGGAACTTTCTGGGTGTCACTTGGATCCGCCCCGACCGCCGCCCGGAATTTCGCTTCAGCTTCGTAGAACGCCTGAAGTACTTCTGCCCGTACCGCTTGCGCCGCCGCAAGACGCTCCTCGACCAGGTCTTTTTCGCTCTGCGTGCCCGAACCGCCGGAAATGCGGGTGTTCGTCAGCGACAAAATACCTTTGTGGTTTTTGATATTTTCATCTGCAATGGTCAGCAGGAAACTGTGTCTGCGATAATCGATGTAAGCCTCCACCACCGAAAGTGCGAGGGCTTCGGAATTTTCAATGATTCCCAAGGTGGCTGCATCGACGCGCGCGGAGTCGCGGTAAATTGCGTTTGCCCGGTTCCATCCATCAAACAATACGTAGGACGCGCTAACCGTTGCCTGCCGCCGTGCCCACCATCTGGCATTGTCTTCGGCATCCAGGCTGTTTGGCCGATCAACAAATTGTTTGCCAACATCAGCTTCCAGATCAACCGTTGGCATCAACGACGCATTTGCCTGATCGAGCCTGAACTCGCTCGCAGTCAAACGTTCACGGGCTGCAGCGATTTGCGGATGTTCATTGAGAGCTTTGGAAACCGCTTCTTTCAGGGAAATGGCATGCGCTGAAGTGCAAAGGACTGCAAATACAGCCATTGCTATCATCGCCAGAAAAGATTTTCTGCCAGCCATATCGATTCCGGTAGTTGTCGGCTTGCCCAGGGCCGCGGATCATCAAACGTTAATAAACACTTAAGCTGTTACGTGCGCAACCGCCGGGCATGGTTAATACACGGATCAATTGAAACTGTTGCAAACAAGAGACGCCGAAAGAAAATACCGGTTAAACGTTCGCTAACCCGATCTGTGCAATTGTCAGGATCCCTGCGCCAAATTTTCAGCGCAATCTTGTGGCCTTGCGATGTTTCGATCTTGGGGATTGCTGTTGACGGGTCCGGGGCATAAAAACTGGAGCGCACCAAAGGGCACTGGATTGCGCCAGGGGAAATTTTGACGAATGCAGCATGCGCAGGAAAAATCGGGAATGGTGAATTCCGTTCCGCCATTCGCAAAAACCAGTGTCAAGGCCATTGGTCTGGCTTTGTTTTTTGTGCTTGCTGCATGCAATTCTCCGAAACAGAAAGTCGAAGTCAAAGCCGAGCTCGACACTGCGCCCAAGTTCACCGAAGCGGAAATGCAGGTTGCCGAAAGCCCGCGCGTCACTGAGTCGCGAAATGTTCCCAAAGGCGGCGGCCGTTATTCTGTCGGCAAGCCCTACAAAATTCGCGGCAAGTGGTACAAGCCAGTCGAAGACCCAACCTATGCAGCGGCAGGCAAGGCGTCCTGGTACGGGCCAAATTTTCACGGCCGCCTGACCGCCAACGGCGAGATATACAATCAGTACGGTCTTTCGGCAGCGCATCCGACCATGCCGCTGCCAAGCTATGCCCGGGTTACCAATTTGGACAACGGTTCGTCGGTCATCGTGCGGGTCAATGATCGTGGACCGTACGCGCATGGGCGAATCATCGATTTGTCGGGTAAAGCGGCGGAATTGCTCGGTTATCGCAGTGCAGGTATCGCAGATGTGCGCGTGGAGTATGTTGGCAAGGCCCAACTGGATGGCCACGATGAGAAATTCCTGCTTGCATCCTACCGTGCGCCCGGTACCCCTCAAATTGAGCCGGGTGCAACTCAGCCCGGAACCATGATTGCAATGGCACAAGAGCCGGCCAATCCGGTCCTTGTCGCCATCGATGCCAATGCCGTCAGCGGTCAGCCTTTGCTGGTCTCCATTCCGGTTCCGACGCCACGGCCTGCCTATTTCAACGAAGGCACGCCGATGCAGATGGCACGCGCAAACAGCCTGAAACTTGGATACGCCAACGAAGAACAGCTGGCTGACAGATTTGAGCAGGCTTTTGCTGCGGTAAGTGACGATGGTGTCACGCGCCCCCCAAATGCAGCTCAGGTTGACAAAGTTGCAGCTTCAACCAGCGCGCTTGTTTTGCTCGGGCATTTTGCAGATCACGACGCTGCGGCAATTGTCCGCCAGCAATTTGCCGATGTTGGTCTGGTTTCAGCACATGAAACCACGGTTTCAGGGCAGGCCGTTCTCGAGCTTACCATGCTGACGGGGGCCGACGCTGTGGATGTGGTCCTTGCAATTGCACGGGAGCGGGGCATTTCGGGCGCGAAACGCATCGCGGACAGATAGGCCAGGTCTGTTTGTCTCGCTGAATTCCTTGAAACACGGCCATGAGGCGCATAAGAAGGCTGGGGGCGTTTTTTCAGGAAGGTAAAGGGCGCGATATGGCTCTTCTCAAAGCATTTCTGGTAGCATTCGCCCTGGTATTTTCATCAGGCGCAGCCGCCTTTGCCCAAGTGTATTCCACCTCTGCAAAAAACGCGATTTTGATCGATGCAGACACTGGAACGGTGCTTTTCGACCAGAAATCCCAAGAGCGCTTTCCGCCTGCTTCATTGGCCAAGTTGATGACCATGGAAGTGGTCTTCAACGCACTTAAAAGCGGCAAGCTGAAACTGACAGACACTTTCTTTGTTTCGGAAAATGCCTGGAAAAACGGGGGGGCCAATTCAGGCGGATCAACCATGTTCGCCCAGTTGAAAAGCGAAATCCCGCTGGGCGACCTAATCCAGGCGGTCATCATTCAATCGGCCAATGATGGCTGCATGATCATTGCAGAAGGCATGGCAGGTTCGGAAATCGCCTTTGCCGGCCTGATGAACGAGCGTGCCAAGGCGATTGGCCTTGCAGACAGTCATTTCACCAATTCCACCGGTCTGCCTGATCCGTTGCAGTATGTCACGGCCCGCGACCTCGGCAAATTGGCCCAACACATCATTGCCGAATATCCGGAGCACTTTCGCTATTATTCGCAGGAAAGCTTCACCTGGAACAACATCACACAAAAGAACCGCAACCCGCTGCTGACCATGGGCATTGGTGCTGACGGTATGAAAACCGGCTTCACCGAAGAATCAGGATATTCGATCGTTGGAACCGTAAAGCGCGGCGAGCAACGGCTGATAGCCGTGCTGGGTGGCATGAAAAGCATGAACGAGCGCGCGGAAGAATCTCGCAAGATTCTCGATTGGGGTTCGAGGGCCTTCGAAAAGCTCCGCCTTTACGAAGATGGGGAAGTGATCGGCGAGGCCAGTGTTTACGGCGGCGAAAAATCCGGGGTCGGCGTCGTCGGCAAGGGGCCGGTGGAAATTTACCTGCCGATCGGATTTCGTGACAAGATCAAAGCTCAGATTGCCTACACCGGTCCGTTGCTTCCACCGGTGGAGCAGGGGGCGAAAATAGCTACCCTGAAGGTGTGGATTGGCGACACCCTGAGCCAGGAAACAGCACTTTATGCTGGAGAGACGGTAAACCAGGGCGGCATTCAACGCCGTGCCATTGATGCAGTGAAGGAACTGGCAATCGGCATGTTGCCTTCACTCTAATGCCTGAAAAGAATTTGACTGGAAGCATCCCTGATACCCGAAAAGAGGACCTGCTACTTGTTTGTGGCTATGGCAGTCTGCCGCTTGAACTTGCCAAAGGTGCAGTGGCTTCCGGACGCAAGCCTTTTCTCGTTGGCATTGTGGGCGAGGCACCACCCGAAATTGCGCAATATCCGCATGAATTTCTCTCATGGGGGCAGGTTGGACGGTTGTTCAGCATTTTGAAGGCAAAACAGATCCGCGAGGTGGTTTTTGCCGGGGGCATCCATACAAGGCCGGACCTGCTAAAGCTGCGGCTCGACTGGGGCGCTTTCAAGATTTTGCCGGAAGCACTGGCGTTCATGCTTGGTGGAGACAATACCGTGCTTTCAGGGCTGATAAAAATGTTTGAAAGGCGCGGGATCTCAATATCGGGAGCCCATGAAATTGCGCCAAACCTGATTGCGAAAAAAGGTTTGATCGCCGGGCCAAATCCGTCTGCAAAAGATTTTGCCAACATCAAACTGGGATTTTCTGCTTGCAAGGCACTTGGAAGTTTCGACATCGGCCAGGCAGCGGTAGCTGAGGCATCCCGCATTGTGGCTGTTGAAGCAGTCGAGGGCACCGACGCCTTGCTCGCCCGCATTGTGGTCATGCGTGAGATCGGAAGAATGCCGAAGATTGGCAGAAACGGCGTATTGGTCAAAACGATGAAGCCTGGCCAGGAAATGCGGGCTGATTTGCCGGCAATCGGTCCGGCGACTGTGGCTGGAATTGTTGCTGCCGGACTGTGCGGCATTGCCATCGAGGCAAACCACGCACTCATTCTTGAGCGTGACAATACATTGCTGGCGGCACGGGAGGCAGGCATTTTCATTTACGGCTACGAGCAGCCGGGCGAAGGAGTGCCGAATGGCTGAACAAAGCCGCCGGCAGCTCGTTTACTTGGTGGTGGGTGAGGCATCGGGCGATGCGCTTGGCGCAGACCTTGTCGTTGCCCTGCGGGAACTGTCTCTCAATGTTGACTGCATTGGACTTGCCGGGCCAAAAATGCAGGCGCTCGGCATGAGCAGCCTTTTTGACATCGAGGCCATCTCGGTCATGGGGTTCGCCGCCGTTGTTGCTCGCCTGCCGACGATCATTGACCGCATTGGACGCACAGCGCGCGACATAGTCGAGAGGAAGCCCGACATTGTTGTGTTGATCGACAGCCCGGATTTCACGCACCGCGTTGCAAAAAAAGTTCGCAAGAAAATGCCCGGCATACCCATCGTAAAGTACATATGTCCCAGTGTCTGGGCGTGGCGGTCGGGACGTGCCAAAACGATGGGCAGGTACATTGACCATGTGCTGGCCATTTTGCCTTTTGAGCCAAAATTGCTGGCCGAGCTTGGCGGGCCTCCTGCCACTTACATCGGGCATCCCATGGCAAGGCGGATGGCAGATATCCAGCTGCCGAACCGTGAAAACCCTTCGGCACAAAAAACACTGTTGCTGCTTCCCGGATCACGGCGAGGCGAGATTTCCCTGTTGCTTGAGGACTTTCGGCAAACTGTCGAGATACTCGTGGAGCGGGGCAACGACTTTCGGTATTTGTTGCCCGCTGTTCCAAAACTGGAGGCGGACCTGCGCGAAAAAACCGCTCGTTGGAAAATTCAACCGGAAATTGTCAGCGGCGAGGAAGCGAAAACCGGGGCATTTGTCGCCGCAGATGCCGCACTGGCAACGTCCGGGACTGTGCTGCTGGAATTGGCACTGTTCAAGGTGCCGATGGTTTCCATCTACCGTCTGGATTGGCTGCTTCGCATGTTTCGCCACCTGATAAGCGCATGGACAGCGGCTTTGCCAAACCTCATTGCCGACAAGGTGATTGTTCCCGAGCGGGTGGAAGACATGGTGCGACCGCACTGGCTGGCGCGGTCCATCGAGGACCTGATGCGGGCCGGGCCGGCACGCGTGCTGCAATTGCGGGGGTTCGATGAAGTCAGTTCGGCCATGCAAATGGATGCGCCATCGGGCGTTCTTGCAGCGCGGAAAGTATTGGAACTCATCAAATGAAAAACGCCCGCGATTGGCGCGGGCGTTCTTTCAGCAAAGCGAAATTTCAGCGCTTTTCAATGTCCAAATAGTCGCGCTGTGCAGCACCGGTATACAGCTGGCGCGGGCGGCCGATGCGCTGTTTGGGGTCTTCGATCATTTCTTTCCATTGGGCGATCCATCCCACCGTGCGTGCAACGGCAAAAAGCACTGTGAACATGGTGGTCGGGAAACCGAGTGCCTTCAAGGTGATACCGGAATAAAAGTCGATGTTCGGGTATAGTTTCTTGTCGACAAAGTACGGATCGGTCAGGGCGATCTTTTCAAGTTCCATCGCCACTTGCAGCGTCGGATCGTCCTTGATGCCAAGAGCACCCAACACTTCATGGGTGGTTTTTTGCATGATGCGGGCGCGCGGGTCGTAGTTCTTGTAAACGCGGTGACCAAAACCCATCAAACGGAAAGGATCATCCTTGTCTTTGGCGCGGGCAATAAACTCTGGAATGCGGTCTGGTGTTCCGATTTCCTGCAGCATGTTGAGGGCGGCTTCGTTTGCCCCGCCATGGGCCGGGCCCCAAAGGCAGGCGATCCCCGCCGCGATGCAGGCAAACGGGTTTGCGCCCGAAGACCCGGCAAGACGAACGGTAGACGTTGATGCGTTCTGTTCGTGGTCGGCATGCAGGATGAATATGCGGTCCATCGCGCGGGCAAGAATGGGGTTGACCACATACTCTTCACACGGAACAGCAAAACACATGTGCAGGAAATTCGAAGCGTAATTGAGGGAGTTCTTCGGGTAAACGAATGGCTGCCCGATTGAATATTTGTACGCCATCGCAGCGATGGTCGGCATCTTTGCGATCATTCGGATTGAAGCAACCATCCGCTGGTGCGGGTCGGATATGTCTGTCGAGTCGTGGTAGAAGGCGGACAACGCTCCGACAACCCCGCACATGACAGCCATCGGATGGGCGTCGCGCCGAAATCCGCGATACAAAAACTGCATCTGCTCATGCACCATGGTGTGCTTGGTAACACGGGCATGGAAATCGGCACTTTCCGCCGCACTTGGCAACTCGCCATAAAGCAGCAGGTAGCAGGTCTCCAAAAAGTCACCATGCTCAGCCAGCTGGTCAATCGGATAACCGCGGTGCAGCAAAATGCCCTCGTCGCCATCAATGTATGTGATGTCGGAATCACAAGAGGCTGTGGAGGTAAAGCCCGGATCAAAGGTGAACATGCCTGTTTCGCGGTACAAAGTTGCGATATCAATGACATCGGGGCCAATTTTGCCTGAGCGCACCGGCAGGTTGACGGATTTTCCATCAACGGTGAGGGTAGCGGTTTTGCTGGTCATTGTTACACCCCTTCATTGGCTTGCGCATTTTTGCCGACTGCCTGGCAAATATCCATGTTGCAACGCAATATTTTCGCTGCAGTTGCGAATTGGTAGCGCAATCGCCGCCGATCAACAAGTCCAACCAAGGTTATAGGCGTGATTTGGCTTGTCCAGACAAGCTGTCGCGATCATGCCGGTTGCAATTGATCCCTAAGGCGGGCGAGACTTTCATCGCGGCCCAGAACAGCCAGAACATCGAAGACCGGTGGAGACGTGAGACGACCGGTCAACGCTGCACGCAAAGGCTGGGCAACCTGTCCCAGTTTCAAGCCCGTCGCCTCGGCGTTTGCCCGTACCGCTGCTTCCGCTGTCGCCGCATTCCAGTCGGAAAGTGCTTCCAGTTCGCCAATGACAGCCCGCAGCACCTCACGTCCGCCTGAATTGAGCAGTGCCGCAGCTTTTTCATCGTGCACCAGCGGACGGGTGGCAAACAGGAAGGCTGCGCCGTCCAGCAATTCAACCAGGGTCTTGGCCCGCTCTTTCAGTCCGGGCATCGCGGCCAGCAATTGCCGGCGCTTGGCCGCATCCAGTTGCCGGGCAATTGTTTCGCCATCGTCGATGTGCGGCAGCAAGGCAACCAGTTGGTCAACGAGATGTTCGTCCTGGCTGTGACGAATGTAATGCCCGTTGAGCGCTTCCAATTTGACGAGGTCAAAGCGTGCCGCTCCGCGATTCATGCCTTCAAAGCCGAACCACGAAATCATCTCTTCCCGGCTCATGATTTCGGAATCGCCATGCGACCAGCCAAGGCGAACCAGATAGTTTTGCAAAGCTTGCGGCAGGATACCCATGGCCCGGTAAGCCTCGGCACCAAGTGCGCCATGTCGCTTGGAAAGCTTGGCCCCGTCCGCACCATGTATCAGCGGAATATGTGCCATGACCGGTACATGCCAACCCATGGCCTGGTAGAGCAATGTCTGGCGCCCGGCATTGGTCAGGTGGTCATCACCCCGGATGATATGTGTGACGCCCATGTCGTGGTCATCAACCACAACAGCGTGCATGTAGGTTGGATTTCCATCCGACCGCAGCAACACGAAATCATCAAGATCCTTGTTGGGAAAGCGCACTTCGCCCTGAACCTGGTCATGGACGATTGTCTCACCGGTCTGCGGCGCTTTCAGCCGAATGACGCCCTTGATGCCAACAGGAGCCTGTGATGGGTCACGGTCGCGCCAGCGGCCGTCATAGCGCGGCGGGCGCCCTTCGGCACGTGCTCTTTCGCGCATTTCTTCCAATTCCTGCTGGCTTGCATAACAATAATACGCAGTACCCGCAGCGACCATCTGCTCCGCCACTTCACGGTGACGGGACGCCCTTGCAAACTGGGAGATCGGCTCGCCATCCCACTCAAGCCCAAGCCAGGACAGGCCGTCAAGAATGGCATCAACTGCGGCCTGCGTGGAGCGCTCCCGATCCGTGTCCTCAATGCGCAACAGCATTTTGCCGCCATGCCGCTTGGCATATAGCCAGTTGAACAGGGCAGTCCGCGCTCCACCGATATGCAGGAACCCGGTGGGTGAGGGCGCAAAGCGTGTGATGACTGGCTGTGACATGCATGCATTCCGGTGGCGGCGCGGCAGGGTTGCGCGGCGAGCCGCTGCAATCTGGTGCTTGGTTATTGTATCGGCGGTGGTGTAGCATAGTTCGCCGGTCAGGCAAGCTGACAAGCAAGGGGGAGCAGGCGGCGGTACCACGGCATGCAGAATACGCCTGAAGAAGGGTTGCACGGTGCCACGCCGGACGCGTTCGGGTCAAATCGGACTCGAGCAATTCTTGCCCCGGCAACCGGGTTGATTGAGGCTTTGAAGACGGAGCGTCCCGCGTTGCTTTCGCGGATGGCCGGGCATGTCAGCGAACCGGTGCTGCTCCTCAAAGGCAGAACTGCCGCGCTTTTCGCGCTTGAGCAGGATCATGGCAGTGGCTTCAATTTTGTGCCGGTATTCTTCGGTGTCGGGATTGCCGTTTATTTTCTCGTTCCCGCCGAGCCGGTATTTGCCATCGTTCTTGTCAGCGCTTTTGCTTTGGTGTTCCTGGCCTTGCGCGCAGCCCTGCACGGTCTTTCGCATTTTCTGCTTGTTGCAGCAGCCCTGATCGCAAGCGGCATGGCTGCCGGGCAGGCACGCACCTTCACTGGTGGAACGCCCGTCATCACCCAGGAAATCACCGGCAAGGTTTCCGGCATTGTTTTGGAGTCTGAAGTCACCCGCAAGGGCGGTGTTCGATATCTTGTCCGGCCTGTCGCAATTGAAGGCGTTGCAGCATCAGGCCTGCCAAACAGGATCCGGCTTTCCGCTGGCACCCGGCATGAAAGACTGGTGCAAGGCCAAACAATCGAGGGAATTGCCCGGCTGCAAGCTTTTCCGGGGCCGGCAATCCCTGGTGGGCATGATTTCGGCTTTTACAACTGGCTGGACGGATTTGGTGCCACCGGTTTTTTCATGGGGGCTCCAAACGCAGGCAGCAATACCATCAAGCCGGGATTTGCAGAACAGTTCCTGATCAGTACAAACCAGCTTCGTGCGGCAATGACGCAACGCATCCGTGACGCCATTGGTGGCGAGCCGGGCGATATTGCGGCGGCCTTGATAACAGGTGAGCGGTTGGCTGTGGATGAGGCAACCGAGGAGAGTTTCCGTCGCTCCGGGCTTACCCACATCCTTTCGATTTCCGGGCTGCACATGGTTCTGGTAACACTGACCGCCATCGGTGGAATCCGTTTCGTACTGGCCTTTTCGCCCTCACTGACGCTGGGCCGTCCGGTAAGGAAATGGGCTGTCGGTGTGGGGTTTTTCTCCTCCACATTCTACTTGTTGTTGTCCGGAGCCGAGGTTCCGACACAGCGCTCTTATTTGATGATTGCCATAATGCTTGTTGCCATGCTTTTTGACCGGCGCGCCATCACCCTGCGAAATGTGGCTTTGGCAGCCATGATCATCTTGATGATAACACCGGAAGCGGTGATGGAGCCGGGCTTCCAGATGTCGTTTGCTGCTGCAGCCGCGCTCGTCTCGGGCCATGGCGCATATGCAGACCACATGCGGCTGAGCCACGCACAAAGTGGCACACGGCCAGCCGATCCCGGCTTGATGCGCCAGTTTTTCATGTACATTGTCGGGCTTGTTGCAACCAGTCTGATTGCTGGTTTTGCCACCGGCATTTTTGCTGCCTGGCATTTCCACAGGGTTGCCCCGATGGGACTTGTGGCCAATTTACTGGCGACACCGCTGGTCAGCATTGCGGTCATGCCGCTGGCATTGGCCGGGGTCCTGTTGATGCCTTACGGCCTTGAATGGCTGGCACTAAAGCCGATGGGAATGGCAGTTGAAGGGGTGATGAAAATATCCGATTTCGTCAACCGCTTTCCAACGGCAGAAAATGTCGGCCTGCAATCACCCTTGATGCTGTTCCTCGGAGCATTCGGATTGCTGTTGCTCATTGGCTTGCACACGAGGCTCCGGCTGCTTGGCATCCTTGTGCTGGCTTCCATTGCCTTGTTGCCATCGGCAGGTCCGCCGCCGGACATTCTGGTTTCGCAAAACGGACGATCAATTGCTGTGCGAAACAAGGTTGGCGATCTTGCACTGCTGTATCCCGACAAGGATCGGTTCACTGCCGACATCTGGATGCGCGCATGGCCACCCAAACGGCAAAAGGCACGAAAGGCTGACACTTTGTCCTGCGACAAGGAACTGTGCGTCGTATCAGTCACAAAGGGGGTACGTCTGGAAATTGTCAACAACCCCGACCTGCTGGCAAAGGCCTGCTAGACAGCAGACATCCTGATTGCGCCCAGGCTGCGCTGGTTGAATTGCCGTGACAAAACGCCGGCACTCGTATTGTTGCGCGGCGACTTTGAAAGCGCCGGCATGCATGCCATTACCATTGGTGGAAGCCGAAAAAAACCGGCCTATGCAGTTGTTGCAGGCATCAAACAGGACAACCGGCCCTGGAACATTGCAAGGCGTCCGCCACCTGACAAAACAACCAGTTTCAATAGCGCCGGATCAACCCCACCAGACGACCTTGAACCTTTACCCGGTCTTGACTGAAAATTCGGGTCTCGTAAGCCGGGTTCGCCGCCTCAAGCGCAATCGAGTTGCCTTTCTTGCGCAAGCGCTTGAGCGTTGCTTCCTCGTCGTCGACCAACGCCACGACAATGTCTCCCGCATCGGCGCTGTTGGTCTCACGGATGACGGCAGTGTCGCCATCAAAAATGCCGGCTTCGATCATTGAATCACCATTGACCATCAACGCGTAATGCCGCCCGAAACCAATCATGTCCGGTGGAACGGAAATACTGTGCGTGTGGTCCTGAATTGCCGAAATGGGAACACCTGCAGCAATGCGGCCCATAACAGGGATGGAAATCGAAACTTCGCCCTCTTCCTCGAAGCCACGACTGGAATTGCGTGGTGAAGATGGTTTGCGCGAAAGATCCCCCTCAATGACGCTTGGCGAAAAGCCGCGCGCCCGTGGCGCAGGTGCCGCCTCGCTTGACACCAGTGTCGGGCGTGAGTGCTGTGGCGGTACAAACGCATCCGGAAGCTTGATTACCTCAAGCGCCCTCGCGCGGTTTGGCAGGCGGCGGATGAAACCGCGCTCTTCCAGCGCTGTAATCAAACGATGAATTCCGGATTTGGATTTAAGGCTGAGTTCCTCTTTCATTTCTTCAAATGAAGGTGGAACGCCGTCTTCCTGAAGCCGCCGGTTGATCAGCAGCAACAGTTCCTGCTGCTTGTGGGTGAGCATGGTATCCCCTCCAGGGCTGGGATTCCGACAGCCTGCGGAATCGCTTGGTACGAACGACGAACATCCATACCATGTTCCACTCTTGTTCACAAGAACGAATTGGCATTCAACTTGGAATTGCCCGCATTGCAATCGCCTCACAGGGGTCTCCCGCTTTTGCAGCCGGTGCAAATGCCGGGCGCACCAATATTGCACTGGCCTTGGCCAGCAGAGCCAGCATGGAACTGTCCTGTGTCTCAAAAGGTGTGACTTCCAGTCTCCCGTCCGGCGTCCTGCGTGCATGCGCCCGCATGTAATCCTCACGGTCGCCATTGGCGGGCAGGGGGCAACCAAGCATGGCGGGCAATTTGTACAGCGTTTCAGCTTGCAAGCCTGCCAGGGCGGCAATGAGAGGGCGAACAAACACATGTGTGGCCATCAACGACGACACCGGGTTCCCGGCGAGGCCAATGCAGTGAACGACCCGGCCCGCGTGATCCAGCCTGCCAGCGATCAGTGGCTTTCCAGGGCGCATTGCGATTTTGGTGAATGCGAATTTTGCTCCGAGCCGCTCGAAAGCCGGCTTGACCAGATCGTGGTCGCCGACCGATGCCCCACCAGTGGTAATGATTGCATCAACGCCCATTGCCAGTGCTTTTGAAAAAGCTGCGTCGAGGCTTTGCGCCTTGTCGTCAATGATGCCAAGGTCAGTCACGGTACCGCCACTGGCCGAAATGATTGCAGCAATACCAAAAGTATTGGAGGCGATGATTTCACCTTCGCCCAATTCACTGCCGGGCATGCGCAATTCATCGCCGGTTGCAGCCAGTGCAATGTGGGGTTTTTGCCATACCGGCAGGCTGGCATGGTTCATTGCTGCCGCAAGTGAAAGCCGCTGCGGGTCGATCAGGTCGCCCTTGCGCAACAAAACATCGTCCAGCGCGAAATCCAGACCTCGCGGGCGCACCGAATGGCCCGTTTTGGCGGCCTTGTTGATTGTCACGATGCCGTCTTTTGCTGCCGTGTTTTCCTGCATCACCACAGTGTCAGCGCCCTGCGGAACAGCGCCGCCGGTAAAAATGCGCACTGCCTCGCCTTCACCAACAAAACCGGAGAACGGATGCCCGGCAGCCGAAGTCCCGATGATGCGCAAAATTGCAGGGGCATTTGCAACGTCGCCGGCCCGCAGCGCATAGCCATCCATTGCAGAGGCATTGAAAGGCGGCTGCGTGCGCAAGGCCTTCAGGTCGTTTGCAAGTACTCGTCCGGAAGCCATCGCCAATGGCACGATTTCGGAGCGACAAGGGCGTGCGCCCTCAAGAATGAGTGCAAGCGCTTCGGATGCAGCGACGAGGTCCGTGCGTTCGGGCATGTCAGCCCTCCGCTTTCCATTCACCGGACTTTCCGCCGCTTTTGGCAAGCAGGCGCAGGCCGGTGATTTCCATGCCGCGATCCACGGCTTTCGCCATGTCATATATCGTCAGACAAGCAACCGATGCAGCGGTCAAGGCTTCCATTTCCACGCCGGTTTGACCGCTGACCCGCGCCGTCGCAATTACCCGAAGCCCCGGCAAATCCAATTCCGGCGAGATTGAGACTTCGACTTTGGTGAGTGCCAGCGGATGACACAACGGGATGATGTCGGCTGTTTTCTTTGCGGCCATGATGCCGGCAATGCGGGCAACCCCCAGTACATCGCCCTTTTTCGCATTGCCAGAAAGGATCAGTTCCAGTGTCTCGACCCGCATTCTGACCCGACCCTCGGCAGTTGCCTCACGGCTGGTCACCGCCTTTTCACCAACATCAACCATGCGCGCTTCGCCGCTTGAAGATATGTGTGTCAGTCCCGATGGGGTTTTGCCGGAATTCATGCCGCGCGACCAGCAAGCGGGTGCGGGTTGGCAAGCAGCGTCCGTGTAGCTGCCGTGACGTCATCCTGGCGCATCAGGCTTTCACCGATCAGGAAGGTGCGAATGCCTGACTGCGCCAAAATTGCCAGATCAGCAGGCGACGACAGGCCGCTCTCGCCCACAACCAGCTTGTCATCCGGTATCAGTTTTACCAGCCGCAGGCTTGTTTCCAGTGTCGTCTCAAAGGATCGCAAATTGCGGTTGTTGATACCGATCATTGACGACTTGAGGTGTTTCAGGGCGCGTTCAAGCTCAGGCTCGTCATGCACTTCGATGAGCACATCCATGCCAAGCGCAATGGCCGTTTGCTCAAGTTCAATTGCCAATTTGTCGGAAAGACTCGCCATGATCAGCAAGATGCAATCAGCGCCCCAGGCGCGGGCTTCATGCACCTGATAGGCATCGAACAGGAAATCCTTGCGCAAGACGGGAAGGGCGCACGCGGCACGGGCGGCAACCAGGAATTCCGGCGCACCCTGGAAAGATGGTTTGTCTGTCAGAATTGACAGGCAAGCAGCCCCGCCCTCTGCATAGGCTCTTGCCAGGGCTGGAGGATCAAAGTCTTCGCGGATCAGACCCTTGGACGGGCTGGCTTTCTTGATTTCGGCGATCAGGCCATACTGTCCGGTCGCTTCGCAAGCCTGCAACGCCGCCAGAAAGCCGCGCGGGGCATCGTTTCTTGAAATTTGCATGTTCAACTGTGCGAGCGGAACGGCAGCCTTTGCAGCGGCAATTTCATCCCGCTTGTACGCTTCAATCTGGCGAAGAATATCCGCCATCACCTTTTGCCTTCGTTGGAGACGACAATCAGGCGGTCGAGGACTGCCTGCGCCGACCCGTTGTCGATGGCGCTTCTTGCCAGTTCGGCTCCTTGTTTCAGGTCTTGCGCTTTGTCTGCCACCACGAGCGCAGCTGCTGAATTGAGCAAAACCATGTCGCGGTAGGCCGATGGTTTTCCGGCCAACAGCTCACGCATGGCATTGGCGTTGAACTGGGCGTCGCCACCTGAAATTTCTGCTTCGGCATGTTCGCGCAGGCCAACGTCGGCTGGCTTGATGTCAAATGTCCGGACGGAACCGTTTTCCAGCGCGGCAACATGGGTTTCACCAACAATCGAGATTTCGTCATAGCCGCCGCCGTGCACGACCCAAACTTTTTCCGAACCCAGTTCGCCAAGCACCTTGGCAATGGTTATCAGCCATTTCGGCGAAAACACGCCGAGCAACTGCCGCTTGACACCGGCCGGATTGCACATCGGCCCCAGCAGGTTGAACAACGTTCTGGTACCCAGTTCCACACGGGTCGGGCCGACATGGCGCATGGCAGGATGGTGGGCAGGGGCGAACATGAAACCAATGCCAGCCTCCTCAATGCAGGTGGTGATTTGGTCTGGTGAAAGATCAAGGTTCACACCAAGAGCCGACAACACATCGGCAGCGCCCGCCTTTGAAGTAAGCGCGCGGTTGCCGTGTTTGGCCACCGGCACCTTGCAGCCGGCGACAACGAATGCGGAAGCTGTTGAAACGTTCAGGGATCCCTTGGCATCGCCGCCGGTGCCCACGATGTCGATTGCATCTGCGGGTGCGTCCACTACCAACATGCGTGCGCGCATTGCATCTACCGCGCCGGCAAATTCTTCCTCGGTCTCCCCGCGCACGCGCAAGGCCATCAGCAGCCCGGCGATCTGTGAGGCAGTGGCCTCGCCCGACATCAGCAGCCCGAACGCATGTCCGGTTTCTTCGCGTGTCAGCGCGTGACCATCCGCCACTTTTGCAAGGATCGATTTGATGTCTTTCATTTACTACAACTGCCCTGTCAGTGTCAGAATGCCAGCGCAGCGTCGATAGCAGCGGGGTTGATGATCACTTCCTGTTTTGATTTCAAATCGCCAACCAAATTTGCAACCAAATCCTCGGAAATCTGGTTGTTGAGCTGCTCAACCAGATTTGCCGGTGGCGTTTCTTCACTACCGGCGACAATGCGCGAGACCTTTAGCACAACACGCCCTGGCGCGGTGGTGGCCGGGGAGACGGCAGCCCCGCCTTGCGGCAGTTCAAAGCCGGCCCGAACCGTTTCCAAGGGCAAGTCGGCTGCGCTGTCGGAACGCAGCAATTCTGCACTGGTCAACGGTTTTGCCGGGGTACCGTCAGTTTGTGGGAGCACGGCGGCAACAACGGCGGCAAAGTCTTCGCCCTTGCCGGTACGGTCACGAATTGCATTTGCAAGGTTTTCGATGGACTTGAGTGTCTGATCTTCGGTCCAGGCGGCGATGGCTGCTTCGCGCACTTCCTCCAGCGGCTTCTGCCGCTCTGGTGTTATTGCTGTCACTTCGAACCAGACAAACCCTTCCGAGCCGATGTTGACCGGGTCCGCTTCCACGCCTTCGTCGGTCTTGAATGCCTCGGCCAGAACGGCGGCCATGGCAGGAATGCCTTCAACGGGTTTGCCGTCCGGGCCATTTCCGTTGGCATCCACCATTTCGATGACCATGGCCTTCAATCCGGCTTTGGCAGCTGCGTCTGCCAACGGATCGCCGGCAGCGCGCTCGTCTTCAAGCTTGTCGTGGGTATCAAACAACACCTCATTGGCCTTTTTGGTCGCGAGGGACTTGCGAACATCGGCTTCAACTTCGGCCAAAGGCTTTTCAGATTGCGGTTTGATTTCAGTGACATTGACAATCACCGGACCGAACAGGCCCTCGACAATCGGGCCGGGCTTATTGAGTTCTTGCGCAAAGGCGGCATCGGCGACGATCTTGTCGGGTATCTGGTCCCGGCGTAGCAGGCCGAGATCGGCGTCAGCTGATGTGCGGCCCAGTTCGGCAAGCAATGCGTCAACCGTCATGCCGCCGGCCAGTTTGTCTGCACCAGCTTTTGCCGCGGCAGCGTCGGGAAAAGCGATCTGCTGGATGCGGCGTTGCTCCGGTTGTGTGTAGCCGGCTTTCAGGGTTTCATATTCAGCGGCAACTTCCTGTGCGCTCAAATCGCCCGGCTTGGCAATGTCGTCGGCTATCAGGCGAACCAACTGCAATTTGCGGTATTCCGGCGCAATGAATTTCGTTTTGTTTTCTTCAAACCATTTGGTCAATTCCGTGTCGCCTGGTGCCGCAATCGCAGGAACCGAAGCCCGGTCAACCACAACATAATCGAAAACCCGCTTTTCAGTCTGGTATTGGGAAAACGCCGCATAGAAGGCGTCAGGTGCTGCGATCCCTTGTGAGAGGCCCGAAACCAATTGATTGCGCAGTGCTACTGACTGCTGGTTGCGCACATATGAATCGTCGCTCATTCCGACCTGGCGCAAAACCGCTTTCAACCGTTCGCTGGAAAAATTGCCAAATCCGTCCTTGAAGGACGGGTCCTCAGCTATTGCCTTGACCAGACGTTCATCTGAAATACCAAGGCCCATCCCCTTGGCACTCTCGTCAAGTACGGCTCCCGAAACCAGCTGGTCCGTCACGGTTTGCTGGATACCGAAGATTTTGGCTTGTTCCAGTGTCAATCTCTGGTTCAATTGCTGCTCGATGGCGCTGACACGTGTTTGGTACGCCAGACGGTAATCCAGGGCGCTGACCCGTGTATCGCCCACGCGAATTGCTTCTGCACTCGTTCCGCCAAGCAATGCACCCGATGCGCCCCAGACCACGAAGCTGACAACGAGAAGGCCAAGAAATATCTTGGCGGCTATGGATTGGGTCGCCTGACGCATGGTTTCGAGCATTGCAATTTCCTGATTTGACCGATGGGGCGGTATATCTTTGTGCTTTCAGCTTAACAACCGCAATCAGCTTTGCGCAAATCCTCGCCGCGCCGGGGGCGTTTTGTACCATTTGGCAAAGGCCGCAAACATGATAGCAGCCCGGCTTGGGAAATGTGAAGCCTGCGCTGGAGAGAACAATGACACCTGGAATTAAGCCGCTGATTGCCGGAAACTGGAAAATGAACGGGCTGATCGCACAGCTTTCCGAACTGGAAAAAGTTTGCGCGGCACATGTCAAGTCCGCCCAGGCACGAATGGATGTCCTGCTTTGTGTGCCGTTTACGTTGCTGTACACCGCAGCCAAAAGTGCAGGACAGAGCAGCGTTGCAGTTGGAGGCCAGGATTGCCATGTGAAAATCTCCGGTGCCCATACCGGCGATATTTCAGCCGAAATGATTGCAGATAGCGGTGCAACGGCAGTGATTGTCGGCCATTCGGAGCGCCGCACAGACCATGGTGAAACATCGCAGCTTGTTCGGGAAAAGGCGGACGCGGCACTTCGGGCAGGTTTGCTGCCGATTGTCTGCATCGGGGAAACGGCACAAGAACGCCAAGCTGGAAAAACGCTGGAAGTACTTCGCAACCAACTTGCGCATTCATTGCCGGAAAGTGCACAAATCGTCATCGCATATGAGCCCGTTTGGGCGATCGGCACGGGTCTTACACCCACAGTTGGCGATGTGGAGGAAGCCCATGCTTTCATCCGGGAGTTTGTGGTTGACAAATATGGTTTGCCGGGAAAAACGATCCGGCTCCTGTATGGCGGCTCCGTCAAACCTTCCAATGCAGTTGAGCTGCTTGCTGTCGCCAATGTGGATGGTGCTCTTGTGGGCGGGGCGAGCCTGAAAGCTGATGATTTCCTCGGCATTTGCCAAGGGGTCTCTTGAACCGGGTGCATTGAGGCTTTATTTCGGCACAAAGGCTGTGCTAAACGCCAGCCATTGAGGGCCGCAGTCGCAACGTTTTGCGTGCCAACAGGAAAGTTTCATGGAAACCGTATTGATTGTTATTCACCTGATGGTGGTTGTCGCGCTTGTCGGCGTGGTCTTGTTGCAGCGCTCTGAAGGCGGGGCGCTCGGAATGGGCGGCGGTGGCAGCGGCGGTGGTTTTATGTCGGCACGCGGCGCGGCCAATGCCCTGACCCGTACAACCGCAATCCTTGCGGCTGCGTTTTTTGTCACGTCCATTTCATTGGGGGTGCTCGCGAAAATCTCCACCGGACCGGGCGATCTTATCGACAAGGTTCAGACCCAACCCGGAACATCCGGCGGTGTACTTGATCAACTGGGCGGAGCACCACAAGTGCCATCGACTGATCCGGCAGCGCCAGTCACAGTGCCAGTGGTTCCTGCGGCTCCGCAAGTTCCAACCGGCCAGTAATTCCGGTTTTCATGTTTCAGGCGCCCGACCGAAAGGTCGGGCGTTTTTTGTTGGCAAATGCGTGGTCAAGCATTTTGAGTTTGCGAATCGGTTCAAAAGGGTTAGGTGTCAAATCCCATGGCGCGATATGTTTTCATCACCGGCGGCGTGGTTTCCTCTCTTGGCAAGGGCATTGCAGCGGCTGCCCTGGCGGCGCTTCTTCAAGCTCGCGGATATCGCGTACGGCTGCGCAAACTTGACCCCTACCTGAATGTTGATCCGGGCACCATGAGCCCGTACCAGCACGGCGAAGTGTTCGTGACCGATGACGGAGCGGAAACCGACCTTGATTTGGGGCATTATGAGCGTTTCACCGGGCGTTCGGCCAACATGCAGGACAACATCACCACCGGGCGCATTTACAAGAACATCATCGAAAAAGAGCGGCGCGGCGACTATCTGGGCGCTACTGTTCAGGTGATCCCGCACGTTACCAATGAAATCAAGGACTTCATTCTGTCTGGCAATGAAGAGTATGATTTCGTCCTGTGCGAAATCGGTGGAACGGTTGGCGACATCGAGGCGATGCCGTTTCTCGAAGCCATCCGCCAGCTTGGCAATGACCTGCCCCGAAACAACGCGGTTTATATCCATCTGACCCTGATGCCGTACATCCCCGCGGCCGGTGAATTGAAGACAAAGCCGACCCAGCATTCGGTCAAGGAATTGCGTTCAATCGGCATAGCGCCCGATATCCTGCTTGTCCGTGCCGACCGGCCCATCCCGGTCGAGGAACGCCGAAAACTGTCTTTGTTTTGCAACGTTCGCGCCTCGGCAGTCATTCAGGCGCTGGATGTCGGTCACATTTACGATGTGCCACTTGCCTATCATGAAGAGGGGCTGGACAACGAGGTTCTCGCAGCTTTCGGTATTGAACCGGCACCCAAGCCACGCATGGAGCGTTGGGAAGAGATTGCAGACCGCATCCACAACCCTGAAGGTGCCGTGACCATTGCCGTCGTCGGCAAGTACACCGGCCTCAAGGACGCCTACAAGTCGCTGATTGAAGCGTTGCACCATGGCGGCATGGCCAACCGGATCACAGTCAATCTGGAATGGATCGAGTCTGAGATTTTCGAGAAGGAAGACCCGGCACCGTGGCTTGAGAAAGTCGATGGCATTCTGGTGCCTGGCGGTTTTGGTGAGCGTGGTGCAGAAGGCAAGATTGCTGCCGCACGGTTCGCCCGCGAAAAGAACATCCCGTATTTTGGAATCTGCTTCGGGATGCAGATGGCCTGTATTGAGGCCGCCCGATCCTTGGCAGGGGTGGCAGATGCTACTTCAACCGAATTTGGGCATGCCGGGACGCCTGTTGTGGGCCTGATGACCGAATGGCTCAAAGGCAACATGCTGGAGAAACGCAAGGCTTCCGGTGACCTTGGGGGAACGATGCGGCTTGGTTCCTACAGGGCCGTACTGACACCGGGCTCACATATCGCAAAAATCTATGGCACTACTGAAATCAACGAGCGCCATCGGCATCGCTACGAGGTCAACATCGATTTCAAGCAAAGGCTGGAAACCTGCGGCCTGCAGTTTGCCGGCATGTCACCTGACGGCGTCTTGCCGGAAACAATCGAATATGCTGACCATCCCTGGTTTATCGGGGTTCAATACCACCCCGAGTTGAAGTCACGACCTTTCGAACCGCATCCGCTGTTTGCCAGCTTCATTGCTGCCGCATTGAAGCAAAGCCGGATCGTGTGACAAATTGCACATGGCTAACTTTTTGGCAGCCATGTTTGATTGTTTGATCTTTCAAAATCAGACAAAAAAGCCCATATCGCACTGGAAGCTGCGGTTTTGTTCCGCCCAGCAATAGGCTTTAGCTCCCATGGCCGCTTTGCGCGCAGTATGTTTTTTGGCCCTTTTTCTGCTGGCTTTGCCGGCAAACGGCGCACCGCACCTGGTTGTTGACATGCGCTCCGGCAAGGTGATTTCGCGTCAACAGGAATTTGACCGTTGGTATCCTGCATCCCTGACAAAGCTGATGACAGCCTACACGGTTTTTCAGGCAATCAAGGGCGGGAAGCTGACCTTGATGTCACCGGTACGGGTCTCAGCCAATGCCCTGGCCAATCCGCCGAGCAAGATCGGGTTTCCGGAAGGCTCGATCCTCAACATCGACACGGCCCTGAAAATTCTCATGGTCAAGTCGGCCAATGACATCGCGACTGCTTTGGCCGAATCGGTTGCCGGATCGGAGCCTGCATTTGTTTCCATGATGAATGCCGAGGCAGCCCGGCTGGGCATGCGCGACAGCAATTTTGTCAACCCGCACGGCCTGCACGATGTTCAGCAATATACGAGTGCGCGCGATCTGGCGGTTCTTGCGATAGCAATCCGCAAGGATTTTGCTGCCTATGACGGTTATTTCAAGATTCCGGCAATCAAGGTTGGCAACAAGCTGTTGCAAAACCACAACCCGTTGCTCCAGCGTTTTGACGGCGCAACCGGAATGAAGACAGGGTTTGTTTGTGCCTCGGGCCTCAATATCGTGGCCACCGTCAAGCGGCAGGGCAGGGAACTTGTGGCTGTCGTTTTGGGCGGGCCGACTGGCCGTGAACGCAATGTGAGGGCTGCCAAACTGCTGACCGAGTCGTTTGCCAAGCCCGCGCCATTTACCGCTGTGAAACTCGAGACGATGCGCCCATCGGGGCAGGTCAAACGTTTTGCCACAGACATGCGGGAGGAGGTCTGTTCGAAAAAGGCAAAGGTCACCGAATCGGGTGAGGGCGAACCGGAAAGCAAGCCGCTGGTTGCCGGGCTTTTTGCCGCCGCCACCAAGCCTGAGCCTACACTGGAAGAGCTCGAAGCGATTTACCTCAAGCCAAAGGGCAGTGATACACGTTCAATTTCGGTTGCGCTGGGCAATGCCACAGGGCCGGATCCGTACGGCTTGATTGCACCGGAACCTGCAACAGAAACGGCATTCGCAACATCTGATGGTGTAACAACGCCTTGGCCTGTCATCCCCGGCACCAAGTCGGCCAAGGTTCCTGTGCCGCAGCCCCGGCCAAAGCGCTAGAAAGCTGTGGCGCTTGCAAAACAACCCCGTTTGGGGCAGACCGCGAGCATGAAATCACCCGCAAACACGTCATCTGCCGTTTCGGCAAAAGTGTACCCGTTGAGTGCGCCGCGCCCACTTGATCACGTCGTTCTGCCAGCATGTGATCTTGATACTGCCCGGCTCCGGCTGGTTTCAATGGGTTTCACGGTAGCGCCCGACGCTGTTCACCCGTTCGGAACCGAAAATGCCTGCGTTTTTCTGGCCGACGGAACCTATCTGGAACCCTTGGCCATCGCTCAGCGCGAGACATGCGAAGCCGAGGCAAAAAAAGGCAATGTTTTTGTCGCGAGAGACCAGGCATACCGTTTTCGCAATGGTGCCGACGGCTTCTCCGCCCTGGCCTTTTCCACACAGGATGCCACATCTGACCACACAGGCTTTGTCGCAACGGGATATTCAGGCGGCAAGCCATTGTCGTTTTCGCGGGTTTTCAACGATGGCAAGGGCAACAAAGCCAAGCGCGCCTTCAAGCTGGCCTTCGCCAACGACTTGCGCTCGCCGGACAGTTTCATGTTCAGCTGCGAGCGTGTCGGAGAGACGCCGGATCGCAGCGCCCTGCAAAAACATGCCAATGGCGTGACAGGCCTGTCTGCCGTTGTAATGAGTGAAAGCAATCCGTCTGATTTCCAGTATTTTCTGCAGGAAGTCGCCAACCAGCGTGAAACTGGTTCGGATTCGTTTGGCATTTCGCTGAAGACCGGAACCACGTCGCTTTCGCTTTACAACCAGGATGGCATGCAATCCTGGTTCGGATTGGCACCGATCAGCCTGGAGCGCGGACTTCGCCTTGCAGGACTGGTTTTCCAGGTTCGCAAGCTGGATAAATTGGCGCAAATCCTTGCGGCCAACGACATTGGCAGTCGCACCTTGCACAACCGCATTATCGTTGATCGCGCGCGAGGGCAGGGCGCGTTTTTTGCATTCGAGGAACGTAAATGAGCAAGGCCAATGCTACCGTCGCTGTGGGCAATGCGCGGTTTTCCAACCAAGGCCCACTCACCCTGATTGCCGGTCCCTGCCAGCTCGAAAGCCGACAGCATGCATTCGACATGGCTGGCGCACTCAAGGAATTGACTGGCGACCTGGGCATCGGCTTTGTCTACAAAACCAGCTACGACAAGGCCAACCGCACGAGCCTCGGGGCAACCCGCGGCTCCGGCCTGGATGGGGCTTTGCCCGTGTTCGACGATTTGCGGCGCGACCTGGGTGTTGCCATTCTCACCGACATCCACAATGAAGAACAGTGCGCGCTGGTGGCGCCGCATGTGGACATACTGCAAATACCGGCTTTCCTGTGCCGCCAGACCGATTTGCTGGTCGCTGCTGCCAAAACCGGTGCGATCATCAATGTCAAAAAGGGCCAGTTTCTGGCTCCATGGGACATGAAAAACGTGGTCTCAAAGATCACCGACAGCGGCAATACCAATGTGCTTGTGACCGAGCGCGGCGCAAGTTTCGGTTACAACACGCTGGTTTCCGACATGCGCGCCCTGCCGATCATGGCGCGTGAAACAGGTGCGCCGATCATTTTTGATGCGACCCATTCGGTGCAAAGCCCCGGCGGGCAAGGCGAATCATCCGGTGGCGACCGCACGATGGTGCCATATTTGTCGCGTGCTGCCGTTGCAACCGGCGTGGCCGGTGTTTTTATTGAAACCCATGACGATCCGGACAACACAAAATCGTCTGACGGGCCGAACATGATGCGCTTGTCAGACATGCGTGGTCTGCTGGAGCAATTGATGGCAATCGACGCCATCATCAAGAAAGGCTGATTTCAGCCTTTCTTCTCGCGGTCGGCAAATCGGACGAAGCCGGCCACCGGTCGTGTTCCTGCAAGTTCGAGCATGCGCTCACTGTACCGCAATTCGAGACAGGTCGGATCGGAACCACAAGCATTTCGCAGCGAGAGCCACGCCTGTTGTTCGCGGGAAAAAGCCTGTCTGGCAGGCTTGTTTGTCGTGGCCGAAAGCCGTTGTGCGGCCATGGCGGCCAGTTTTTCGTCAAGAACCAGCAAATCCTCTGAATTGCAGACCGCCATTTCCGACGGCTGGCTTGCCTGTGAACAGGAAAAGGACTGTGACCTTGCACTGGTGGCGGCCAACAACGTCGCCAAACTCAAAGCCAACGCTGCAACGATGGCAGGTCCCGGCCGGTTAAGAACATTGGTCATGATGAGCTCCTTAGGGTCAATACTCATTGATTTGCACGAAGTGATGGGAGGGAATTTGTGTCAGTGCAAGGCGCAAGACCGCAGGAAGGCTCAAGCCTTTCAGGGGCTTGCAACACTGTGACTGCGCAAATTCACCCCACCCGAGGGGCGCTTCCGCAATGACACGGACTTCTGCGTCAAAGTTCTTGACCGGGTAAGATACCCCGCACTTCGAGCTTTTCCTTGAATTCCGTGCCATATCGGGCGTCATTTCGCGCAAATTCATGAGTCTTGACCCTGGTTAAGGGCTTTCACCATTGCGCAAGGAATTGGTTCGCCACACGTCCAAATAAAGGCGATTTGCAGGAAATGCAGTGACGACAAATTGAAACCGTCACGTTTGCGGTCTATGAGCGGGTGCTTGCCAATCAACCGGAGAACCCAGCCATGACCGCCATTGTCGACATCACTGCCCGCGAAATCCTCGATTCCCGTGGCAATCCGACGGTTGAAGTTGATGTCATTCTTGAAGATGGCTCCATGGGCCGGGCGGCGGTTCCCTCAGGTGCCTCGACCGGCGCACACGAGGCAATGGAACTGCGCGATGGCGGCTCGCGCTACCTGGGCAAAGGCGTCAGAAAAGCCTGTGCTTTCGTCAATGGCGAGATACTTGAAGCGGTTGGCGGCATGGACGCTGAAAACCAGATGGCCATTGACAGCGCCTTGATTGAGCTTGACGGCACCCCCAACAAATCACGGCTGGGGGCCAATGCAATTCTCGGCGTCTCCCTTGCTGTGGCGAAAGCAGCGGCGGAAGCGTCTGCCCTGCCGCTTTACCGCTATGTTGGCGGTGCATCAGCGCATTTGCTGCCAGTTCCGATGATGAACATCATCAATGGCGGCGCGCATGCCGACAATCCGATTGATTTTCAGGAATTCATGATCCTGCCGGTGGGCGCCTCAACCTTGGCTGAAGCGGTGCGATGGGGTTCGGAAACCTTTCACACGCTGAAAAAGGAATTGAAGCAGGCCGGGCATAACACCGGTGTTGGCGATGAAGGCGGCTTTGCGCCGAACTTGTTGAGCGCCACGGCCGCCCTCGATTTCATCATGGGTGCCATTGAGAAAGCAGGGTTCAAGCCCGGCTCGGAAATGGCCATCGGCCTCGACTGCGCCGCAACAGAATTCTTCAAGGGCGGCAAATATGTCTACGAGGGCGAGGGGCGTACGCTCGACTCGTCAGGGCAGGCAGATTTCCTTGCAAGTCTTGCTTCCAACTACCCGATCCTTTCAATTGAAGACGGCATGTCTGAAGACGATTGGGAAGGCTGGAAAATCCTGACCGACAAGATCGGCAAGAGCTGCCAACTTGTTGGAGATGACCTTTTCGTCACCAACTCGCACCGGCTGCGCGACGGCATCAAGATGGGTGTCGCCAATTCAATTCTCGTCAAGGTAAACCAGATTGGCACTTTGACCGAAACGCTGGATGCCGTCGAAACAGCGCACCGGGCTGGATACACTTCCGTGATGTCGCACCGCTCTGGCGAAACCGAGGATTCGACCATCGCCGATCTCGCAGTCGCCACAAATTGCGGACAGATCAAGACAGGCTCGCTTGCGCGTTCGGACCGGCTGGCCAAGTACAATCAGCTCATTCGCATCGAGGAAGAACTGGGACCCGTCGCGCGGTATGCGGGCAAGGCGGCATTTCGCCATATCGGCTGATGGAAAACCGCGAAACCCTGGTTCGCAAGGCCTTTCGTGCGCAGGCGAGGGCTTGCGCAGGGCTTGAATCGCCGTTCATGGAACTGCTCTGCAACTTGCTGGCGGAGCGTCTCAATGCCGCTGACAGGGTTGGATCGGTAGTATTGAAATGGCAGGGCGATCCTGGATCCGGCGCTGACTCGGTGCCCCTTCGCCTCGCCGGAGCCCTGCACGCGTTGGTTTTGTCGCAAAAAGACGCCGCTCTGGCCTTGGCCTATCCGCCAAATCCCGTGAACCAGGATGACTTGTGGACTGCAATTGCAGCAGCGTTTGCAAGCCATCCAAGCCATTTCTTTAAAATGCTCGAAAGTCCGCCGCAAACCAACGAGGTTCGGCGATCTTCCGCGATCATGTGTGGTCTGCTGGCTGTTGCACAAAAGTTTGGTTTGCCCTTCGAACTGCTCGAACTGGGTAGCAGCGCAGGCTTGAACCTTGTGCCTGACCGGTATTGCCACCGGCTTGGGCACATTGAAGTTGGTGAAAATGAAAGTACCGTCCTGCTGGAGCCGGTTTGGCGCGGAGCCCCTGCAAAGCCCGCTCCAATTGCTGTTGTTTCACGGGCCGGTTGTGACTTGCGACCAATCTCAATTACCAGCCCTGAAAACCTTGAACGTCTCAAGGCGTACATCTGGGCTGACCAGCCTGCCCGCATGGAGCGAACTGTGGCAGCTTGGCGGATTGCCGGCGACCATCTGCAAGCCGGCGCCGTTGAAAAGGCCGATGCAGCGCAATGGTTGCGCAGCTGCCTTGGTGAGCAACAAGAGGGCGTTGCGCGGTTTTTGTACCACACGGTCGCCTGGCAGTATTTCCCTTCAACCGTACAGCAAGAGTGCATCGCAGCAATTGAGCGCGCCGCAGCTAGGGCAACCTTCAATGCGCCGCTGGCACATTTCTCAATGGAAGCGGATGGCGGTGAAGGTGCCGCACTGAAATTGCGGACATGGCCAGGGGGCGAACTTGTAACACTGGGCCGGTCTGATTTTCACGGTCGGTGGATCGAGCTTTTTTGAACCAATTTTCTTTGTCTTATAAACCCAACCTTAAGCATGGTCGGGGCAATCTCCCGATGCGCCTTTTTTTGTACCGTGTAGAGGCTTTTGAATTTGTCCACTCGCCAGATCCGAAACAACAACATTGGCCGGTTTGCCATTCCGGCAATTTCCCTGATTCTGATTTCGTATTTCGCCTACCATGCATGGTCGGGCAGGTACGGTATCGAAAGCATGCGGCGTCTGGAGGATGAGGCTGTGCAGCTGCAGTTTGAACTGGCTGCCATCAAGTCACGCAGGCATGCGCTGGAATCGCGGGTCATGTTGATGCGTGACGGCTCGATAGAGCGTGACATGCTGGATGAACAGGCGCGGCATATGCTGAATTTCAGCAAGCCAGATGAAATTACCATTCTTCGGAATTGACCAACATCGCCGAATTAACCGTAAAGCAGTTAATCTTCGCCGTTTCCGACCGACTCCGGTGTCGCTTGGACGGCCTGCCATGCGCGATTTGCAATTGTAAAACCTTCGCCTTGCAATAGATTGTTTTCCGTCCGGGGTGGAGCTCGCGGATATTGTATGGCCAGGGATGCGATAAAAAGCGGTTCTGAACCACACAAAAACATACCGGGGAGAGGTCGCATGGCTGCAAAGCCCAAAAAACTTGCATCTGAAAATCAGCATCCAAAGTTGCCGACTGCTGTCGAGGCACCGCCTCCGGCAAAATTCACCAAAGAAGACGAGCTCAAAGCCTACCGCGAAATGCTGTTGATCCGGCGTTTTGAGGAGAAGGCCGGCCAGCTTTACGGCATGGGTTTCATCGGCGGATTTTGCCATCTCTACATCGGCCAGGAAGCCGTGGTGGTCGGCATGCAAATGGTGATGAAGGAAGGCGACCAGGTCATCACCGGGTACCGGGACCACGGACACATGCTGTCAGTCGGCATGAAACCGGACGGTGTCATGGCGGAACTGACAGGCAGGCGCGGTGGTTATTCGCGCGGCAAGGGTGGCTCCATGCACATGTTCTCCAAGGAAAAGAATTTCTATGGCGGACACGGCATTGTCGGTGCACAGGTTTCGCTGGGAACCGGGCTTGCATTTGCCAACCAGTACCGGGGCAATGATAACGTTTCGATGGCATATTTCGGCGATGGAGCGGCAAACCAGGGCCAGGTCTACGAGAGCTTCAACATGGCCGAGCTTTGGAAACTGCCGGTCATCTACGTCATTGAAAACAATCGCTACGCCATGGGAACTGCCGTTTCGCGGGCCTCGGCGCAAACTGATTTTTCCCAGCGCGGCGCTTCCTTCAACATTCCCGGAATGCAAGTCGACGGCATGGATGTGCGGGCTGTAAAATCGGCAGGCGAGTTCGCCATGAATTGGTGCCGTGCGGGCAAGGGGCCATTCCTGCTGGAAATGCAGACCTATCGCTATCGCGGCCATTCGATGTCTGACCCGGCCAAATACCGCACCAAGGAAGAGGTGCAGAAAATGAAGGCTGAACAGGATCCAATCGAACAGGTCAAGGACCGCATGATCGAAGGCGGAATGGCGAGCGAGGATGACCTCAAGGCCATCGACAAGGAAATCCGTGACATTGTCGGCAAGGCGGCTGAATTTGCACAAAACGATCCTGAGCCGGATGTAGCCGAGCTTTGGACCGACATCACCCATTGAGATTGATTGGTGAGCGGAGCGCCTGACTTTTATGGAATGGCATTGGCAACGGGCGTGTTTGCCCTGTTCGCCTGGTTTTTCTGGCACACGGCGGCGTCTTGGCTGAAGGGCTCAAAAGTATTGAGCGCATATCTTGACACTCGCGCACTTCGCGAACGCGCCGAACTTGAGCGCGAAGAACAATTTGGCCCGCATTCATTTTGGCTTCGGGCCGCACGAAAACTGGTTTTGGCAATCCTGTTTGCAGGCTCTGCCTTTTTGGTGTGGAATTTGATTCAAGGCTGACTGCCTTGGGAAACAACAGGTGAGGAAGACATGTCCACTGAAATCCTGATGCCTGCGCTTTCGCCAACCATGGAAGAGGGAAACCTCGCCAAATGGCTGGTGAAAGAAGGCGATGCCGTCAAATCGGGCGATGTGATTGCCGAAATCGAAACCGACAAGGCAACCATGGAGGTGGAAGCGGTTGACGAGGGGATTATCGGCAAAATTCTGGTTGCCGCAGGAACCGAAGGCGTCAAGGTAAACACGCCAATAGCGGTATTGCTGGCAGAAGGTGAAAAGGCTGGCGCGGAACCAGCAGCAGGTGCTGCTCCGGCAACCACGGCTGTTGAGCCAGCCCGAAAACCGGAGCCGACGGTCGCCGCCCGTCCTGTTGCCGCCAGCATGGCTGTTGATCCTGCAATTCCCGCAGGAACAGAAATGGTCCCGACGACCGTTCGCGAAGCGCTTCGAGATGCGATGGCCGAAGAAATGCGCCGCGACGGCAATGTGTTCGTGATGGGCGAGGAAGTGGCCGAGTATCAGGGCGCCTACAAGATCACACAGGGATTGTTGCAGGAATTTGGGCCCAAGCGTGTCATAGACACGCCAATTACCGAACACGGATTTGCTGGTATCGGCGTTGGCGCTGCGATGGCAGGCCTGCGGCCAATTGTTGAATTCATGACCTTCAATTTCTCGATGCAGGCCATTGATCAGGTCATCAATTCGGCAGCAAAGACGCTTTACATGTCGGGTGGGCAGATGGGCGCACCAATTGTGTTTCGCGGGCCGAACGGCGCGGCTGCACGGGTCGGCGCGCAGCATTCGCAATGCTATGCAGCCTGGTACAGCCATATTCCCGGCCTCAAGGTCGTGATGCCCTACACGGCAGCTGATGCAAAAGGATTGCTGAAAGCTGCAATCCGCGACGCCAATCCGGTCGTGTTTCTTGAAAACGAAATTCTCTACGGCCAGACTTTTGACGTGCCGAAAATGGATGATTTCGTGTTGCCAATCGGCAAGGCGCGCCTGCACAGGGCCGGCAAGGATGTGACCATTGTGTCGTTCGGAATCGGCATGACATATGTGGTCAAGGCTTTGCCGGAACTTGAGGCGATGGGCATCGATGCTGAAGTGATCGACCTTCGCACATTGCGTCCGCTGGACATGGAAACGGTGCTCGATTCAGTTCGCAAGACAGGGCGTTTGGTAACCGTGGAAGAGGGCTTCCCGCAAAACAGCATCGGCGAACACATTGCTTCGCAGGTGATGCAAAAGGCTTTCGACTATCTCGACGCGCCGGTCATCACCATTGCCGGCAAGGACGTGCCGATGCCTTACGCCGCCAATCTTGAAAAACTGGCTCTGCCAACAGTCGGTGAAGTGGTCGAGGCGGTCAAAGCCGTCACCTACCGGAATTGATGCAATGGCCACAGAGCGCCTTGATCTCAAGTCGGCTCGGTATGACAGGCTTGCCCGCTCGGTGCTGATCGACGGTCGCGGCATGGTGCTTGAAGTGGCACTTGAAGCACTGGAGGCGCTGGCAAAGAAGCCGCTTTCACCGCAGGATGCAATCTTGCGCGCGGTGGCCGAGGCAAAGCGCCTGACCATGTTGATAAAACGGCTTCCGCCCGATGACGGAAAAATTTTTGTCTCTGCCACCATGCTGATGAATGACGGTTTGTACGGCGAAGAAAAGGGGAACTGACCCAATGCCCATTGACATCACGATGCCTGCGCTTTCACCCACCATGGAAGAGGGAAACCTTGCCAAATGGCTCGTCAAGGAGGGTGACAAGGTTTCTTCCGGCGACGTGATTGCCGAGATTGAAACTGACAAGGCCACCATGGAGGTGGAGGCAGTCGACGAAGGCGTGATCGCCAGGATTTTGGTTCCGGCCGGGACCGAAGGTGTCAAGGT
>JBGSOG010000063.1:0-8112 GCA_041739225.1 Rhizobiaceae bacterium
CCCCGCTTCGGAGATCGTGGACGACCGTGGCTCGAAAGCCTTTCAGCCCGCGGCTCTCTGGGAGCCCGACCGTTTGGGATAGCCTACTTGTCCGTCCGGCAGGCCTTTCACAGGTCCGACACCTGCTTCCAGCCGCTCCGCATCTGTTCCACCACGGGAGGCTTCGGCGGCCTTCCGTCGTCCACGTGGGAAACAGTTCGGTCAGGGTAAGCGAGCGTGGAGCCACGGGGATAAGTTTTTTGGGTGCGCTGATAAACGGGACGACGTTAGCTTTCACCCCGTCATTCCGGGCCTGCGAAGCAGGACCCGGAATCCAGATGCTGGCGGCACGTTACTGGATTGCGGGTCCGCCATCCCGGCGTCCCGCAATGACGGCAGAAAACGAAACGCCGCGCCCGGACGACAAAAGCGGGAGGGCAATGCAACCCGGCCCCAGCTGTTTGGCATGAAGCGGCGGCCTTGAGCCAACCCTGAAAAACATCGCTGCAACTTCCCTGGTTTTGCGTCATAATGAACACCGGAACAGGGAGAGCGCGATGAACGAGATACTCAAACCGGGCATGCGGGCAGCAGACCTGGCTTCCGTGACGCTGGATGACAAATATACCGCACAGGAAGGCGAGGTGTTCATTTCCGGGACGCAGGCTATGGTTCGCCTGCCGCTGGTGCAAATCCGCCGCGATCGCGCCGCAGGCTTGAACACCGGGGCATTCATATCAGGCTATCGCGGCTCGCCAGTTGGCGGGCTGGATTTTGCCTTCAACCAGGCCAAGAAGCATTTGCGCCAGCACGACGTGGTGTTTCAATCGGGGGTCAACGAGGAATTGGCCGCCACAGCCGTTTGGGGTTCGCAAAACGCACAATTGTCGCCCGGCGTCACCAAGCAGGGCGTCATTGGCATGTGGTATGGCAAGGGGCCCGGTGTTGACCGCTGCGGTGATGTATTCAAGCATGCCAATTCCTTTGGCACGTCCCAATTTGGCGGCGTGCTGGCGGTGGCTGGCGATGACCATTCGGCCAAATCGTCGACCGTGGCGCACCAGTCCGACCATGCCTTCATGGCAGCGATCATGCCGGTGCTGTTCCCTTCATCCGTTCATGAATTCACCGAACTGGGTCTGCTCGGCTATGCGATGAGCCGGTTTTCCGGCCTTTGGGTCGGCTACAAGGTGATTTCCGACACCATCGAAACCACTGGCGTGGTCGATCTGAAGGCCGAACAGCGTTCGTTCGTGCTGCCCAATGATTTTGAAATGCCAAATGGCGGGCTGAACATTCGCTGGCCCGATGACCGCTATGCACAGGACGAGCGGCTGCAGGAACACAAGGCCTATGCGGCCATCGCCTTTGCCCGTGCCAACAAGGTTGACCAGTTGGTGATGGATTCGCGCAAACCCCGCTTCGGCATCATCTCGTCCGGCAAGGCTTATGAAAATGTGCGCGAGGCGCTGCGCCACATGGGCATAGATGACAAGACCGCCGACAAAATCGGATTGCGGCTCTACAAAGTGCGGATGACCTGGCCACTGGAGCCGGAAGGCGTCCGCCATTTTTCCGAAGGGCTTGAGGAAGTGCTGGTGATCGAAGAGCGCCGCGAGGTGATCGAACACCAGATCAAGCAGCAATTGTTCAACTGGCGCGCTGACGTGCGCCCGCGCATCGTCGGCAAATTCGATGACAAGGAAGAGCCGATCTTGTCGCTGCACGAGGACGTGACAACCGGCGTTGCGCTGCGCGTCATCGCAACCCGGCTGCTGAACTTCAAATTGCCGGAAGGCCTGAAGGAAAAGCTGGAAAAGCAATTGGAGCACTACCGCGAGCGCCATGCTGTTCGGCTTGGGCATCAGGCACCCGTTTCCCGGATGCCGCATTTCTGTTCAGGTTGCCCGCACAACACTTCGACAAAGGTGCCCGAAGGCAGCCGCGCGATGGCCGGTATCGGTTGCCATTTCATGGCGCTGTGGATGAACCGCAGCACCGAGACCTATACCCACATGGGCGGCGAGGGTGTGCCGTGGATGGGCACTGCGCCCTTCACCACCGAGAAGCACGTTTTTGCCAATCTGGGTGATGGCACCTATTTCCACTCTGGCGCGCTGGCAATCCGCCAGTCGGTCGCCAGCGGAAACAACATCACCTACAAAATCCTCTACAACGACGCGGTGGCGATGACCGGCGGCCAGCATGTCGACGGGCAATTGACCGTTCCCCAGCTTTCGCACCAATTGGCCGCTGAGGGCGTCAGGGAAATCTGGCTGGTGTCAGACGAGCCGGACAAATACCCGACCGCTGATCTTGCGCCCGGCGTAAAAACCCGCTCGCGCGAATATCTCGACGAGGTGCAGCGGCATTTGCGCGAAGTCCAGGGCTGCACAGCCATCATATATGACCAGACCTGCGCCGCTGAGAAGCGCCGCCGCCGCAAGCGCGGCATCATGGAAGACCCGCAAAAACGTGTTTTCATCAATCCGCTGGTTTGCGAAGGCTGCGGAGATTGCTCGGTGCAATCCAACTGCATTTCCATCGAACCGCTGGAGACCGAATTTGGCCGCAAACGCCAGATCAACCAGTCGTCGTGCAACAAGGATTTTTCCTGTGTCAACGGCTTCTGTCCGTCTTTCGTGACCGTGCATGGCGGCGGCCTGAGAAAACCTGCCCTGCCGCCGCTGTCGAAGGACTCCCTGCCGGAGCCGGCTGTCATGGCACTTGACGGGGTTTACAACATCGCCATCACCGGCGTTGGCGGCACCGGCGTTTTGACCATTGGCGCGATCATTGGCATGGCCGCCCACCTGGAAGGCAAGGCAGCGATGATGCAGGACTTTTCCGGCCTTGCCCAAAAAGGCGGCGCGGTTCTGAGCCATGTAAGATTGTCGAAAACACCGCAGGAAGTGTCTGCTGCGCAAATCGTCACCGGCGAGGCCGACTTGTTGCTGGCCGCCGATACAGTCGTTGCCGCCGGCAAGGACGGTGCCGCACTGATGGCAAAGGAACGCACTGCGGCCGTGCTCAACACGCACCTCGCCCCGGTTGCCGCTTTTGTCTTCAACCGAGACTTCGATTTCCGCGAAACCGACATCGTCCGTACCATCGCCAAATCGTCGAAGGGCGAACCGATGCAGCTCGATTTCGGCAAGCTGGCCGAGGCTGTCTGCGGCGATGCGATCGCCACCAACATCATGATGGTCGGTTATGCCAGCCAGAAAGGCTTGCTGCCGGTTTCGCCCGTCGCACTGGAAAGGGCAATTGAGCTCAATGCCGTTTCAGTTGCCGCCAACAAGCTCGCATTTGGCTGGGGCCGCAGGTTTGCGCAATTCCCGCAAGAAGCCGCCGATATCCTGGCGAGACGCGAACCGGCAAAACCTGCCGATACAACGCTGGAAGAAATTGTGGAGCGCCGCGCGCAATTCCTGACCGACTACCAGAACGCTGCTTATGCCGACCGATACCGTGCGTTGGTTGAGACGGCGCGACAGGCAGAAGAGAAGCTCACCGCAAAATCCGGATTTGCAACGGCAGTCGCCCGCTATGCCTTCAAGTTGATGGCATACAAGGACGAATACGAAGTAGCCCGCCTTTACACCGATGGCGACTTCGAACGGCGCATCCGCGAGACATTTGCCGGCGACTACAAGCTGGCTTTCCATCTCGCGCCGCCGGTGATGCAGGGTGAGATGCTGCCCAACGGCCGCCCGCGCAAGCGCCAGTTCGGACCATGGATGATGACCGGCTTCCGCCTGCTGGCGAAGTTCAAGTTCCTGCGCGGCACGGCGCTGGACCCGTTCGGTCGCAATGCCGAGCGAAAAATGGAACGCCGCCTGATTGGCGAGTATGAAACGCTGGTTGCCTCGATCGGGGAAAAACTGGGTTCCGCAAACCATGCCCATGCCGTTGCACTTGCCGCCATTCCGGACATGATTCGCGGCTACGGACCGGTGAAGGAAACCTCGCTGCAAAAGGCCGAGGCTGAAAAAGCCAGACTGCTAGCCGCTTTTGCTGATCCTGCACCGGAGCCACTGCGCATGGCAGCGGAATGAGGCTGAATTGAAATACAAAACGGGCCCGCATGGGGCCCGTTTCTCTCCATGAAGAAATTTTGATTTCACACGCCGATCTTGCCGCCGCCCTGTTTGGTGACCGCAACAACAGCAGGCCGTGGCGGCACGCCGTCCTTGAAATCGGGCCAGCGGGTCGCTGGTGATTCAAACATCGCCAAACCTTCGTCGCCGGGATGCTGAACCGCCAGGAACAGGCTTTCCTGGTCCTGCGTGAACGTTGGGCCACACATCTCCGCGCCCACCGGCACCCGGAAGAACAGTTTCGAAGTGCCGCGCGCTTCGCCCTCAGTGTCGAGTGCCCAAAGCCCGTCGGTGCGTCCGGTTGCCTTCTGGTTGTTGCCGTCGGTCGCCACCCATAGCCGACCGTCTGCGTCGATGGCGCAATTGTCCGGCATGCCGAACCAGCCATTGGCTGTGGTGGCTGATGAGAACGACGCGCCCACTTCAGCAACCGCCGGGTCGCCGCACTTGACCAGGATTTCCCACTTGGCTTTTGTTGCGGTGAAGTCTCCACCCTCGTCGATCTCGATGATGTGGCCAAACTTGTTGTCTGCACGCGGGTTGGCAGCGTTTTCCTCGCCCGCCTTGCGCTTGTTGTTGTTGGTCAGCATCAGATAGGCCTTGCCGGACTTCTGGTTCGGCTGGATGTCTTCCGGGCGGTCCATCTTGGTGGCACCAAGAAGGTCTCCGGCCAGACGCGTGGCAATCAGCACGTCTGCCTGGCTGGCAAAGCCGTTTTCCGCAGTCAGCGGGCCGGTGCCATGCACCAGCGGCATCCAGTCGAGCGTGCCGTCATCGTTGAACTTCGCTACGTAGAGTGTGCCCTTGTCGAGAAGGTCGGCATTGGCTGCCTTGTCGGAGACGAGGCTGCCCTCGGTGACGAATTTGTAGACATAGTCAAACCGTTCATCGTCACCCGAATAGATGACCACGCGGCCATCGGTGTTGACCACGGTCTCGCAGCCTTCATGCTTGAAGCGGCCAAGCGCGGTACGCTTTTTGGGAACCGAGTTCGGATCGTTGGGGTCAACTTCGACAATCCAACCAAAGCGGTTCAGCTCGTTCGGCTCTTTGGCTGCATCGAACCGGTCGTGGAACTTGCCCCACTGGTACCAGCCTGCCGGTGCGCCAAGCCGTTTGTAGTTGGCTTCTTCCTTGTGGCCGGCAGGCAGTTCGCCCATGAAATTGCCGTTGAAGTTTTCTTCCGCCATCAACCACGTGCCCCAGGGCGTCATGCCGCCTGCACAATTGTTGAGCGTGCCCAAAACCGCCGTGCCGGTGGGGTCGCCCGCCGTCTTGAGGCGTTCATGGCCCGCTGCCGGTCCGGCAATCAGCATCGGCGTTTCAGCCGTGATGCGGCGGTTGAACTTGCTATCCAGCACCGGCACCCACTTGCCGTCCTTCTTTGCAATCTCGACGATTGTGCCGCCATGCGCCATCATTTCGATGTCGACGAGTGGCTTGGTGTATTCGCCCATTTCCACCTTGTCCTTGCCGTCCTTGTCCTTGGCGATCTTGGCAAAGGCCGGGAACATCAGCTCGGCATTGGTGTATTCATGGTTGATGCAGAGCAGGCCGCGGTCTGCCGCACCGTCAATCGGGAAAAAGCCGACAAAGTCGTTGTTGTAGCCAAACTGGCGTGCCTGCGCCTGCGCACTCTGGTTCATCGGGTCAAACTCGGGCGCATCGGCAAACACCTTGTCGCCCCAGCGAATGAGGATGTCGGCATCGTAACCGGCCGCAATGTGGTGCTTTTCATCCACGCCAGCGGCAACTTCCTCGAAGCTGAAAGCCGACCCTGCTGCATTGGCTTCTTCTGCCGCCAGCAGTGCCAGCGGGCTGACGGTCGCACCAATGGCAGCAACAGCCAGCGAACCCTTGAGGAACCCGCGCCGCGAGAAGCGGGCATTGATCACGTCACCCATGGTTGGGTTGGCGCTCACATTGCTGCCGATGTCTTCGGCTTCTTCACGCAATTGCTGTGGGGTCTTGATCTCGTCTTGAAGATGCACTTGCTCGTTCATGGCGATGCCTCCTGAGGTTGAATAACATCATGGAGACTAGCTTCGCGTCATGGCAAGCGCATGACAAGGGGTATTGCCTGTGACCAGCTTGTTGGCATGGCAGATTGCTGTCATGCCTGTTCGCCCTGAACCGAATGAAGTTTGGAAGCCCCCTACCCCCGCAGTTCCCGGCGCAATATCTTGCCGACATTGGTTTTCGGCAGATCGGCGCGGAACTCGATGATTTTCGGCCGCTTGTAGTTGGTGAGGTTCTTGGCGCAATGGTCGCGCACGTCCTGCTCCGTCAGCGCCTGGTCGCGCTTGACGATGAACAGCTTCACCGCTTCGCCGGAATTGGCATCGGGGACAGCGACCGCTGCAGCTTCCAGCACGCCCGGATGGCCCACCGCAACTTCCTCGATCTCGTTGGGATAGACGTTGAAGCCGGAGACCAGGATCATGTCCTTCTTGCGATCGACGATCTTGGTGAAGCCCTGTTCGTCCATGACGCCGATGTCGCCGGTGCGGAAGAAGCCGTCAGCCGTCATCACGTTCGCGGTCTCTTCCGGCCGGTTCCAGTAGCCGGCCATCACCTGCGGACCCTTGGCGCAGATTTCGCCGGGCTGGCCGAGCGGCACTTCATTGCCGTCGTCGTCGCGGATCGAGATGTAGGTCGACGGCACGGGAATGCCGATCGAGCCGGAGAACTTGTCGGTGTCGGCCGGGTTGCAGGTCAGCGTCGGCGAGGTCTCGGACAGGCCGTAGCCTTCCGACAGCGCGCAGCCGGTGACGGCAAGCCATTTCTCGGCGACCGCCCGCTGCGTCGCCATGCCGCCGCCGAACGAGGTCTTCAGCTTGGAGAAGTCGACCTTCTCGAAACCGGGGGAATTCAGCAGTCCGTTGTAGAGCGTGTTGACCGCCGGGAAGCTGTTGACCTGGTACTTCATCAATTCCTTGATGAAGCCCGGCATGTCGCGCGGGTTGGGGATCAGGAGGTTGACGCCGCCGGCGCGCATCGCCAGCAGGAAACACGCCGTCAGCGCGAAGATATGATACAGCGGCAGCGCGCAGACGATGAAGAGCTGGTCGACATGCGGCGGCTTCTTCAGCGCCGGCTGCAGCCAGGCATCGTTCTGCAGCACGTTGGCGAGAATGTTGCGGTGGAGCAGCGTGGCGCCCTTCGATACGCCGGTGGTGCCGCCGGTGTATTGCAGGAAGGCGACGTCGTCGAGCTTGAGCTGCGGCTTGTTGAGCTTCATGCCGCGGCCGGCGGCGAGCGCGTCGTTGAACGAAATCGCGCCCGGGATCGACCAGGCCGGCACCATCTTCTTCACCCTGCGGACCACCAGATTGACGATCACGCCCTTGAAGCCGAGCAGATCGCCCATGCTGCCGACGATCACGTGCTTGACGGCGGTTCTGGCGATCACCTGCTGCACCGTGGTGGCGAAATTCTCCAGAACGATGATCGCCTCGGCGCCGGAATCCTTGAGCTGATGCTCCAGCTCGCGCGGGGTGTAGAGCGGATTGACGTTGACGACGGCATATCCGGCCCGCAGCACGGCGGCGGTCGAAACCGGATATTGCAGCACGTTGGGCATCATCAGCGCGACGCGGGCGCCCTTTTGCAGGCCCTTGCCTTGCAGATAGGCGCCGATCGCCTGGGACATCTCGTCGAGCTCGCGGTAGCTGATCGACTTGTCCATGCAGATGAAAGCTTTGCGGTCGGCAAACTTCTTGAAGCTTTCTTCCAGCAACTCGACGAGCGAGGTGTACTGGTTGACGTCGATATCGGCAGGCACGCCGGCCGGATATTGCTTGAGCCAGATCCGCTCCATGGTATTTCCCCTCTGGTTTGTTCCCTGTTGTTCGGCCGGGCACGCCTGTTTTCGGCAGTATTGTGAATGCCGCCGCCGATGGCAAGCGCCTGCGCGCTATCGACGCATTCGCAGGGTCCGAAAATGGCGCTGCGAACGCGGCAAAACCGCCTGTTTGCGCGGCTTCGCGGCCCGTTAACCAGCCGGCTTGGTTTCGCCCTTGGGTTTAGCGGC
>JBGSOG010000083.1:0-18133 GCA_041739225.1 Rhizobiaceae bacterium
TTGGTGGGTGCGACAGGGATCGAACCTGTGACCCGCTGATTAAGAGTCAGCTGCTCTACCAACTGAGCTACGCACCCGGACCTGACGCGCACTCATAGTCATCATGTGGGTTGGCGTAAAGCCCGCAATTGCGGAACAAGACAAAAAGTTTGGAAATGGTTTTCGCGTCTTTCAGCCCTCAAACCAGGCCATGAACGCCTTCGCCGCTGGTGCCATGTCGACATGGATTTCGCCGGGGCCAAAAGCCAGCAGCCCATCAAGCTCATCTTCGCCGGTCGCGTTCTGGAAAGCTGTGGTTCCAGCCTTCATTTCATCAGCACTGATGTTGAACCGGCAGACCTTGATCAAGGCGGCTGTGCGGGCGCGCTGCCACAACAGCCAGTGTGGCTCCAGTTTCGCTTCTTGCAAGTCCAGCCCGGTTTCTTCCCGCAGTTCACGCGCGATGTTTCTTGTCAGGTCCGCCGCCCCATCGACAAAATCCCCTGCCTCCAGCGAACCGGACGGAAAATAGATCCTTCCGGCATTGGCCGTATGCGTAGCCATGCGCCCCATCATTGCAAATCCGTCGGATGATATCAGCGCGGGCCAGGCATAAACATGGCGCCATGGCGTTGCCATCGCCTCAGCTTCGCGAAGGCCCAAAAAGTGCAAAAGCCCTGCGTAGCGGATGGGCCGGCAAACTGCTGAAAATTCGCCGTTCTCGACCAACATCCTGGTCGCCAGTACGGTTTGCCCGTCATACAGGCGGGGATTGGCCGCAAGCCGCTTTTGCCAGTCAGCCTCTACCGCAGGCTCATTTTCCAAAGGGTGCCGGGCATTCTCCAGCCGGATTTCCACATGCGAAATCGTTTTCAACCCATTGCCTATCATGCGCAGGAACTTTCAGCGGACATGAAGGGTTACTGCCACCGGGCAGTGGTCCGATGCCTTGGGCCGGTCCCAGCCGATCCGGGGGTAGCGATCTACCGACTGGCCGGGTAGAAATGGCGTGCGCCACGGCTGGCCGTTGCGAATGATATCCGGCACGACCTTTGGATTTGTCTGCGCCAGTGCCGGGGACGCAAGGATGTAGTCGAGCTGGCAAAGATGCTGTTCCTGCGGCCCGCGCGAATGATACAGCGTCCAGCGGTCCATCTCGTCACGCCGTTCCACCAGATTGACGCAAAAACCATCTTCGAACAGCGCAGAAAACCCGGCCTTTTCCTCGACAACCCGTTCGAAGCCATACCCGGAATAATGTGTCCCGGTGATCACCAACCGGTCGAGATAGTCGTTGCAGTCGCCACAAATGAGGAAATTGCCTTCGCCAGGTTTGTCTTTGCCAAAGCGCTCTTCAATGATGGCCCGCACGGCGCGCGCTTCTGCGCGGCGGATCGGGGCAGTCCATTCCCGCCCGTCAATGCCGTCGCGGCCTGGTCCCATCGATTTGAAATGCACCACGTAGAGTGTCAATGGCACGCCGCCAATATTGAAAACGATTTCGAGACAGTCGCGACGAAACACTTTTTCGCCAGGCTTCTCGCCGATTTGGCGCAGTGCATCGTCAAAAATGCCCAGTTCTTCGTAGGTGCGATGCGAGTGACTTTGCATCTCGACAAACTCTATTGCATCGCCATCGGCAGTCTCCTCACGGGTCATCACGGCAACATCGATGCCGCGTCCGTCGTTGCCCTCGGCAAGGTATTTGTGCCGGTATCCTGCACCCACCATCTTGAACAAATAGCCATATTCAAAGGCCTTGAGTGCCTCTATGCTTTCGACTTCCTGCAGGCATAGGATGTCGGCGCGGGCATCGGCAATGGCAAGCGCCGTCATCTGCATCTTGTCGTCTGTATGGGCAACAACCCGCGCCTGCTCAAGCATCCTGAACTGCGCTTCATTGTCGACGCTGATCATCTGCAAGGTCCGGTCGCGGTGCAATTCATTGCGAAAACCGGTGAAGTCAAACCGCTGGAGAATGTTTTCGGCGTTGAAGGTGGCAATGCGCAAGGCCATGCAGCTGGTTCCCGTCTGCCGGTGTGATTGACCGCCAGTGTTAGCAGCGTTCTTTCCCGAGGGAAACGCAGCTAAACGAACAGGATCCCGGCTTCGGTGGCGGTTTTCCAGACGATGCGAACCGGTTTGCGGTATTTGTCGTCCTTAATCTGGAACTCGCAAATTTGCGGCAGCCGCAGTGTGTCGGCAAGCCTTATCCGAGCGCCTGTTGAAGTAATGTCGCGAACAATCGCGTCCATCACACCAAGCCCGTTGTGGAATACGATGCGGCCAGACTTGAGCACCCGGCGACGGCGCTCGGTCCGCCGCTCTTCTGCCATTGTAACCACAGCAATGTCGGCTTGCTGATTTTGAACGGGTGCAGACGTGTCATATTGAAACATTGTCCTCGCCTTTTCGCTTGATCGGTGCCTTTGGTCATAAAGCGTGGCAAGGAATGTGCCATCAATATCTGGCACAACGTCAAATTGCGGCAGAAGCTTTCGTTGTCGTCACATAGCTTTTGTTATGCGCTCCTGCGGCAAAATCCAGCAAGTCATCCATGAAATAACCGAGCAATTCTGTTCGCGTATGGAAACCCGATTTTCGAAACACTGAATGCAGCTGACCTTTGATGGTGCCTGATTTCGTTTCACGCATGGCGGCAATTTCGGAGATTTTCAGTCCCCGCAGGGAAAGCAGGGCAATATCGCTTTCGGATTTGCTCAGGTGCCATTTCTCAAATTGCGCCATGATGATGGTGTCAAACTGACCACGCAAGGAACCCAGCAATTTAGCCTGGTCCTGTTCGGCTTTCCGCAAATTCACAAATGCCTTGTTCGCGATGTAGAAGCCACAATACAGCAAGCAAACCGCCAGCAGTTCGACAACCAGATGCACAATCTCGATCGTTGGCACATGGCCGCCCTCCCGCCATTCGACATGCGTTTCATATAAAATGTCCACACCGAACACGGTGCCGCAAATTCCCTGAATTGCAGCAAGTGCAATCATGGTTTGCGAGTCTGCACGTTTGACACCCAAGTCACGCGTCATGGCAAACCTCCCAGCCCTGCCAGGCAATGCTCCTCCAGCCCTGCCAAACTTCAGTCTAGCATGTTTCCAAAGTGCGACTGCAATAAACCAAAGTGTGATGTTGTCTATCGCCGGACCCAATTGCAGACGCAGGCCGTTGACCCTCGCGCGGGAGCGCGATTCAAATATCGGTCCGCGACCAACTTCCAAGTCGATTTCAACTGGAGTGGTCGGCAGATAAAGGGAGGACTTCATGAAAATTTTCTGGGGATCGGCAGCAATTTTTGCTGTTGCCTTTGCAACAACGACAGCCATCGCTGCCGAAGACAAGCACGACTACGAGCACAAAACGGAAGCACAGGACTTTGTTCACGGCGCACCGACCGTGGCGTCGACGCCCTGGACACTGGCAGCGGGCGGACGCATTTATGACAACTGGTGGATTGCGCTTGACCGCCCGGAGCCTGAGGCAACGAATCCTGCTTATCCGGTGAGCGTGAATGCCAAGATTACCGGAGCGGACACCTGGCGGTGCAAGGAATGCCATGGCTGGGACTATCGCGGGTCAGCTGGCGTGTACAGCCAGGGCGGTCACTTCACTGGCGTAAAGGGAATTGACGGGGCCGTAGGAAAACCCGAGGAGGTGCTGATAGGTGTACTTCGCGACAAGAACCACCCCTACACCAAGGAAATGATCAACGACGAAGAAATATTGCGGCTGGCTGCGTTCGTCAGCCGGGGTCAGGTCGACATGCGGACTTTCATGACCTCCGACCGGAAATTGATCGCCGGCAACCCGACACGCGGGCGTGAAGTCTTTCAGACTGTCTGCGCTGCCTGCCACGGCTTTGACGGACGGTTGCTCGATTGGGGCGAAAAGGGCGAGCACAATTATGTCGGCTCGGAAGCCTCGACTCTGCCAGATGAGGTGTTCAACAAAATCTACAATGCCCACCCGGGGGTGCAAATGATCAACCTTCGCGCGTTTCCGGTTTCGGACGTCGTTGATGTTATTGCATATGCAGCGACGCTACCAATCGAGCCCGCCGAATAGGGTTTCCGTCAAGCTTTCGAATGGTCGGCGATTTCAGTCGCCGACCATGTTCATTTGGGGTTCGCAGGCGCTCGCGGATTGTTCACCGGTTGCGAATTTCCTCTGATTGCGGCACGTTGGTTGAACGAAGTGCTTTGCGAGGAAAACGCCCATGAAAACCAAGTTCAAACTTAACGTCTTGCCGCTTGCTGCCGTACTGATGTTTGCTGCAATGCCCGCACAAGCACAGCTCGCGCCGATCATGCTGATGGATGCGTGGGCCAAGAAGGAAAACAAGTTCGCTGCTGCAACGCCCGGTCATTCCGACTGGTGTGCGCAAAACCACCGGGGCTACCGCCCGCAATATAACAACTACAACGACAAGGACGGCATCATGCGGTATTGCGCCTCGCCTTTCTACACACCGCCATGGCAGGTGCCGTACGCACAGCGCGCGCAGTAAGCTACGACCAATCCAACACTGGCGCTTTGACGCCCAGATGCACGGCAATGGCTTCCACTGCCAGGCCGTGGTCCTGACGCATCGGCAGGTTTGAAACAGTCACGCAGCCGATTACCGGGCCGTTGGCCAACGCAATGGGAAAGCCGCCGCCCGCAGCAGCATATTCTGCAGGATTTGTTCCGCGCGCCGCCTCGAACACCTTGCCGTCGCGGTCCATTTCAAGCTTCTGGCGATATGACGAGAGCTGAAAGCGCCGCACCACATTGATCTTGCGGCGCACCCAGTCCTCATTGTCGGCATTGGTGCCGGCCATGGCATGGGTGAACAACACCCGGTCCCAAAAGCGGATGTCGATGAAAACGCCCTGCCCGCGCGCCAACGCCATTTCACGGATGCGCGAGCCAATGGCCCAGGCGTCCGCTTCGTTGAATCCCAGGAACAGCAGCGCCTTCTCTTGCTCAATGATGCAGGCGATGTCGGCGGCCATCCGGTCTTGCGCGGTCATCGCTTCGCTCAGTTCTTTGCCTTGTCCACCAGCTTGTTCTTGGAAATCCACGGCATCATCGCGCGCAGCTTCTCGCCGACTTCCTCAATCGGGTGCGTGTCGTTCATCCGGCGGGTCGCCTTGAACCGCGCTGCACCTGAATGCCATTCCTGCATCCACTCAGAGGTGAAGCGCCCGGACTGGATGTCGTGCAGCACCCGCTTCATTTCCGCTTTGGTTTCGGCAGTGATGATGCGCGGACCGGACTTGTATTCGCCCCACTCGGCGGTATTGGAAATCGAATAGTTCATGTTGGCGATGCCGCCTTCATAGATCAAATCGACAATCAGCTTCACTTCGTGCAGGCACTCGAAATAGGCCATCTCCGGCGCGTAGCCAGCTTCCACCAGCGTTTCAAAGCCGGCCCGGATGAGTTCCACCAATCCGCCGCACAGAACCACCTGCTCACCAAACAAGTCGGTCTCGCACTCTTCGCGGAAATTGGTCTCGATGATGCCAGAGCGACCACCGCCAACACCACATGCATAAGACAGCGCCAAATCATGCGCATTGCCCGACGCGTCCTGATGGACCGCGATGAGGCATGGAACGCCGCCGCCCTTCTGGTATTCGCCGCGCACGGTATGCCCGGGGCCTTTTGGCGCAATCATCACCACGTCCACGGTCTTTTTCGGCTCGATCAGGCCAAAATGCACGTTGAGGCCGTGCGCAAAAGCTATCGCTGCGCCATCACGAATGTTGGGTGCAATCTCGTTTTTGTAGATGCCGGCCTGCAACTCGTCAGGCGTTGCCATCATCATCAGGTCAGCCCACTTGGCAATGTCGGAAACTTCCATCACCTTGAGGCCGTCTGCTTCCACTTTCTTGGCAGTAGCCGAGCCTGGGCGCAGACCAACGCGGATTTCCTTGGCGCCGCTGTCCTTGAGATTGAGCGCATGCGCGCGACCCTGGCTGCCATATCCGATGATGGCGACTTTTTTGCCCTTGATGAGGTTGAGATCGGCGTCGCGATCATAATAAACGCGCATGGAAGTTTTCCTTGTCATGTGATGATGGCGAGCAGGTGCCCGCCGGTCAGGGTGAAAAATTTGCGCTTGTCTAGCGGCAATATGCGCAAGGCGCAACCACGACCGGAGCGCGGTCAGACCACGACCTGGGTACCGATCTCGACCACGCGGCCTGTTGGTATTCGGAAATACTCCGTTGCATCCGACGCGTTGCGGGCCAGCGAGATGAACAGCTTGTCCTGCCACAGCGGCATGCCGGAATTGATCGACGCTTTGAGCGAACGCCGTGACAGGAAGAACGACGTCGACATGATGTCGTATTTCCAGCCAAGTTTTCGGGCAATGCCAAGCGCCTTTGGCAAATTGGGCTCTTCCATGTAGCCATAATGAAGGGTCACAACTGCAAAAAGATCGTTCACCTGTTCGATGGTAACCCGGTTTTCCGGCGAAACCCGTGGCGTCGGCATGGTCTTGACCGACAAAATGACATTGTGCTCGTGCAGGACCTTGTAGTGCTTGAGACTGTGCAGCAGTGCCGTTGGAGCGCTCTCGATGTCCGAAGTGAGAAACACCGCTGAACCAGGCACCAGATGCGGCGGCTTTTTGACCAATTGTCCTACCAGCACAGACAGTGGCACTTCCGCCTTGCGGGTCTTTTGCGAAAGAATGGCGCTGCCCCGCGTCCAGGTCCACATGATGATGACCATCATGGCTGCCACGAGTATCGAAACAAAACCACCTTCCAGAAACTTGGTGGCATTGGCCGCAAAGAACACCATTTCCAGCGCTGCCAATGGCAAGGCAATTGCTGCCGCCCACAGCGCCGATTTCTTCCACACGTTCTTGATCACCACAAACAACAGCAACGAAGTTACGATCATTTCGCCGGTCACCGAAATGCCGTATGCGGAAGCCAGGGCCTCGGATGATCCGAAAGACACCACGAGGATGAGAACACCAAAAAGCAACAGTGAATTGACACGTGGCAGGAATATTTGCCCGAGTTGGCTTTCGGAAGTATGGCGCACCTCAAACCTTGGCAACAATTGCAGCTGCACTGCCTGCCGCGTCAATGAAAACGCACCGGAAATTACCGCCTGGCTCGCAATGATGGTAGCCAGCGTGGCGAGGATGACCAAAGGCAATGTTGCCCAAGACGGCACCATTTCAAACAATGGCTGCTCAACCGCACGGCCACTGGCAATGACAAAAGCGCCTTGCCCGAAATAATTGAGGACGAGGCACGGGAAAACGAGGATGAACCAGGCGAGCCGTATCGGTTTGCGACCAAAATGGCCCAAATCGACATACAACGCCTCAGCACCCGTAACGGCGAGGAACGCCGCACCCATGACAGCAAAAGCCACACCGGGGTTGTTGACCAGAAACATCACGGCCAGCCATGGATTGACCGCGGCAAGGATGTGCGGATGATCGAAAATGTGGATGACGCCGGTCACCCCGAGGCAAATGAACCAGATCGCAGTCAGGGGACCAAAAACGGTAGCGACCTTGCCGGTCCCAAATCCCTGGATCGAGAACAATCCCACCAGAATGATTAGTGACAGCGGCACAACTGCGACTTCAAACGCCGGGGAGACAACTTTCAATCCTTCGACCGCTGAAAGGACCGAAATTGCCGGCGTGATCAGCGCGTCTCCGTAAAACAGCGATGCTCCCACCATTCCGAGTGCCAGCACAATTCCCTTGTGCCGACCAGCCACTGCTTCGCGGGCAAGGGTCATGATTGTCAGGGTTCCACCCTCGCCCTTGTTGTCTGCGCGCAAAACAAAACCGACATATTTTACGGTAACAATCAAAGTCAGCGACCACAGGATTATCGACAATATACCCATGACTTCCACGGCACTGGGAGCCCGGTCATGTGCCACAGCCCGCAACGCTTCGCGAAACGCATAAAGGGGACTTGTGCCAATGTCGCCATACACGACGCCGATGGCGCCAAGTGTCAGCGCCCAAAGTCCTTTGTTCCCGGCATCGTGATGTTGCGCGTCGTGGCCGTTCGCACCATTTGCCGACTGTCCATTGTCAGATGGGCCGGAGTCGGCTGCATTGTTTTCCAAGGGATGCGCTCCTGATAGGCGGCGGGGTAATACGCCTGCTGCACTGCAAAATCAATAGCGCCTGCAAACAGCCTGTGCATCGTTTGGATAGACAGGCAACTTGACCCTTACCAAACGTCAGGCGAGTGCGGACTTGAACCGCCTGACGGTTTCAGACATTCCGAATATCAGGGCATCCGCTGTCAACGCATGACCGATGGAAACTTCCACCAATTGCGGTATCACCTTGGCCAGTGCCGGCAAATTGGCAACAGTCAAATCGTGCCCGGCATTGACCGCCAATCCGCGTTCGGCCGCAATTTTCGCAGTTTTTTCAAGCTTTTGCAGCTCGCGCAACGCAAGTTCCGGGTTTTCATGGCAAGCTCCATAAGGGCCGGTGTACAATTCGATCCGCTGCGCACCCGTGGCACGGGCCGCATCAAGCTGTGCTTCGCCAGCGTCAGGGTCACAAAACAGCGAGACCCGGATGCCTTTGTCCCGCAGCCGGGAAACAACCCCCGTCAACATTGTCTTGTTGACGACAAAATCCCAGCCATGGTCGGAGGTTGGCTGGGTCGGGTCATCGGGAACCAACGTGACCTGTTCGGGCTCATTTGCGATGCAAAGCGCCAGAAACGGTGCTTCCGGGTAGCCTTCGATATTGAATTCGCAACCGGCAAAGCGGTCATCGATCAACGAACGCAAGGCCGGAACATCGGTGAAACGAATGTGTCGCTGGTCGGGCCTTGGGTGAACCGTGAGCCCCGAAGCGCCGGCCTCCAGTGCAATGGCACCCAGACCCGTAACGCTGGGCCATGGCAGGTTGCGCCTGTTGCGCAGCATGGCGATGGCATTGACGTTGACAGAGAGCTTGGCTGGCATGGGAGACTTCCTTGTCGCTGCACTAACGCATGGATGAAAATGCCGGGTCGATCAAGCGCAAGCAGTTAAATTTGAAAACTTGCCGCAACCGGTCATCTCACGATTGTCAGGCGTTCCGCTGCTCGGGTGATGGCGGTGTAGAGCCAGCGGGTCCTGTGTTCGCGAAAGGCAAAACTCTCATCAAACAGCACGATTTCATTCCATTGCGAACCCTGCGCCTTGTGCACCGTCAGCGCATAGCCAAAGTCAAAATCATCATGGCGGCGCTTCAACTGCCATGGAATTTCGGTGTCGGGTTCTTCAAAGACCTGCTTCAGCACTTTCACTTTGGCCGAAACGCGCTCCACGCCTTCGTCTTCCGAGCGTATCAACAAGGTCATTGCCGATTTGACAGTCCGTGGCGCACTCGTGACTTGCCAAAGCGAACCATTGAGCAGGCCCTTGGCATTGTCGTTGCGCAGGCAAACCAGTTTGTCGCCCGAGGCAGGCAGCAACCCTTCATAGCCCTTGAGTTCGCGCAAACGCGTGTTGTACCGCCTTCGTGTCCTGTTGGTACCGACCAGTACCTGATCGGCATCCAGAACCAGATCTGCGCTCACTTGTGCCTTGTTGATCACCTTTGCTTGAGACCCGTAGGTACCGATCATGATTTCCCGGCCTTCGCGAACCGTCTGGGCGAGCTCGATGATCGGGTTGTCCCGCGCTTGCCGGTGCACTTCTTCCAGCAGGATGTCAGGCGTCTGTTCGGTGAAATATCCTCCGCCCGAAACTGGTGGCAATTGGCCGGGATCGCCCAAAACCAGCACCGGGGTGCCAAAGGAAAGCAGGTCCCGGCCCAACTCCTCGTCCACCATCGAGCACTCGTCGATGATGATCAGCTTTGCTTTAGCAACAGCACTTTGCCGGTTCAGTGAAAATGTCGGGGCAACCGATTGCGCGCCGGTTTCCTCGTCAGACACGACTTCCTCGCCACGCGGGCGGTAAATCAGTGAATGGATGGTCGAGGCGCCTTTTGCACCGCGCGAACGCAAAACCTGCGCCGCCTTGCCGGTGTAAGCGGCGAAAAGCACGTCGCCGTCGACACCTTCAGCAAGATGCCGGGCAAGCGTGGTTTTGCCGGTTCCGGCATATCCGAACAACCGGAATACCTGGCGGTCTGCGGCCTTCATCCAGCGACTGACTTCGCGCAGCGCCTGATCTTGTTGCGGGGAAAAATCCATCGCGCCTCATTGGCACGATTCTGGGATTGCCTCAAACAGCCTCAACCAAAGGGGCGAGGCTGCGGCACGACCGAAATGAATTCAGGTGCTTCGATCACCAACGGATCATCTGTGGGTATCGCCTCAGTCGGCGTTTTTGGTTCGGCTTTCTGTTTGACCGCTTTTGCCGCCTTGGCAGCTTTGGGTTTTGACCTGGCTTTTTCGGGCGTGACTTGTTTGTTTGCCTGGTCGCTTTCAAATTCGATCATCGCCAAAGGAACCGATCTGGTCGAGCCTTCGCCGGCCTTGAACAATTTGCCCGTGATCAGGACTTGTTCGCCGAATATCGAGGCTGTGCTTACTTGCGATATCTCAACGAGACGATACCCGGCCTTTTCCGCCTTTTGGCGCAATTCGTGCCGGGCGGCGGCAACTGCAATGGCCCGGTCAGAAGGCTTCCAAACCGATGAACGCGCCGTGAAAGTTCCATCCGATGCAATCTCGGTGCTGCGTGGCGCATAAACGCCCTTGTACATGGCCACATCGCCGGATGGGCGTGTGGCGCATCCGCCAAGCAGCATTGCTGCAACAATCATGACCCTGCGCATCGGAAGCCCCCATCAGTTCGACAGGGGCAGGATGGCGCAAACGCCTTAAGACCGGGTTAACCACGTTTGTTAATCGGTTGCGAAACGGAGATTTCAGGTTTTGAGCATTGGCCAGAGCGATGCAATCAGTAAAAGTGCCATCGTCACGTTGAATATGCGAAGTTTTTGCGGATCGGACAGGAATTGCCGCATTGCGGTTCCCATGGCACACCACAGCGAGACAGATGGCAGGTTGACAAGCGCAAATACCAGGGCGACCAAGCCCACGGTGAACGCATAATTGGTAGGTTGGGTGTATACCGCCATGGCGGTTATTCCCATGAACCACGCTTTGGGGTTGACCCATTGGAATGCAGCAGCTTGCAGGAATGTTATTGGAACCGCGCTGCCGTTCTTTTCTTCGATCGGGCCTGAATTGGCAATTTTCCAGGCCAGATAAAGAAGATAGCCGACCCCGGCGACCTTGAGGCCCTGATGGATGATCGGGTACTGCTTGATCAACGCGCCAAGTCCTGCACCCACACAAAGCAGCATGAAAGCAAATCCCAAACCGACGCCCAGCATGTGCGGAATGGTCCGGCGGAAACCAAAATTCACACCCGAAGCCAGCAACATCAAATTGTTCGGGCCGGGCGTGATCGACGTCGCAAACGAATAGGCGACCAGCGCCGACAAAACCTCAGGTGACACGTTTCCCTCCCGCATTAGGTCAGCATTGCTGACATATCAAATGGAGGCTGTCAAGAATCCGTTGCCCGGTCCTGTTTTCGGCGCGTCGCAATTTCGCGATACAGCGCTTCCCGCGAGACGCCGATCTCGCTCGCAATTTCTTGCCACTTGCCGCGTGTCGGCAGGGCGGCATCATTCAGGTCCAACCATGCGTCCAGTCGCTCGGACACCGTTTTCAAGGTCAGCAACTCCGCCTTTGAGCGGGCTTTCTGTGCTTCCCGCGCCAAGTGCCGCGTCCACAACGAAGCCATCGCCGGATTTTCAGCCATGCTGACAACAAAAAGCGCCCGTGGAATGGAATATCCTTCAGTCTGGCAAATCGCCACAGCATCACAGTGATAGCGCTCGGAATGCACCGACGGTTCGGAGACAACACTGCCCGGCCCGGCTCTCTGCAAGATCAACCGGTTGCCAGAAACGCCATGCCGAACCACGTGAACTTCGCCGATCCGCAGAACATGCAATGCCAAGACAGCGTCATCCTTGCGAAACAGCGCTTCGCCTTGCGCCAACCGAAAGCGGGACTGCGAAAGGGATTCAAGAAAACGTGAAAGATCGGACAACATGATAGTGATCATATGTGAAATGGTCACGCCATGCCATTGCAAAGCCCGGAAGATCTTCCCTGGAGCCCATGATGAAACCCCTTCGCATTGTTGCCGCACTTGTCGTTTTGCTCTTGCTTGGTTTTGGCGGCTTCGTAGCCTTTCGCATGCTGCAACCGCTGCCGGATGGTCTCGATCTTGCGCGCAGCAAGCAGTCGGCGGCAGGACTTTTCATCGTTGCAGTGGAACCGGAAGACGGCAAGATGCAGCGGGGACCGCTGCATGCGTGGATAGCTTCAGTATCCAATCCGGATGGCACGCCCGTGGCCGATGCGACAATTGCCATCGATGGCGGCATGCCGCAACACGGTCACGGCCTGCCAACCGAGCCGCGAGCAACCGGATCGACTGCTCCGGGCAAATACCGGATCGAGGGGGTCAAGTTCAACATGGGCGGATGGTGGGTTCTGAAACTCAAGATCGAGGCCGGAGGCAAGACGGATACGGCTGAATTCAATCTGGTTCTTTGACATGCCAAAAACCCGCCTGATTGCACTGATGTCTCTTGCATTGGTTGCTGGCTGCGAGCCTTCGCCACTGACACCACAAGAACTCGAAACAGCCAAGTCGCTAGCACTGATGTCGCTGGAACCCATTCCACCTTCGCCCTCCAATGCGCAGGCAGACAATCCGCAGGCGGCAGCACTTGGTGCAAAGATTTTCTTCGACGCCGGCTTTTCCGGCAATGGTGCTGTGGCCTGCGCCACCTGCCATTTGCCGGATCGGCAGTTGCAGGACGATCTACCGCTGGCAAAGGGTGTTGGAACCACAGATCGCCGCTCCATGCCGCTGCTTGGCGCGGCATGGTCGCCATTCCTCTTCTGGGATGGCCACAAGGATTCACTTTGGTCGCAGGCGCTTGGCCCGCTGGAAAGCCCGGTTGAACATGGGGCGACACGGACTTTCCATGCCCGCCACATAGCCGGGCAATACAAGGCCGAATACGAGGCAATTTTCGGAACCTTCCCCGATGCAAAGGACTGGCCCGCGCATGCCGGTCCGGGCGGCACAAAGGAAGAGCAAACTGCCTGGCAGGTTCTGCCGGAAAATACGAGGAAGGAAATTGATCAGGTTTTTGCCAATATCGGCAAGTCGTTGGAGGCCTTTCAGCGGACCTTGCCATTGCTGCAAACGCGGTTTGACATTTTCATCGAGGCACTTGCAAAAGGCCAAAATCCGGAGCCGGATCAAAGCCTGAACACGCAGGAAATTGCAGGTTTCCAGCTTTTCACCGGAAAAGGCGAATGCATAAATTGTCACAACGGCCCCCGACTGACCGATGATCATTTCCACAACACCGGTGTCGGCGAAGTGGCCGGATTGCCAAAGGATCGCGGGCGGGCTGCTGCCATTGCATTGCTCGACAGCGATCCCTTCAATTGCCTTGGCGCATACTCTGATGCCGCCCCCGGTCAATGCGGCGAGCTGCAATTCATGTCCCGCGACGAACACGAATTTGAGCGGGCGTTCAAACCGCCATCGCTGCGGGGCGCAGCTGCACGTCCGCCCTACATGCATTCAGGCCAGATCAGCAGCATCGAAGCAGTTGTCGAGCACTACTCCCTGGCACCTGAAGCACCGTCTGGTCACACCGAACTCAAGCCGCTCAATCTGACGACGGAAGAGAAAGCCGCGCTGATCGCTTTTCTGCACACACTGGATCCGCTTTAGTTCCGCGCAGATCGGGTTCAATGCTCATTGATTTGAGCCTATCAGGATCGCCCGGAAATCATTGACATTGGTATGTGTCGGACCGGTCACAACCTGGCAGCCCAGCCGTTCAAAGAAAGTGTGGCTGTCATTGCGCGCGAGGAAAGCTGCTGGATCAAGGCCCAGTGCCTTGGCCTTTGCAAGTGTTTGCGGATCGACCAGCGCGCCCGCAACTTCCGCCGCGCCATCAATGCCGTCGGTATCGCAGCTGATCGAATGAATGTCTGGTGTACCCCTTAGCGCCAGTGCGAGCGCCAGCAAAAACTCCGCGTTCGGTCCGCCAATTCCCGCCCCCCTGCGCGTTACGGTCAACTCACCGCCCGACAACAGCACAACGGGTCGATCGCCCGGTTTCATCGCTGATTGGGTTGCCAGTGCCAAAGCAGCCATCTCCTCCGCGACATCGCGCGCTTCGCCCTCTAGCCGATCACCAAGAATTCGTGTGTCAAACCCGTATTTCGTTGCCAGGGCTTGTGCTGCCAACAGCGATTGCAAGGGTGCGGCAATCACCCTGTTTTCCACCAGCGCCCAGCCCGCATCGTCAGGCGGCACTACATTGCTCCCGGAGCGAAGGACATCCCTGACACTTGGCGGAACAGCAATTTTCCTGCGGTCCAAAATGGCCATCGCATCGGCGAATGTAGTGGCATCGGCAACAGTCGGCCCCGAGCCGATCAGCGCAGGATCATCGCCCGGCACATCCGAAATCATCAGCGTCAACACTTTTGCCGGCCATGCCGCTCGGGCAAGCTGCCCGCCTTTTGCCTGGCTCAAATGCTTTCGAACAATATTCATCTCACCAATCGGCGCACCGCTAGCAAGCAACGCAGCATTGACGGCCTTTTTGTCCGCCAGGCTGATGCCGGTCACCGGTTGAACCAGCAAGGAAGATGCACCACCGGAAATGAGGGCAACCACGAAATCGCCTTCTCCAAGGCCGCGCAGCAGTTCCAGCATTCGGCCGGTTGCCACAAACCCGGCCTGATCGGGAACCGGATGGGCAGCTTCGACAATTTCGATGCCCCGGCATGGGCGGGCATGGCCATACCGGGTGATCACCAGGCCCTCACATGGCCCCCAGACACTCTCCACCGCCTCGGCCATCCGCGCCGAGGCTTTTCCGGCACCAACCACGACCACCCGTCCGGCAGGTTTGGCGGGCAAATGCAAAGGCACGATTTTCATTGGATCAGCTGTCGCAACGGCGCAATCAAACAGGGCGCGCAATAAATTCGGTGGGTCCGGATTGGTGTTCATGCGGCGTTTCCCTGAACCACGGCCCCATCAGCTGCGGATTTCCACCATGGCCGGACCGCCACTCGCCAGGGCAGCACCAATTGCAGGGCCGATATCGGCGTGATTCGCTACCAGCGCAGTATGCCAGCCAAAGCCTTCAGCGATCTTCTGGAAGTCCGGATTCTTTGGGCTGACCGCTATTGGTGGGATCCCGCGCCCGACGAAGCCTTCGCGGATTTGTTCCAGCGAATTGTTGTTCCACAGCACCAGGACGATGGATATGTTTTCGTCAACTGCGGTCGCCATTTCCTGGAGCGTGTACAAAAACCCGCCATCACCAACCAGCGCGATGACGGTGCGCTGCGGTGCGCCAAGCTTCACGCCCAGCGCCGCCGGCATGCCATAGCCCAGCGTTCCGTACCCTTGCGGGTAGAAAAACCGGCCGGGCAAGTCTGACCGGAAAACGCTGTGCGCAGTGTAGGCGATCTGCGTCATGTCGGCAGTGAATATCGCGTCTGGTGGCGCTGCTGCCGCAATGACCTCGAACACTGTCTTTCGCTGCAAATCACCAGCTGTGAGGCTTTGGTCAAAATTCTGCATTGCGATGGAAACCGCAGTTTCGGCTGTTTGCCGTCTCGCTGGCGTGGCGACGGTCTGCAAGACTTCGGCAATTGATTCCAGCGTTATCCTTGCATCTCCATGGAGGGCGAGGTCGGCTTTCTGCCCGTTGTCGAATTGTACCGGATCGACATCCAAACGGATAAGCTTGCCGGAAAATTCGTACCGCGTTCCCCACGTATCGGTGGTGGCAAGCTCGGTTCCCACGGCAAGAACAACGTCAGCAGAGCAGATCAACCCTCGGGTTGCTTCGCTGATCAGCGTTGGACCAAGACTGAGACCGTGGCTGGCTGGAAAAATGCCAATTCCGGCGACACTGGTGGCAACCGGCGCACCAAGTTTTTCAGCAATGTCGAGGATTGCCGAACCAGCCTCGCGCGCGCCGCCGCCAACAATGAGGACAGGATTTTTTGCCGATTCCAGAAGCGAAACAGCGTCCGAAATTTCCTCCGGGTCACACGCAATTTTGGGCGGGATTTGCGCAGCAAGCCAATCACCATCCACCCGCTTTTCGAAAACATCGATGGGCACCTCGATGTGCACCGGTCGTGGCCTGCCACTTTGAAATATGGCGAATGCGCGCGCCAGCAATGCCGGGAATGCATCCGGATGCGTGAGCGTTTCGGAAAATGCCGTGCATGCCGACATCAGCCTTTGCTGGTCGGCAAGCTCGTGCAATTCGCCAAGCCCGCGCCCCAGCGTCGAGGCTGGGTTGACCGAGGAAATCACCAGCATTGGCACGGAGTCGGAGTAGGCCTGCGCAATGGCCGTTGCAGCATTGGTAACGCCCGGACCCGTGATCAGAAAACACACGCCGGGTTTGCCCGTCGACCGTGCATAGCCATCGGCCATGAAACCAGCCCCCTGCTCGTGCCGTGGCAGGACGTGGCGGATCGGGCTGTTTACGAGCCCCCGGTAAAGCTCCAGCGTGTGAACACCGGGAATGCCAAAGACCGTGTCAACACCATACGCTTCCAGCAGGGCGACGATGGCCTCACCGCAGGTGCGCTGGTTGCGCATGGACTACATTCCTTCCTTGCCACGGTTCAGGGCGGCAACACCGGTCCGGCAAACTTCAACCAGACCCAGCGGCTCCATGATGGCAATGAACTGCTCGATTTTCGAAACGCGCCCGCGGATTTCGAAAATGAAATGCTCGGTCGAGGCATCGATCACATCCGCCCTGAAAGCATCGGCAAGCCGCATGGCTTCCATCCGGTTCTCGCCTTTGCCGGCAACTTTCACCAGCGCAAGCTCGCGTTCCAGCGGCTTGTCATGGCCTTTTTCCTCGGCCAGCAAAGTCAGGTCGGTAACCTTGTGAACCGGTATCGAACGCTCCAGCAGTTTCTTGATCTGCTCCAGCACATGCGCTGTTCCGGAAGACACGACGGTAATCCGCGACAAATGTTTTTCATGGCTGGTTTCGGAGACTGTCAGGCTCTCGATGTTGTAGCCGCGACCTGAAAACAGGCCAATCACGCGGGCCAGCACGCCCGGCTCGTTGTTGACGAGAATCGAAAGCACATGCGTGCGTGGTTTTTCGGTTTCCTTGACAATGAAATAGGCGGAACCGGAGGGGGATTTTGAAGCGTTCATGCGGTTGGTTCTTCTTGATTGAGAGAAACGGAAAATTTGACAGGCGGAATGGCTCCGATTTTTCTGGCACGTTTTGCAAATTTGCGGTCGAATGTCACAAGCAACTCGCATTGACTGGACGAATAAAGATGGAGCGCATCGGCAAAGTCCATTCCAGAGCCCAGTGCACTCAAGGCACGCTCTACGCAGGCCGGGTTTTCCAACTCGATGCCCGGCATATCAAGCACCATTCCAATCAGCCTTGAAACAGTTTCACTTTCAAGTTGCATCACGCCACGCAATACCCACTCGGCTTCAAGCAAAACCGTTGTTGGCAAAAATACATCGCCACCCAGTATGATTTCACAGGCTTGTTCACATTGCAGGCTGTCATCAACCACAAGCGATCGGAGCAGAACATTGGTATCAATCGATTTCTTCACGATACCGCCTTGCTGCTTCTTTCAAGATACCTTGCTCGATCTCTTTGTCTGTCGGAAATTGCTTGTTCCACTTTACCCGGCCCGCAAGAAATTCAGTTTTGCTTATTTTCCGCCGCGGAGCGAGCGAACTCAGCGAAGGCTGAATTGTTACCTTGTTGCCTTCCCTGTGAAACTCGACAATCATGCCTTGTTGCAGCCCCAGCTGATCGCGCAATTGCTTTGGGAGCACGAGTTGGCCCTTGCTGGAAATCACCGATTTAAAGACTTGCCTGTTCATGGCTCCACCTCAAGGTAAGACAGAAGTAAGAATACCACAGCTTGCGACTTCAACAAAATTTCACACCAACTGCCTGCCTTTTGCGTCGATTGCAGTGGCGACAGCCTCGTCACTGGCTTCATCTGGCAGCAACATTTCATTGTGCGCCTTGCCCGACGGGATCATCGGGAA
>JBGSOG010000031.1:0-69565 GCA_041739225.1 Rhizobiaceae bacterium
AATGTCCGGGGAGGATTTGCGTGTTTCTTTCGGTATTCGACCTTTACAAGATCGGCATCGGCCCTTCGAGCTCGCACACCATCGGGCCGATGGCGGCAGCCGCGCGGTTTCTGGATGAACTCCTCACCGGCGACTGGCCGCGCCCAACAGGCTCGGCACCCGCCGCACTTACCGTTTCGCTGCACGGCTCGCTTGCCTATACCGGAATTGGCCACGCCACCGACCGCGCGGTGATCCTGGGTCTTGCCGGTGAACGCCCGGACCTCATCGACCCCGACAAAATGGAAGCGATGGTGGAGACCGTGCGACGCGATAAGCGCGTGCAGCCGCAAGGCCACCCGGCTTATCGCTTTGACCCTGCAACCGACATGGTTCTGGACCGCAAGCGGCCACTGCCCGGCCATGCCAACGGCATGGAATTTTCGGCGTTTGATGGACAAAAACGACTGCTGCTGCGGCGCATCTATTATTCCATTGGCGGCGGCTTCGTGGTGAGCGAAGCTGAACTGGAAGCGATGAAGGCCGGGAAGGAAACCGGACCGAAACAAAAAGTGCCCTATCCGTTTCGTACTGCCGAAGAGATGCTGAAAATGGCCAAACGCTCGGGCCTGTCGCTCGCGCAAATGAAACGCGCCAATGAGGAAACGGTGATGGGCCGCGATGCACTGGACGCGGGTCTCGACCGCATCTGGAACGCCATGCTCAAATGCATCGAGCGTGGCATTTCGCAAGATGGCATCATGCCGGGCGGGCTGAAGGTGCGCAGGCGGGCGCGCGGCATCCACGACCAGCTGAAAGACGAATGGAAGCAGAACCGGCAAAACCCGCTGCTCGCCAATGACTGGCTGGCAGTCTATGCCATGGCTGTGAATGAGGAGAACGCGGGCGGCGGGCGCGTGGTCACTGCGCCGACCAATGGTGCGGCGGGCGTGGTGCCTGCGGTGCTGCGCTATTACCTGCACTTCCACGAGGACGCCGACGAAAACGGCATCCGTGATTTTCTGCTTACCTCCTCGGCCATCGGCGGCATCATCAAGCACAATGCCTCGATCAGCGGCGCGGAAGTCGGCTGCCAGGGCGAAGTCGGCTCGGCCTCGGCTATGGCGGCAGCGGGCCTTGCCGCCGTCATGGGCGGCACGCCGGAGCAGATCGAAAACGCGGCGGAAATCGCACTCGAACATCACCTTGGCATGACCTGCGACCCGGTTGCCGGCCTCGTGCAAGTGCCGTGCATCGAACGCAACGCGCTGGGCGCGGTAAAGGCCGTGACCGCCGCTTCGCTGGCGCTCAAGGGCGATGGCACCCACTTCGTGCCGCTGGACGCGGCGATTGAAACCATGCGCCAGACCGGCCTCGACATGAACCACCGTTACAAGGAAACCAGCCTTGGCGGACTGGCGGTCAACGTGCCGGTGAACATTCCGGAGTGTTGAATTTTTGCCAACGCTTAGGCAACGTGTTAGACATTTTGACCATTTGGTCCGTTGCGACCAGCAGGAAGTTCGCGTGAAAAAGATCAGCGCTGCAGATGCCAAGACAAGGTTTGGCGAATTCCTCGATACCGCCCAGCGCGAGCCGGTGGTTGTAACAAAGAAGAACCGGCCAGTTGGCGTGATGTTTTCGATTCAGGACCTTGAGGACACGGTCTGGGGCGAGCAGGCCCGCCGTGCGGCGAAGGAGGGCTTCATCGGAAAGGTCGAGAGTGCCAAACTGATCGACGACCTTCTCAATGCCGTCGATTAAACTTTCGAAAGACGCCGAGCGGTTTTTGCGAAAACTGCCAGCCAAGCATGCGCGGCAAATCGCCGAGCGGCTGACAAGAATGTTGGCAGACCCGACCAGCCTGGAAAGTACCGAACTCAAGGGCTATGCGCCGTATCGCCGGATAAAAGCGGACGAATATCGAATCATCTTTTATCTCGAAAACGACACGATCTACGTGCCGTTGATTGGCAAGCGGAACGATGACGACGTGTACAAATTGCTCGAGCGATTCAGGGGCTGAGCGGGCCTTTTGAGTTCAAAGTTCATTCCATGAATTAAGGCTGGCTACATCATTAAGCTACCTTGGTGATAGCCGTGCCAGACCAACGGCGAAACTTGGTCAAGCGCCTGCTCAATCAACACAAGAGTATGTCGCGATGCGGCAACCGGCTCCCCCCTCACCCTACCTTGCTGAGCAGGCTCGCATTCCCTCCACTGGCGGTGGTGTCTTCGCTGACGCTCCATTCCGAATGCAGCATGGCGAGCGAGCCCTCGCTTGACAGCAGCGGCACGCGGCGACCGGGTTTTTGCGCAAGCGCGATGCGCCACTCTCGCGGAAAATCGCCATCAACCATCGCGAGGTCTATTTCGTCGCGCCGCAGTGCCACGTCGAATGGCGGCTCGCCCGGGGCAGCTTCAACAACACGGTTGCCAGCCGCAATGGCCAGCGCCTTCTGGCGCTGTCTTGCCTCCGCTCCCGGCCCCATGCAGGCGACAAGGCCGCGCGGTTCCAGTGAATAGGAGTTGCGCTCGCCGGTCGGGCTGGGCAGTTCGCCGCCGCCTTGTGCAGGTGCCTGTTGTTCGCTCGCACGGGTGAAGCGGGTGAGGTAGGAAGGCCCGCCCGCCTTGGGCCCGGTGCCTGAAAGTCCCTCGCCGCCAAACGGCTGCACACCGACCACCGCGCCGATCTGGTTGCGGTTGACATAAATGTTGCCGACCCTGGCCCGCTCGCAAATGCGGTCGACACGGGTGTCGATGCGGCTGTGCACGCCCAGTGTCAGGCCATAGCCGGAGGCGTTGATCTGGTCGACAATGGCGTCGATTTCACCTGCCTCGAACTCGACCACATGCAGCACCGGACCAAAGATTTCGCGCGTGAGGTCTGCCATCGTGTCCAGCCGGTAGGCCGCGGGCGAAACAAAAGTGCCTTTGGCTGCCTGTGGCGGAAGCGGCAGGCGAAACAGCTCGCGCCCCTTTGCCGCCAATTCGTCGCAATGTGCCTCGATCATTTGCCTCGCGTCTTTGTCGATCACCGGGCCGACATCGGTGCTGGCAAGCCACGGATCGCCAATTGATAACTCGCGCGCCGCGCCTTCCAGCATTTCGAGGAATTGCGGAGCGACATCGCGCTGGATGAACAGGATGCGCAGCGCCGAGCAACGCTGCCCCGCGCTCTGGAAAGCCGAGGCCAGAATGTCGCGCACCGCCTGTTCGGGCAGGGCGGTTGAATCGACAATCATGGCGTTGAGCCCGCCGGTTTCGGCAATCAACGGCGCGGCATGGTTTCCGCCATTGGCCATCGAGCGCTCAATCGCCCTTGCGGTGTCGGTCGAGCCGGTAAAGGCAATGCCGGCCAATCGCGGGTCGCCGGTCAGCACCGGGCCAATCGCCGCGCCGTCGCCCTGCACGATTTCCAGAACCCCGGCGGGCAATCCGGCTTGCTTGAACAAATGTCCGGCAAACTGCGAAATCAACGGCGTCTGTTCAGCCGGTTTGGCAATGACGGTATTGCCTGCGACCAGCGCCCCGGAAATCTGCCCGGTGAAGATTGCCAGCGGGAAGTTCCACGGCGAGATGCACAGCACCGCGCCCAAGGCTTGCCTGCCGGGCATGGACACGCGCGCTTCAGCGGCGTAGTAGCGCAGAAAATCCACTGCCTCGCGCACTTCGGCAATGGCGTCCGAACGGGTCTTGCCGGCTTCCCGTACCGCCAGCGCCATCAACTCCGGCGCATTTGCCTCATAAAGATCGGCGGTCTTTTCGAGGATCACGGCGCGGGAATTGACTGGCAAAGCCGACCAGGACGGCGCAGCATTGAGTGCCCTTGTGATGGCTTCCTGCGCCGCCGCCGCGTCATCATCGGCGATGTGGCCAACGATTTCATCAAGCTTCGCCGGGTTGGCAAGCGCGCGGCCCAAAGACCCTCCCCAGGTCTTGGCAGCAAACGGAGCCATGGCCTCGTCCAGTGCTTGCAGACCGGCGGGGTCAGCCAGGTTCCAGCCGCGTGAATTGCGGCGCGCCGGATTGTACAAATCGGCAGGCACTGGAATGGCCGGATGCGCCAGTGGCGTCGCCGCCTCAACGGCTGCCACAGGGTCGGCGGCAATTGCTTGCGCGGCAATCGACTTGTCGAGGATGCGGTGAACAAAAGAGGCGTTTGCACCATTTTCCAGCAGGCGGCGCACGAGGTATGCAAGCAAGTCCTTGTGTACGCCCACAGGCGCGTAAATGCGGCGGCGATGGCCATCGCGTGCACGCGCCAGTTTGTGCAAGTCCTCGCCCATGCCATGCAAACGTTGAAACTCGACGCGCTGGCCGGGCGCAACCATTTGCGCAACAGCTGCGACCGAATGAGCGTTGTGCGTGGCAAACTGCGGATAGATGAAATCGGTCATGCCCAGCAATTGCCGTGCACAAGCCAGCCAGGAAAGGTCGGTCGTTTCCTTGCGGGTAAAGACCGGATAACCCTCCAGCCCCTGCACTTGCGCGTGCTTGATCTCGCTGTCCCAATACGCGCCCTTGACGAGGCGAACCGAAATGCGGCGCTGGTTTGTGCGGGCAAGACGGTGGAGAATGTCGAGCACCACCGGCGCACGGCGCGAATAGGCCTGCACCACCATGCCCAGCCCGTCCCATCCGGCCAGCGAAGCATCCGCCAGGACTGCCGAAAAAAGATCAAGGGAAAGCTCAAGCCGGTCTGCCTCTTCCGCGTCGATCGCCATCGGGATGTTCACCGATTTGGCCAGCCGCGCCAGTTCTGTCACCCGTGGTGCCAGTTCGCGCATCACCCGGTCGCGGTTGACCGTTTCGTAGCGCGGATGCAGCGCCGAAAGCTTGACCGAGATGCCGGGATTGTCGTGGCAGTCGCGGTTTTTGGCGGCTCCACCGATAGCGGATATCGCATTGGCGTAGGATGCAAAATAGCGCGCTGCGTCTTTTTGGGTTCGCGCCGCTTCGCCCAGCATGTCGAACGAGTGTAGATAGCCATCATCCATTTCGGGCTGCGCATTGGCCAATGCTTCGCCGATGTCGCGCCCCAGCACAAACTGCTTGCCGAGCAGGCGCATGGCTTCGCCTACAGCCGTACGGGCCACAGGCTCGCCGAGCCTGCGCACCACGCCACGCATCACGTTTGCCAGATCACCGGCCTGCGCCGGAATGCTGCGAAACACCTTGCCGGTCAGCATCAGCGCCCAGGTCGAGGCATTGACCAGCGCATATTCGGCCTTGCCCAAATGCCGGGCCCAGTCACCCTCGCCAATCTTGTCGGAGATGAGCGCATCCAGCGTTGCCGCATCAGGCGTGCGCAAATACGCCTCGGCGAGGCACATCAGCGCCACGCCCTCGTCAGTGTTGAGGCCGTATTGGGCCAAAAACTTTTCCATCAGGCCAGGGGTTGCCACATTGCGGATGTCGCGCACGAGACCTGCGGCTTTCGCGCTGATCTCCACCCGCTCCTTTGCATCGAGAGCCAAGGTCGCAATCAAGTCGGCGACGCACAGCGTTTCATCGCGTGTGGTGTGGTTGCGCAGGGCGCGGCGAAATTCTTCGTTCATTTCCAACCCTCAAACATGACTGGATCACTGTTTAACAGCAAAGCAGCTTTGTTTTTTCCCTGTATATTGATACATTGATAGCGTTTTTCACCAACGAGGCTTCAATGCTCGATGCAATCGACCGCAAAATCCTCAAAACCCTGCAAGCGGACGGGCGAATGACCGTGACCGACCTTGCCGAGCAGGTACATCTGTCCAAGACGCCATGCACCGAACGCGTGCGCCGGCTTGAGCGTGAAGGGTACCTGCAGGGCTATCGCGGCCTGATTGATCCGGCACTGCTGGGTCTCACCACGCTGGTCTTTGTGCAGGTGTCGCTGGAGCGCACCACCACCAATGTGCTCGACCGCTTCAATGCCGAGGTGCGGCGGATTGCCGAAGTGGAATCAGCCCACATGATCGCCGGTGGATACGACTATCTGCTGAAGGTGCGCGCGCGCGACATGGCGCATTACCGGCAGGTGCTGGGCGACCGGATTGGTGCCCTGCCCGGCGTCAGCCAGACCCATACCTATCCGGTGATGGAAACCGTGCTGGAAAACGGCGGGATCAATCCGGCGCTTTTTTGAGGCTTGCGGCAAGGGTCGCGGTCGCTGATAAAGCCGATCATGCCGGATGGTCTGACGGGGAGAACAAGTTTGAGGAAATTTTCAGGCGCGGACCAGAGTGCAGGTGCACAGGAAGCATCGGCCATTCGCCTGCGCATTGTTTTTGGCAGCAATGCCATGCTGGGCCCAGGCAAGGCAGACCTGCTGGACGCCATCCGCGATACCGGGTCGATCTCGGCTGCCGGCAAGAAAATGGGCATGAGTTACAAACGCGCATGGACGCTGGTTGAAACACTCAACGGGATTTTCAACGAACCATTGGTATCAAGCAGCCGTGGCGGCACCGCGGGCGGCGGTGCGCATTTGACGGCAACCGGGCAAAAGGTGCTGGCGCTATATCGTTCTGTCGAGGCGACTGTCGCAAAAAGCGGCGCAAGCGAAATTGCCGAATTGACCGAAATGCTGAAATCCTGATTTTCGATCAGCTGCCGATGATGCGCCCGAGCCAGCCCTTCTTGGCCTCGACCTGAGGCTCGTCACCTTCCGCCGCCACAACCGGGCTGCCGACAACGGACCCGAACTTGGCAAAGAAATCGCCGGCCAGCTTTTTCGCGGTACCATCGATCAGGCGGCTGCCAAGCTGGGCGATCTTGCCACCAATGTCGGCAGTGACTGCATAATTGAGGATGGTGGCGTCGCCATCGGGTTCAAGCGCAACCTTGGCTCCGCCCTTGGCAAAACCGGCAATGCCGCCTGAACCTTCGCCCGAGATGGTGTAGCCATTGGGCGGATCGAGGTCCGACAGCGTGACCTTGCCGGTGAAACTTGCCTTCACCGGCCCGATGCGCAGGGTTACCTTGGCGTTCATTTCGGTGTCTGAGGTTTTTTCGATTGAATCGCAACCGGGGATGCACTGGCGCAGGATCTCGACATCGTTGAGCGCGGCATAGACCACTTCGCGTGGAGCCTCGATGCGCTGTGAGCCGGTCATTTCCATTCGACGGTTTCCCTGTTCTGCATTCGCCACGGCAACAAAATGACATGGCGAGGGACTGGCTACAAGAAATGAATGGTGGCGCAGGGAGCTTGTGCATGGCTGTGCAAAAGGAAATGGCGCACCCGGAGCGATTCGAACGCCCGACCCCCAGATTCGTAGTCTGATCGAATCGCCTTCCCATACCTTTCCAGTCAGGCATTTTTCCTATATAAAAACAATTAGTTAAGTGGACGTCATGGACAATAGTTGCTCATTGCGAATCACGCTAAATCACGCGACTAAAGAGACTAAGATGCGACTAACCGACCTCCAGATCAGAAAGCTGCGCGCCCCAAAAAGTGGCCAGAAGACGTTTTTTGACAGCACTCTTCCTGGGTTCGGCGTCAGGGTATCACAAGGCGGTGCGAAATCTTTTGTCGTCATGTACGGTGAGCGTCGCCGGTTGAAAACCCTCGGCCGATATCCTGATCTGCCTCTTGCAGATGCGCGACGAGAAGCGAAAAAAATCCAGTCGGATTTACCCCTGGTTTCTGGACAGGTCCAATCCGTGACTTCCCTCGTCTCGTTTGATGAAGCGCGAAATAATTTCCTTCTCGACTCAAAAAGGCGCAACAAGGTATCGACCTACCAAGAGTACGTTCGCCTTCTTTCTCGCTACTTTCATTTTGACCAAAAGCTTCAAACAGTCACGCGCCACCAAATAATGAACGCTGTCGGAGCGGTTCGAAGTCAGTCCGAATCGCAGCACGCTTTTGTGGCGATCCGTACGCTGATGAACTGGTGCATTCGCAATGGCCTGATTGATCATTCGCCAGTACCGCCCATGCGTTTCAAAATCCGAAGCCGGTCGCGGATACTGAACGATGGAGAGTTAAAAGAGGTTTGGGATCGCGCAATTGAGATCGGCTACCCCTATGGCGACATTGTTCGCATGTTGGTTCTCACAGGGCAACGGCGCGGCGAAATTGCCAACCTTCGCCGTAGTTGGCTAGACAAGGACTTGATCGTGTTTCCAGCACACATCACCAAGAACGGGCGCGAACACCGCCTCCCTTTGACACCTGGCACAGCAAAACTTATCGCGGAAATTGATCACCAGCATGATTTGCTTTTCCCTTCGCGTTACGATCCAGACAAACCGCTTAACGGCTGGCCAAAGTGCAAGCGAGAACTGGATATCGGATTGCAGGTCACAGGCTTCACGCTGCATGACTTGCGCCGCACCTATGCTTCCAGTCTAGCGCGGCTTGGCACTCCAATCCATGTGACCGAACGAATACTCAACCACGCGTCTGGCATTGTCAGCGGCGTCGCCGCTGTTTACAACCGCTACAGTTACATGGATGAAATGCGCGATGCTTGCCACCGGTACGAGAAGTGGCTAGCCTCATTGTGCTCATGAGCTTGTCACTCAAGGGCATCAGCTGATGCTCCAATTTTGGAGACAGCTGATGAGCTTACTTTCGAAGAAACAGGTGTTGAAACTTGTGCCCGTCAGTCCCGCGACCCTTCAACGGTGGGAACATGCGGGCATCTTTCCCAAACGATTTCACATCGGCGGGAATGGTGCCTGGCAGAAGGCCTTCTGGCGAGAGGATGCGGTGTTGGACTGGATCGAGCGAAATGCCGGTTCCAAGGCGTAACTCGCGACTGCTCCGGTGACGGAGCGACAGAAGGGATGGCCGCAAGGTCATCCCTTTTTTCGGAACTTGAATTCCAGTAAATGACATCGTCTCCTCCCTTCAATGAGAAACATAGCGAAATAATCTTCCCTGATTTTTTAGACGGAACGCACGAAATTCAATTGATGAAGTACGACCAATACGCATCGGCAAAATGCTTGCGCGGGAAGGTTGCCGCGGAAAATTATCCCTTTGACATTGAGATTTCGCTCCAAACGATTTCAAGGTAGTGCCGCCCCGCCGGGCCATCCAGCCAGCACAAGCCGCGCAACTCATCGTCCCGCAATGGCTTGCCATGGTGGCGCAAGGCAATTTGTGCAATCAGCTCGGCAAAGTCTTCTTCGCAGCTGGAAGCGTAGGTGGCAGAACGATCTTCCGCAGTCAGCTCATGCAACCGGGTTGAGGGAAGCGCCGGAATTCTTGAGGCAGAGCGGTTCATGAAAAGCACGGGAACGCGATGTTCAAGCGCCTCGTGCATCACGGCGGTCATGCCTTCCGTGATCACAAGGTCGCAGGATTTGAGCAGCGATGACCAAGAATCGCGACTGGCATCGCGGATGTTGGGCGACATGCGGTACAGCGGAGCAAGGTCCGAAGGCATCAGACCGCGATCAAGAGCCATATCGTTGTCGCTGGCCGTGTCGCGGGTGGTTACTTTCACCCTGACTGCCATTTCCCATGCCCGATTGTTGGCAACTGACTGCGCCAACCTGTGAGCAACCTCGTGGATGTCGAAACACGTCGGTACAAGGCCGGGAATGGCGATGTTCCAGCGGACAAAATTGGGGGCAAACAAGATCCGGAACGGTCTTTGGTCACCGGCCTCTGTCTCGACATAGGCAATAGTCCGGTTTGCTTGGATAACACGTTTGCCAACCGGAAGACCCAGCGCCTGCATCGGCGAACGTGGCACAACCATAGCCGCATCCGGTGTCCAGTTGTAGCCACCGCCTGCCAGTCTGGCGGCAACCGCTTCGCGAATTCCGCCACCGTGAACAACAATGTTGCCATGGCTTTCTTCGATCACAAGTATGCCATGTTGATTGGAAGTTTCGAGCAAGGCGACTTCCAGCGGATTGGCAGGCGAATCCACAGCGACAAACCGCAGCGTTTTCCCGAAACGTCCGATCATTTTTTCCAGTGCAATTTTGTTTGCGTCAACGGCGGCAATTTGCCGGGCGACAGCCCTGCAGAGGCTTTCCAAAAAGGCCTGATTGTCCAAAACATCCACCAAGGCAACCCGCAAAGCCCTTTCCAAGTTTTGGTCTGGTACGCAAGCGCCTGGCAGAATAATCGCCCTTGATGCTTCGAGCGGACGAAATATCGAGCGTATTCCCTGAACGGTATTGCGCATCAATATCTGTGCGACACTGCGTCCTGAGCTTGCCGATAGGCGAACATGCCGGGGCAAGCCCGGCGTAGGAGCGGTGCGAGCGTTGTTGGCCCGCATGTCCAACATGAAGTCATTGGTGAAGGGGTTGGCAAGCGGCGGGAATGGAGAACCGGCACGCGGGTTGAACACTTCTCGCAGCTCGGTCTCGAAGCGCCAAGGCACGGGTTTGCCCTGGAAAGGAACGTAGAGATCGCTGTCAAGCGCTTCAGCCAGCAATCGCCGGTTTTCGAATGCGCCGAGGTCAAAGACCGATTTCAGCCCGACATATGCCCGCCGACCTTCACTGACCCCGAATTGTTCCAGCGCTTCGTCTAAGCGGCTTGCGACTTTTGCAATAATTTCAAGTGCGGCCTGCTGCTGCCTTTCGCCGATCAAACTGCCGACGGAAACACATTCTAGATTTGAATTGTTCATAACTGTTTCAACGGATCGGGCTCCTGCACAAGGCAACAGCCCTGCAAAAGCAGATCGCGAGCGAAGGTAAGCTTGCGTCTCGGCCAGAGTGCAAAGCAGCAGGGCGGATTTGCGCAAAACAATTCTCCAAAATGCAACCGATTGACTTGTTTGCCGGGGCACTGCAAATGATGACCAGCAACCAGAGGTCGGGAAAATGATCAGGGTATTTATCGGTTTTGATCCGCGCGAAGCTATCGCATTTCACGTTTGCAGCAACAGCATCATTCGCCATTCGAGCGAAGTGGTGGCGATCACGCCCTTGGCGCTTGGCAACCTCAAAACCTATTCGGAGACCCATTCGGATGGCTCGAACCAGTTCATCTACACCCGTTTCCTGTTGCCAAGCCTGATGGAGTACCAAGGCTGGGCGCTGTTCATCGACGGCGACATGTTGCTGCGCGACGACATAGCCAAGCTGTGGGCGCTGCGCGATGAAACCAAGGCTGTGATGTGCGTGCATCACGATTACAAGACCAAGGCGTCAACCAAGTACCTGGGCTCGGTCAACCAGGACTACCCGCGAAAGAACTGGTCAAGCGTTGTGATGTGGAATTGCGCGCACCCGGCTAACAAGGTGGTGACACCGGAATTTGTGGCCAAGGCAACAGGCGCACAATTGCACCGGTTTACCTGGCTGGATGATTCACTGGTCGGCGAATTGCCGAAAGTGTGGAATTGGCTTCCCGACGAGTTCGGCGCCAACCCCGATGCCAAGCTGCTGCACTGGACACTTGGGGCGCCATGTTTTCATGAATATGCGCATGTTCCCATGGCGACCGAATGGCACCGTGAAAAGCTGCTGACGGATTTCTGTTTGCAACGGGTGATTGACGGACCTTTCGAGAACGAATGACGAGGGCAGGACCGATCGCCAGTTTAACGTTTTTTATTGTTGAAGATTTGCACGTAATGCACCATCGAGACCGAAGCAGAACTGTTGTTCGTGTCGAAATTGCAATGCAAAAAGCGCTGGCCTGCTTATTTTTATCAACCTTCCCTTTGACAGACAATCCGAATTCTCTAGCCCGAAACAATTTGCAACCTTTCTGCTCGAACTCTAAATCAATTAGCGCGTGATCGCCGTACCCGGCACCTGGTGACCGAGCATGATGCCATCTATTTGTGTTGTACCAGGCGCGTCGCACAGCCTGCATCGTTGGGCCAAACCTCAATCCTACGCTGCGGTGGGCGTGAAAACCACTTGCCGCTTGGGAGCACGGGTTTGCGTGCTCATTGACGTCCATAACGTAAGGTGCTAGCCCGCAATTTATCTAGAAGACTTGGTCAAACTTGCATAGGCCAATTCTGAAGTCTGACGCTCGTGTACAGCTTCCGAAGGGCACAGTCGCCAGCCAGTGTGCCCGGTGAGGGGAGTCGACAAAATGGCAAAAATTGGTGTCGGCGTCCCGACTTATAACCGAAGCTCCTACCTGCGAGAGACACTTCAATGTCTGAGGGATCAAATCAGCGCGGATTTTTGCGTTGTGGTCATGGACAACGCCTCCACCGATGATACCGGTGCCGTTTTCGACGAGATAGTAGGAGACGACCATCGTTTCACTTACGCAAGGCAACCCCATCACTGCCCGGTCCTTGAAAACTTCGATGCCTCCCTCAAGGCATTGTCGACGGAATACTTCCTCTGGCGAGCTGACGATGATCTTTCAGCGCCGAACTATCTATCTGAACTTGCAGCCGGACTGGATGCAAACCCGGAGGCGGATCTTGCAATCTCACCCTTCCGCAAGAGGAAGGGCAACACCGAACGAGCGTTCGAGTTGCCAAGGATGGTAGAAGGAACTTCGATCGACAGAGCGATATTCCTCCTTCGTAATTCGCGCCCGACTTGGGTTTATGGCATGTGGCGGCGCGATGCCTTGCTTTCCAATATGGAACGGATGCAAGGTCGGTATAACTACATTTGGGCTTCCGATCATGCCCAGATGTTGCCGAGCGTGTTGGCGGGCCGCGTTACTGCGCGATATGATACATGGTTTCTGCAGCGAATAATTGGTCAGGCTTCTTATCACCTGGCCCCTTCGGATCAGTTGAATGCACGCCACCAGTACGAAGAGTTTGCGCAAAGTATCATCCGTGAACTTGACATCCCGGTTGATAAACGTTCCCAACTTATCGCTGCGCTAAACTTCCATCTGGACGATCGGGTTGGGCCGCTCTGGCGCCTTCGCAGGAGGCTTGTTAAACAGCGATTGAAGCAAGCGTTCGGCTTTGGATAGCGCGACACAGGAAACCTGATATCCTTTCGACACTTCGTCGCCGCATCATTTCGGTAAACAGTAAAACGGAGCGCCTCGGAACCATGAAAGTTGTCATCCTAGCCGGTGGGTTGGGCACCCGAATCAGCGAGGAGTCGCATCTTCGGCCAAAACCAATGATCGAGATCGGCGGCTACCCCATCCTGTGGCACATCATGAAGATTTACGGCGCGCACGGCATCAACGACTTCGTGATCTGCTGCGGCTACAAGGGTTACATAATCAAGGAATATTTCGCGAACTACTTTCTTCACATGTCCGATGTCACCTTCGACATGACCGGTAACCGGATGGAGGTTCACCGGGGCAAGGCCGAGCCTTGGCGTGTAACGTTGATCGATACCGGCGAAACAACGATGACGGGTGGTCGCCTTAAGCGCGTTGTCGACCATCTTGACGGTACTTTTTGCCTTACCTACGGCGACGGCGTTGCAAATATCGACATCACCGCCCTAATCGCCCACCACAAGGCGCAAGGTTTGGAGGCGACAGTAACGGCGATCCAGCCTCCAGCACGTTATGGCGCACTCGATATCCACGACAATCGGGTTGAGAAGTTTTTGGAAAAGCCCGCCGGGGACGGTCAGTGGATCAATGGCGGGTTCTTCGTGTGTGAGACCTCCGTTTTGAGCCGCATAGTAGGCGACAATATGCCTTGGGAGGCAGACCCACTCGAAGGGCTGGCTCGCGACAGGCAGTTATCGGTCTACATGCACCCGGGCTTTTGGGCAGCGATGGATACACTGCGTGACAAGCGGCAACTCGAGGAACTCTGGGAAAGAGGTCGCGCTCCCTGGAAGGTCTGGAGCTAAGACATGGGCTTTTGGAAGGGTAAGCGCGTTCTTGTCACCGGCCATACCGGATTTAAGGGCAGCTGGCTTTGCGAGATCCTGTTGGCTCGTGGCAGCAGCGTTTCAGGTCTCGCGCTCGAGCCCGGCAACGAGCAGGTGCTGTTCCGCCAACTCGGCCTCGAAACGCGTCTCAATCACAGTGTTTCAGACATTCGCAACGCAGCGGCGGTGCGAGACCGTATGCAGTCAGTTCGTCCGCAGATCGTGTTTCATCTGGCGGCCCAATCGCTCGTGCGTCGCTCCTACCTGGAGCCACTTGAGACCTTTGCCGTCAACGTCATGGGAACGGCGAATGTGCTGGAAGCCGTGCGTGGGCTCCCCGAACCTTGCATCGTGGTTGTGGTAACTACGGACAAGGTTTATCAAAACCGTGAATGGGAGCAGCTATACCGAGAGACCGACCCGCTCGGCGGTCATGATCCGTATTCCGCATCGAAGGCTGCGACGGAGCTTGTGGTCAATTCCTATAGGAATTCCTTTCTCGCAGCTGTCGGAGTCCGCGTGGCGACAGCGCGGGCCGGCAATGTAATCGGAGGCGGCGATTGGGCTTTAGACCGCATCGTGCCGGATATTGCACGGGCGTTTACAAGTGGAGACACGCTTAAGGTTCGCAACGCGCGCTCCATTAGGCCATGGCAGCACGTCCTTGATCCCTTGGCGGGCTATCTTCGACTCGCCGAAGCGTTAGCCAGCGACAAGGCCAGCGAATTTGAGGACTGCTTCAATTTCGGTCCCGAGCCGGTCGACCAACGCAATGTGGTTGAATTGGTCTTGGAAGCTCTTCGCCATTGGGAAGGTCGATGGGAAGATCGGACCGACCCGCATGCGCCGCATGAAGCTGGACATCTGGCGCTTAGCATAGAGCGCTCACGAACGCGCCTTGGGTGGGCACCGCGCTGGGGTTTTGTTCGTGCCGTTAAGGAAACCATGCAATGGTACCGGGAAGCAGCCAAGGGCCAAGATATTCGGCAGATGACCCAGGCGCAGATCGCCGCATTCGAGGAGGGGCAATGAAGTTCGTGCGGCTGCCGCTTACTGGTGCCTATCGAGTCGATCTGGAGCCGCAAGGCGATAGCCGCGGCTTCTTCGCCCGGCTTTTTTGTGTCGAGGAATTTGCTAAGTACCGGCTTGAAACACGTTGGGTTCAGTGCAACACCTCGTTCACTGCCGCGACCGGCACCATTCGCGGCCTGCATTTTCAACGCCCGCCGATGGCGGAGGCGAAGCTGGTGCGATGCGTACGCGGGGCCATATGGGACGTTATCGTAGATCTTCGGGAAGCATCGAACACCTTTGGACGATGGCACGGCGAACGACTCGATGACCAAAACCGGTCTATGCTTTACGTTCCCAAGGGTTTTGCGCACGGGTTCCAGACGTTGACCGACGGCGTAGAGATGCTGTACTTTCATTCAGAGAAATACAGTCGCCAACATGAAGCCGGTTTACGCTGGAACGATCCGGCGGTAGCTATAGATTGGCCTCTTAAACTGACAGAACAGTCGGGTCGCGATGCAGGTTTCCCTTCAGTCGACACGTTGGAGCCGATCCGGACATGACCCTGCCATTTTGCCGCTGTTGCGACGCGGAACTTGAGCGCGTCTTCCTCGACCTCGGTCATGCGCCCCCGTCCAATGCTTATCTGAATCCGGTCGATTTGAACGCGCCTGAACTGACCTACCCGTTGCGGCTTCGGGTCTGCGATGTCTGCCATCTCGTCCAGACAGAAGATTTTACCGAGGCCAATAGGCTGTTTGCGGCCAACTATGCCTATTTTTCTTCAACCTCGAAGATCTGGCTCGACCATGCGCAGCACTTCACCCAGATGGTGACCAAACGCTTCGCTCTCGGACCCGAAAGCAATGTGATAGAAGTGGCTTCGAATGATGGCTACCTTCTGAAGAATTTTGTCGCAGCTGGTATACCCTGTCTCGGTATCGAACCTACTGATAGCACCGCGACTGCCGCGGAAATGTTGGGCATCCCTGTCCTGCGAGAATTCTTCAGCGAAACACTCGGTAGACGTCTTGCGGCAGAAGGCCGCCAAGCAGATCTCATTATTGGCAACAACGTCTATGCGCACGTCCCCGACATTAATGACTTCACGCGCGGACTGGCTGCAGCGCTAAAGCCGGAAGGCATCATCACGCTGGAGTTTCCACATCTCATGCGGCTCGTCGAATTCTGCCAATTCGACACTGTTTACCATGAGCATTTTTCCTATTTGTCGTCTGTCAGCGTTCGTTACATTTTCGCAGCATCGGGCTTGCGAGTCTTCGATGTTGAGGAACTTCCGACTCATGGCGGCAGCCTGCGTGTATTCGGATGCCATGAAAGCGCTGCGCACAAAACCACGGCGGCCGCTTTGGCGGTGCTAGCGCAGGAACAAGTGCGAGGCATGGAGACACCGCAATTCTACGAAGGGTTTCAAGAACGTGCCGATGCGGTCAAAGACGGGCTGCTGCGATTTCTGCTCGACGCCAAGCGCGACGGACACTCCGTCGCCGCCTATGGTGCGGCGGCGAAAGGCAATACGTTGCTGAATTATGCCGGCGTGAAGTCTGATCTGCTGCCATTCGTCTGCGATGCCGCACCTTCAAAGCAGGGCATGCTCATGCCCGGTAGCCACATTCCTATACTGCCCCCTAAGGCGCTGTTTGAAACGCCGCCAGACTTCGTTCTCATCTTGCCCTGGAACCTTGCCGATGAAGTGCAAGGCCAGTTGGCGCAGCTTTCAGAAGCAGGTACACGCTTCGTCACGGCCATACCGGAGATACGGATCAGATGAGGCGCGTTCTGCTAACGGGCGCCACCGGCTTCGTTGGAAGACAGGTCCTTTTGGATCTGTTGTATAGAGGCGTTGAGGTCCACATTGTTCTCCGTCCAAGTAAGACCATTCCGGATGGTGTGGCGGCCGCATATGTCACTGACGATCTCTTCTGCGAAGACCAAGCTTTCTGGCACGCCGCATGCGAGGGGATCGATTCGCTTTTGCATGTTGCTTGGTATGCGGAGCCTGGAAAATACCTGACTTCGTCGCAAAATCTCGCCTGTATGGCCGGCACCCTCCGGATGGCCGAGTGCGCAGCATCGGCAGGGGTAAAGCGGTTCGTCGGCGTCGGCAGCTGCTTCGAATACGATCTGAACGCAGGTTATCTCCGGACTTCAACGCCGCTGTTGCCGAACAGTCCTTACGGCGCGGCGAAGGCTGGCACCTATCTGGCTCTCTCCAGGGCCCTGCCACAGCTCGGCCTATCCTTTGCGTGGTGTCGCCTCTTCTACCTCTATGGCGAGGGCGAAGATTCTCGCCGGCTGATCCCCTATCTGCGCGCCTGCATGGCTTCCGGGACGCCGGCCGATTTGACGTTGGGAAATCAGGTCCGCGACTACATGGACGTAGAAGAAGCCGGCAGGCGGATCGCCGAGGTCACGCTGTCCGATGCCCAAGGCGCGTTCAACATCTCGTCCGGCGTACCGATCACAGTCCGGCAGATAGCGCAGCAGATCGCTGACGAGTTTGGACGGCCGGACTTGTTGCGATTCGGAGCAAGGCCAGACATGCCGGAGGATCCGAAGTTTGTCATCGGTGAGCCTACGACGATCGCCGCACAAACCAGCAAGGTGCAGAAATGACTGAGATATTGAGAGATATTTACAGCCGGTGTAATCTGCCGATCTTCCAGAACCGCTTGTACGAAACCCGGTAAGAGGCGTGGGCTTCGCCGCCACCAGCTTGCGGGCAATGAGCCCTGCTGCCAGGCTCAACCGCCTATCGCCCGGCAGCACAACCATGTTATGCACCGCAGATACCTCGAATAGATACGATCACGGATCGATTTAGGTTTTAACTACAAGGGAATAAGCAATGAGTGAGTTCGCGCGTGAAGTCATCGCCCGGCTAGAAGCCGCAGCCGGGAATACTGGCCTGAAGCAGGCCGGTCAGACATTTTTGGATTTGTCGATCGCCTCTGCCTATTCCTACAACTACGCTTGGCTCGGTCGCCCGATCATCCAATATCCGCAGGACATCGTCGCTTTCCAGGAACTGGTTTGGCAGGTGCGTCCCGACATCATTGTTGAAACCGGTATCGCGCATGGCGGGTCGCTGCTCCTCTCGGCATCACTTCTGGCATTGCTCGATCTCTGCGAGGCGACGGAAGCCGGCGAATTGCTCGATCCGTCGAATCCTAGGCGCCGGGTCGTGGGTGTCGATATCGATATACGCAGCCACAATCGCTCGGCGATCGAGGCCCACCCGATGGTTCGACGCATCTCGATGCTGCAGGGCTCCTCGGTTGATGCGTCAATCGTCGCACAAGTGCTCGATCTTGTCGGCGACGCAAAGCGCGTTCTTGTCTGCCTCGACAGCAACCACACCCACAAGCATGTCCTTGCGGAACTGGAGGCCTACGCGCCGATGGTCTCGGTCGGTAGCTATTGCGTCGTGTTTGACACCGTTATCGAGAATCTTGCGGCAGAGATGTTTCCCGACCGGCCTTGGGGCCCAGGTAACAATCCCAAATCTGCAGTCCGTGCCTGGCTGCCCGCGCACCCGGAATTCGAGGTAGACAAAAGCATCGATGCCAAGCTGATAATTTCTGCGGCGCCGGAGGGATACCTGAGGAGAATAGCTTAGCGGTACACAAAGGGTCCGTTCGTAAAAGGCCGAACAAATATAAAACGTCGTTTCGATTGGAAGAATTCATTTCTTGCAAAACGTCAGGCCGGGACAAACCTCGCTCGGTCGGAAATATTTCCGAACAAAATTCCACACCACTTACTATCAGTAATATATAGAGGAAGCAAGCGTTGTGAGCAATAAGGGCCATAGTATATGGGCTTAGTGCTGTTGCTGTTCACAGCAAGCCAGTCAGCGCGTTACATCATGAACCCAGGAAATTACGGCAATGCAAAGCGCCAAAGGCATCCGACTTTTTGGTCCGTTAGCCATTACCTTGAGAATAAGTCTTCCACGGAGGCCAATATCACGGTGAAGTTTGTACGCCCAGAGGCAGCGTCGGAACGCTCTTCGTGCATAATTTGCTGCGTACTGTTTGTCCTTCACAGCCGGCCAAACTCTCAGGAAAAGCCGTGTATATCCGTGGATTTTCTTCCGCAGTTCCATTGACAGGTTTTGGCCCGGAACTGCCATAGAACAGTAGTGAGTGACCGTCTGGCTATAGGCGATCCGCCGCGCGTTCAGATGAGCCGAATATGCTATCTCAAAGTCCTGTATCACATTGCCGGGATCGACTGACGAAATAAGGACGCCCGGCTGACCGCAGACGGGTCCTGAAATATAGCCTTCAGCCAGCCAGTACCCCATGGGATCATCTTCCAATCTAATTGGAAGGTTTCGGTCGCATGGCGTAGCATCTCCTCTGCAGTCGCGATCGGGAAGTCGTCTAACACCGGGGAAAACCACATCCGCATCATACCGAGTAACGACTTCGCGGTACCATTCAACCGCGTCGGGTGCCAAGACATCGTCTCCGTCGAGAAGGATAACCTGATCTGCGCCCGCCGCAACTGCAGCGTCGACACCGGTTCTTGTCGCCGCAGTTGCTCCGAGATTACGCGTATGCATCAACGCTATAGCCCCAGGAAAGTTTGCGATTACACTTCGGCTGCGATCTGTAGAGAAATCGTCCACTACGAATATTTCGGCGCCTTGCCCAAGTGAGGAGCGAATTGCATCACCGACAAAACACTCTTTGTTGTAACATGTAATAACGATTGCGAATTTCATCCCTTGCCAGTCTCCGCCAAAGGCATCGTCGCAGAGCTAAGGAAAGCATGTTTTTTCCCACTAAAATCCTCAAAACCGCACATACAGAAGCTATGACAAGAGAAGGAATGGACGTGAACCACTCCTGCTGTTATTTCGTCAGCTTGAATAGCCGCCGGATTTGTATACCCCTTGCCCCTTTGAAGGTGATGCACAGGAGTCTTCATTGGCAAAACCAATTGCCGTGCTGCCCGATTTTCGACCACTGGGCGAGGGAAGTTTCTGGGGCTTTTGGCGTGCTAACCACGTCTACTCCCCTTCAATTGAGCCGACCGCAAAAAAGGATTTTGATCTAAGGGCTTGCACAGAGCAGATGAAACGTTGACGTTCAGTTTGACAGTGAAAAAGAGAATCTAGCTAGAGGAAGTCGGTTAACAGATATGGCAGTGTTGTCAAGGATTTCTACGTCCAAAAGGAACCAAGCGCACAAGTCTCTTGTGGCTTTTGAAACCGGGCGGCGAAGTAAGATATTCTGTAACGTTTGTGCTGGAGAGACTCTCTTAATGGTAGATCGCAGTTTGCAACCTACCCGAGTTAAATACACTTTCTCAAGGGGAACGCGTTGACAGCAACATCGCCTATAAAACGTCAGAGCGGCTCGCGCACTGGCCGCTGTGTAACGGTACTTGCGCTCACGATCACATTCGCTTTGCTTGCCATTTTTATAATTCTATATATTTTTCTGCTTGACTATTATCCGACTGAAATAACTGCATTGACAGAAGTACATGATTTATTTACTTCTGTAGATGTAAGAGCTCAAACTATTTCACTCATTATTTCGCTCTTTCTTTTTGCTATCTCTTTGGCAGCACTTTTTTTATTTGGCGAAGCAGAGGTGTGCCGAAGTCTCATACGCCAACTTCGACGCTTAATTCCCTTACGCTTCCGCTGCTACGCGAGGCAAGTTGTTGGTTTTGTTCTGGAGTCCGAACGCTGGCTGACCTCCTCCCTGAAACCAAATGGTGTCCTGCGGAAAATTTCAGCATATCCCGATGCGGTCAGGCTAATCGTTACAACGGCTTTGTGGTTCGCCTGCTTTGCGGCACTCATGCCGATAGGCGTTTCGTGGTCGCAAAAAGATTCATTTAACCCAGAGACTGTTCGGTTGATATTTTGGGCAGATCCTCACATCGCGCAAGTTTTTGGGATTGTAGGCGAGCAACTCTTGGGCGATTTTCAGCACAGTACATTTGAAATCAAGCCTTACGGGCTTGGCGCACCCCTCGCCTATTCTGTTGCCAGGTTCTTTGGACTTCCAGCAGAGTATAAAACTGCGTTTGACGTTACTAGAATTGCAAATATCTTGTTCTTGGGTTGTATAGTCGGAAGTTTGTTTGTATTCTGGCGGAGTCGGTTTCATACTTTTTGGGTTGGTGCGTTAGTCCTCGTTACAATATTAACTGTAGCTGGACCCTTGCTGCAAAGTAACGGTTATGCCACGCTATTCGCCAACTTGTCTGGTCTGCGATATATTCCGATAGGAATGTGTCTCGTGGTTGTGTCCATGCGCGCACCGCACAAGGGCTGGGTCGAATTCACATTTTTATCAATATTAACCGCATTGGGAATCGCATATTCTCCGGATATCGGTCTCGTTGCGGCTTTGGGTTTGGCTGTAGCCATTGGGCTGGATGAAACTACAGTTATTCGCAAGTTGCTTCGCGGCTTTGTTTTTATCGTGACTGCGACGTTGGCTTATGCGGTATTAGTGTTGCTTGTCTTTCTGCTTACGGGCATTCGCATTGACACTGTCTGGACTGGCGTGGGTCAGGTTGCTGGCGAATCATTCGGCGGTTTAAGCATAACCTGGCAACTCGGCATGACGACGGTTTTTTGTCTCAGCGCCGGCTGCACTTTTATTGTTACATCGTTGGCCCACCACAGAAGCCTGTCCAAACAAGAAAGCCTTGCGTTGGTCGCCAGCCTGATGTCGCTTGTTTTGCTCATCTACTACATGCACAGGCCTTACGACTATATTGTGTTTTGGAGCCTTGCCCTCTTTCCGCTGTCACTGCTTTTTCACGTAGCATCAGCGGGCGACGGACTGGCAAAACTGGCAGCTGTGGGCCTCTCGGCAGCGCTTGCTACATCTTCACAAGTTCAATTGGAAAGCTCACCGGCCAAAACTCCAAATGGCGACGTACAGATGACGAGATGGTCTGGTCTCATGATACCAACCAACGTCGCCGCAAAATTGAACCAGCGACTCGCTGACCTGCCCGCAGTCGGCCAAAAACGGGCCGTCGTCGTTACCGGAATTCCCTATGCGGTGACCGCAACAAAAAAACTCACGACAGTTCCCATTGAGGCCGTTTTCGAGTTGGGCACCGAGAAGAAAATCGATAATCTCATTTCCAGGCTAAAAATTGCGCCGCCAGATTTGCTTATCGTCGACGCCTTCGGCAGCCAGTCAATGGGACCTGACTCGATTGTTGCCATATCAGCAAGACTCGAAGCAGCAATTAGGAATGATTATATTCTCAACAGTGACAGTCGGAGTTGGCGGGTTTGGCAGCGCAAAATGGGGGTTCTTAGAGGTGTCCAATTGAAATGACGTTTGCGAAGTTTGTGGCTTATCATTCACTAGACAAATATTTAAAAAAATAAAGGCCACGCAGCAAACCATAATTCGAATCGAATAAATGCGGAATTTAAAAAGATGTCCACGATAGCTAATCTGGGGTGTAGTCACACAAATTTACCGGTGATCAAGCAGAGGAGTTCGAAGCAGCTGTTGAAATTTACTGGAGGTTTTTTGGCGGTTGAACCGGCCTATCATGATGGTCAACACCCCTTTGCCAGATGGATGAAAGATCGCGACAGCGGGCAAAACATTCGTAGCGAGAAAGAGTAGGTTAATTTGTTAGAAAATTATTTTAGACAAACCAGTGGAAATTTTTTCACAAATATGTTGCGTATACCATATAGTCATTTTCTTATTGTTGCGAGTAACTCTATCAATGAGTAAAAGAGTCGCCATATTGCAATCTAACTATATACCTTGGCGCGGATATTTTGATATTATTGCCCGAGTTGATGATTTTGTTTTTTATGATGAGGTACAATACACGAAGAACGATTGGCGAAATCGCAACAGGATAAAAACACCACAAGGCGTAGCTTGGCTTACAGTGCCAACTCATGCCAGTACAAATTCCTTAATTGCTGACACCAAAATTTCTAATAAAGATTTTGTATTTAAACATTGGCGAACACTGCAAATGAACTATTCAAGAGCCAATTCATTCAACTCTGTTGCTGATTTAATTCTACCAGTTTATGAGAAATCAACATACGAGTATATATCAAATTTAAATTACGATTTAATAATCTCAATATGCAATTATATCGGCATCAAAACCCGTATCCACTGGTCACAGGAGATAAAAACTTCGAACGGCAAGAATTTGCGTCTCGTTGAAATTTGTAAATCACTTGAGGCAAATATTTATGTAAGTGGACCCGCTGCACGTCAATACTTGGACGTTGAAATGTTCGAATCTGCTGGTATTTCGGTAGAATGGTTTGACTATTCTGGTTATACAGAGTATCCGCAACTCTGGGGTACATTTGAGCCTCAGGTATCCATCCTCGACCTGCTCTTTAATTGTGGTCCCGAATCAGCAAAATACCTGCGATATTTCAGAGGCTAAGCTGCCTAATTCGCTGGTATTCCTCCAAAAGTAGAGACATTAGATCAACGTTTTCGAACTTTCCACTGGAAAAATAGTGCTGCCTGAGCACACCCTCGGTTTGGAATCCAACCTTTTTGTACAATCGGATTGCCGGGGAATTAATTGACGTTACCTCCAGCCAAATTTTCCTCAGGTTCAGATCGTCGAAACCGAAACGAAGCAGCTCGCGCAGCGCTTGTTCACCAAGGCCAAGACCTCTCGAATCCTCACTGCCAATGTAAATGCCCAACTTACCTCGCTGGTGGATGGACACAATTTCGACAAGTTGGCAAACACCTGCAATGTGTCCATCATCCGATTGAATGGCGAATATCGCCGTCGTTGGAGAACCGTTCATAACTTTTTGATCGAACCAGCGTCTTTGCATGGCCTCGTTGGTTGGGTACTTCAGCCCATGAACCATGTCCAATAGTTCGCGGTTCTTCCGCCACGACCGGATTGACACAAGGTCCTTTTCCTCTATTCCCCGCAATCTTGAAGGCACCCTATTTTCCCTTCTGGCTGGTTCGAATTTATATGGGATATTGCAGACCAAAAATAAATATTTGAGGTGTCTTCGATCCTCATGCCTTATATTGTATATGTACCGAAAGTCACAAAGACGAGTTAAACAGCGAAAAAGCGCTACGCCCACAGCAAGCTTTCCGTCTGGTGTCGGCGCGGCTAGGGGTGCAATTTTGCTGGGGAATATGCGTCTCATCGATAATTCAAACAAAAATTTGGGAGTAGTCTCAATAAAAAGTCCAAATACGAAATTCAATTTTAAATTTGGCATACACGGTATTTAAGTTTCGACATCCAGTTGACGGAGAGTGTATGGCAGAGAAGACCACAGGAATTTATTGGCTGGTGACAATTCCGACCCTGTATGATGCTTTCCAGAATCTTCTTGGCGGGCAACGCTCCCGACAGGCGTATGCCAAAGAATATTTCAGCAATGTAACCGACAGGCGCGTTCTGGAATTAGGGTGCGGTCCAGGGACATGGTAACCGCAATTTACAGCGACACGTGAGTATGTAGAGGTGGATTGGAACTCTGCGCACATCGAAAAAGCCACAAAAATGTTTGGTTCGGAACGTGTGCGTTTCCTTTGTGGGGATGTTGTGAGTAATCTGGATCTGCAAAGCCAACATTTCGACTTGGTGTTTTCCTTCGGTCTACTGCACCATCTTGATGACCAACAGGCTGACCGGATGTTAGGGGCAGCGGCGCAATTGTTGGCACCTGGCGGCCGCTTTATGGCCATCGAGCCGGTCTACCATTATGATCAGCACCCCTTTGCGAAATGGATGAAAGATCACGACAGCGGGCAAAACATTCGCCAGAAAGAAGGTTACCGGAAGTTGCTTGCGTCGCATTGGATGGATGTTCAAACCGAGGTGCGGACAGGCATGCTAAGGGTTCCCTATTCGCATTGTGTGATAACGGCGGCAAGAGCCGTCAAATGAGCGAAGGCACAGTTGAGATACATCGTGCCGAAATGCCGCTGATCGCAGTGGTACTACCGTATTTTCGGTCCGAGGCGTTGCTTGACGATCTGACTACCGTGCTTTCAGCAGTACGGTCCACCTTGGGTTCAGACAAGGAAGTTTTGTTAATGGATGGCTGGTGCGATTTTTCGGATCGGACAAATTTCATTTCAAAGGCGCTGCAGCATTCGCTATCCGAATTGATCGGAATCGAAAACAACAGCACCTGATTCTTTACATTTATACTAAACTCGGAACCAATTTTTTTGAGGCCGAATACCATGACAACTGTTGTTATTTTACACTCTAATTACATACCCTGGCGAGACTATTCTGATCTACCTCGCCACGCTGATCATTTCGTATTTTTCGATTCCGTCCAGTTCACCAAGAGTAACTGGGGTAACAAGCATCGTGTAATTTCGCCGAAAGGTCCCGTATGACTGACGGTGCCCGTTGCGACCGCCGGACAGTTCGGACAACGGATTAATCAGACGAGGATCAGCGAGTTACAGTGGGCATCACATCATATGAAGACATTACAGGCATCGCAGGGAAGGGCACTGGGTTTGAAGCTAGAATTGAAACCAAAGCTGGAGGAATGGTACGCGGCTGTAGGGCACATTGATCGCATAAGTGAGGTTATTCGACTTTTATTTGAGGAAAAATTGGCAGAATTAAAAAATAAGACGCAGCTGCATAATTCGATGAACTTTGAAATAGAAGGCAACAAAGTTGGAAGATTAGTCTCTATTTTTCGACATCTTAAAGCTGCTCAATACTTACGTGGACCTTTTGCAAATTCCTATATCGAATTTTCTCAATTTCAAATGGCAGGGATTTTTTTAGAGTGGTTGCACTATCCTACAAAACCGCCCTACCCACAAGTGGGGGGAATTTACGACCCAAATGTATTAATCATAGATACCCTGTCATCATTGCCACCGGAAGCGGTGTTGAATGAGGAGCGCAATATAGATGCAAATTAACTTATCGATCGTCGCAACTATGTTTAATTCAGAAAATTTCATAGAAGAATTCTATGAACGGATTACGAGGTCGGCCGCATTGATCACGAAGGATTTTGAAATTGTTTTTGTAAATGATTTTTCTCCTGACGGTTCCTATTCTGTTGCAAAAAATATAGCTGATGTAGACCCAAAAGTTTCTGTTGTAGATCTATCCCGAAACTTTGGCCATCACCGCGCAATTATGGTTGGTTTACAGCAAGCCAGAGGTGAGAGGGTCTTTGTTGTGGACATTGATTTAGAAGAGCCCCCAGAGTGCATTGTCGATTTGGCAAAAGAGTTGGATAAATTCGGAGCAGATGTTGCCTTTGGGGTTCAGCCCCAGCGAAAAGGAACGATGTTTGAACGTGTTTCGGGTGCTTTTTTCTGGAAAGCGATCCAATGGCTGACCTCAATGCCAATTCCTGCTAATCCGTTAACTGCGAGGATAATGACCCGACGGTACGTTGACGCGCTATTGCAACATCAAGAAAGGGAAATATTTTTGGCTGGTCTATTGCACATTACAGGATTTACTCAAATTCCGTACGAGATTGTCAAGGGGAGCCGTGGTCAGACCAGTTATAGCTTTGCGAAGCGCCTGTCTTTAAGTATAAATGCTGTAACAGCATTTAGCAGCATGCCGCTGATGTTTATTTTTTATCTGGGACTTTGCTTAACGCTGATTTCAATCATTGTTGGTACCTACATCTTTGCCACGAAATTATTTTGGGATAACACACTTGATGGCTGGGTCAGCGTCATGCTCTCTTTATGGTTTCTCGGTGGTCTTAATTTTATTTTTTTGGGTATTATTGGAATTTATCTTGCAAAAGTATTTATTGAGGTAAAGCAGCGTCCCAGTGCAATTATACGTGAAATATACAGAGGAAATTCGTGACTAATTATTTTAAGAGCTCGGGTTTGGAGTGCCTAAGTGACGGACTTTTAGACTGCGCTAGGCTTAGCCCTGTGATTTCTGACAGCGCATAAACATTAAAAAATTGATGCGATAAAAATAAACAACATTATATTATATCTGATACTTGTATACGAAGTCAGCCTGAAATTTCATTGCCTGTAATTGAATATCTGGAAACCTGTATAATCGTGACGAATATATCAAAGATATTATCTAAGTCGGTTGTAGCCTATTGTATAGAAAAACAATTAATCTTCACTATGCACTGCTTCCTGCATTCGCTGGAACGATCGGCTCTAATTCAACGAGTGAGGCAATTAGATCACATTATCTATTCACTGGGGCGAAAGTTTATTTTGTCGACGTTTTTTCGATTGTGGCTCGAAGAAAGCACAAGTGGTCATGCCTTTGAATCCCGCGTACGAAACAGCCGAGAACTGAAACAGGCCGTTTTCCGTGGCGGTGCACTGATACTGGTGGCAGGGGTCACTAAGTTGTCTGGGGATCTGTCATCTTGCGAACCTCGGACTTTGGCGGTAGCTGATCGAAAATTTTTTTAATACACAATGCTTTCACCAAATTTGTGAAGCTAATGATGATGATCGTTGGGCGCGGGTTTCAGGTGTTTTTTCAGAATGAAATATAGCGTTTATGAAATTTATGCGGGATAATTAAAAGCACTGGAGATAGAGAATGAAATACCTTGTCATCCTTCTTGCAATTCTCGGTATCTCTGCGGTCCAGTTGATTGTGAAGTACCGTTTCAACGCAGCCCACGGCCCTGTGCCTGCCGACGCAACTTTGTTCAGATATTTGATGAAGATTCTCACAGATGGTTGGCTGTGGAGTGCGGGCACCTTGCTCATTTTGGCCGCAGTGCTCTGGTATTTTTCGTTGTCGCGCATGCCGCTCAGCGTTGCCACAGCATTCGCTTCGCTGGTGTATCCCACCGTGATTTTCGGAAGTTTCTGGTTTCTTGGTGAGGCCGTTCGTTATCCGCAAGTCGCCGGCTGCATCCTGATCGTTGCCGGAATTTGGCTAGTGGCTGCTTATTCCTGAACCGGCTTGTACAATCTGAAAACCATCGGCGTGTTCAGCACGACCGGCAGGTGCCGTGTTATTTGAAGCAAGCCCAGATAGGTCAAAATGCGGTAAATCCTTCCGACCGGCCCACTGGCATGCCGCTGGAGAAATTCGGGGTCCTCAGCAAGCCTGACCAGGGATGAGTAGAGCGTCGACGGTTCGAAGCTCGGCACAAGACCATTTTCCCCAGCCAGTTGACGCACTGCAGCAACGTTGATGAAGTTCAGGGTGTTCCAGACTTGTGGACTTGGATCAATGGTCCTGGCAAACAGTCGGCGAGTCAGGCCTGGCGCAAATGGAACCATCGGGATGGCATAATGCGGTTCGTAGGGAACCGAATAGTTGGGACAGGAATTTAGCCAGGTTCCACCCTTGCGCAACACGTTTGCTGAAGCCCGAAAGACCGAGGGAAGATCGGAAACGTGCTCCATTACATTGATTGAAAAGATGAAATCAAAAGTTCCGTGAAGCGCAGGATCAAGGCATTCCGCCCCCATGTCCACCAGCGCAGGAACGTCACCACCGCAACGTTGCCAGATCGCCTTGCGGGTTGTTTCGAACAGGTCGAAAGCGGGAGCTGCCGGTTCCAAAGCAACCACTTCGTGGCCCTGACGGTGCAACCAGATTGACAACAAACCCAGACCGGCACCAATTTCGAGGATACGCAGACGACCGACAGGCAGCCGGCCTTTCAGGAATGCATGTCCGAACCGCATCTCGGAGAAATAGGTATCAAGCGCAGCATCAACACCAAAGCCTCGGTCATCAATGCTGTCGGCAATCGCAGAGCGAAAGTCCGGAGTGTCAAACTCCATCAGGAATCTTGAGAAATCATCGCTGCTTCCAACCAAAGACGTATCCCTTGAAAAACTTTCCTTCATAGCTTGCCAATAAAGTCTAGCGTCGTGGAAATTACGCGATCCTGGTCGTGCACGGACAATTCCGGGAACACGGGTAGCCGGATCAGGCGGTCCGGCATGTCAACGGCATTCTTGAGCGCCATGCCGGTTCGTCCATGTTTTTTTCCGCCCTCTGTCGCGTGCAATGGCACATAGTGAAATGTGGCCGAAATTCCCGAACTTTTCAGGTGCCTGAGAAGGCGGTCACGTGCGTCGCGATCCGGCATGATCAAGTAGTAGAGGTGACCGTTGTGTTCGAGGTTTTCTGGAACCGACGGACGGCGAACGACACCGCGTTGTCCGGCAGCCATGAATGCATCGTGATAGCGGTCCCAAATGATTCGCCGCTTGTTGTTGATGGCAGGCATCTCGTCCAACTGGACTGCCAGCATCGCAGCGTTCAATTCTGAAGGCACAAAACTGGTGCCCAGGCTTTTCCACTGGTATTTGTCTATGCGGCCTTCCAGAAACTTTCGGCGATCCGTTCCCTTTTCCCAGGCGATCGTTGCAGCATCTACCAGCGAAGGATCGTTGATCGTCAGCATCCCTCCTTCGCCACACTGGACGTTCTTGGTGGCATGGAAGGAAAATGCTGCCATGTGTCCCAGACTACCAGCGGCGCGACCTCGATAGCTGCTGCCCAACGCCTGTGCTGCGTCCTCAACCACCAGCAGTTTATGTTTGGAAGCAAAATCATTGATTGCATCCATGTCTGCGCAAACCCCGGCGTAGTGAACCGGGATGATTGCCTTGGTATTGGCTGTGAGTGCTTCCTCCAATCGCGATTCATCAAGATTGAGCGTATCAGCCCGAATATCGCAGAATACCGGCGTGGCGCCGCGCAATGCGACGCACTGGGCAGTGGTTACAAAAGTGAAATCTGGAACCAGAACTTCATCACCCGGACCAATCCCTGCCACGAGCATCGACAGATCAAGCGCCAGGGAACAGGAAGGCGTCATAAGTGCGCCAGCACAATCCAGATCTTTCACAATCCGGTCTTGGCAAGCCTTTGTGAACGGGCCATCGCCATGCAATACCCTATCGGAAAGTGCTTTTCCCAAGGCTTCATTTTCCCGCCCGGTCAGGTAGGGCCGATTGAAGGGGATGGCATTGTTCGTCACAAGCCAGACCCGGAGTTGCGCAGCCGAACTTCCGCCGCCACCATTTGCAGATATTGGGAATATGCAGCATTTGGCCTGCGGCCTGCCAGCGCTTCCATTTCGTCCGGACTGATCCATCCATTGTTGAGGCAGATTTCTTCCGGGCAGGAAACTTTCAATCCTTGCCTCAACTCAATGTGGCGGATGAAATCAGCGGCATCCAGCAGTGCCTCAACCGTTCCGGCATCAAACCACGAAAAACCACGGTACAGGTGTGTCACGTGAAGTTCGCCAAGCTCCAGATATTTCTGGTTGACCGAGGTGATTTCGAGTTCTCCCCTCGCCGATGGCGTGATCGTTCTTGCAATCGATGATGCCTTCCCATCGTAAAAATAGAGCCCGGTCACGGCCAGATTGGAAGCAGGAAGCCTCGGTTTTTCTTCGAGTGAAAGTGCCTTTCCTTCCAAATCAACAGCGACAATGCCATAGGCAGAAGGATCATTTACCCGATACGAGAAAATGGTTGCCCCGGATGTGCGTTGATCGGCTGCACGCAGCATGCCGGTCAGGCCATTGCCAAAAAAGATGTTGTCGCCAAGGATCAGAACGCCGGGGCCACCGGCAAGATGCTCCTCGCCCAAAATGAGCGCTTCAGCAATTCCAGACGGTTTTTCCTGTTCGACATAGCTCATTTTCATGCCCCACTCGCTGCCATCACCGAGCAATTCACGGAATTGGGGTAAGGCTTGAGGGGTGGATATCAACAAAACGTCACGAATTCCGGCCAACAAAAGGGTGCTGATCGGATAATAAATCATTGGTTTGTCGTAAACGGGCAGCAACTGTTTGGAAGTTGCTACCGTCAACGGATGCAGACGTGTACCCAAACCACCTGCGAGGACTATCCCTTTACGATCGGACCAGTTCATGCTGCCCGCCGCTTAAAATGCGGTTGCCACCAAACCTTGTTGTTCAGATACCAAGTCACCGTCGAAGCCAAACCCTGTTCGAAGTTTCTGTTAGCCTGCCAACCCAGTTCCCGGGACAGCTTTGTGCCATCAATCGCATATCGGCGGTCATGGCCAAGACGATCATTCACAAATGTAATTTGACCGCGATAGGAGCCGGCGTCCTTGGGACATTGACGGTCCAACTCATCGCATATGGCGTGGACCACATCAATGTTGCGCCGCTCAGAGCTTCCACCAATGTTGAAATCCTCGCCTTTTTCTGCGCCCAACATTATTCTTTCCAGTGCTTCGGCATGGTCTTCAACATGCAGCCAATCGCGAACATTGAGGCCGTCGCCATACACCGGCAGATCCCCGCCTGCCAGTGCAGTGAGTATCATTAAAGGAATCAGCTTCTCAGGAAACTGGTAGGGACCGTAATTGTTTGAGCAATTGGTGACAATGGCGGGCAAGCCGTAAGTCCTTCGCCAGCTTCGCACCAAATGATCGGAGGCTGCTTTCGAAGCTGAGTAGGGCGAAGACGGACGGTAGGGGCTGGTTTCGGTGAAGGCAGGTTCATCGGATGCAAGGTCGCAGAAAACCTCATCAGTGGACACGTGGAGAAATCGGAATCGATCACGGGTATTCGTTCCAGCCGTATCCAGCCAACGGCGCACCTGCTGAAGCAATGTGAATGTGCCCAGTATATTGGTCTCCACGAAAGCGCGTGGTCCGTCGATTGAACGATCGACATGACTCTCTGCTGCCAGATGGACAATTGCTTCCGGCTCATGCTTGCGCAACAAATCGCCGACAAGAACAGCGTCCTGGATGTCGCCGCGGACAAATTCGTACCTTGACGAACTTTCTATTGCAGACACTGAACGGACGTCGGAGGCATAGGTTAGCAGGTCAAGATTGACAACCCGGTGACCGTTGCCAATCAGACGCCTGCAGACCGCCGATCCAATGAAGCCACAGCCGCCGGTTACCAATAATCGCATGCACATTTCTCACGTTAAGCCAGCAATTTTTCTTAACACTGCCAATCAAGATTTACAAATTTCAAAACACCCCGGTTCCACCCACACACACGCCCACAACCAGTATGTGTATGGCGTGTGTGTACTGATACGGCTACAGGCCTACCCATTCCGCATCAACTGTCGTCAGGCTCGTGCCATGACTCCATATGGCTGACCTTGCCTTATTCACATAAGTACAAGGCTAAAGGACATGCGCGGGGCGCAGTCTCACCCCTATGGAGTCATGCCGCTGTGCTGGCAGACGACAGTGAGCGGAACCCTTCCACCGTAACCCTTACAATTCGGGTATACTGGAGGCGGACATAGTTCCTTCATGCCAGCGCCCTGGCGACGGCTTGCCTGGGGCAAAAGGCCGGGCTTGGCGTTTAGGTGCTGGCCTGTGCGAATTATGCATTCAAATTTCTTGGCAACAATACCAGCAACAATCCCGCAAACACTGCAAGCGAGCCGCCTGCGCCATACCGCGATCATCGGCCAGGCCGGAACCGGCAAAGCCAATCTGCTCAATCAACTGATACAGTTCGACATTGATGCCGATCACGGACTGATTCAATTCGATCTTGATGGCGCCGCCACCAATACCGTTTTGGCGTTGGTGCCGGAACACCGGATCAAAGATGTCGTGCTGATAGACTTGTCCGATGTCGATCATCCGCCAGCGATCAATCCGCTTTCTGGTTCCGGCACCGATTACGACAGTGTCATCGCCGATCATCTGGTCGATGCGTTCAAGTCAATGGCCGGATACGAGCAGGTGGCGACGCCAGACATGGACCGCACGATTTACAATGCGGCGCGCGCCATTATCGATCTGCCAAAAGGAACCATTCTCGACATGTACCGCATGCTGGTGTCTGACGAAGCCAGAGGGCAGATCGTCCGCAGCACCCGCGACCCGGTGGTGCGGGCCTATTGGCAAGACCAGTTTGCCAAGCTGGATCAGCGCGACCAGGCATTCATCACCAAATCGACGGTCAACAAGCTGGAGCCGTTCATCTCTGACCGGCGCATTCGCAATGCGCTTGGCCAAGGCAGGCCGCTGGTTGATTTCAAACTTGCCATCGAACACCGCCAGATCATCCTGGTAAAAATCCCGCAAAGCGAGTTCGGCCTCAACAAGGCAAGGACGGTTGCCGGTCTGCTGCTGGCGCAGTTCTTCTCGATTGCCCAGCGCCGCAAGGGCCTGTTGCCGTTCCATGTCTATCTGCCGCAATGCCAGCACCTTGCCGGCAACACGCTGCACCAGATGCTGGCCACGCTTGGCGGGCGCAACGTCTCGATCACGCTGTCGTTCCAGTATTTGCACCAGCTTGGAAAATTGCGCGAAGCCGTGTTTGGCAATGCCGGAAACTGGGTGATCTTCCGTGTCGGCCTCGCCGACGCGCTGGAGCTGGAGAAACTTTTTGAATGGGACAACACCCGCAAGTTTCTCTACGAACTGGAACCAGGTGAAGCGCGAGTAGTAACGCCGTATACAAATCCACTAAACTACCTAACGTTAATTGGTAATCTGAATTCCACAAATAATACCAAGACAATTGTCAAAAGAAACCGGCATTTCTATTGTCGCCCACGGCATGAAGCCGAAGCAATGATCAACCTGCATTTGGGAGGCGACAATGAAAATCGATATCAAGCCGGTCGAAAAATCCATGGGCATGATCTTCAAAAAAGTTCTGCATGGCGTTGAATTGTCGGTGATGTTCTCGGAGGAGGAAAAGGCAATCATCGCCGACCGCAAACTCGACCGCACCATTTTGCGCGAGCGCGATGCGCCAGCCGATGTGGATGCCGAAAAACATGCCAATCGCGGGCTAGCGCGCAAACTGGTGACTGCCGCAGTGGCAGGTCGCGACGCCAACAATTTTCACCTGACCTTTGGCAAGCTGCTGCGCGGCGCCGACATTTATTTCTTCGAAACCCCGATCGAGGCCAAGGACTATATCGCCGAGCTGAAATCGGAAGTGCTGCCGCTGGCCAAGGCCTATCTGGAGGGCAACAAGGAAGCCGCCTCCTCAGACAGTTTCGAACTGTAATGGACGAGTTCCTCAAGCTCTATCTGGGGATGATAAGCCTTGCCATGCTGGTCGCGCTGATGGTGTTCGGGATCATATTCATCATCCCCGGTGCCATTGGCGCCGCCATCTTCTATGGCGTCTACCAGCAATACAACGGCCCGGCCGCAAAAGCCCGCCAGGCGCAGGAGGCTACAGCCGCCTTGTACCGGCAGGCTCTGGCAGTGGCTCCGCTGACGCTTGAGAAGTTCACCGCTGAAATGGAAGACGCCTTCGACGACGCGCGCCTCGTCGCCATTGCCATTCGCCTGTACGAAGACGAAGGGTTTTTGCCGCCCGATCCGCCGCCGCCCAACACCAACTCGATTGAGGGCGCGCGTTATCGTGATCTGCTCAACCGCTACATCGCTACCAGCCATTCACCCGAGCGAACACGACGCTTCGTCAAAGAGGTCATGGAGGCGCTGCGACCGTTCGAGGGCAGAATTGGCAACGGCACTTTCCGGGCAAGCCGCCCACGTTCAAAGAACGAGATCGAAAAACTAATCATGGAGTTCTTTGGTGATCATGATTTCTTCAAGAGCTTGCGCAGCCGTCTCGACCAGAATTTGAATGGGCAAAAGGGCCTGATGCCCAGCGAATACACCGGCAAGAACTGCGCCTGGGATTATCTCAAAGACACTCCATTGCTGAAGCTTGAACATGTCGACACCTCTGCCGACTGGCTTCACCCGGAAAACCATACTTTGGTGCTGGCAGGATCAGGCGCGGGCAAGACCACTTTGTTCAAGCACCTGATTGCAAAACTCCTCAAGGAAAACTGCTGTGTCATCGTCATGGACAGCCAGTCGCAATTGATCGAGGAACTTGCGCATCTGGACATGGGCGATGATGAGCTCGCCTGGATCACGCCGGAACATCCGCTGGCGCTCAACCTGTTCCATGCCGATGTCGCAGACATGCGCGATGAGGCATTCGTCAACAGCGCCATCAGCCAGCTGGAATTTGTCATCAGCAAACTTTTGGATGCACCGATGACGCCGCGCCAGCGCACGTTGTTTTACCATTGCAGCAATTTGGTGCTGGCAATCCCTGGCGGCAACATCCAAACCTTCTTTGAAGTGATGGATACGCCAGAGAAGTTTGCCAGTTACATTGATGCGCTGGACGAGACCGGGCGGCGCTTCTTTTACGAGGAACTCAACCCGGAGCAAAAGCACGGCGGCAAAAAGGGTTCGCCCTATGACGGCACCAAAACCGAATTGTCCTACCGGCTGGATGCTCTTTTGAAAAACCCGACGCTGCGACGCATGTTCAACACCAGCGAAAACCGCTTCAACATGGTTCGCGAAATGGCCAGCCGCAAACTGGTGCTGATCGATACCAGCCTTGCATTGCTGGCGCAGGAAAGCGCCACATTTGGCCGCTTCATGATCGCCCAGGCGTTGCAAGCTTGTTATGCCCGCGTCAAGGCGAAGGCCGCTGATCGCCCGGTGGTGTTCTTCATTGATGAAGCGCACGAGTATTTTGACGAGAAGCTGGAGACGATGCTGCTGCAGGCTCGCAAGGCCAATGTCGGCATGGTCATCGCCACGCAGGATCTTGCCCGTGCCTCACGCGCCGGCATTGCCGACACCATGCTGGGTTCTACCACCACCAAGCTGGTCAGCCGTGTCGTCACTGGCGACGCCAAGCGGCTGGCACCCAGCATGAAGACATCGTCAGACTTCCTGATGGAATTGCCCGATCACGCCTTTGCCTTTGCCAGCGGGCGCGATCCAGCCGTGTCTGTGCGGGCCAACCCGCGCGCGCTGGATGGCATGCCCAAGCGCGATGGGCTCGGCTCCCTGCGCCAGCAGATGATTGCGCGCTACGGCCCGTTGGACGCGCCAGCCGCGCAAACCGGCGGGTATGAACATCGGCAGCAAGCCGGTGGCGATCAAGCGGGCAAACCAGCAGCCCGAAATGCAACCAGCACTGCCTCAAATTCCAAGCCCGGCGGCTCCGTTCCAACCAGTTCAGGTTCTGGCGACGCCCCGCAAGACACTATGCGCAACAATGGCCATGACGACATCAAGCCTTCCGGCACGTTATAATTGGAGGCATGAAAACCTCAAATACGCGCAAGTTCCAGGACTGTCTGGGCCGCAGGCTGTTCACCACCCACACCAAAAATCCGGCCGCAGACTTCCGGCCTGATGCACGCCAAATCCGCTGGCTGCAGTTCCTGAACCTGCACACTTATGCATCATCAAAATATCTGCACGAGCAGACCGCTGACACCCACCGCTGCACCCAGACTTCAAGCCGGATGCTGCGCCAATTGTTCGATGGCGGGTTGGTGTTCAAACCACACCAACAACGCGAGACCGAGGGCGCCGACGGCAATCACCATGTATATGCGCTGACCGACAAGGGCATTGCCTGGCTGAAACGCGAAGGCCTGTGGGTTGATGCCCTAAGACCGACCGGCCCGTGGGTGCACCAGTTTATGGTCGCTTGCATCACCAGCTCGATCCATATTCTTTGCAACCGCAATGGCCTGAAATTCATCCCCGGTCATGACATCACCAACGATCTTGCCGTGAAGGTCGCCTTTGACTGGGGCGCCAAGCGCTACACCTATCAGCTGATCCCCGACAGCCTGTTCGCGATCAAATACCAAAAGGGCTTCATCGCCTATCTGGTCGAAGCCGACCGCAATACCGAGCCGAACGATCCCTCAACGCCGCACCGCAAATCCGCCCGGCGAACGATCAAGCAATATGCGCAGTTCATCGGCGGCAAACACTACAAGCAAGCCTATGGCCTCAACTGCCCGCTGGTGGTGCTGAACATCACTGTGTCTGACGATCACATCCGCCGGGTGCTGGAAATCATCGATGAAGAAATCGGGGCTTGCAGTTATCTCACCTACGCAACCGCGCCGATGTTCAGGACGCCATTCAAGGTGCCGGGAGAGGTTATGTTTATTCGAAAGTCTATTTTTGAAAGAAACAGATTGGAGCCATTCCTGCTGGTAATGTAGTTGGGTGTTGTCGCCGCACGAGCGAAATCCTGGCCAGCATGTTACAATAAACACGTAACATCAATGGCTTAGGAGTAATCCATGTCCTTCATCGACTTCCAACAACTGAAAGGACGGGTGGACATCCAGGCCGCTTGTTCTTTGATTGATCTCAAACTGAAGTCCAGCGGTGCCCAATTGCGCGGGCCTTGTCCAGCCTGCCAGTCCGGTGGTGACCGGTCGCTGGTGGTAACGCCAGCCAAGGGCGCTGCTTACTGCTTTGCCGCCAAAAAGGGTGGCGACGTGATCTGGCTGGCTTCGCACATCAGGGGTACCAACCAGAAAGATGCAGCGCAATTTCTGGATGAAGCATTTGGTGGGGCTGTAAAGACTGCCGAGGCCCATGCCGGGTCAGGCAACACTTACAGTTCTGCCAACACTTCCACGGAGAGGGAAATGAAGCCCCTTTCCTACCTCCAGGCCGATCATGAAAAACTGATCGGTCTGGGGGTGCTTTCAGATACCGCGAAGCATTTCGAATGCGGCCATGCCCCCAAAGGCATTTTGCGCGGCAGGCTGGCGATACCAGTACATGACAACAATGGCAGACTGATTGCCTATTGCGGGCGAAGCTATGACAGCAAAGAGCTCACCTTCCCCACCGGCTTCAAGCCGGAGGAACACATCTTCAATGCCCACCGGGCAATGGAAGGTGAACTCTATCTGACCCGCGATCCGCTCGAAGTGCTGCTCGCCTATGAAAACGGCGTGGAAAATGTCGTTTCGTTCCTGACCGACACGATCACTGCTGCGCAATTGCAAATGCTCGCAGCCCTCATGGAAGACGCTGGATGCACCAACGTTGATTTGATTGGTTGATCAACAGTCGGTCAATCGCATGGCACTCACTCCGCAAGGTGTGGGTGCCATTTTTTTGAGGAACGGTATCAGCGTGGCTGACCGGCGTGTCACAACTTGACAACAGCCGGTTTCCCTTGCCTGGCGGCAACCCGTCGGTTTGGCATGCTATGATCTCAGCAGTCTGATGCCCGTTCTGGGCCATGGCTCTTTCCCCAATCACCCATCGAAAGGACGGCAACATGCCTGCAATTGGCTATGTAACCCTGCAAACCGACGGCTCCTACAAGGGGCGTCTTGCAACCCTGACCATCCGCCGCAACATCGAACTGGTGCTCAACAAGAAGAAATCCGAAATCCAGCCCGACTTTCGCGTCATGGCAGGCGATGTCGAAATCGGCGCAGGTTGGAACCGGCGGGCAATTTCTTCCGGCAATGAATTTGTCAGCCTGTCGATTGCCGCGCCCGAATTCGGTGACCGCACGCTCTATGCCAATCTGGGCCGTGTCGCCGGTTCCGACAACGAAACCGAATTCGCCATCATCTGGAATCCAGGCAGCTGAGCGATCCGGATCGTCGCAACAGTTCGAAGCGCCTGCCAGCCAGGCGCTTCTTTTCTTCTCCCCGTCTCCCCGTCTCCCCGTCTCCCCTTCTCCCCTGTTCCCCTCCGCCATCCTGCGCCCGAACGGTTCGGACGCGGCAAACGGAGAGGAAAACCATGGACACGCACACACAAGTCATCCGCGATCTGAACGACCGCTTTCGTCAGGGCGATCCGGCCATCCCTGGCCAGATGCTGATCACCATCGGCGTTCAGCAACTGGCAACCGAAACCGTCGGTAAAGGCATTGATCAAGTCGTGAAAGTCGTTCGCGGCTTCGACGGGTTCAACGCCGACAACGACCCGCACCACGAGCATGATTTCGGCGCGTTCGAGTTCCAGGGGACAAAGCTGTTCTGGAAAATCGACTATTACGCGCCGGACCTGCAACACGGATCGCAAGACCCGGCCGACATCAGCCAGACCATGCGGGTTTTGACGATCATGCTGGCGAGCGAATATTGATGGTTGACGACCAGCCCCGCTCGCTCACCGAGGCCGACAAGGAATGGGTTTTTCGCACCGCAACTGCTTCCCTGCCACATGGATACGCCACCGCAATGCAAGCAGGCATGAGCGACGCCGAACTGGAGAACGCATTGCAAGTCGTGCTCGGCAACTTCGGCGGCAGCGGCGGGCCGGGCCAGCCCTCAATTGCCTTCACCGGCTCAGGCTTGCGCATCTGGGGTGGATGGCAAACTGTCAACCACGTCACCGAGAAGCCGCTGTTCGCCGGAAAAGCCACCATCGCAATGGCCCGGCGCACTTACAAAATTGCCGATCCCGGCAAAAGACAAATGGATTTATTCTGAACACCAATCGCCCCTGACTGAAAAGTCAGGGGCCTTTTTTTGTCGCTTGAAACCGCCGACAGGCCGAAGACTTCTTGCAAGTGCAAGTGATACCCCTTGGCAGTTCGAGGGTGCCAGCGAAACATCTGATTTTGAGGCGATGAAACTTCTTTGGGTTGACTGGCGGAGGGAGCGCGACAGAGGTCGTACCTTCTTTGGGCCCGGCGGCTGAATTTCCAGACGGTTGCCGAGTTTCAAACGCTTCGCCGACCGCGCGTCAAGGCACTCATGCAGCATTCCTGGCATCGCGGCCTGGAGACTTGCCAAACTTGCGCCTGTAGTCGCGGCTGAAATGAGTGGGACTTTCATAGCCGGTGGCAAAGGCGGTTTGCGTCACCGTTTGATGCCGTTCTGCCAAAAGGGTGCGGGCGGCGATCAAACGAAGGTCCTTTTGGTATTGCAACGGCGTTGTACCGGTAATTGCCTTGAAATGCTGGTGAAACGAAGTCACGCTCATTCCCGCGGTGTGAGCAAGCTCTGGCAGGGTAAGTGGCAAGCAGAAGTCGCGGCGCAGTTGGCGAATTGCCTTGGCAACGCGACTGGCGTGGCTGTCCACAACCACGAGCGCCCTCAGCATTTTTCCTGCGGGCGAAAGGATGAGACGGTAGTGAATTTCGCGCAAGGTGGAAGCCCCGAGGACCTGCGCATCCAATGGGCTGTCCTGAAGGTCGAAATACCGTTCGAGCGCTTGAATCAACGCCGGTTCCGCCCGCCCGGCCGCAAGCGAACGACCGTCGGTTTCGAGCAGTGCCACGTCGGCCAGCTGCTCGTAAAGACCACGTACCAGGCCGAGATCAAGTTTCAGTATTGCGGCGAGGTAGGGTTCCTGCGGGCTCGCCTTTGTGATCCTCGACTGAACCGGCAGGTCGTGACTGACCAGCAAAACATCACCGGGTCCAAGATCGGCGAATTGATCGCCGATAGCGGTTTCTTTGCGCCCTTGCAGGATAAGGCACATAACAGGTTCATAGACGACCGCTTCGATGTCGCTGATCGCGTCCTTTTGCAAGACGGTCAAACATGGCAGTATTCGGCCGATTTTATTGCATTCAAGCCGGAAGCGGCGACTTTTTTCGATGAGGCGCGCAAGGTCCATGGCCTTCTCCTTTGCCGGAACAACTTAGCACGCATTTTTCGCCAGAGCATCCGTTCCTGCGTTGGTTTGCAGGAATTGGCAGGAATTGGCAGGAATTTTGAAAGTTGTGGCAGGCGCAAGAGGTACCTGTCCACTACCTAAAAGCCGGAATTGTCCCTCGCGCAAAGGAATGTGTCCCATGTCCTCCATCCAGAACCAGTTTCCTGACCTGGTGGCCCGTCACGCTGTCTATGATGCGATTGACCCGAAAGGAGCCCTTGCGGGCAGCGCTGCCGACAAAGTGGTATTTATTTCCGGAGCTTCGCGCGGGATCGGCCAAGCGACAGCCGTCGCCTTCGCTGACGCGGGAGCCAAAGCGGTCTATCTAACGGCCCGGTCGGCAGACGCACTCGAAGAAACGCGCACCTTGGTAAATCGTTCCAATGCAGACACGCTTTGCTCCTGGTCGATCTGTGACGTCACCAGCGCATCGCAGGTAGAGGCCGCAGTAGCGGATTGCGTGGCCAAGTTCGGCGGCATCGACGCGGCGGATGCCAATGCCGGATATCTCGGTCCCTGGACGAAGATCGGCGAGTCTGACCCCGAAGGCTGGTGGTGGAACTGGGAAGTGAATTTGAGGGGAGCTTATCACGTAATCCGCTACACGCTTCCCCACTTGGTTCAATCGGCCAAACGGCGCAGCGTTGAAGGCGTTAGCAGCGGTCACCTCGTTCTGCTCTCTTCGATAGGAGCGCAGCTCTTGATGAAGGGGGCATCCGACTACCAGACCGCGAAACACGCGATCAACCGGTTGTGCGAGTTCGTGCAGGTCGATCACGGCGAAGACGGAATCAAGTGCTTTGCCCTGCATCCGGGCGGTGTCGCTACGGAACTTGGGCTGAGCATGCCGGATGCGATGCACGCCTATCTGGTCGACACCCCGGAACTGGCGGCCTCTTTTGTTGTCTGGCTTTGTTCAGGCAATGCCGATTGGGCCAAGGGTCGCTATTTGAGCGCGACCTGGGATGTTGGAGAACTCGCTGCGCTCAAGGAAAGCATCCTTCAGAACGACTTGCTGGTAAACCGTTTGCGCGCAAAAACATGAGTGGAGTTGCAAGTTCGATGCCAGTCGCGATGGCGGAGGGAACGGGACTGCAGGCGAACCTTCTCTGGCTTGTGGCGAGCACCCGCAAAGTTCCAAAAGGCCGCTGGCGCGCTGACTTGCTCTTCATTTCCGTTAACGTTTTTATGCCTTTGCGACCAACCAGCATTGACGGAGCCCAGTCCAGTAAACGAAGGCAAATATGGTCGGCAAACATTCGAACCGCCCGCAGGAAATGATGTGCCCTTGTCCTAGACGACCCCGTTCGCCTTGGCTATGAAATCAGATAGATGCGGGACGTAATCCTCGGGTCCATTGCCACCGGCAGCCATCGCAAGGGCGAAGGAATTCTTCACGGCGCTGGCCATTGGTGTGGCAACAGTTGCCGCATTCGCCATTGACTCCACATAGTGCATGTCCTTGTAGGCATTGCCTAATGTGAATCGGTGCGCCTCGCGGTTTCCCTCTAGCGCGTAGCCCATGAAGGTCTGGTAGAATCCACAATCCATCCGCCCTCCCCGAATAACCTTGTCGAATTCGGCCAACGGAATGCCGACTTTGCGGGACAGCGCCAGTGCTTCGGAATACAGCGCGGCATAGCCAAGCGACAGGAAGTTGTTCAACAGCTTCATCTTGTGCCCATCGCCGATACCGCCGATATGCACGATCTTGGCCGCCCATGTGGCGATGATCGGTTGCACCCGGGCAAAGGCCGCGTCCGTCGCACCCACCATGCAATCCAGGGTGCCCGCCCAAGCCTCTTTGGGCGTGCGGCTCAGTGGCGCATCAACGAAACCGACACCAATCTCGGCCAGTTCGCCCGCAAGGCGCAAGGACACGGTCGGGTCAGAGGTCGAGCAATCCACGATCACCGACCCGCGCTTCAACCCGTGCTTCAGGGCGGCAACGGCGGAAGCCACCTCCGGCGATCCGGTCAGGCAAAGAAAGATCACGTCGCAACCTTCGGCCATCGCCTGCATTGATTTGGCCTCCACCGCGCCACGACCCACCAGATCGTCGACAGATGCGCGGTTGCGATGTGCTATCACCATCAGCGGCCAGCCCTTTTCGACGATGTTCTTGGCCATGCCTTGACCCATCAGGCCGAGGCCGACAAAACCGACTTTTTCATGTGTCATATGCGTTCTCCAGCGGTTTTCAGGACGAGTTGAAGCGTTTGCGTGGATCGGTGATCTGGGCTGGGGTCAATGTGCGCAGGGTCTGGATTTGCAGCAAGGGAAAAAACCAGCGCCGCCGCCAGCGAGGTTTATGCAAGCGCTGATCCGCACAACAAGCAAATGAACCTGTTTTGACAAATCCCCCCGTAAGTATAGGGGAGTTTTCTGTCTTCGCTCCAATGCCAGCGTTATCCGGATCAATGACAGATGGATCGTATCTTTCCTGCCCCTTGCAGGCCAATTCCGACGGCAATAGCTTTGGACTGTTCGACCGGAAATTTCAAACTCCGACAAATACTCGGCGGCTGCGAACAATCATTCGCGCTAGTCACCGTCACCGTCACCTTCTGCCTCACCCTCGCCTTCACCTTCTCCCTCACCCTCGCTGTCGTCAGATGGTGATGGAGGTTCGGAAACATCAGGCCCGTCAACGCCTCGATCGGGTCCATCGCCTTCGCGCTGGGTGTCGGCTGCTGATCTTGCCGAGCAACCTGCTGTGGAGGCCCGCCAGCGGTCAGTGTGTCGACCCTGGTTTTCGGTAAGTGAGAACAACCCCGATTCCTCGTTGCGGGAACGGGCTGCCGACCGCAAAAACGGCAGCTTCTCAATGTCGTTGCGGCTGCGCACCTCGACGATGTCGCAAGACCGGTTCAACGTGATGCAGCGTCCGGAGCGGGTACAAGTGATGGCTTGCCCGGAGAGCAGAACGACCCGCGTCATGCCGCCCTCACCCACGTAGACGTCGAGTTTCGTGCCGCGTATGCCGATGGTGGAAAGCGGCGTCTTGATGCTGATCGCGCCCTTCGCCGAGTTGCCCGATATGAAGCGGAACGCGCCTTTGGCAACGTTGATGGTCGCTGACTGAAAACCGGTACTTGCAATCACAAACTCGTCGAGGTCGATCACCGAGTTCTCGCCGACGATGAGGCGCGAGCCATCCGAGAGTTCGAGCTCGCCGCGTGATCCAATACCTGCTGCAACCCGCTCATTGCGGTAGACCGGGTCACTCGTCACGACGCTTCTGCTGCCAACTGCGCCGTCGCCGGTGACGTCCTTGATGATGCGCTTTGCAGAGCCGACACTTTCAGCGGAAGTGGCCGGACCGGCAAAGACAATGCAGACCAAGAGCAGGCTGACGAAATTTGCCATGATGGCGAACAGCTTTTGCAAACCCACAACAACCTCCCGATCAATACAAGGACATTTACTGATGTCTCATATTAATTTTTTGCCTACCATGAATTTGTCGAATTTGCAGCAGTTTCAATCTTTAACCTTAACCCTCAATTCGCAATCGTCGAACGCCGCTAACGTTGGCCGGGCGGCCGCGGCATTGCCAAGGCCTGCTCTGGAATCACATCAGTGAATCCAACTAAAATCGTCGCTAGTCGCATCAACTACGTTGCTGATGCTCAATGGCAATCGTCACGTGGTCATATTTTGAATTTGAAAACGATTTCAGAACCTTGTTGCCAATCTCATTTTCCGCACAAAATACAGGCTCAACTGCTCCTTGCCAAAACACGGGTCCGCCCCACAAAGGAATGGTAAGCAGCTCGCATCGAAAGATGCGTCAAAAAATCTTCCCAAGAAAATCTTCAGACCAACACCCTAGCTGTTCGCAGTTCTCGCGAACTTGCAGTTCCCCCAACAAGAATTCCTCCCAACCGATCGGACTTTTTCCTATGTCAACTACTCTTCACGATATTGTCGATACCGCAGTAGCAGCAGGCACATTCAAAACACTGGTTGCAGCGGTAACCGCCGCGGAACTCGGCGCAACGTTGAAGGGCGCAGGCCCTTTCACTGTATTTGCGCCAAGCGATGATGCCTTTGCCAAACTGCCGGCAGGTACGGTTGAAAATCTTGTCAAGCCAGAGAACAAGGCCAAGCTTGCATCGATCCTCACCTACCACGTGATGTCGGGCAAAGTGATGGCTGCAGATATCGCTGGCAAAAAGCTGGAGCCCGCCACTGTCAACGGTCAGGCCCTCCATGTCGATGCCACCTCGGGCGTAACCGTCAATGGCGCAAAGGTGGTTTCAGCAGACATTGAGTGCACCAATGGAGTCATCCACGTGATTGACGCCGTTTTGATGCCAAAGGCATAGTTTTCGCAACGATCATTTTTGATGCCCGGTGTTTTGCACCGGGCATTTCTTATTCATAAGTGCAATTTCGTTACGGTTTCGACCAAAGGCACGTCGATGGCTTGAATTCACGATCAGCCAATAGAAGCGACTACGATTGCGGGACAATCATAAAAATCTTCGAATGCACGTCGTCTGAAGGGCGCATTATGTTCTTTACGCCAGCAATGCGTTTTGACAGGCACCGTTCAAGCCTTGTCGAACTGTCGCGAAACCATCTTTGACGGAGAAACAATCAATATTGCCGTCGCTTTGAACCTAAACCTTTATTCATGCTCCCCATCGCGTTGGCGACCAGAAATGCGAGTGAACACCTGAGGTTTATTTGCAGCAGTCGCAAGGGTTGCAACCGTGATGGCCACCGCTCCTATCAGGATCGAATGCCCGATAATGCTCGCAGGAAGAAACGTATAGCTTCCAATGGCGGCCGAAAAAAATACGGCCCACATAACTCCGAGAATCTGCAGCACGTAGTGCCGGATGGCTATGTCTGGAATGTTACGAAGAGGACTGACTTCGTGGTTGAATATGTAATTCCACATAAACACGATTTGGTTTCTGACGCTGGCGACCATCAAGTATTTTCCTTCTCAAGTTATGCCCAATTTTTGAGTTTAGAAAATACGATTTCAAACTCGCTGGTTCCGTTAAACCTTACGGCATTCCAGACTGGTTGGATCAGTGTAACCTGCGCCCGCTTTGTTGAATTCTGACCGCGCCTGCAAAAGAACCCCAAGTATCGGCCAAACGAACGTAGCGTTGCTACCGGTCATGCACTAAGATTGACGCGTCTCGGCCCAATTGGCGTCTGTCAGCCAAGGCGTGGTCCACGCGGTCTAAAATTATTGTGGGGTGTTTTCTTTGTCCAACCAAAAACTTGATCAGGCGTTTCTAAGGTCCCTTTTGGAAGGCGACGAGGTAGAGATGAGCGTGGTTTTTTCCGATCCGTCCGTTCCTGACAATCCAATGATCTTCGTGAGCGACGAATTTGAGGCCCAGACCGGTTACAGTCAGCAAGAAGCTTTGGGGCGAAATTGTCGATTCCTTCAGGGCCCAGATACCAATCCGCATGCCATCGAAGCGATCCGGCAAGGCCTGAAAGCGCAGACGCGTTTTACGATCGATATCCTGAACTACCGCAAGGATGGATCGTCGTTCGTGAACCGATTGCGCATCAGACCGATTTATGACGGCGACGGACGGTTGATGTTCTTCGCTGGCGCACAGAACCCGGTTTGAAGCGCAAATGGCTGGTCCTGCATTTTCCGGCGGCTAAAAACTGGCACCGAAAGCGGCAAAAGAACGAAAAGACATTCCCGCCCGACATTAACGCCTTGAAAAATGGCTCCCTCAACCATTATTCTTTCCCAAGTTTCCGGGCGACACCCATGTAAATCAGGGTTCGTAAAGGTAGGGTCCCAAAAATAAAATCCCCGCAGCGATTTATGCCGCGCGGCCCAAGCCCGATCATAGGATCGAAAACGAGCCCTGCTCTATCAACAGCGGCGGACAACTCTGCCGGTCGAATGAACCTGTCCGGATCGTGGGTGCCCTTCGAAAGCAAGCCCAGCATACGCTTGGCGACAGTGATCGCCAACGCGCCTCGCACCAGCGTTGCGATCCGGTCAAAATTCGATTCCACTGCTGTGCCTAAAGCCGGGTCGTCGGCCGGTTGGCCGGTTTGGCCCCTAGCCACGTCGCAAATTTGGACAAGGCAGGCCGGATCGGAAGAAACAGGCGGTAGACCAATTCCAACGACGGTGCGGCTCCCGGCAGGCTTGCAAGCAAAGCGGCCCACTGCCAACTTGGCAGCTCCCGCCAAACGACAACAAAGGCGCGCGCGCCCGAAACAAGAGTGCCGTCGGACATGCGAACATGGAAACGGCGCATTGCGGTTTGCGATGTCAAGTCGGGACCAAGTTCAGCGTTTTCATCGGAGACATCAACAAAACGAAGGCTCTCGCCACCCCTGCGTGAAGCGTAGTGCCCAATCTCTGCTGTGCAAAGCGGACACGAACCGTCGAAATAAACGGTGGTCTCTGCTTTCACATCCTCGCTGGCGGCTTCATCGTCTGTGGCCTGAAGTGGGATTTTGTCGGTTTCAGCCGGCTGCTTTTTGTGCTCCACGGACGCCGCCAGTCGCTCGGGCAACATGGCATTGTCCCCAACCGTCTCAATCACACCAGCGGTAACAGCTTCCATAACTTGCCAGTCCTTCCTTGCAGCAATGCCGCTGTGGTCTTTGAAGCCTGATCTCCACTTCGAGACGCAAGCTTGGAAAATATTGAATCATGGATTAAGAGGCTGCCGACATCACCGCAGGTGAGCTTGCAAAATCCAGGCAAATTTCTCGTGAACCTGACCCCGTGCAATGCACAGGTCTTCACTAAGCGGGTGGTTATGGCGTGCCGCCAGTTCTCCAGAGGCTTTGAGCGTTGATGCCATTACCTGTTGCGCCTCAAGCATTGCCGCCAGCATTTCCTTGGGCGAGGGTGCGCCATGGTCCTTTTTGATATTGGAACGCTCGAGAATGCGCGTGAGATTGCCGTCGGCATGCCCATCAATCGCCTTGATCCGCTCGGCAATGGAATCTTGACCGATGAAATGATCTTCGTAGATCTGCTGGAACAATTGGTGCAACTGCATGAATTCCATGCCAGTGACGTTCCAATGAAAATTCTGCGCTAAAATGGTAGTTACGACTGTTTCGGCCAGTGCCTGGTTTAGAGCAGCACAAACGTCAACACGGAAGTCTGGTGCGGTTAAAGCTGCGGAAGTTTTCATTTTTCACCTTTCCGGATTTTTCTTATCCGCTTTACGAACCTCTTCCCGGTGTGGATTTCAGCAGCGTCAATCCGTCGCCCTCCATTGCTCCGCAACCATGTCCCTCGCCGAATATTCGGTTTCGCAGCCGTCGCGCTGACCGGTTGAACCCATCTAGTGTTGATCTGCAGATGGAATTGATCCAGTTTGTCAACTTGTGCCGAATCCGCGCCATGGTTGATAAATACAATTCTTTCAAGCCTCTGCGCCTATCCGAATGGATCAGCAGCAGTTGCAAACGCGGATCAAATCGAAATCAAAATCAACATTCAGGAGTCTAGGACAATTTTCGGCCTGGTTCGGCTGTGATAGAATATTAGGCATGCCAAATGACATTGAGCGCCGTAGTATGGCAACGCCAAACCCGCATGGCGAACACGGCGAACTGGAGAACGATCCGGCCTCATTTCCGCGCGACATCTCCCAGTATTCGCTGACCATCGGCGAAGCCTCTTCCCTGATGCACAGCCAGCGCTGCAAGTTTGCTTCGAACCGCAAAGTGCAGCGCATGTGCCGGGAGGGTGCAGTTGATTGCTACAAGCTGCAAACCACACGCAACGGCCAGCCGGTTTCAGAGTGGCTGGTCAGTGAGGTTTCGCTTCGCCAGCATATCGAGAAGAACGAAGTCAAATGGGATCAAGGTGTAGTTATACCCCCTTACGCCAGTGGCAACGCCAGCCGCCCGCCATTTCTGTTCGGCGACGCCAACGGCTCGGGTCGCAATCGCAATATTGGCTTCCCTGCGCCTGATGCCGTGGCGATGCCAGACTATTCTGGCGACGCCGATGGCGGACCGGAAACCTTGATCAAAGGCCAGGCACAACGCAATGCCGTGGCAACGCCAGACGATAATGGCGACGCCAGCGATAGCTTATTCGGCGAGACACGAAGCCTTGCAAGCCAGCTGATTGAAAATGCCAGACTGACTGCCGAACTGGAGGGTACACGGCAACTCATTGCCGAAATCCGCGAAGACAAGGCTTTCCTGCGTGACGAGTTGAGGGAAGCGCGGGCTGGCCGCAAGGACGTGACGGCGATAGCGCAGCGAATGCTGGAAACGCTGGAGACGATTGCCATTGGCGGCAGGCTGTCTTCAACATTGCGGAACGCAAATGACAATGTGCCTCCTGTCGCCACCCGCCATCTTGACGCGTCTGGATCGCAATACTCTGGTGATAACCCGGTGCGCCAAGCGAACCAGGATGCGGTATAATGTTAATGTATGAAATCACTTTCAGAAGTGTTTGATCGCAATATCAGAATCATTGGCGCAGACCCGCTGACCCAGCGCGGCTTCACCCAAATCCCCAACATCATTCTCAAGACCGACAAGCTTACCGGCGGTGCAAAGCTCGCCTATGCGATGCTGCTGTCCTACGCCATGGGCGATGACCAGTGTTTCCCCGGCCAAGACCGGCTGGGGGACAACATGGGCGTCACACGGCAGACTGCCAACCAGTACGTCAAAGAGTTGCAGCAAAAGGGCTTCATCAACATCAAGCGGCGCGGCCAGGGTCGATCCAATCTCTACGAGATCAATTTGAAGGCCAAAGTGCTGAAGGCAGCGCACTGATTTGGACAAAAGGGATAGCCCAGATGTCGGGAAATCCGACATCAAGATGTCAGCCAAGCCGACATTTGGTTGTCGGGAATTTTGACACTAACAATATGCAGAGAATAACACCCAAGAATAATATGAAGATGGCCAACAAGGAAACGAAGACGGGATCAAACGAACCCCTTTGGTATGATTTCCGGCCAAGCTGCCGCTACGATCATCGCTACGACCCGAACCGGCTTCCGGTCATTCGGTTCTGAAATTCAGCCCGGCAACTAGACTATGTCGCATAAGAGCAAAAACAGGCCACCGCCGCCGCCAAACCGGCCGAGCCGAACACCCCCCATAGCTGGAACGAAGAGCCCCGCTGCGGGGTAATTTGAGCGTCTGACGCGAAATTCAGGCAGTGGCAAGCAGGATCAGCGCCGTGATTCGGGCCACAAAGGGCTACCGCGATAAAGTTGCTGACGATCCACGTGATTTGATGGATTGTGCAACCAAAAGCAAAAGGGCCATCGTTCTGGAAAGCATTTTCGTGGTGTTTTTAGCAATCCGCCAAAGCCCAAGCCATGCCATGCTGGTGTATTGAATCTGAAATACATCCAAGAAATATGAGACTAAAAAGAGACTAAGCCGACATCATATCCAAGCTAAGTATCTGAAAACATTGGCGCACCCGGAGCGATTCGAACGCCCGACCCCCAGATTCGTAGTCTGGTGCTCTATCCAGCTGAGCTACGGGTGCGTTTGCCGCAGTGCGGCACGCTGTCAGCGCCAACCAGTTGGACATCTGACGACAGAGAGTCCTCGTAATCGCTTGCTGGCGCAAATGCAAGCCGCTTTCGCCGATTTCCGGCGGGCTTTCGGCTCGCTATTGCGCGGCCTGGGTGATGCGAGCGGCGGCATGATTGTCGGGGATGGGTGAGCCATTGTCCGGCAGTTCCACCAGGAACACGGTTCCTGCCCCGGATGTTTCTTCGAGCTCCAGCCGCCCGTCATGGGCGCGCACCAGTTCGAAGGCGATGGCAAGGCCAAGTCCGGTGCCGCCTTGCGCAGAACTGCCAAAGGCCTTGAAAAGGCTGTCCTGCTGGCGTTCGCCAATGCCCGGGCCAGTGTCAGCAACACGCAAAAACACCGTGTCGGCACGACGTCCGGCAGATATGACAATGCGATCAACACGGCTTGTCTCGCCGATGCGGCCTATCGCCTGCACAGCATTGCGGGCAAGATTGAGGATCACCCGGAAAAGCTGCTCGGAATCTGCAAGCACCTCCAGATCGTCCGGGATTTCCTTGCGCCATTCGATGCTTCCGGCGTTTTCCGGGGCCAGCAACTCGACGACGTCGTCAACCAGCATGGAAAGCTTGTGGCGGCGGCGTTGCGGTTCTGCTTCGAGGGCACTGCCATAGGCAAGCACCGAGCGCGTGTAGTCGATCGCCCGGTTGATTGCGCGGATGAGCTTGGGCGAAAGCCGCTGAACGGTCGGGTCGGGCAGCTGCGAAATGCGGTCGGAGAACAGCTGCGCCGAAGAGAGGATGTTGCGCAGGTCGTGGTTGATTTTGGAAACCGCCAGTCCAAGTTCGGACAGATGCTGCGTCTGGCGAAGGGTCTGCAGCAATTGGCGCTCGAACGCCGCCAATTGGCGCTCGGCGATGCCAATCTCGTCCTTGCGCCCCGAAGCCTGGAAAATCAGGGCCGCATTGTCCGGCTCTTTGGCAAAGGCCATCATGTTGCTCGAAATGGCGCGAACAGGGCGCACGATCATCCGGTACAGCGCCAGGAACACCAGCGTCGCGGTGATCATTGAAATCGCCAGCGAGATCAACAGGACGTTTCGTGCATAAGTCCGCAAGGCACGTTTCAAATTGAAGTCCGACTGGACCAGTTCCATGGTCGCATTGCGCGACACCATCGGCTGCAATACCCGGTAGGTTCGCTCCTGTGAGGAAAACAACGTACCAAGCGCCCCGGCCACCGCCTCCAAAGGTCTGGTATATGAAAGGTCTATGGTGTGATCGATGGATGTCGGCATTTCGACGCTGGCCATCAAACGGGTCATCGAGCCTTCCCGGATGACCACCGCCATGGCTCCGGTGGCCTTGAGCAATTCGCGCTGCGCCTGCGCGCTCAGCATCGGGTCTGCCGTATCGAGAAAAACGATGCTGGCAGCCTCCGCCGTCTCCAGATGGGTGCGAAGCCAGACATTGCGAAAATTGGCAACCGACGGAATGAAAATAAGAACTTCCGCCAACATGACAAAAGCCACGGTCAGCAACAGCAACTTGCCGGACAACCCGCGCAGGAGTAAAATTTCCTGATCTTCAGTTGTGGTTTTTCCCGCTGCGACAACAGCTTTTGTGGATGGCGTCAGGCTGGATTCGTTTTGCATGCTGCAGATATACGGCTTGATTTTGTCTGGCGTCCAGACGTCCTTCAGCCAAACCTGCGAAGGAAGCTGATTGCTGACCTGATCAACGGCTTGCGGGTCAAGGGCGCATAGAAGGTCACCGCTGCCCGCTTTCCGGCTTCCGTCATGGTCGGATAAGGCGGAACATAGGCAGTCATGTCGCGCAAAGTCATCTTTTTGGTGATTGCCAAGGCCCAAAGACCAATGAGTTCGCCAGCATTTGCGCCGACAATCGTTGCGCCGAGGATGCGGCCCTTCCGGTCGGCGATGATTTTCACCATCCCCGCAGTCTTGCGTTCGGCCTGCGCACGGTCATTCTCGTGAAACGGCCAGCGCAACACGTTGATCTGCTTCACTTTATCGCGGGCGGTTTTCTCGTCCATGCCGACATGGGCAAGTTCTGGATCCGTGTAGGTCGCCCAGGGAATGATTGACACATCCGGTTTGGCCCCCATCCGGAAAAGAATGGAGCGGATGACCAGGCCGGCGTGGTAACCGGCCATGTGGGTGAATTGCAGGGAACCTGCAACATCGCCGATGGCATAGGCCCGCTTGTTGGTCGTGCGCAGCTTGTCGTCGACCTTGATGCCGCGCCGGTCAAATTCGATGCCGGCTGCCTCGAGACCCAGATCAACATTGGGTTTGCGCCCGACAGCCACCAGCAAGTGCGTTCCGTCGACTTTTTCCTCGCCATTGGCCGTTTCGAAAATGACGCGAACGCCGCTTCGACCCGACTTTTCGACGCGGGTCACTTTTGCGCCTTCACGGATGACAATTCCCTCGGCGCCCAGCCGGTCAAGAACCACGGCTGCCAGTTCCGGATCGTCTTTGCCAAAGGCTCTGGCCGCTTCCAGCACCGTGACTTCGCTGCCAAGGCGGCGGTGAGCCTGCGCCATTTCAAGGCCGATCGGGCCGCCACCGATGACCACCAGATGGTCCGGGCGACGGGTGTTTTCAAAGATGTTCTCGTTGGTGAAATGGGCAACAGTATCAAGACCGGGGATCGGCGGCACAAACGGCGAAGAGCCTGTTGCGATGACGAAGCGGCGGGGGCGGATTTCATAATCGCCGGCAAGAACGGTTATCGCGTCGCGAAACTGCGCCTTGGCGCTGATCACGGTAACGCCCAGGGCGGTGAAGCGCTCCACCGAGTCATTCACCGCAATGGTGTCGATGACCGACTTCACGTGATTTGCTACAGCCTTGAAATCGACATCGAAGTCGGGAGAAGCCATGACGCCGAATTTTTTTGCGTCACGAACCGCCTGTGCGTGTTTTCCCGCCGCAAGCATGGCTTTTGACGGCACACAGCCGTAATTCAGGCAGTCACCGCCCATCTTTCCCTTTTCGATCAATACAACCGGCACACCGAAGGCAGCAGCGGCGGCGGCAACCGAGAGGCCACCCGATCCGCCGCCAATGACGCAGATATCGGGGGTGAGCAATTTGGTCATGTCAGAAATCCGTTCCAAAAGGGTAGCAAGTTGAAAAAATCGCCAGTCGCCAGCGGCATGTCAGGTTGCGCGACCAAATTTGAAACCAAGGCGCTTGATGACGACCGGGGCAAGGGCAACAAGGCCGAGCGCCACCATGGCGATGATGATCTGCGGAGTGACCAGCGCCTTCACGTCGATTGCGCAAGTCCCGGCTGCCGAGCACCCCGGTTGCGCCCGCTCTTGTGCCTGGATGACACTGCCCAGACCAGCACCAACAAAAGAATAGGCAAAAGTTCCCGGAATGATACCCAGGAAAGTTGCGAGCGCATACGGCCCAACCTTCATGTTGAGCATTGCAGGTACAATGTTGATCACCCAAAACGGAAAAACCGGGGTCAGGCGCAGCGACAACAAATAGCTGAAGGCATCTTTCTGAAAACCGCCGACCAGTTTGCCGACAAATCCGCTGGCCCGCTTTTCCAGGAAGTCACCAAACGATGAGCGGGCAATCAGGAAAATGATGACGGCACCCATGGTCGCGGAGACGACAGTCGCGGTTCCTGCTACCAGTCCGCCAAACAGGAAACCGGAGACCAGTGTCAAAAGCGAAGCGCCGGGGAAAGAAATCGCGACCAGCACCACATAGACAAGGCAGTAAACCGCAATCGCAAACACGAAATTGTCTTCGACCCGCGCAGCAAGGGCTTCGCGGTGCATGATAAGTGTCGACAAGGAAAAATACTCGAACAACCCACCTGCCCACGCGGCAATCAAGGCAATGGCTATTGCCGCCAGTGGACCGTATTTTTGAAGGGCTTGCATCGTGATTTTGCCTTGAAGAGAATTTTTTCGCTTCTGTCGTCGTCACCTGTACAGGCGACCCCACAGCGCACATGTCCCGGACTTGACCCCGGCTGGAGACATGTGAACGCTTGCACCGGACAAAGCAACTTGTGCTAGTTGCGCTCACCGGCTTTTGACCCGCAATTGACCACAGTTCACAAAAGGGTGAGATCAGGGGTGCTGCGTCGCCACAGTCGACCCGCACAGCAGCAATTGACAATCTGCATACTTGCCGCCTATAAGCCACCCGATCGTTCGGGCCCGGGCACGAGCGACGCTTCCAGTGAGGCGTTGTATATTGCAGGCTTGCGCGCAATTGCGCGGCAGCCACCGGGTTTCCGTTCTCCGATTTTTCTGTTCCTGTGTGAGGGTCCGTCGTTGAAATGGCGGATTGACCAAAATGAAGCGTACATATCAGCCGAGCAAACTTGTCCGCAAACGCCGCCACGGCTTTCGTTCCCGCATGGCGACAACAGGCGGGCGCAAGGTTATTGCCGCCCGCCGCGCCCGTGGCCGCAAGCGTTTGAGCGCCTGAGTCGCGTCAACGCGATCATGGAAACGGCAGAGGCAGGAAACATGAAACCGCCACTGCGACTCAAAAAGCGGGCTGAATTCCTTGCCATGCGCGGCGGTGCAAAAATGCACTCGGCTGTTTTGATTCTCGAAAGCCGTTTGCGTAGCGAGGGCGAGGCCCGCGGCACGGAACCGCGGTTCGGATTCACCGTCACCAAGAAAACCGGGAATTCGGTTGTACGAAACCGGGTTCGGAGGCGATTGCGCGACGCTGTGAGACTGACATCTGGCGACCACGCGAAAAATGGCTATGACTATGTGCTTGTCGGCAAGAGAGCCGCATTGACAGCCCAATTCTCCACAATCGTCGCAGATGTCGCCAGAGGCCTTGACCAGACAGGTCGCAACAAGGCAAACCCCAACCGGACCCGCAAAGGCCACGGTACGCCCGCCTGAGGCGCAGCCGAAACGCCAAGGAGCACCGCTGCATGGATAACAATCGCAACAACACGGTTCTGGCCATTGCGCTGTCGCTGCTGGTGCTTCTGGGTTGGCAGTTCCTCTACGTCAATCCGAAAATCGAAGCCGAGCGCAAGACGGCCGAGATCCAGCGGCTCAACAAGCAGGCGGCTGGCAATGTTGCCACGCCCGGCACCACCACCGGCGTTGACCCGGCGGCTCCAGCGGCTTCTACCGCGCCGGCCACCGGTGCTGCGGTTCCCGGCGGCACGCCGGTTGAGGCGGCAGGGATGACGCGGGATGCGGCGCTTGGAAAATCACCGCGTGTTGCCCTTGAAAATGATGATCTGATCGGATCGATCAACCTCAAAGGTGCGCGTGTCGATGATTTGCGCCTCAAAAAATATCAGGTAACCATCGCTCCAACGAGTGAACTGGTGACACTTCTGTCACCATCCGAGTTGAAAGACGGATATTTTGCCGAGTTCGGGTGGGTCGGAAATGCGGGCGGCGACGTTCCGGGACCCGAGACCCTCTGGGCTGCGTCACAGGGCGCAAAGCTGACACCGCAATCCCCGGTGACATTGACCTGGACCAATCCGGCGGGTGTTGTTTTCAACCGGACAATCGCACTCGATGCGCACTACATGCTGACCTATACCGACAAGGTCACCAACGGTTCGGGTGCTGAAGTTTCGATGTCGCCATACGGCCGGGTTACCCGGTTCGAAAAGCCGGTATCGCAAGCCAACTACGTGCTGCATGAAGGCATCATTGGCGTTTTGGGCGAAGAAGGCCTTGAGCAATGGACGTATGACAATCTCGAAGACGACCTGAAATTCACCACCAAGGACCCGGTGAAGGAAGGCTGGCTCGGGATTACCGACAAATATTGGGCCACGGCGCTGATCCCGTCTGGAACCTACAGGCCGAATTATTCCTTCTTCAACGAAGGCCGCACACGCTATCAGGCGGATTTTCTGGGCGAGAGCATCAAAATCGGTGCCGGAGCCAGCGCGGAAACGAGCCAGCGGCTGTTTGCCGGTGCCAAGGAAGTCGGTCGCATCGATGAGTATGAATCAACCGGCAACATCAAGAATTTCGAGCTGATGATCGACTGGGGCTGGTTCTATTTCATCACCAAGCCGATGTTCTGGATGCTCGATTTCATCTTCAAGCTGGTTGGTAATTTCGGCGTGGCGATCCTGCTTGGCACCGTTTTCATCAAGGCCGTTCTTTTCCCGCTGGCCAACATGTCGTACCGCTCCATGGCGAACATGAAGAAGGTCCAGCCCGAGATGGTTGCGATCCGCGAGCGTCATCCCGACGACAAGGTCAAGCAACAGCAGGAAATGATGGCGCTGTACAAGCGCGAGAAAATCAATCCTGCTGCCGGATGCTGGCCGATCCTCATCCAGATCCCCATATTCTTCGCGCTTTACAAGGTGCTTTTCATCACCATTGAAATGCGACACGCTCCATTCTTTGGCTGGATACAGGATCTTGCCGCGCCTGATCCGACGTCGATCTTCAACCTGTTTGGCCTGCTTCCCTTTGAAAATCCGTCATTCCTGCCGTTGCTCGGCATCTGGCCGGTGATCATGGGCATCACCATGTTCCTGCAAATGCAAATGAACCCGGCTCCGCCGGATCCGACACAGGCGATGATCTTCAAATGGATGCCAATCCTGTTCACCTTCATGCTCGGCACCTTCCCGGCAGGACTGGTGATCTATTGGGCCTGGAACAATCTGCTCTCGATCGTCCAGCAGGGCTTTATCATGCAGCGCCAAGGCGCAAAGATAGAGTTGTGGGACAATCTCAAAAGCGTATTTGCCCGCAAGGCAAAACCGGCTGAGTAAACCAGGTTGAAGCAAGGACAAATTTACGGGGCCGGCGCAATTGCCGGCCTTTTCTTTTCGCAAATCCGTCACATGGCTGCGTTATCCGACAATGCTCATGATGCGAAAGGAAAAGCGATGAACAAGCTCGACACCGCCCATCAGACCTGGAACGAAATCTGGGCCACTGAAGCTGGGAAAGAGGCGTGGTCCACCGCCGATCCGGAAGTGGTGGAAACCGGGCGCAGCGTGTTGTTGCGTGGCGGCAAGAAGGCACTGGATGTCGGCGCGGGCCTTGGCAGGCACACACTGGCGCTGGCGCGCATCGGGTTTGAGGTTGCAGCGCTGGACGCCAGCCAAACCGGGGTTGAACAGATTTCACAAACAGCCGGTAACGAGCAGCTTCCGGTGACAGCCCATGTCGGCAAGATGGACGAGTTGCCGTTTGACGACGGCGCATTCGACTATCTGGTATCGTACAATGTGATCTACCACGGCGATGGCGAAATCGTTCGTCGCACGGTCAAGGAATTTTCCCGGGTACTCAAGCAAGGCGGCATGCTTTTCCTGACGATGATGTCGAAGCGCAATGCACATTATGGCGTCGGCGAGGAAATAGCGCCCGGCACTTTTGTGGTTCCCGGTGCCAGCGGCGACAAGATCCACCCGCATTTTTACTGCAATGCAGCCGAACTGGTCGGGATTCTTGATGGCTTTGAATTGCTCAAGCTCGCAGATATCGAGCAGAAGCCGACGCACTGGCACTGGCACCTGACGGCAGTGAAGGCCTGACGGCCCTCACGATGATATCCGTGAGCGAAGCCGGTCGGTGATGAATTCCATCACGATAACGACGACAAAGATGGCGAGAATGATGGTTGCCGCGCGCTTGTACTGAAACAGGCTGAAGGCAACCTCCAGCTCCTGGCCAATTCCGCCAGCGCCAACCAGTCCCAGAACGACGGACGAGCGCACCGCCTTTTCCAGTGCAAAAAGGCCGGTGTTGATCATCGACGGCATGGCATCTGGAATGACCGCACCGGCCAGAATGGCAAAGCGGCTGGCGCCCATGGTGCGAAGCGCTTCCTGTGGGGCCTTTTCGGCATCCTCCATCGCCTCGGCAAAAAACCTGGCACAAAAGCCGATGGTGTCGATGACTATGGTCATGGTGCCGGCGACCGGCCCCAATCCGATGGACACAACAAATATCAGTGCCCAGACCAGGTCGGGAACCGTGCGCAGGAAGGACACAAGACCCTTGGCAAGGAACTCAAGGCCGCGCAGCGGGCTCAATCCCCGCGAAGCAAGCCAGGCCACCGGCAGGCTGAGCAGGACACCGATCACGGTACCGGCCAGCGCGATTGCCAGGGTTTCGACGATGCGAACGGAGATGCGGGCCAGAAAGCCGGGTTCAAGGTCGGGCGGCAACATGCGTCCGATCAGGTTGAACATTCGGGGAATGCCGGTCGCCAACCGTTCGGGCGATGGCGCGACCGAGGCAAAGGAAGCGATGATCAACGCTGCCAGCGCAATCAATAGCGAAAACTGCAAGGCGCCGGGCCAAGCCACACGTGGCGGCAGTGAACGGGTGGACGAAAGGCTCATCAATATATCCCCGCAAGACTTGCCCGCGACAAGGACGCCGACGGCGCGTCCAGCACCACGGCACCGGCATTGAGCGCAACGATGCGGCTGGCGTAGTTCAGCGCATGTTCAAGGTCGTGCGTGGTGAAAAGCAGCGTGGTACGCGAGCGGGCTGCAATATCTGCAAAAGCCGTCATGACATCGCTGCCGGCCACCGGATCAAGACTGGCTGCCGGTTCATCGGCAATCAAAAGCCTCGGCTTGCGAATCAGGGCACGGGCAATCGCCACACGCTGCGACTGTCCGCCGGACAAAGCTTCGGCAAGCGACCCGATCTTGTCGGCAAGGCCAACCATCTCAAGCGCAGCCAGCGCCTCTTCGCGCATCTCTCGCGGGGCAATTGCCTGGTGGAAAGCCCGCCACGAGCCGCCATCGCCGAGTTTGCCGTGAATGACATTGGAAAGAACCGAAAGCCGGCGCACGAGGCCGTGGTTCTGGAAAACAAAGCCGATATCGCCACGAATGCGAGAGAGGCTTGCCTGTTTGGTTTTCCGGGTGATTACCGAACCAAAGACATCAATTTCGCCGGAATTTATCGGGTGAACGCCAGCCAGGCATTTCAACAGGGTCGATTTCCCCGATCCGTTGGACCCGATCAAGGCAATCGTTTCGCCTTCGCGAATATCGATCGAAACACCGGATAGGATGAGGGGGCCCTTGGCATAGGATTTGGTCACGTAGCGCGCAGAAACAGCATAAATCCCTGCCGGCGATTGCGCCGACAGGGACCTGTTTTCATCGCTGTCCAGGCGCGGCGGGCGCGCCAGGGTCAGGCTGGTGTCACTCACCAACGAACGCCTCGAAGGTGTCGACGCCGATGGTGCGATACATCGAGCGAACATAGTTATAATTCGCGTCGTTGATTTCGCCGATGAAGAAGCCGCCTTCGTACTTCTTGTTTTCCTTGCCGGTGAGGACAGAGGCCATCAACGCCTTGCCTTCCTTGACGAAGGTTTCCTTGATCTTGGCAGTAACTTCCGGCTTCACGCCTTTGCGAACGACCAGAACGTCATCGGCAAGATCCGGGCCACGGGCAACAACCTTGAAGGCAACGTCCGGATAGGCTTCACGGATCGAGCGCAAATGGCCGAAGTTCATGCCGACTGCCGCAAGATCGCCGCGGATGAGGGCTTCAACTGCAGTGTTGCGCTTGATGATCTGCGCTTCGTAATCGGTGCCATATGCAAGGCCGAGGTCAGCCAGCGCCTGGGCAGGCCCAAGGTGCTGCGATGTCGAGCCGACTTCGCCAAAAGACACTTTCTTGCCCTTGAGGTCTGCTGCGGTCTTGACCGGACCGTTTGCCAGAACAACGATCTGGGCGAAATAGTCCGGGCGCTGCCAGCCGACCACGATTTCCGCGCCGGTCATTTCCTTGACGATGACGTATTCTGCCGGACCGGTGAGTACGAGGTCGGCCTGCTCCGAATTGAGCGCTTCAACGGCTGCCGTGCGCGAAGAAACAGGGAAAAACTCGATTTCGTAACCGGTCAGTTCGGCGAGTTTGTCGCGGAACGGGCCGTATTCAGTCTGGAGGGCTTCAAGGCCCTCGACATCGGTGACTGCAAAGCGAATTTTTTCTGCCGCGTTGACGGCGGTTGCTGCCATCATCATGGCTGCAAAGGCGAGCGTGCGAAACATCGGGAAACCCCTTGGTGTATGGTTGATTGCAGAGGCGTCCTAGACCGCCTGCCATGACGCTACGTTGACGGTTTCCTGACGGTTCGGTGACTGTGCACAGTCTTCAGCCACAATGGCCTGTTTGCGTTGGCGCGGCGCTGCGCTATCAAGGCTTGCCGCAGCGGATCGGCGTGGAAAAACAAGGCCGGATTGCATGAGCGACGACGAGAATGAAGACAATGGCGCAGCGGCCGAAGATGCCCGCCGCTTTTTTGCGCGCCCATGGATTTTCATCCGTGGCGTGCCATCAATGAAATTCCTGCCGCCGGAGGGTCCACCGGAAGTGGCGTTTGCCGGACGCTCGAATGTCGGAAAATCGTCGTTGATCAATGCGCTGGTTGGCCAGTCCGGTCTGGCGCGCACGTCCAACACGCCGGGGCGAACGCAGGAGTTGAATTTTTTTGTGCCGGACGGATTTACCGGTGAGGATGGCGACCTGCCACCGCTCGCCATTGTCGACATGCCCGGCTACGGCTTTGCCAAAGCCCCCAAGGCGCAAGTGGATGCCTGGACACGGTTGGTGTTTTCCTACCTGCGCGGGCGGGCGTCGCTGAAAAGGGTGTTTGTACTGATCGACTCGCGGCACGGCATCAAAACCAATGATGCCGATACGCTGTCGCTGCTCGACAAGGCGGCGGTTTCCTACCAGATCGTGCTGACGAAGTCCGACAAGATCAAGCCAGCCGCGCTGGAGCAGTTGATCGAGGATACCGGAAAGCTGATCCTGAAACGTCCGGCGGCGTTTCCGGTCGTCATTTCAACGTCCTCGGAAAAAGGCAACGGGCTCGACGGGCTGCGCGAAACCATCGTTGAAATCATTCAGCAATAACGAAAAACCCGCCGGAATACCGGCGGGCTTGTCGCTGCGATCACCTCTTCCGGCAACGAGGGAAGCCGGAAAAGATTGCTGCAAGGGATTACATCTTCGGCAGGATGACGGTGTCGACGACGTGGATGACACCGTTTGACTGCTTTACATCGGCGATGGTGACGGTGGAAACGCCGCCGTTTTCATCGGTCAATGTGATCTTGTCGCCATCCATCTTGGCCTGGATCATGCAGCCGCCAAGCGTCTTGACCGGGTGGTTGCCGCCATCATCCTTGATCATCTTGCCAATGGCATCAGACAGGGCATTGGTACCAACAACATGGCAGGTCAGCACCTTGGTGAGCTGCGCCTTGTTTTCCGGCTTCAGAAGGGTTTCAACGGTACCTGCCGGCAGTTTGGCGAAAGCATCATTGGTTGGTGCGAACACGGTGAACGGGCCGGCACCCTGCAGGGTTTCAACCAGGCCCGCTGCCGTCACTGCGGCAACCAGCGTGGTGTGATCCTTTGAATTGACTGCGTTTTCGACAATGTTCTTGTCTTCGAACATGGCGGCTCCGCCGACTTTCGGGTTGGCTGCAAATGCAAAGCCCGCTGATACGACGACGAGTGCGGCAGTCAATGTCAGTTTCTTGAACATCAGTGTCTCCTTTGGGTTTGTTCCCCTCATCGGGGAAGACACCAAAGAAACGCCGGGGCTTTTGAAAAAGTTTCAAAAGCATGAAGAAAAACTTCAGATGCTGTGTGCAACGCCGCTGGCGATGACCGGCCCGGTGGGAGCGCCGGTTGTGGAACCGCCGCTGGGCTCGACGCTGATCGCAAGGGCTGCGCCTGCAACAAAGCGCGGAACCAAAGCCTGCGGCAGGGATATTTGCACCAAACCACCATCGGGGAGTACGCCCAATGATACCGGTGCGTTGCCGCCTTCAACCAGCCACAGCTCGAAATCCTTGCCGGATTGCGCATTGACCGAGACCGGCGTCAGTCTCAAATTGCCGGTGGCAACCTCATACAACGCCAGGAAGCGCGCCGGGCTGTTTTTGGCTTCTAGGGTCGCTATCAGGCGCGGCGCCTCGGCAGTCGGCTTGGCAAACTGCAAGGCAAACAAACCGCCAAGGGCGAGGAATGCGAAAGATGCTGCAAGCGCGATCGGCCGCCAGAATTTTCCGCTGTCCTGATTGGCACCAAACAAACGACCTTCGATCCGTCCGCGCAAGGCCGGCGGCGGCGGCGTTTCGCCAAAGGCGTCATCCATCGGCGAAAGGCGTTCGCGCCATTCGTCAACCAGAGTTGCAAAATCGGGATCGGATGCAGCAAGACCTTCGGCACGGCGGCGTGCAACAAGGTCCAGAACGCCAAGGACGTACTCGGCGGCCAGCGTGTCGCGATCTTGCTCTTCCTGACTGGTTGTTGCCTGCGCCATCTTTGCGCCTCTCATTTCCTTTCCAGGCATTCACGCAGACTTTTCAGGCTGCGGTGAAGCCATGTTCGCATGGTGTTGACCGGAACGCCAAACCGCGCCGCCAACTCCGCGTAGCTGTAACCTTCGACATAGGCTGCCTGCACTGCCTGCGCCCTTTGCGCGGGCAGTTCGGCAAGGCAGTCGCTGATGCGGCCCATCTCGCCTGCTGCAATCACCTGCGCCTCAGGTGTAGGCGATGAGTCAGGCACTTCGCCTGCATCGTCAAGGTCTGCATGGGCAAGCTGGCGCGAGCGAATGCGGTCGATGGCGGTGTTTCGGGCAATGGCGATGATCCAGGACATCGGGCTGTATTGCCCTTCCCGGTAACTACCGGCGTTGCGCCAGATTTTCACACAGGCATCCTGCACTGCATCTTCCGCTTCTGTATTGTCTTTCAGGATACGCAGGCAGACGCCAAAAAGTTTCGCGCTTGTTGCATCATACAGGCGCAGGAAGGCCGCCCTGTCGCCAAGGGCTATGCGTGCAATCAATGCTGAAATTTCAGCCGGTGTGGAAATTCGTTCTCTCCGCGCGATGAGCCTGTCGCGACAGGCTGCTGATTGCGGACTTAATACTGCAAAGAGGCCACATTTGGAACCGGTTTGAAAAAGCATTGTCGCAGGCAATTGCACCGGCAATTGGTCCTGCGCTAAGAGACCAGCAACGCCACGGGGACCTCCACACATGACTGAAGCCATCTACCCGGCCATATCCGGCGAAATGCAGGCGCACCTGCTGTCGCGGGCGCTGCCATACATGCAGCGTTATGAAAACAAGACGGTGGTGGTGAAATACGGCGGCCACGCCATGGGCGATGCAGCGCTGGGGCAGGCTTTCGCGCGCGACATCGCGCTTTTGAAGCAATCGGGTGTCAATCCGATTGTCGTTCACGGCGGCGGGCCGCAGATCGGCGCGATGCTGACAAAAATGGGCATCGAATCGCGCTTCGAAGGCGGCCTGCGGGTAACTGACCGAAAGACCGTCGAAATTGTCGAAATGGTTCTGGCCGGTTCGATCAACAAGGAAATTGTCGCTCTCATCAATGCTGAAGGCGAATGGGCCATCGGGTTGTGCGGCAAGGACGGCAACATGGTGTTTGCCGAAAAGGCACGAAAGACCGTGAAAGACCCCGATTCCAATATCGAGCGGGTGCTGGATCTGGGCTTTGTCGGCGAAGTGGTGGAAGTCGACCGCACATTGCTCGACCTTCTGGCAAAGTCGGAAATGATCCCGGTTCTGGCGCCGGTGGCACCTGGCCGCGACGGCCACACCTACAACATCAATGCCGACACATTTGCCGGCGCTATCGCCGGAGCGCTCAATGCCACGCGCCTGCTGTTTCTCACAGATGTTCCCGGCGTGCTCGACAAGGACAAAAACCTGATCGAGGAACTGACTGTCACCCAAGCGCGGGCGCTGATTGCCGACGGCACCATTTCAGGCGGCATGATCCCCAAGGTGGAAACCTGCATCGAGGCGCTGGAAAAGGGTGTGGAAGGCGTCGTCATCCTCAACGGCAAGACCGCCCATGCCGTGCTGCTGGAACTGTTCACGGAGCACGGCGCAGGCACGCTGATCGTGCCCTGAGGGTCAGTCTGCTGCGGCAACGGGCTGTGGTGTTTTGGTGTGAACATTTGCCGGACGCGAAAGCGCATAGGCAAATGCCGCCACTCCCAGCAGGGCCACAATGATGTAGACGATCGCCGCCCGCAGCGAATCGATGAACACCGGTTGCGGATTACCAGCCGCCAGCGCCATCCCCCGCCCCAGGCTCGAGAAAAAAATCTCGCCCATGATGGCGACCCCAAGGCCGCCGCCAACTTGCTGGAAGGACTGCAACGAACCGGAAGCAGAGCCGGCATCCCTGCCGCCAACATTGGCAAGGATGGCCTGAAACATCGGTGCAATTGCAGTTCCCATGCCGATGCCGGCAAAGAACAGTGGCATGGCAAGTTCCAACCGGCCGACCTCTGTGCCGACGCCCGACAGCATCGCCCGCAGCCATAACATTGACAATGCCATCACGAGCGACCCGGTCAGGATGCGCAATCGCGGGGACCTTGTTCCAAGTTTTCCCGACAATATCGACGACAACAATATGCCGACGGAAAACGGCACGGTGGTCATGCCCGATTGAAGCGGCGTCAGGCCGAAGCCGTTTTGCAGGAAAACCGCAAAAACCAGAAAGAACCCGGGAACGCAGGAAAAGAACACCATCGACAACAATGATCCGATGACGAAATTGCGGTTGGCAAACAAAGTGGCCGGAACCAGTTGCGGAAGATCAAGACCCGCCCTGTGGCTTTGCCAAAGCACAAAACCAAAAGCGAAAGGCGCGGATGCTGCCATCATGGCAAAGCACCAGAAGGGCCAGCCATAGCCCCTGCCCTCAATCAACGGGAAAACCAGCAAAAAGATCGCCATTGCGGCAAGCGCGATGCCCATTGGATCGGTGCCGACGGACCGGTTGCCCGGCATGGCCGGAATATACCGAATGGCGGCAAGAATGGCCAAAATGCCAATCGGGATGTTGACCAGGAAAATCGGCCTCCAACCCAGATCCGCGATGTCTGCGCCGATCAACAGGCCACCTGCAATCGGTCCGGAAACCGCAGCAAGGCTGGCCGTCAGGCCAAACAGGGCAAAGGCAGCACCGCGCTCTTTTGGCGGAAAAATTACCTGCGCAATGGCCAGCGTTTGCGGAGCGACCATTGCAGAAGCAAAACCCTGCAAAATGCGTGCGATGATCAGTGTTTCGATGTTGGTGGCCAAACCGCACAACAGCGAGCAGAAAGTGAACGCGGCAACGCCGACAATGAACATCCGGGTGCGCCCGAACGTGTCGCCCAGCCGGCCAAACGGCAGAAGCGCCAAAGCGAACGAAAGCGTGTAAGCCGCCACCACCCACTCGATGGCACTGGAACTTGCACCAAAACTGGTCTGCAGGCTGGGCAGGGAGACATTGACGATGGTCACATCGACCATGTTCATGAAGCTGGCAATCAACAAAACCACCATCGCAATCCAGCGTGTCGGCGGGTAGTCATGCGGATTGGCGGAGGCAGTCATCGGCATGGCTGGGCTTTCACGGGGTGTGGCTTTCGAACAGTCATCGCAAATAGAGCAGGGAAATGATTCCGGCAATGATCAATCCTGCACCGGCCAGTTCGCGCTTGTTGACGTTTTCGCGGAAGAAAAACACCGAAGTTGCCAGGGCAAACAGCATTTCGACTTGCGCCAACGCCTTGACCAATGCGGCTTGCTCAAGGGTCATGGCCATGAACCAACCGAACGACGCCAGCGCACCGACAAGGCCGGTCAGGGCTGACGGCTTCCAGTTCTTCGCAATCGCCGAAAACTGACCCGGCTCGCGCCAGACAATCCATGCGAGCATGATGGCAGTCTGGAACAGCAGGGTGACACACAGCGTGGTCGCTGCACGGATGACAAAATCGCCGCCGTCCAGCGAAAGTGATGCGGCACGGTAGGCGACAGCTGCAACACCAAAAAAAGCACCGGACAGCAGCCCGATCATCGCGGTGCGGGTAAAGACGGTGGTGAACAGGCCGGCAAGGGTGAACTGTGAACGGGCAACCGACAGCAACATGACCCCGACAACCGAAATCGCGATGGCAATCAGCGTTCCTGGACCGGCCTTCTCGCCAAGCAGGACAAAGGCGAAAAGCGCAGCTTGTGCCGGCTCGGTGCGGGAATAGGCGGTGCCAACCAGAAAATTGCGGAAGCTGAACAAGTAAAGCAACAGCGCTGTTGCTGCGATCTGGGACAGTCCGCCCACGACCACCCAGGTTGCGAAATCTGCATTGGCCACCGGGATTGAGATGCCACCAGCGAAATGCATCATCGCCAAAATCGCCAAAGCCACGGGCAGACCGAAGCCGAAACGAACAAACGTCGCACCGGTGTTGGAAAGCACCCCCTTGAGGTGGCGCTGCAGCAGCGACCGCAGGTTCTGCAAAAAAGCAGCAACCAGTGTGATTGGTACCCACAGGCTCATCTAATACCCCAGCCCCGGCGAAGCTGCTTTCCATCCTATTGCATTGCCGCTCTCTAGTGGCATAAGGGGGCATGATCAAGCCGCCGTCAAAAGTCCCGCCCACGCCTTCCCTTGCCCACGTCACTGACTGGGTGTTTGACCTCGACAACACGCTGTACTCGCGCCACCACGATTTGTTTTCACAGATCGACTGGCGCATGACCGCCTATGTGTCCCGTCTGACCGGGTTGTCACTGGAAGAGGCGAGGCTGGTTCAAAAGCGGCTGTACCGCCAGCACGGGACCACGCTGGCTGGCCTTATGGCCGAATATTCAATCGACCCACATGCCTATCTCGCAGACGTGCATGACATCGACTATTCGGCCATTCCGGCCAATCGCGAATTGGGCGAGGCGATTGCGGCGCTGCCCGGCCGAAAGCACATTTTCACCAATGCCGATGTGCCACATGCCGAGCGGACCCTGGGCGCATTGGGGTTTGGTCCGGTGTTCGATGCCAAGTTTGACATAGTGGCAGCTGACTTTGCCCCCAAACCGGCGCGCATTGCCTATGAGCGGTTTGTGCTTTCGCATGCCGTCGTGCCGACCGCTGCCGCGATGTTTGAAGACATGCCGCGCAATCTGGAGGTGCCCAAGCAAATGGGCATGGTGACGGTGCTGATCGCGCCCGGCGCCACGGGTGCATCCGGCATTGAGCAGTGGGAACTCGACGGCCATGATGCCGCCCATGTCGACCATGTGACAGATGATTTGTTGGCTTTTTTACGCACGGTTTCAGGCAGCCACTCCTGAACCAATTTTTCGCCGGTTTTTCAAACCAGTCCGCGTGAACATGGCGAAAATTCACAAACTTACGGATCGTTAATTTGTATTTATATGAATGTTTGAATATTACGCCTTCGGGATCAATCTTAACAGGATAATGCCGATGTCAATCTTAAAGACAGTTTTTCTCGCGCTTCCGATCGCCGTCTTCACGCCGCTTGTTGCTGTTGCTGCAGATGACGCCTTCGCCACTCACTTCATCAGCGAATGGGATCTGGACACTGATGGCAAGATCACGCTGGCAGAAGTTACCGAACGCCGGGGCAGCGTCTTCCTTTCCTTTGACGCCAATGAAGATGGCGAATTGGACGGCGAAGAGCAGGCGCTGATGGGCGAAATGCGTGATACGCAACATGGCGAAATGGGCGGGCAAGGCATGGCGAAGGACCAGGGTCACGGAGCTGGCATGGGTCACGCCCAAAAGCAGGTCGAGGCTGGCATGCATCAGGGCCGCATGTTTGACACTGATGGCGACGGACGTTGGACGCGCGACGAATTTGTCGGTTTTTCGGCAAAATGGCACGCACGCATGGACAGCGATGGCGACAGCGTCATCACGAAGGCCGATTTTTAATTGACCATTGCCGACTATTTACACGAAGCCCGGTCGAGTGACCGGGCTTTTTTGTTTCTGAAATTGCAATAAAAATGGCCCGGAAAGTCCGGGCCATTCTGGAATTGCAGCAATTTGCAGAGGGAAATTTTCAGTGCACCTGGAAGCGGGGACCTTCCAGCAATTCACCTTCAAACACCAGCGCACCTGAACCGGCCAGCGACTGGGCCGAACGGAACGAGCCGCGCAGGTCGATGCATTGCGCGCCGGCTGTCGGCTGCATTTTGGCGTCGATGCCCACCGCTCCTGCATGCCAGCGCGAAGCGCCAAGCGAAACAGCGGATGCCAAACGGTTTTCCTGTGCCATGTGCCGTACTCCCTGCATGACGGCTTCCAATTTTCCTGCGATTGCCCACCGGAATTGTTCCGCCCGGTTCTGGCCTTCGCATGGTTATTAAATGGTGAATGAAAGCGGCGATTGTGTGTGGTTTGACACACTGCGTGATCGCACTCCATCCAGCCTGAAAAAACCTTTGCAAAACAAGGTTTAAGGTCATGTTTCCCGGAATGATAAATCTTTATGGAAGGCGATCTTGCCGGAAGTTTCGTGATGAATGGGGCGCAAACGTGGCCGCAAAGCCACAGTTCAGGCAGCGATACCGTAGTGTTCGCGGATGATGCGCCACCCGTCCTGCGCTGTATCCACGTGGTGGATCAGGCGCAGATCATCGGGTGAAATGGTCCCTTCGTCGGCCAGCGCCTGAAAATTGATCACCTTTGACCAGAACCCGGTTCCAAACAGCAGCAATGGCAGCGGTTCCATCCGTTTGGTCTGGATGAGGGTCAGGCTTTCGAAAAGTTCGTCCATCGTGCCGAAGCCACCAGGGAAAACCGCGATCGCCTTGGCCCGCATCAAGAAATGCATTTTGCGAATCGCGAAGTAGTGGAAGTTGAAGCACAGGCCCGGCGTTACATAGGTGTTCGGGGCCTGCTCGTGCGGCAAAACGATGTTGAGGCCGATTGAAGGAGCGCCTACATCGGCGGCACCGCGGTTGCCCGCTTCCATCACGCCTGGTCCGCCACCGGTAACGACGATCATTTCGCGGTAACCGGTGGTCTGCGAATGGGCAGAAACCAGGGCAGCAAATTCACGCGCTTCGTCATAATACTTGGCATTGGCTTCCAGATTGCGCTTCTGGGTTTCGTTGCGCGCCGCCCAGGCTTCCTTGCCCGGTTCGGGAATTCGTGCGCCGCCAAACAGCACGATGGTGGAGCGAATACCGTGTTCCTGAAAATGCAACTCCGGCTTGAGCAGTTCCAGTTGCAGGCGCACTGGCCGCAATTCCTCCCGAGTCAGGAACTGCTTGTCGTCAAATGCCAGCTTGTAGGCCGGTGACTGTGTCTGCGGCGTCACCGGAATGTGGTGTGCCTTCTCTAGATCCACCCTGGAGCGGACCAACGGTTTCCAGCGGCCTTGTTCGTCTTCAGTCATGTTTCCCCGTTCTGCGGCATTGCGGCTTTGTTGATTCCGGCAAACGCTTCGCTTAGACCCTTGTCCCAGTGTTCCCGCCTTCAACCATCACCATCCGGGGTAAAGAAATGGCCAATACCGCACACCAGGCGCTTGAAAAAACAATCGAGGCTGCCTTTGAAGCCCGCGACAGCATCTCGTTCAAGACCAAGGGCGAAGTGCGCGAGGCAGTCGATAATGCCCTCGAATTGCTCGACAGCGGCACCTTGCGGGTGGCGACGCGTGGGGCTGATGGCGGCTGGACCGTGCACCAATGGCTGAAAAAGGCCGTGCTGCTTTCGTTCCGGCTCAACGACATGGAAATCATCAAGTCCGGCCCCGGCAAGGCCGCCTGGTGGGACAAAGTGCCGTCAAAATTTGAAGGCTGGGGCAAGAAGGAGTTTCGCGACGCGGGTTTTCGCGCCGTGCCCAACTGCATTGTGCGCCGCTCGGCCTTCATAGGCAAAAATGCAGTGTTGATGCCGTCATTTGTCAATCTGGGTGCCTATGTTGATGAGGGCACCATGGTAGACACTTGGTCAACAGTCGGCTCGTGCGCGCAAATCGGCAAGAACGTCCACCTTTCCGGCGGTGTCGGCATCGGCGGCGTTCTGGAGCCGATGCAGGC
>JBGSOG010000032.1:0-98547 GCA_041739225.1 Rhizobiaceae bacterium
CGTGGGAAACAGTTCCGCAAAAATAGATGTGCGTTGAGCTACGGGGATAGGTTTTTTGCACTGCGCTCCTCTCTCCCCTTGCGGTGGGGTCCGAAGGACGGGCCGAGACCCGTGGCTCGGGCCAACATGCCCCGGCGGGGCAGAGGGGGGTGAGCCAGTGCAAGCAGCCCCCCTCTGTCTGCTGCGCAGACATCTCCCCCGCAAGGGGGGAGAGGGGTGCCAAGCCCCGCCGCCTTCATCCTGAGGTGCGAGCGCAGCGAGCCTCGAAGGACGAGCACAACAATCTATGCGCTTTCGCCAACCCTGCCGCCTTCAGGCAGCTTTTGCCGGTTTTCCTGCTTCTTTTGCCGTGAAAACCAGCCGGTCGCTGCCCGCATGTACGCTGACTGTCATGCCGTCATATACTTCGCCGGAAAGAATTTTCTCGGCCAACGGGTCCTGCAAGGATTGCTGGATGACCCGCTTCAGCGGCCTTGCCCCATAGGCGGGTTCATATCCCTTCTCGGCCAGCCAACGAACGGCGTCTTCGCCCAGATCAATGGTGATCCGCCGGTCCGAAAGCAGTTTCTCCAGCCGCTTCATCTGGATGGCGACGATACCTGCCATGTCGGCACGTTTCAGCCGGTGGAACAGGATGATCTCGTCGACGCGGTTGAGAAACTCTGGCCGGAACGATGCCCGTACCACGGCCATCACCTCGTCGCGAACCGCCGACGCTTCCTCGTTTTCTCCAAGATTGACCAGATATTCCGAGCCAAGGTTGGAAGTCATGATGATCAGCGTGTTGCGGAAATCGACCGTGCGTCCCTGCCCGTCTGTCAGGCGACCGTCGTCCAGCACCTGCAGGAGCACGTTGAACACGTCGGGATGTGCCTTCTCGATCTCGTCGAAGAGCACCACCTGATACGGCCTGCGGCGCACAGCCTCGGTGAGAGCGCCGCCCTCGTCATAGCCGACATAGCCAGGAGGCGCACCGATCAGCCGCGATACCGAGTGTTTCTCCATGTATTCCGACATGTCGAGCCGCAGAAGCGCGTTCTCGTCATCGAAGAGGAAACCGGCAAGCGCCTTGGTAAGTTCGGTTTTGCCAACACCGGTTGGGCCAAGGAAAATGAACGATCCCAGTGGACGGCTTGGATCGTTCAGCCCCGCACGCGCACGGCGAACCGCACGCGAAACCGCCTGAACCGCCTCGCCCTGTCCCACCACCCGGCCGGCCAGTGCGTCTTCCATGCGCAACAGTTTGCCTTTTTCACCTTCGAGCATCCGGTCAACCGGAATGCCGGTCCAGCGGGAAACCACACCGGCGATGTGCTCGGGCGTTACCGCTTCCTCGACCATCGCTTCGAGCTCGGAATCACCTGCGGCTTCCGCCTCTGCAAGTTTTCGTTCCAGCTCCTTGATCACACCGTATTTGAGCTCGCCCGCCCGTGCAAAGTCGCCTCGACGCTCTGCCTGCTGCAATTCGGCAGTGGCATGGTCGAGCTTTTCCTTGATGTCGCGGGCACCGGAAAGTTTCTGCTTTTCTGCCTGCCAGCGGGCAGTCAGGGAATCGGACTTCTCCTGAAGGCTGGCAAGATCACCTTCCAACACGCGAAGACGCTCCTTGCTGCCCTTGTCGCTTTCCTTTTTCAAGGCTTCGCGCTCGATTTTCAGCTGGATGATGCGCCGGTCGAGTTCATCAAGTTCTTCGGGCTTGGAATCCACCTGCATCCGCAGCCGTGCCGAAGCTTCGTCCATCAGGTCGATGGCCTTGTCCGGCAGGAAGCGGTCGGTGATGTAGCGGTTGGACAGGTTTGCAGCCGCCACGAGCGAGGAATCAGTGATCCGCACACCATGGTGCAGTTCGTATTTTTCCTTGATGCCGCGCAGGATCGAAACCGTGTCCTCGACAGTCGGCTCGGACACAAACACGGGCTGGAACCGGCGCGCCAGCGCCGCATCCTTTTCAACGTGCTTGCGATATTCCTCAAGCGTGGTTGCGCCAACGCAGTGCAATTCGCCCCGCGCCAGTGCAGGTTTGAGCAAATTTGAGGCGTCCATTGCGCCTTCGCTTTTGCCTGCGCCAACCAGCGTGTGCATCTCATCGATGAACAGGATGATTTCGCCGTTTGCGGTGGTGACTTCCGAAAGCACGGACTTCAGCCGCTCTTCAAATTCGCCGCGGTATTTTGCCCCGGCAATCAGCGCACCCATGTCGAGTGCCAAAAGCTTCTTGTCTTTCAGGGATTCTGGCACATCGCCATTGATGATGCGCAGCGCCAGCCCCTCGGCGATCGCCGTTTTGCCTACGCCCGGCTCGCCGATCAGCACCGGATTGTTTTTGGTTCGCCGGGACAAGACCTGGATGGTCCGGCGGATTTCCTCATCGCGTCCGATCACCGGATCGAGTTTGCCTTCCCGCGCATCTTTTGTGAGATCGCGCGAATACTTGCGCAAAGCCTCGTAATTGGCTTCGGCATTCGAGCTGTCGGCAGTTCGCCCCTTGCGCAGATCATTGATGACCTGGTTGAGCGCATTGGGTGTCAACCCGCCCTTGGCCAGCATGTCTGCGGTCTTGGCCGATTTTTCAATCGTCAGCGCCAGTAACAGCCGCTCCACGGTAACGAATGAGTCGCCTGCCTTTTCGGCCGCTTTTTCCGCTGTTTCGAATACCTTGGCCAATGGCTGGGCAAGATACAACTGGCCATTGCCGCCACTGACCGAAGGCATGGCCTTCAAAGCAGCGTCGAGCGCAAGCCGCACGTCTCGCGGGCGACCGCCGGCACGTTCAATCAACGAGCTTGCAAGTCCCTCGGGGTCGTCAAGCAAGACCTTGAGCAAATGCTCGGGAGAAAACTGCTGATGCCCGGCGGAAAGCGCCTGGGTTTGTGCAGACTGGATGAATCCTTTCACCCTGTCGGAATATTTTTCGATGTTCATCGCATACTCCTTTTTTCTTCCGGCACCCGAAGCGGCATGTCGGAGAGGTATTCAAGGAAGGCCCCCATGAATTGGCGGACCTTTTCCGAACACATATGGGAATGATCCACCTGCGGGAAAAGAGGCAATAAAAAACCCGGCCTGAGCCGGGTTTTTCGTTGCAGTTTAATCTGCGTTCAGTCGTCTGAAGAGATACCAGCCACCGGCTCAGGTCCCATGCCAAACAGGCTGCCCGGCAGTTTCGCTGCGTCAGGGGAAATGCCCGGTGCCGAAGGCGTTGACCGTCCGTTTCCGTCTGGCGAGGTGCCAATTGCATCCTCCGCCACAGGGCGCGGACGGCGGGTGCGCGTCTCACGCCGGGGTTTTGGCTCCGGCTGCTCCATGATTTCTGGCGCAACGCGCATTTCAACCGGCCCGGCCTCAGTCTCAATCATTGGCGCGACCGGACGAGGCTCACGTTGCTGATTGCGCCCTTCATTGCGCTCACGGTTGTCACTGCGGTCACGATTGTCATTGCGCTCACGGTATTCCGGACGGTCTGCGCCACGATTTTCGTTGCGCTCCCGATTGTCATTGCCGCGAATTTCGTTACCGCGATTGTCGTTGCCCAGGTTGTCATTGCCACGATTGTCATTGCCCCGATTGTCCGGGCGCTGTTCGAACCGGTCACGATTATCCTGCCGTTGCGGCCGGTTGTCGTTCCGGTTGTCATTGCGATTGTCGCTCCGGTTGTCTGGACGCTCGCGGTATTCCTGACGTGGGCGCTGGTCCTGCCGGTCGCGCCCGTCATTGCGCACATCCTGGCGCCCATCCTGGCGCCCATCCTGGCGATTGTCTTGGCGCCCATCCTGGCGGTCATTGTTTGGCTGGCGCATTTCAGAAGTGCGCGGCGACTGGGGATGCCGGGGATCGTCGTTCTCATCCTCTTCATCATCGTCAAAGCCGCCCATTTCCGGCTGCTGGCGTATCCCGCCGTTCAACTCGCCGTCGCGAACCGAATTGGCGTTGGCAACTGCAATGATGCGATTGTAATGCTCTGCATGCTGCAAATAATTTTCGGCCATGACGATGTCACCGGACGAAATCGCATCACGCGCAAGCTGGGTGTATTTCTCGGCGATATGCGAAGCATTGCCACGAATTTTCACGTCTGGTCCGTTGCTCTCAAAGCTACGGCTCATCGGATTGGGTTGCTTGCGCCCCCGGCCCCGCATGCGGTTCTTCTGCTGTGTCTGCCTCATGAACTTCTCATTTTGGTTCAGTGACTGGATAATGGGGATCTTGCCGCCAGTTGCCAGGCGAAGCTGAACGCTTGCGCCCGCAAGACTGCTTAGTCGGAGGAAAAAATCCTGCAACAGTCTGGCTTGACCCGGACGTTCCCGAAATGCCCCCGCATACCGGCCAATTTTCACATTGCAATTTGAAATGTGGGGAACGATCCCGGCAGTGCTTCGACTCATCCTTGTCTGCGCTGCCTTGATCGGAAACTAGCCTTTTCAATCGGCTTTTCCAAGCTTTTTCTGCAACGCGGCAATCCGGCGTTCACGTGCGACCAAATTCAAGCACGCGTTCGATGCCCGAAAGGTCACGGTGGATGGCAGTAAGTTTCCACCCATGAGCCCGCGCCAATTGGCAGATCGGCTCCGCCTGCCCTGCACCACACTCCAGAAAAACTGCCCCGCCATCCAGCAGGTGGTTTTCAGCGGTGGAAAGGATTTTCCGGTAAAACTTCAGCCCGTCAGTGCCTCCATCAAGTGCCAAAACCGGATCATGGTCGCGAACACCCCGGTCAAGCGATGCAATGACTGATGTCTCTATGTAGGGAGGATTGCTGACAATCAGTCCAAATCTCCCGCAATCGGGTGGAATCATGTCGGAAAGGACCGGGGAAAACCGCCCGCCCACGCCATGAAGCCGGGCATTCTCGGCGGCCAGCGCCAACGCTGTGGACGAAATGTCGCAGGCTTGGCAACTGGCATCCGGCAGGTGATGGAGCAGCGAAATCGCGATGGCCCCGCTGCCCGTTCCGATGTCCAGAATGCGCATCGGGCCCGGCATGGTATTGGCGGCTTTCAAGGCCACCTCGACCAGAAGCTCTGTCTCGGGCCGGGGGTCTAGCACTTCAGGCGTAACCAAAAACCGCAAACCGTAGAATTCCCGGTAACCGACAATCCGGGAAACCGGCTCGCCCTTGGCCCGTCGCTCCAGCAAACCCTGAAAAATCTTCGCCGCGTTTTCTTCCACGATGTTGCCGGAGTTTGAAATCAACGCAGCATGCGGCAAATCCAGCACATGTTGCAGCAACAACCGCGAGTCCAGCCTCGCATCGGAAATGCCCGCATCTGCAAGGCTCTGGGCTCCTGTGGCCAGCCAGTCGCCGATAGAAGCTTTCACTCGGTTCCGTCCATCTGGGCAAGCAGCGTTGTCTGGTGATCGGTGATCAGCGCATCGAAAAGCTCGTCCAGGCCTTCGCCCTCTATCATGCGGTCAAGCTTGTAGAGCGTCAGGTTGATCCGGTGATCGGTGACCCGCCCTTGCGGGAAATTGTAGGTGCGAATGCGTTCGGAGCGATCACCGGATCCCACCTGCCCGCGCCGTTCATTGGCCCGTTCGGTATCAACGCGCTGCCGCTCCATGTCGTAAAGGCGCGCACGCAGCGTTTTCATCGCATTGGCCCTGTTTTGGTGCTGCGACTTTTCCGACGATGTCACCACAATCCCGCTGGGCATGTGGGTGATGCGCACTGCCGAGTCGGTGGTGTTGACGTGCTGCCCGCCGGCACCGGAAGAGCGCATCGTGTCGATGCGGATGTCTTCGTTGCGGATTTCTATGTCGATGTCTTCTGCCTCCGGCAAAACTGCAACCGTTGCAGCAGAAGTGTGGATGCGCCCGCTGGCTTCTGTCTCCGGCACCCGCTGTACCCGGTGCACACCCGATTCGAATTTCAGGCGGGCAAAGACCCCTTTGCCGGTGATCGAGGCAACAATTTCCTTGTAGCCGCCGACTTCACCGGGGCTTTCCGACAGGATTTCCACTTTCCAGCGCTTGAGCGCCGCGTGCCGCTCGTACATCCTGAACAGCTCGCCCGCGAACAAGGCCGCTTCCGATCCACCGGTGCCAGCCCGAACTTCCAGAATCGCGCTTTTGTCGTCAGCCCTGTCGCGCGGCAACAGCATCACCTGGATGTCGCGCTCCAGCAGGGCGACTTTTTCTTCAATGCCTGGATATTCCAGTTCTGCAAGCTCTCGCATCTCGCTATCCATTGACTTGTCGGCGATGATTTCATCCAGCCCGGCCATGGCTTTCTCGCTTTCGCGCAATTCACGAATCTTGCTCACCACCTCGCCAAGGTTTGAATATTCTGAAGCCAGTTTCACATAGGTTTCAGCATCTGGATTGGACGCCATGTCACGCTCAAGGCTGGCATGCCTGCGCACCAACTGGTCGAGCTTTTCATTGTTGAGCATGGTTTGATCCTGTCGCGGCCAGGACGCGTTCTTGCCCGGCCAGTTGGCTGGGTTCGTTAATAGTGAATTCCGTTGCTGTCGGCAAAATCCGTCAACAGTTCGCGGATGGTCTGGCCGCCGATGGGTTCAGCCAAAGCCGCCAGCAGACATTCCGACAGTTTGGCAACGTCAAGGTCGCGCAACATTGCCTTGACCGGCCCGATGGATGACGAAGCCATGGAAAGCGACCGAAAGCCGATGCCGGCCAGCGCCATGGCTGGCAACGGCCGCCCTGCCAGTTCACCACAAAGCGTCAATGGCCGATGGTATTGATCCGCCTTCTCGACAATCTGGCGCAATACCCGGAGGAACGGCCTCGACAACGGGTCAAAGCGGCTGGCCATGCGCGGGTTTCCGCGATCAACAGCCATGACAAACTGGAAAAGGTCGTTCGATCCAACAGAGGCAAAGTCTACTTCCTGCATCAGCTCATCCAGCTGAAACAAAAGTGCAGGAACTTCGATCATCGCCCCCAAATGGAATTCCAGCGGCGGCGCATGGCCAAAGCCAGCCAGGATTTTGCGTTCGCGCTCGACGATGGCCTTGATCTTCCGGTATTCGCGAACCTCGGTGACCATCGGCAACATCACCTTGAGCCGCTTGCCTGCACCTGCCTTCAGCAATGCACGGATCTGCATCCGGATGAGGCCTGGACGGTCCACCGCCAGCCGTATGGCGCGCCAACCAAGCGCCGGATTTTCTTCGTGAACCGTTTCGCCATATGGCAGGACCTTGTCACCGCCGATATCCAGCGTGCGGAATGTAACGGGCTTGTCACCGGCTGCTGCAAGGACGCTGCGATACAACTCTTCCTGTTCCCGCGGGCGCGGAAAGCGCGAGGATACCATGTACTGCAACTCGGTTCGGAACAGGCCGATGCCCACTGCACCGGACAGTTCAAGCTGCGGCAAATCCATCGCAAGGCCTGCATTGATCATCAGATCAAAGCGCGCGTTATCTTTGGAGTTGGATGGCTTGTCACGCAGCTCGGCATAAGCCGCCTGGCGCCGGGCACGAAATTTTACCTTCTCGCCATAGGCGGTTTCCACATCCGAGGCGGGACGCAAATGCGCATGGCCGTCATCACCATCAACGATGACAGCGTTGCCGCTTTCGGCCAGCGACAACAGGTTGGCGATTTGCCCGACCACCGGAATGCCGAGCGCCCGGGCAATGATCACCACATGGCTGGTGGCGGTACCTTCTTCCAGCAGCAGGCCACGCAAATTGTCCTTTGAATAGTCCAGCAGTTCTGCCGCGCCCATGTTGCGCGCCACGACAATGTAGTCATGCGTGATCTTGTCCTCGATCGGACCGTGCGGTCTGCCAACAAGCTCGCGAAGCAGCCGGTAGGCAAGATCGTCGAAATCATGCAGCCGGTCGCGCAAATATGGATCTTGCTGGCGCATCATCCGGGCACGGTTGTCACTCTGCACTTTTTCCACGGCGGCTTCTGCGGTCAGGCCGTTGGCAATTGCCTCTTCCATGCGCCGCACCCAGCCACGGTCATTGGCAAACATGCGGTAGGCTTCCAGCACTTCGCGGTGTTCACCATCGCTGGAGACCTCCCGCCGGTCCAGCAAACCGTCGATGGAAAGCCGCAACCTGCCGATCGCCGCGCGCAACCGTTCGATTTCGCTGTCCACATCTTCGTTGAAAAGATTGGTGACGACCACGCGCGGTTCGTGCAGCACGACATAGCCAAGGCCGATGCCCTCGGCCAAAGAAGAACCGGAAAGCTGCAACGGCCGGGAAAGATCAAGCCCGGTGCCTTGCCGGTTCAAGCCTTCAAGTTCTCCGGCAGCGATCAGTTCGGCCAAGACCATGGCCGTGGTTTCGAGCGCCTCTACCTCGTCATCGGCGTAGCTGCGTTTTGCCTGGTTCTGGACGACCAGAACACCCAGCGCCCGCCCCGAACGGAGGATCGGCACACCGAGGAAGGAATGGAAGAGTTCTTCGCCGGTTTCCGGCAGATAGGCGAAGGCCGGATGGTTCTGCGCATCGTCAAGGTTGAGCGGTTGGGCAGTGGCCGCAATCGTTCCGACAAGGCCCTGTCCGACTTTCAGCGAGGCTTCGTGAACCGACTTCGGGTTCAGGCCTTGGGAAGCGAAAAGCTCCAGCACATTGTCGGCACGCAAAACATAGACCGAGCAGACTTCCGCCACCATGATGGCGGCGATGTGCCTGACGATCTTGTCAAGCCGCTCTTGTGCTCCCAGCGGCTCCGCCATGACCTCGCGGAGCCGTTTCAGGAGAACGCGCGGACCTGTCGCTGCGGTTCTCATCCTGCCCGGTCTTCTTCCCGGGTTGACGCCGGGATCCCAATGCAAACAGGACCGGCGAACCAGTCCCTGTTTCGAGTGATAGCACCGAAAGTGGTGCAGTTTGAGGAAAATTATTTCCTGTCGAGACCATAAACCGAATGCAGTGTGCGAACAGCAAGTTCGCCGTAGTCTGCGTCAATCAACACCGAAAATTTTATCTCGGAAGTGGTGATTGCCCGAATATTGATGCCTTTTGAGGCAAGCGCGGCAAATGCGGTCGCTGCGACCCCTGCATGGCTGCGCATGCCGATGCCAATGACCGAAACCTTGACGAGACCTTTGTCGCTCTGGATGATCTCGTAGCCAATTGACTGGCGGTTGTCCTCAATGATCTTGACTGCCTTTTCGACATCGCCTTCCGGCACCGTGAATGTCATGTCGGTTCGCGAGCCGTCTTCCGAGACGCTTTGCACAATCATGTCAACATTGATGTGGCCTTGCGCCAGCGGACCAAAGATCGCTGCCGAAACGCCAGGTTTGTCGGGCACACGCCGGAGCGAAATCTGGGCCTCGTCGCGGGCATAGGCAATTCCGGTGACCACATGCTTTTCCAAGATCTCTTCCTCACTGCAGATCAGCGTCCCCGGCGTGTCAGCGCCCTCGCTTGAATCAATTGAATCGGGCTCATCAAAACTGGAACGCACGAATGTCCGAACGCCATGAACCATTGCAAGTTCGACCGATCGCACCTGCAGGACTTTCGCACCGAGCGATGCCATTTCCAGCATTTCCTCAAATGAAACGCGGTCAAGTCGCCTGGCTTTGGGCTCAATGCGCGGATCGGTGGTGTAGACCCCGTCGACATCGGTATAAATATCGCACCGGTCTGCCTTCAACGCTGCTGCAATGGCAACGGCGCTGGTATCTGAACCACCGCGGCCCAGTGTCGAAATCCGGTTGTCGGGGGCAATGCCCTGGAAACCGGCAACAACTGCCACCTGCCCGATCGCAAAGCGTTCGATGAGTGTGCTTCCATCAATGTCTTCAATTCGCGCAGCGCCATGCGCATTGTTGGTCAAAAGCGGAATTTGCCAACCCATCCAGGAACGTGCATCCACGCCCATGTTCTGCAGGGCAATCGCCAGAAGGCCGGCGGTGACTTGTTCCCCGGAGGCAACCACCACGTCATATTCACGCGCATCATGCATTGGCGATGCTTCGCGGGTCCAACCAACCAGTTCATTGGTCTTGCCGGACATTGCCGACACCACGACAGCCACTTCGTGACCGGCATCGACTTCACGCTTTACATGGCGCGCGACGTTGCGAATACGGCCGATATCGGCAACGGATGTCCCGCCGAATTTCATTACCAGCCGGGCCATGGCTACGTTCTTCCCTTTAACCAATGCAACAAACAAAAACGCTCCGGTTTTCGGAGCGGGCGGCGTTTCCATAGACAAAAAGCGCCTGACCCGCAAGAAGCGCACAATTGACGTTTTTGTACGCTGGCGCGAACCGGCAGGCTGCGGCAACCCGGATAGCCATTGAGACCTTGACAGGGCGCGCCTTTCGCCCGACCTGTGCCAATGACCGAGAACCGGGAGAAAATTGTGGAACAGAGCGAAAAGACAACCATCGACGCCCGCGAGATCGAACGGTTTTCAGCCATGGCCGCTGACTGGTGGAACCCGACAGGCAAATTCCGCCCGCTGCACAAGTTCAATCCGGTCCGGCTGGAATACATCAAGCGCAAGGTGTGCGAGAATTTTGGCCGCGATTTCAACGATCCCAAAGCCTTTGCCGGATTGCGGTTTCTCGACATCGGTTGCGGCGGCGGGCTGTTGTCAGAGCCGATGGCGCGCCTTGGTGCAAACGTCGTGGGCGCCGATCCGTCGACGACCAATGTGGAAGTGGCAAGGATTCACGCCGGGCAAAGCGGACTTTCCATCGACTACCGGCCGGTGGCCGCCGAAGAATTGAACGCTGGTGGCGAGAAGTTCGATGTTGTGCTCAACATGGAAGTTATCGAACATGTCGCCAACCCGGCACTCTTTCTGGGGCATTGCGCGACCATGGTGAAGCCGGGTGGACTGATGTTCATTGCAACCATCAACCGCACCACAAAGGCTTGGGCCCTGGCGATATTTGCTGCCGAGAACGTGCTGCGATGGCTGCCGCGTGGCACGCATTCCTATGAAAAACTGGTGCGGCCTGCTGAAATCGAAGGGCCACTTGAAGCAGCCGGCATGGAAATCGCCGAAAAAACCGGCGTCTTCTACAATGTGCTGGCAGACCGCTGGGATATTTCACGCGACATGGATGTCAATTACATGATCCTGGCGCGCCGCCCGGCATAGCATTTCAACTGCGGTCTTCCGGCAATTGCGGCACCGGCAGCACCATGATGCCCTCGTCGATCAATTCGGCGGCTTCATGCAGGCTAGCCTCACCGTGAATGCCCCTGGCTTCGCTTTCGCCATAGTGGATTTTGCGTGCTTCTTCGGTGAAACGCTCGCCGACATTCTCAGAAGTAGAAAGCAGTTCTTCGCGGATAGCCCGCATCTGGGCGATCAGTTCCTGCTTGCGCGGGTCTATCTGGGCTGAAGGAATGGCGGCAACCTGGGCTGAAACCATTTCTTGTCTTGCTTCCCTGCGCCGCGCCGTGGAAACAGCCGGTGCCATCAAGGCCTTGGAAATCTTAGAAGATCCGCAGTGCGGGCACGAAACCAGTCCGGCAGCGCTTTGGGTGTCAAAATCGGATGAAGAGCCAAACCAGCCTTCAAAACCGTGTCCCTGCGGGCAATCAAGCGCATAGCGGATCATTGCGCGGCCACCTTGTGTCCACCTACCCCGGACTCGCTTTCAATGCGGACCGAAAACTCCCTGCCATGGCTGAGGTTTGGTATCTTGCGCCGTGCTTCGTTGGCCTTGCCGGTCTCGATTTCACATATCAGAACCCCCGGTTCGTCATGGGCCAGTTCGCCGATCAAAACACCCCATGGGTCAAATACCAGCGAGTGTCCAAAGGTCTCACGACCATCCGCATGCACCCCGCCCTGCGCGGCGGCTGCCACAAACGCACCATTCTCGATCGCTCTTGCCCGCAGCAGCGCATGCCAGTGAGCCTTGCCGGTTTGCCGGGTAAAACAGGCCGGACAGGTCAGCAATTCGGCTCCGGCCAGCGCCTGCGCCCGGAACAATTCAGGGAAGCGCAAATCATAGCAAATTGAAAGGCCGACCGGCAAAGCTGGTCCATGCACGACAATGCTGGTGTCGCCAGCTTCATAGATGGCCGACTCACGCCATGTTTCGCCATTGTCCAGATTGACATCAAACATGTGGATTTTGTCGTAACTGGCAACCCTCTCACCCGATGGCGCAAACACCGCAGCGCGGTTTGCGACCCGGTCATCGGCAAGCAAAACGGCGGTGGAGCCAATGTGCAGCCAGATGTTCAAATCCAGTGCAAGCTGCTGGGCTGCGGCAAAGACGGGGTTGTTTGCCTCGGGTGCGATTTGCGAAAGCAGGCCGGCGCGCTCCCGCTGCACCAGACCGGTCATTTCCGGCGTCTGGACATATTTGGCCCCGGCTTTTGCTGCCTCGCGTACCAATTGTTGCATTGCGGTGATGTTTGCAGCCTGGTTTGTGCCGGAGCGCATCTGGACACAGGCAATCTTGGACAAAGCGGGATTTCCTGACATCAAACCGCACCCGCCTGCAGCATCGGGGCAAGCTTGCCCTGCCGGTCCAACGCATGAAGGTCATCGCTGCCGCCAATATGTTGGCCGTTGATGAAAATCTGAGGAAACGTCTGCCCTCCATGCGAGCGGCTGACCATCTCGGCCCGAATGGCCGGGTCAAACGTCCCGTCATGCTCGGTGAAACTGGCCCCTTTGGATGTCAGCAGGCGTTTTGCCGCCGTGCAATAGCCGCACATTTGCCTTGTGTAGATGATGATTTCAGCCATGGTCCACTCAATGATTTTCGCAATCAAGGATCAATCATATATCGCCGCTGGCCACCCTTGCAAAGGTCAGCACATCAACTCCCGTTGCTCCGGCCCGTTTCAGCGACCGAGCGCATGCCTTTACGGTGGCTCCGGTGGTGTAAACATCGTCAACCAGCAAGATGCGCCTTCCCTCAATCTGCGGTCGCCAGTTCGCCGGTACCCGAAACGCGCCCTGGACATTGCGTGCTCGTGCCAATGCAGAAAGCCCGATCTGGCTTTCGGTTGACCTGTGCCGGACCAGCGCCAGCGGCAAATGCAACAGCCCGGTTTGCGCAGCTATCGGACGTGCCAACTCGGCCGACTGGTTGTAGCGCCGGGCCTGCAGCCGCCGCCAGTGCAAAGGTACGGCAATCACCGCCTGGCAATCGGCAAACAGCTCACGCCCTGCAACCAGCATGAAATTCGACATCCAGCGGGCAAGGTCAGTCCGGTCCGAGAACTTCAGGCTGGAAACAAGCGAACGCGCCTTGTCATCGTAAAGAACTGCCGAGCGCAACCGGTTGAATGGCGGCGGATCGGCGATTGCTTGCGGGCTGACCGCGCCTTCGCCAAATTCATGCGGAAAAGGCGTTCCGAGAATTTCGCAATAGGGACGCTCGATAAAGCGCATGGCTCTCCAGCACCGCGCGCAAAGGCCGCCCTGCTGGCCGACCCGGGCATCGCAGGCGAGACAAGTTGGTGGCGCAACCATGTCCAGCACCCGCGCGCCCCAGGAACGGGAGACATGAAAACGCGAAAAGAAGTTTGCGCCAAACATTTGCGGACCATATCAAGGGCAACAGGCAAACACCGGCGTGATCGCCTTTTGCTGGCAAGTCGTATTTGCTACTCAACCATGAGGGGTGCAATCTTTGCAACTGGAAACAAAGCCCGAAGGCCTGTTCAGCTACCTTCGGGTTGCCTCCCGGCTGGCAAGGGCCAGACACATTGCAAAAGACGATGCGGGCTTTCTGGTCGAGCACGCCGCTGCAGAAATATGCAGCCGCATTGCCGTAACCAACCGCACGTTCTCCAAAGTGCTCGACTTGTTCAGCCCAACCACTGCGATGGCAGATGCGTTAAAGACGGCTTTGCCGAACGCGCACATCACAAGGTTGGGTGACGAATTGGGTTCCAACCGCGATCATTTGTCAGTCGAACCGGGCTCGTTTGACCTTGTCGTCTCGGCCTTTGGCCTGCATTGCAGCAATGATCTTCCCGGCATGCTCATCCAGGCGAGACTTGCGCTGAAGCCTGACGGCTTGCTGATGGCAGCACTGCCGGCAGAAGGGACCCTGTCGCAGCTGCGGGAAGCCATGATCGCCGCAGAAACAGCATTGACCGGCGGCGCAGCCTTGCGTGTCGATCCGTTTGTCGAAATCAAACAGGCTGGCGCTTTGCTGCAAAGGACAGGTTACGCTTTGCCGGTGGCTGACGGCGAAACCTTGAACCTGCGATACTCCGGTGTTCGCGCACTGATCAATGATCTGCGCTCAATCGGCGCTACAACGGCAATGGCAGGTTCACGACCAAAGCTTGCTCGCAGTTTCATGACCACATTGGAGAACGAATATGCAGCGCGTTTTGCCGATGATGAAAAACGCATTCCGGCCACTGTGAGGATCGTTTACCTGACCGGCTGGTCAGCGCATGAAAGCCAGCAAAAACCCTTGCAACCGGGTTCTGCCAAAGCAAGCCTGAGAGATTTTCTGGAGTATAAAGGAGAATTTTGACAGCCGATTAAAGGTGGTCTGCAATATTGTTGAGGGTCAGAACAGACGCGTCGCCCACCGCTGTAATGCCGCCAATAATGACAACCACAATGAGGCTGGCGATCAAGCCGTATTCAATGGCTGTGGAGCCGGATTCGCACCTGAGAAATCGCTTGAGCAACTCTGCATCCTCCAGTCACATGGATGAAATCTTCCCGTCCTTTATAGGCAGGAACATTCAAGCACAGCTTAACAGGCACGGTTAACAAATTTTTCGGTGTCAGTTTTTTTCGCATTTCCGGCTGTCTTTGTTTTCACAATTTTTCGTGGCGCTTTCGTTCAGCACGCTTTTGCGAACCGTGTAGCGATCTCCCTTTTCCACGGAGCCGGTCATGACGCGGTCAAGTCCGAACGCCCGGTTGTCCGCGTAATAGTCGACAGCACCTTGCAACATTGGCGCTGCCAGCACCGCCATGGCCATGCCGATGGCCCCAAAAAGCATTGCCGCCTGCACGCTGGCCCCACCACCATTGTGCCTCTGGAACCGGTTTTTGAAAGAATATGCCGAATTCAACAATTTGCGCATGATCGCTCTCCGCTTTAACGCTCCACCGTGATCTGGAAGTCAATTCGCAGACCATTTCGACAGGTTTGGTTAAAAATGCGCGAAAGCTATAAAAGATCGATTAACGACGGGATCAAAGGCTCGTCTGCCGGTGGCATGGGATAGTCACGCAACCTGTTGGGTCGCACCCATTTGAGGGCTGCATGTTCTTTTGCGATGACAGCCCCTTCCCAACGACGGCAAACATACAGCGGCATCAACAGGTGGAAATCGTCATAGGAATGGCTGGCAAAGCTGAGTGGCGCCAGGCAGCTTGGCCAGGTTGTGATGCCCAATTCTTCAAAAAGCTCACGGACGAGGCAGGATTCCGGGGTTTCTCCGGCTTCAATTTTGCCGCCGGGAAATTCCCACAATCCTGCAAGCGACTTGCCCTCGGGACGCTGGGCGATCAGAACCCGGTTGTCGGCGTCGATCAACGCACAGGCGGTGACCAGCACGATTTTCATGCCGGTGCCATTCGGTAATGATAACGATAGACCTCGTTGAACCCGAAACCTTCATACAACGCCCGCGCCGGCTCGTTGTCGGCGACCACCTGTAGCCATGCAGTTCGCGCGCCATGCGTTGCAGCCCACTTCAGTGCACTGGAAAATACGGACCTTCCATGCCCCCTCCGCCGCCGCCCGGCCTCGGTCTCCATCTCGAAAAACCCGGCAAGATCATTGTCCCTGACACAGCGCACCGCCGATACTGGTTGCCCGGCCTTTTCTTCCACCAAAAACAATCCGCTTTCCGCACGGATGGATGAGATCACCTCCACCATTCCGGGCTTTCTGGAAAGGTCCTCACCGGTCAGCTTGAGCCAGGCATCCACCCAGCGGCCGGTATCTTGCAAAGGCACCTGATCTACCGCGTCGGCAAATTGGCTGGCATCAAGCGGCGCAGCCATCACCAGACTTTCGTCAAAACGCGACCAACCCTTTTTGTCCAGAAGCATGCCGAGGCCGACCGGAGCCAATGGCGATATCCGGAAAACCAGCGGGCGGCCAAATCCGTCAAACCGCCTGCTGGCCAGTTCCACCCGCCTTTCAATGTCACTGGTGTCGTTTGGATCCAGTGGCGTGACCGAATTCAGCCGTTTTGCCGGATGCCCGGCGGTCAGGCGGATCGCCCAGGTCCCGTCATAATGTGTCGTGGTGGATGGAAAGGAGCGAAACCCGACGGCCTCAATCCGTCGCACATCTGCAAGCTCGGCCATTTTGGAACGCCGTTCAGCTTCTGTAGTCGGCATTGATCGCCACATACTCGCTGGTGAGGTCGCAAGTCCAAACAGTTGCCTTTCCACCACCGATGCCAAGATCCACCCGTATGGGAATATATTCGCCTTTCATCACGGCAGTTGTGGCAGCTTCGCTGTAGTCAGGATCGCGTTCACCGTCCCGCGCAACACGGATGTCGCCAAAATGGATCGACAACTTGTCACGGTCTGCCGGCTCGCCTGCCTTGCCGACTGCCGCAACGATGCGCCCCCAATTTGCATCTTCACCGGCAATTGCTGTTTTCACCAGCGGTGAATTGGCAATGGAAAAGGCCACGCGCTTGGCAGAACGGCCCGAACTGGCCCCGCTTACATGGATTTCAACATGTTTTGTTGCGCCTTCCCCGTCGCGCACAACAAACATCGCCAGTTCATGCAACACCTGCTTCAATGCCTTTTTGAAGCCGTCCAGACGTTTGTCTGAAAGTTCCTTCACCGGCTTGGGTCCGTTTACCGAAAACAACAGCAGCGTATCGCTGGTGGAAGTGTCGCTGTCGACCGAAATGGAGTTGAAGCTTGCATCAACCGCCTTGGACAAAAGTTTTTGCAGCACGGGCGCAGCAATCGGCAAATCTGTCACCAAAAAAGACAACATCGTCGCCATGTCGGGCTGGATCATTCCCGCACCCTTGGCGATACCGTTGAGCGCATGCATGCGGCCCTCGACCTCGAATTGCCGGGTTGCCAGCTTCGGATAGGTGTCGGTTGTCATGATGGCACGGGCCGTGTCCGACCATCCGTCTTCCCGTGCCTCGGCAACTGCCCGTTTCAAGTGTTCGCCGAAACCCGATACATTGAGCGGCTCACCGATGACGCCAGTCGATGCGATGAAAATCTCGCTTTTCTTGCAGCCCGCCGCTTCGCTCGCGGCTTCGGCGGTTGCACGAACGGCCTCAATGCCCTTTTTCCCGGTAAAGGCGTTGGCGTTCCCGGAATTGACCACCACGCAGCGCGCTTTGCCCTTGTCGAGATGCTTGCGGCACCAATCGACCGGTGCAGAAGGGCATTTTGAGCGGGTAAACACACCCGCCACTGACGCGGGAGTATCAAAGACCATCACGGTCAGGTCTTTCCGGTTCTTGTATTTGATGCCGGCTTCAACGCTGCCAAGGCGCACCCCTGCAATGGGAGGCAGCTCTGCCAACGTTTTCGGCGCGAGCGGCGATACTTTTGTTGACATGATGTCCCCTTCGCCAAACGTTTTTGGGCGGCACCGCGACCGGGATTTTACTGCTGCGCCTTTGCAGCATCAATCTGGGCCTTGAGTTTCTCGTCCAGGACTTCGATTTTCGCATTCTTGCGAGCTTCGTCAACCAGGACGCCGTACTTGTCACGCATCACGATCTGACGGATCTGGCCTTCAACATCCGCAAATGCGGGAAGCGGCGTTGTGCGCTCTTCTTCCTTGCGGATCACATGAAACCCGAACTGGGTCTTGATCGGCTCCTTGGTGTATTCGCCGACTTTCAGCGCAAAGGCCGCCGCTTCAAATTCCGGGACCATCTGGCCTTTGCCAAAAAAGCCAAGGTCGCCGCCATTGGAAGCGCCGGAGGGATCAATCGATTTGGTCTTTGCCAACTCGGCAAATTCCTTGCCTGAAACAAGTTCGGCCACGACCGCGTCGGCTTCTTCCTTGGATTTGACGAGAATGTGAAGGGCGCGAACTTCCTGTTGCGGCTTGACAGCCGCAATTTCCTTCTCGAAACGCGCCTTGACCTCTTCGTCTGTGACGCCCTTCAACGCTTTTTCCTGAAACCATGAATTGTGCAGCGCGCGTTCGCGCAAAAATTTCATCCGGGCTTCAAATGTCGCGTCCTTGGCCATGCCGGACTTTTCGGCTTCGAAGGCCAGCAGTTTGATGTCAATCAGGGCGTTCAGGACTGCTGCTTTGCGGCTTTCCTCGGGAACCTGGGCGAATTGTTCGGCCAGATCGGCCGTTGCAAAGGCCAGATCGCGTTCGGTGATGGTCTGTTCGCCAATTTTCGCCAAAATGGTGTCTTCGCTCTGGGCGAACGCAGGAAGTGCCATTGCCCCCGAAAACAGGATGGCGAAGGCTGCAAGAACCCGCAATGAACGGGGCGCGGAAATACGTTTGCAAGCGGTTTTCATCGAAAATCCTTTCAGGAACTGACCGACGGCTGAGGGGAGGTCGCAGCCTTGTGATCCGGTTTCATTGGCCTTGCACGCCCGGACATGATTCCCTTGGCGTTGACAACCCATTTGGCCCCTCTTATCTGTCCGGCGACCCGTCGTCCAGAACAGAAGCGCCACTCTTGGTGGAACCGCTTCGATTTGTGACCATGTTTGAACGAGCCGGGTACGATTTTACCTGTTGGCCCAGCCGGAAACCAACACCGCACGAGAGGCCGTAATGGGCATTTTCACCAATATCGCTCGCAGGGTTTTTGGTTCATCCAATGACCGATTGATCCGCAGCCTCCAACCGAAAGTGGCAGAGATCAATGCCCTTGAGGCGGAGCTGGAAAAACTGGATGACGTCGCATTGGCGGCCAAGACAGTCGAGTTTCGAGAGCAACTTGCTGCGGGTAAAACCCTGGAAGAATTGCTGGTTCCCGCTTTTGCCACCGTGCGCGAGGCATCAAAACGCACTTTGGGCCTTCGCCATTTTGACGTTCAGCTGGTCGGCGGCATGATCCTGCATCAAGGCAAGATCGCGGAAATGCGCACCGGTGAAGGCAAAACCCTTGTCGCAACACTGGCAGTTTACCTCAATGCCCTCGAAGGCAAGGGCGTTCATGTGGTCACGGTCAACGACTACCTCGCCAAGCGCGACGCAGAGTGGATGGCAGCCATCTACAATTTTCTGGGAATGAGCGTGGGGGTGATCGTCCACGGCCTGGATGACCGTGAGCGGCAGGCAGCATACGCCTGCGACATCACCTACGGCACCAACAACGAATACGGCTTTGATTATCTTCGCGACAACATGAAATATGAATTGGCGGCAATGGTTCAGCGCGGCCACCGCTATGCCATCGTTGACGAAGTCGATTCGATCCTCGTCGATGAAGCGCGCACGCCCCTGATCATTTCCGGCCCGCTGGACGACAAATCGGACCTCTACACCACGATCGACCGCATCGTGGTCAAGCTTGATGCTGGCGACTTTGAACTGGATGAGAAACAGCGTTCGGTAACATTCAGCGAAGAGGGCACGGAAAAACTCGAAGGCCTCCTGCGGGAAGCCAATCTGCTGAAAAGTGAATCGCTCTACGACATCGAAAATGTCGCGGTGGTCCATCACGTCAACAACGCCTTGAAAGCACACAAGCTGTTTCAGCGCGACAAGGACTACATTGTCCGCAACAATGAAATCATCATCATCGACGAGTTTACCGGCCGCATGATGCCAGGGCGGCGCTATTCCGAAGGCCAGCACCAGGCCTTGGAAGCCAAGGAAAGCGTGGCCATTCAGCCGGAAAACCAGACGCTGGCATCCGTGACTTTCCAGAACTATTTCCGCCTGTATGACAAATTGGCCGGCATGACCGGAACAGCGATGACCGAGGCGGAAGAACTCCACGACATCTACGGACTGGATGTTGTTGACGTTCCAACCAATGTGCAGGTCAAGCGCATTGACGACGACGATGAAGTTTACCGTACGGCAGAAGAAAAATCTCGGGCCATTGTTCATCTCATTCGCGATGCCCAGTCGCGCGGCCAGCCTGTTCTGGTTGGCACGACTTCAATCGAAAAGTCCGAAATGCTGGCCGAGCGGCTGCGTCAGGAAGGCGTCAAGGATTTCCAGGTTCTCAATGCCCGTTACCATGAGCAAGAAGCATTCATCGTCTCGCAGGCCGGCGTTCCGGGCGCAGTGACCATTGCCACAAACATGGCCGGTCGCGGCACCGACATCCAGCTGGGCGGCAACGTTGAAATGCGCATTGCCGCAGAACTGGGCGAGGTGGCAGCAGGCCCTGAACGTGACGCGAAAGAAGCCTCCATCCGGGCGGAAATCGGAGAGCTGAAGCGCAAGGCGCTGGAAGCGGGCGGCCTGTTCGTGGTCGGCACGGAGCGCCATGAAAGCAGGCGCATCGACAACCAGCTGCGGGGCCGCTCTGGCCGGCAGGGCGACCCTGGTCGTTCAAAATTCTTCCTGTCGCTGCAGGACGATCTCATGCGCATTTTCGGCTCTGACCGAATGGACAGCATGTTGCAGCGCCTTGGTCTGAAGGAAGACGAGGCAATTACCCATCCGTGGATCAACAAGGCGCTTGAGAAGGCGCAAAAGAAGGTTGAGGCGCGAAATTTCGACATTCGCAAAAACCTGCTGAAGTTCGACGACGTGATGAACGACCAGCGCAAGGTGGTTTTCGAGCAGCGCATTGACCTGATGAAGGGCGACGACATCGGCGAAACCATCACCGACATGCGCCATGAAGTGATCCAGGACATTGTTGCAAAACACATTCCCGAACGTGCCTATGCCGAGCAATGGGATGCACCGGGCCTCAAGCAGGCAGTCATCACCCAGCTCAACCTTGATCTGCCAATCGAGGAATGGGCAGCCGAGGAAGGCATTGACGATGCCGACATCCGCAAGCGCATCACGCAGGCTGCGGACAAACTGGCGTCTGAAAAGGCCGAGCGCTTCGGGCCTGAAATCAGCAAATACGTTGAAAAATCAGTGGTATTGCAGACACTCGACCAATTGTGGCGCGATCATCTGGTCAACCTCGACCATTTGCGCTCGGTAATCGGTTTCCGTGGTTATGGCCAGCGCGACCCGCTCAACGAATACAAGTCTGAAAGCTTCGAACTGTTCCAGACCCTGCTGGGCAGCCTTCGTGCGGCGGTTACCTCGCAGATGATGCGGGTGGAAATTGTGCGTCCGGACGCGCAAGAGCTGACACCGCTGGAAACGCATGAAAGTCATCCGTCACCGACCAGTCTGGGCGGCGGGGAGACTTATCTGGCAGAAGAAGTCGAGACCGTATCACCTGAAAACCGGGATCCGGCCAACCCGGCAAGCTGGGGCAAGATCGGTCGCAATGAGGCCTGCCCCTGCGGCTCGGGCAAGAAGTTCAAGCATTGCCATGGCGCCTTTGCCTGATCAGTCCTGTGCTTGCTGCAAAGCCAGTGCGGCAACCATGAACAGGCCCGCAACAAGGGCGAGGAAAATGAGAAACCAGAGCGTGGCGCTGACGCCGCCATGTTCAAACAGGTAGGCCGTTGCAAACGGTGCACCGGAAGCCACGTAAAGCCTGGCCGAGTTGAACCAGCCGGTCAATTCGCCATAGCCCTTTCGCCCGAATATTTGCAGTGGCAAAATCCCGCGGATCACGTAGCTCAGCCCCTGCCCGGCTCCAAAAATCACGGCGAACGCCATTGCCGGGTAAATGGCGGGCGCGCCGACCAGCAGCACACCCAATGATATTGGCAGGGAAACGGCGCAGAAAATCAGGGCAGGACGAATGGAAAACCGACCCGACCCGGCAAATTCCGCCACCCGCGCCGCCACTTGCGAAGGGCCAAGCAAGGCACCGATAAATGCCGCCGAACCTGCCAGCCCCAGTCCGCCAAGAATGCCGATAAGGTGCAAGTGAATGGCTGCAATCACGAATGACTGTGCAGCAAAACCGACCATCAGCAGAATGAAAATCTGGCGCCGCCGTTTGGGCTCGCGCACTGAACCAAGCTCCTCGCTGGCAATGCTTTCAGTTCCGCTGACAGCCTTGACCAGCGGAAAGTAGCGCCAGACCGCAACATGCAGTGGCAGGCAGACTGCCAGCTGCAATGCTGCATAGACAAGGTAGACTTCGCGCCAGTCGAGAAAACTGCCAAGCCATTGGGTAAGTGGCCAGAACACCGTCGAGGCAAAACCTGCCACGAACGTGATACCGGTTATGGTCCGCCGCGCATCGCTGATCTGGACCAGCCGGGCAGCAGCAACAAAAGCCGCCTCGTAGAGCACCAGAATCGACGACAGCTCCACCAGAATGACCAGAATTGCAAACGCCGCCTTTCCCGGGATCAGTGCCCAGAGCACCAGCATCAGCGAACACAAGCCCGTCCCGAAAGTCATGACGAGGGCAGGTGATTGCCGGTCCAGCAACCGGCCAAGCCGCGGTGCGGCAAATCCGCTTGCAGCCAGCGACAGGGAAAAAAGCCCGAATATGCTCGTCAACGAAAAGCCGGTACTTCTCGCCATGTCAGGTGCGAGCACCCCGAAAGAGTAGTACATGGTTCCGTAGCCAATCGTCTGGGTGATGCCCAGCATTGCTGCCAAAAGCAGCAAACGCCTGCCCCGGTTGGCGGATTCCGATGCTTCGCCGGATTGGCTCACTTCGCTGTTCCCGGTTTCGAAACGCTTTCATCCGCGCAGCATTGCCGCGTCAGGAATGTCTGCAATTGGGTCACGCCGGCAAAATTTGCGCGATTTAGCGTCTCCCGCCCGGCCCTTTCCTGCACGACCAGGCCGGTTTGCACGAGAGATGCCAGATGATGCGCAAGCGTGGAGGGCGCGAGGTTCATTTCGTGCGTCAGCGCCCCGAAATTCATCCCCGGCCTTCCCGATTTTACGAGGCGTCTGAACACCGACAGGCGCACGGGATTTCCCAATGCGGCAAGGCACGCAGCCATCTGTTCGGTTTCCGGATCGGTCATTTTGTTCGAATAAACCGGTTTATTGGTTTATTCAAGCTCGTGAGAGGTTTTACCCTGAACTGGCCACCGGTTTTGCCTGCACAGGCGACGGGGCAGGCACAGGAACATTGGCACTTGTCGCCGGTTGCTGGGCAGTCGCACCGGTCGCGCCTGCGCTGTTGGTCGCCGGCGTACCACCGGGCAATGTCGGCGATGCAGTGGCGATGGCTGCGGCCACCGGCATCTCCACCGGCTTCAATGACGCGTCAGCGGGGTATTCAAGTTTGCGCCCCGCCCACAATTCCTTGGCAGCCTTGGTCTTCAGCGCCTTTTGAAAAACTTCGTCTTCCTTCGATATGTGCTTGCCATAAGCCAGCGCCAGCGAATTTGGCACTGTCATTTGTGGACATGCATCCTTCGGCTTGAAAGCCTTCTCGCCATCGGCAATCCGGTTGAACACATATCGCTTGTCGCAGACATCCACTTTTGGCGGCGCCTTGGTGATTTCAAAGTGGTCATAGCCCTCTTTCAGCATCTTCCAGAACTCAAAATGCGGATCGTTCTGGTGCTCGGCCATGTTTTCCGGCGTCATCCGGAACGGATAGGCCTGAACCTGAAAGGACTTTTGTCCACCTTCCAGCGCTTCCCGCGCCAAGGAGAATATTTCCTCGATGCGGTCATCGGTCATGGAATAGCAACCTGCCGAAGAACACGCACCATGAACCATCAAATGCGTTCCGGTCCTGCCATGGGCCTGGTCAAAAGCATTGGGATAGCCAAGGTTGAAGGCCAGATAATAGTCCGAGTTCGGGTTCATTTGCCACGGATTGATCGTGTAAAACCCTTCAGGAGCCTGCCGATCACCTTCGGCGAACTTGGGACCAAGCTTGCCGGACCATTTGCAGATTTCATATTCCTTGAGCAGGTCGTATCGACCCGAATTGGTGGCCTTCCAGACCTCGACAACATTCTCTTTCTTGAAAATTCGCACCATGATCGGCGAGGCACCGGTCATGCCTTTGGTTTTCATCGTTTTGACGATGTCTGCCGGAAGCGGCTTTTCAGCCTTCGGGAAAAAGTCGTCGACGCTCACATTGCCCTGGCAAGCTGCAAGCGTCAGCGCCAAAAGGCAAAAAGCAGTTGTGAAAGCTTTGTTGAGCCAGTTCATGATCCCGCGCAAAGCGCTCCATATTGCCGCACCAGCACCCGCTTGTTGACGGCGCCGCACTCAACAACTGGCTATACCAGCCTTGTTGACAATTTGTTAACCCAGTCGAACCATCCGCAGGCTGTTCTCAGCAAGTTGTTACCACAACCCAACTGCGGCAATTTTTCGGCTTCAGACCAGATTGCGCCCGATTGCCAGAAATTTTTCCCGCCGATGGTTTCGCAATTGTTGCGCGTCGAGCACGGAAAGTTCGGCCAGCGCCAGGCGGATGGTGGCTGCGGCAGATTCCATGACCACCGATGGCTCGCGGTGCGCGCCACCCATCGGCTCGGCAATGATGCCGTCAATGATGCCAAGCTGCAACAGGTCTTGCGCCGTGATCTTCATGGCTGTTGCCACATCCTTGGCGCGGGTCGAATCGCGCCACAGGATCGAAGCGCCCGCTTCCGGTGAAATCACGCTGTAAACCGCATGCTCAAGCATGTATACGCGGTTGGCCGATGCAATCGCGATGGCCCCGCCCGAGCCGCCCTCGCCGATCACCAGCGACACAACCGGCACCCCGATCCGCAGGCAGGTCTCGGTAGAACGGGCAATTGCTTCAGCCTGACCGCGTTCTTCAGCACCCACGCCGGGGTAAGCCCCGGCAGTATCAACCAGTGTAATCACCGGAATGGCAAACCGGTCAGCGAGTTCCATGATCCGGACGGCTTTGCGATAGCCCTCGGGGCGCGCCATGCCGAAATTGTGTTTCAGGCGACTTTGCGTGTCGGAGCCTTTTTCCTGACCGATAACAGCAACGGACTGCCCGTCGAACCTGCCAAAGCCGGCAACAATCGCTTCATCTTCAGCGAAATACCGGTCTCCCGCCAAAGGCGTGAATTCGGTGATGAACGCACTGAGATAGTCTTTGAAATGCGGCCTGTCCGGGTGACGGGCAACCTGCGTCTTGTGCCAAGGAGTGAGCTTTGAATAGAGGTCTGCCAGGGTTTCCCGGGTTTTGCCCTCCAGCCGCTCGATCTCGCCGGCAAGGTCAAGATTTGCATCCGTTTGCGCCATGGAGCGCAATTCATGGATACGGCCTTCCATCTCCGCGACGGGCTTCTCAAACTCTAGATAACTGCGCATGGATTTTCTGGAACCGTACCTGATGGCTTGGGGAGGGTCTGCCACCCCGCTAAACGCGCCGCACACTGGCTTTTGCGACCCCCGATGTCAAGAAATTGCGCGCCATTGCACATTGCTGCGCTAATTCAGCTTGCAGTTGCGGCAATTGCCAGCGGATGGTTTTCTTCCACCAGCCTGCGCAAACGCTCATCCAGCACATGTGTGTAGATCTGCGTGGTGGAAATGTCGGAATGCCCCAACAATTGCTGGACAATGCGCAAATCAGCGCCGTTTTGCAGCAGGTGACTGGCAAAGGCATGGCGCAATACGTGAGGCGACAACCGGTGCGCTGCAATGCCTGCCCTGGCGCCAAGTGACTTCAAATCCCGCGCAAATACTTGCCGCGGCAGATGGCCGCTTTGGGAATCAGCCGGGAACAACCATTGCGAGGCAGCAAGTCCGGCCTGCTTTCTGGTGTCCAGCCAGCTTTTCATGGCCTCCTTTGCCGGATCGGAAAGCGGTACCAGCCTTTCCTTGCTTCCTTTGCCGGTAACCGAGAGAAAGCGCTCGGCACGCGCCGATGCCGCAGGCAGTGAAACCAGTTCGCTCACCCGCATGCCGGTGGCATATATAACTTCCAGCAATGCCAGCATCCGGACGCAGCCCAACACATCTGCCGCTTTTTCGGCCTGTGCCGCTTCGAGCTGTGCCCGCCCGATCAAAGCCATGACTTCCGCTTCGCCCAGAATTTTCGGCAACGGCCGCGACAATTTTGGACTTGCCACCGGACTGGTCGGATCGTCGGTCCGCAAACCTTCCGAATACAGGAACCGGTGAAACTGCCGCACTGCCGAAAGCTGCCTTGCCTGTGTTGAGGCTGCCATGCCCGATCGCGACAATTGTGAGAGAAAGTCGCGAACTGCGCCCGTTGGTGCGGTCAGGAAATCCGTGTCCGCAATGGCAAGGCTTTGGCCGTATGATTCAAGATCACGGCCATAGGCCGAAAGCGTGTTCGCCGCGGCTCCGCGTTCGGCACTCATCATTTCGAGAAAGGATTCGACCAAATGGCGCTGGCGCATCTGCGCTTTCATTCCAGGGATTTTGCCTGCCCGGATTACTGCGGGTTCAACTTGTTGGCCGGAATACGAACCGTCATTTCACGTGGCTGCGGTTCAACAAAAACAGCCAAAGCCACCATTGAGCCGTAGACCAATCCCGCAAGAATGGCACAAGTTACGAAAAACCTGATCAGACTAGGCATGGTACAACACTTTCAACGCTTCGCCTGCAACCACCTTATGGTTAATTCCGTTTCCCTTGGCAATACTGCAACGCGGTGTCAGCAACACACTGCACTTGACGAAATGCAGTGTTTGGTATGCAACGACCCCGGCTTCGCCAGCATGGGCGAGTCACTTGAAATACCGGAACCCGACAGTGTCTGCATCTGCCGAAAGAACCAGTCAATTGCTAGCCCGCCTGGGTGAAAAGCCGATTGTTTTCGTTGGCATGATGGGCAGTGGCAAGTCAGCCATCGGCAAGATGGTCGCAGACGAATTGTCCCTGCCGTTTCGTGATTCCGATGCCGAGATCGTTACCGCTGCAGGCATGTCGGTTCCGGAGATTTTCGAAAAATTCGGCGAAGAACATTTTCGCACCGGCGAAGCCCGCGTCGTTGCCCGCCTTGTTGCCGAGGGGCCAGCCGTGCTGTCGCTGGGCGGCGGCGCTTTCATTGCCGACGAGACGCGAGAACTGATCAAGCACAAAGCCGTATCGGTCTGGCTCAAGGCAGACGCCGATCTGTTGCTGTCAAGGGTCATGCGGCGGCCAAAATCGCGGCCTTTGCTGCAAACTGCCGACCCGCGCCAGACCCTTGCCGATTTGTTGGAAAAACGTTCGCCGATTTATGCGCAGGCCGATATCCACGTGGAATCATCGCGAATGTCCAAGCGGGAAACCTGCGACGATGTTATCGCAGCGATTGGTCAATCCTTGATGGTTCCGGCCGAGGCTACAGATAAGGAAGAATGATGCGCACCGTCGACGTCAGCCTTGGCAACCGCAGCTACCAGATATTCATCGCAGATGGATTGCTGCAAAGCGCGGGCGAACGCATTTCCAGCCTTCGTCCGGGAGTTCGCGTTGCCATTGTGTCAGATGAGACCGTTTTTGGCTTGCACGGTGATGCCCTGATGGCTTCGCTGGATGCTGCCGGAATCGGGCATACCGCCATCATTGTCCGTCCGGGCGAAGCCAGCAAGTCAATGCCTGTGTTTTCACACGTGGTGAATTCAATTCTTGCCGCAAAACTTGAGCGCAATGACCTGGTGATTGCATTTGGCGGCGGTGTCATTGGCGACCTCGCAGGTTTTGCTGCATCTGTAGCGCGGCGCGGCATGGATTTTGTCCAGATACCAACCACGCTCCTGGCACAGGTCGACAGTTCTGTTGGCGGCAAGACGGGCATCAATTGCGCTGAAGGCAAAAACCTGATCGGCACCTTCCACCAGCCGGTTCTGGTGCTGGCTGATACCGGTTTGTTGCGAACACTTTCGCCCCGTGAATTTCGCGCCGGATATGCCGAGGTAGCCAAGTACGGTTTGATCGACCGGCCGGGCTTTTTCGACTGGCTGGAAGCCAACCGCTCGGACCTGTTTGCCTTTGGCCCCTCACTTGGGCAAGCTGTTGCCACAAGTTGCGGCGCAAAGGCGGAAGTTGTTGCTGCCGACGAAACGGAAACCGGCGCAAGGGCATTGCTCAATCTGGGTCACACATTCGGGCATGCCCTTGAATCAGCGACCGGTTATGACAGTGCCCGTCTGGTACACGGAGAAGGCGTCTCGATCGGCATGGTGCTTGCCCATGAATTTTCAAACCGGCTGAATTTGTGCGACGCCGACACGGTGGAACGGGTAAAAGATCACTTGGGTTCAATTGGGTTGCCTGTATCGGTGAAGCAAATTCCCGGAAGCCTGCCAGATGCACAGGGATTGCTGCAATTCATCACCCAGGACAAAAAAGTGAAGCGCGGCAAGCTGACTTTCATTTTGACACGTGGCCTTGGTAAATCCTTCATCGCCAACGATGTATCGCCTTCCGAGGTTTTGGGCTTTCTGGAGCGTAAACTGCAATGATTGCTACCGAATACTGGGTCGTGGCGGGCATATTGCTCGGCCTGATTGCGCTGTCAGCATTCTTCTCCGGCTCCGAAACGGCGCTGACCGCTTCGTCAAAGGCAAGAATGCATTCGCTGGAGAAGCAGGGCGATGCGCGTGCCAGCATCGTGACTGCATTGTTGGACAAGCGGGACCGGCTGATCGGAGCTTTGCTGATCGGCAACAATCTGGTCAACATATCTGCGTCGGCAATCGCGACCTGGCTCTTCCTCAAACTGTTTGGTGAGGCGGGGATCGCCTGGGCGACGCTTGTCATGACCGTTGTCGTCGTCATTTTTGGCGAAGTGATGCCGAAATCCTGGGCTTATTCCAATGCGGACCGCTTTGCCCTTGCGGTTGCGCCTTTTGTGCGGGCGATCGTTTGGCTGCTTTCGCCGATTGCCGCGGTAATCGCCTTCATAGTCCGCAGCATTCTGCGCCTGTTCGGATTTCATCTGGATGTTGGCGAATCCATGCTGTCGGCCCATGAGGAAATCCGCGGCGCGGTCGATTTTCTGGCCCGTGAAGGCTCCGTGGTGAAGGACGACCGCTATCGGCTCGGCGGCATCCTTGACCTGCACGAGCTTGAAGTTTCCGATGTGATGATCCATCGCACCAAGATGTTGTCACTCAACGCCGGAGAGAGCGCGGAATTGTTGATCCGGCAAGTTACAGACAGCCCCTACACCCGTATGCCGGTTTGGCGCGACGATCCGGAAAACATCATCGGCATTGTGCATGCCCGCGACGTGCTGCGCTTTATTGCCAACCATGATGATTTGGGCAAGTTCGACATCATGAAGCTGGCGGGGAAGCCGTGGTTTGTTCCGGAAAACACTTCGCTTCAGGACCAGCTCAATGCCTTCTTGCGGCGCAAGGCCCACATTGCCGTTGTTGTTGACGAATATGGCGAAGTGAAAGGCATCGTCACGCTTGAAGACATTCTGGAAGAAATCGTCGGGGAGATTTCAGACGAGCATGATGTCGATGTGGCAGGATTGCAGACACAGGCCGATGGCTCCGTCATCCTGGATGGCTCGGTACCTATCCGCGACATCAACCGGGCGCTGGATTGGGAGCTGCCGGACGAGGAGGCCACCACCATCGCCGGACTGGTCATTCACGCTGCGCAAATGATCCCGGACGAGAAACAATCCTTCACCTTCTACGGCAAGCGCATCATTGTCATGCGTCGCGAGAAAAACCGGATCACCAAGCTGCGCATTCGCAACCAAACTTAAATTGCCGCTTCCTGCGGCGTTTTGGCATCAATGGCCAAGGCATGAAGTCCGGCGGCAATTGCCTTTGCGGCGACGGCATTGATCGCCCGGTGTCGCTCAACCCGCGTCATCGCCGTGAAAGCATCGGAGACAATCTTGATCCGCAGATGGCTTTCGCCGGTCCCGTCATGGTGCCCGTGGCCCGCATGCAGATGGCTTTCATTGATCACCTCGAGCAAAACCGGCGAAAATGTCCGCCGCAGCTCGGTTTCCAGTTCGACAGAGTATCCCATGCGATGGCCATCCTGCGTTAGCCTGAATCAAAATTTGCGAAGCGCTTAACCGGTCCTTCTGCGGAGACATCTCTTGAATGTCAATTCTTGTTCGAAACGTCACAAGGCCCCATAATCGCGCCATGGATTTCAAATCAAAATATTTCGACAAAATTCGCGTCCGCAAGGGAAAGCCGGCAGCCACCGCTGTTCAGCCGACCAAGGCCGTTTGCCAATGGGAAGGATGCGAAGCTCCAGCAACGCACAAAGCTCCCATGGGTCGCAACTTTGAGGGCCAGTACCTCAATTTCTGCCATCCGCATGTGACCGAGTACAACAAGACCTACAACTATTTCTCGGGTCTTGATGATGATTCAGTCGCGCGTTTCCAAAAGGATGCGCTGACCGGCCATCGCCCGACATGGACAATGGGCGTCAACAAATGGGGCGGTGAAGTGCCCCTGACCGGCGGCGCCGAGCCGGGAGCTGGTGCCGAGGCGCGTATCCGGGCCCGCATTTCCGGTGCGCGCCAACAGCCCAATGCGGCCGGGCGCAAATTGCGAACACTCGAGCGAAAGGCGTTCGATGACCTTGGTTTGCCGCATTCTGCCACACCCGATGTGGTCAAGGGGCGTTACAAGGAACTTGTCAAACGACACCATCCCGATGCAAATGGTGGTGACCGAAGCTCGGAAGAACGGCTTCGCACGATCATCCAGGCTTACAAATATCTCAAGCAAACAGGTTTTGCAGACTGAACCCGCAACGCCTACTGTCTGATGAATGCCCGCAAGGGACAGCACGGCAGGCGGCAAAACACCAGCCAGGCCAAAGGGCCGGAGGAAATCCGAATGACTGAGTCCATGCCGGACACGAAACTGTCGGTCCGGAAAATATTCGGAATAGACAGCGACTTGATGGTGCCCGCCTACAAGGAGCGCACCGAGCACGTTCCCGAAGTCGATCAAGACTACCTGTTCGACAAGATGACAACCATTGCGATTCTCGCGGGATTTGCCCACAATCGCCGTGTGCTAGTTTCCGGCTACCACGGAACGGGCAAATCGACGCACATTGAGCAGGTTGCTGCCCGGCTGAACTGGCCTTGCGTGCGCATCAACCTTGACAGCCATGTTTCGCGTATCGATCTGGTCGGCAAGGATGCCATCGTCGTCAAGGACGGGATGCAGATCACCGAGTTTCGCGACGGCATTCTGCCATGGGCTTATCAGCACAACATCGCATTGGTTTTTGACGAGTATGATGCCGGGCGCCCGGACGTCATGTTCGTGATCCAGCGTGTTCTGGAATCATCAGGCCGCCTGACATTGCTCGACCAGAGCAGGGTCATTCGTCCGCACCCGGCTTTCCGGTTGTTTGCAACAGCAAACACCATAGGCCTTGGTGATACCACCGGCCTTTACCACGGAACACAGCAGATCAACCAGGCACAGATGGACCGCTGGTCGCTTGTCACCACGCTCAATTACCTGCCCCACGACAATGAAGTGGACATTGTTGTTGCCAAGGTAAAAAGCCTCAACACCAAGGAAGGTCGTGAGAGGGCTTCCAGGATGGTGCGCATTGCCGACATGACGCGCAATGCATTCATCAACGGCGACATCTCCACCGTGATGAGCCCGCGAACCGTGATCACGTGGGGCGAGAATGCCGACATTTTCGGCGATCTCGGCTTTGCGTTCCGCGTCACCTTCCTCAACAAGTGCGACGAGCTGGAACGCCCGGCTGTCGCCGAGTTTTACCAGCGGGTGTTTGGCGAGGAACTCAAAGAGTCAGCTGCCAACCTCGTTTTGGCCTGACGGCGGCACACAATGAGCGGGCCCGGCAGCAACAGCAAGAAAGTACCGTCCAAGGTGCCGGATTTCGAGCCGCTGAAAAGGGCGGTTTCGACCTGCGTTCGTGCAATTGCCGGAACGCAGGCGCTGGAAGTGGCATTCTCCACTGACAAGCCCGGCATGGCCGGAAATGCGGTGCGCCTGCCAGAGCCTGGAAAGCGGCTGACCAGCGAACAACTCGCTGTTACCCGTGGAGTCGGCGATTCATTGGCACTTCGCCATGCCTGCCACAACTCGACCATCCATGCCCGCTATTTGCCAACCGGTCGCAATGCACGCGCCATCTTCGATGCCGTTGAACAGGCCCGCGTCGAAGCAATCGGCTCGCGCAACATGGAAGGCGTTGCCCGCAATATTTCCTCAATGCTCGAGGACAAATACTCAAAAGCCAATTACCAAAACGCGCTCGACCGCGGCGAAGCCCCGCTGGAGGAAGCCGTTGCCATGGTGGTGCGGGAGAAACTGACCGGCATTGCCGTACCCAAAAGCGCCGAAAGTTTTGTCGATTTGTGGCGCAGCTTTATCGAGCAAAAAGGCGCGCAGACACTGGCTGCCCTTGATGGCGACCTCGCCGATCAGGCAGCTTTTGCCAAGGCAACGCGCTCTCTGATCGCCTCGCTCGACATGGCGGACGAGCTCGGCGAGACCGATCCGGACGACCCGCAGGACGAAGCAAACGACGACCAGCCGCAGGACGACGGCCAGGAAAACCAGAGCGAGAGCGAGGAATCAACGGGCGAGGATGATTCGCAGCCAGAGGAATCAGACGAGACCTCGGACGAACAGCAGCAAGGCGAAATGGAAGCGGCCGATGCCACTTCGGAAGAATATTCCGAAGAAGATGACGTTGATGCCGAGACGCCCGGCGAATCCTGGCGGCCGGAACTGCCGTTCTCAAATCTGCCGCCAGACAGCGACTACAAGGTTTTCACCGGCGAACATGACGAAATTGTCGATGCGCAGGATCTGTGCGATGAGGCAGAACTTGATCGCCTGAGGGCATTTCTCGACAAACAACTGGCGCATCTGCAAGGCGTGGTCGGACGTCTTGCCAACCGCCTGCAGCGCCGCCTGATGGCACAGCAAAACCGTGGCTGGGATTTCGACCTCGAGGAAGGTGTACTCGACACTTCCCGTCTGCCGCGCATCATCATGGATCCGATGTCCGCGCTTTCCTTCAAGAAAGAACGCGAAACGGTTTTCCGCGACACGGTGGTAACCCTGCTGATCGACAATTCCGGTTCGATGCGTGGACGGCCAATCACGGTTGCCGCCACATGTGCCGATATTCTTGCCCGTACACTGGAGCGCTGCGGCGTCAAAGTCGAAATTCTCGGCTTCACCACAAAGGCCTGGAAAGGCGGACAGTCCCGTGAGGCTTGGCTGCGCGCAGGCAAACCGGCTACGCCGGGCCGGCTCAATGATTTGCGCCACATCGTCTACAAAAGTGCTGACGCCCCGTGGCGCCGGGCCCGCCGCAATTTGGGCCTGATGATGCGCGAAGGCTTGCTCAAGGAAAACATCGACGGCGAGGCATTGCTGTGGGCGCACTCACGCCTGATGGGGCGCAGTGAGCAGCGGCGCATTTTGATGATGATCTCCGACGGAGCGCCCGTCGATGATTCAACGCTGTCGGTCAATCCGGGGAACTATCTGGAGCGTCATTTGCGCCACGTGATTGCCGATATCGAAACCCACTCGCCGGTCGAACTCCTTGCCATCGGCATCGGCCATGACGTGACCCGCTATTACAAGCGGGCTGTAACCATTGTGGACGCGGAAGAGCTGGCTGGTGCCATGACCGAGCAATTGGCTGGCCTGTTTGCAGAAAACAGCGGCGGCGGAGCCCATGCCCCGCGTGGGCGACGAGCCGGTAAAAGGTGATGTCTTCCGGGGCCGGGTGGATCAACATTTGGCCAAGGCGAACCGCACTGGCCGTGGTAGTGTTTTTCGCGCTGTCTCAAATGACCGCGATCAGCCGAACATCGGCACAGTCGCCGCAAGCAACCATCATTGCTGCCAAAATCCTCAATTTCCGGCTTTCCGAAACCGGCAAGCGTTTTGGTGCGCTGGAGTTTGTTGGCGGCCTGCAATTGCAATCGGAAACGCGGGGTTTTGGCGGTTTTTCCGGCCTGCGCCTGCATCCTGACCGCAACCATTTGATTGCCGTCACCGACAAATGCATGGTTCTCGATGCCGTGATTGAGCGCGATATCACCGGCGCCTTGCACGATATCACCAAGGCCCTCCTCCGCCCGCTTCCGGCCGGGCGTTCGGGCAAGCCGCTCGCCAAAAACGGCTACTCCGATTGTGAAGCCCTCGATGTGGCTGGTGGAACAGCTTACATCGCTTTTGAGCGAAACAGCGAGACCGGCAGGTTTTCAATTGCACCTGACGGAACCCTGACAGACTTTGCTCAAATGTCGCCCAAACCTGGAATTGGCAGGCTGGACCGAAACCGCGGAATTGAGGCGATGGCGTTGTTCCCGCAAGGTTCTGTCTTTGCAGGCGGGTTTCTTTCAATTGCCGAAGAGACGCTGGATGCATCGGGAAACCACCGCGCCTTTGCAACGATGCCGGACAAGATTTTCGAATTTGCCGTTGCACGGCGCGATGATTACGCAATCACCGATGCTGACTTCCTGCCAAATGGCGACCTGGTTTTGCTGGAGCGCCGTTTCGGTTTGCAGGTTGCGCCCGGCATGCGCATCCGCAAAATTGCGGCCGGTGAGATTGCTGCGAGCAAAACTGTGGATGGCGATGTGCTGCTTGAGGCCGGAATAGCCAACCGGATCGACAACATGGAAGGCATTGATGTGAGCGTCAACGAGATCGGCGAGACCTTCCTGACGCTGATATCGGATGACAATTTCAACTACTTCCAAAGCACGTTGCTGCTCGAGTTCAAGCTGCTTCAGTAACTCTGCGAGGCGGCTGGAGCCGACCGTTTCCAAGTCTTCAGGAACGCGCCGTAAGGTGCCAGCATGGCAAACCCGGTGGCGATCTTCACGACAAAATCCCCCAGCGCAAGCACGACCCAAAGCGGAGCCTCGCTTGCAAAAAACGGCACAGACATCGCCAGTGAGCCATCGGCGCTGCCTGTCGCAGTGTCGAGAAATGCAAAACCGGCCGCGAATGCAATGGTGAAAAACAGGATGGTGTCGAGGGCAGAACCGGCAAGTGTCGATACAAGCGGCGCTTGCCACCAGGCCGCACGTCGCAACCGGTCAAAAACCTGTGCATCCACAAGCTGCGCAACCAGAAACGCAGTGCCGGAGGCAATGGCAATGCGGGGCGTCGCCAGAAATATCGAGAGCAGCACTGCAGCAGCAAAGCCGAAACACACAACCTGCCTTGTCGCACCAAGTCCATGCCTGCGATTGCAAAGATCGGTAACCAGAAATGCGAAAGGATAGGTGAACGCACCATAGGTGAGCACCTCCGCAAGACCAAAATGATCAAACGGATAGCGGACCAGAACGTTCGATGCGGTCACAACAACCGCCATGGCAAGCATGAATGGGAAAACGCGCGCAAGCGTAACCATTTTTTTATCCTGGGGTATGGCACCAGCCTTTGATCAAAAGGACATCCGGCCTGCCGGATGCCCCACTAAATTTCAGCAAACAGGCCTCAGGCCGCTGCTGCGACGCTCTCGCTGTGCTTTTTGGCGATCTGCCGCTTGATAAGGCGCGCCTTTGGCGACAATTCGGTATCTGCCGCCTTGGCGAGGAATGCATCAAGGCCGCCGCGATGTTCCACCGAACGCAATGCATGGGCAGTGATGCGCATGCGTATGCGCTGGTTGAGCAAATCGCTCATCAGCGTCACATTGACCAGATTTGGCAGAAAACGGCGACGCGTCTTGTTGTTCGCGTGGCTGACATTGTTTCCGGACATGACGGCCTTGCCGGTCAGTTCACAGCGCCTCGACATGATTTGATCCTTGTTTTTTCGGTGTCCCGAAGCAGCCTGCGCCAAAACATCGGGCGCTTGTCGCGGGCCGCCTGTCCGGCAGCCGAAACGCCCTGTCTTTGTCAGACCTTCGGGAAAAGTCGGGTTTCTATAGTGACTGCTTCCCCTCCAGTCAAGCGAAAGCTCCCCTTGAAAGGTTCATCTGCCGTTCAGGCGGGCTGTATTATTCCGCTTTACACACGAATTGAAGGCTTGGCCGTTGATGTCAGTCCGACATTTGCAGATCATTCAGCGCAGGGAGCGCACCATGAAATTTCTTGAAAAGGCTTTGTTGGCTACGGCCATTCTGGCTTTGGCCTCTGGTTCCGCGCAAGGCGAACAGCTGCGCCACAAGACGGAACTCGATGTGCAGTTTGGCTCGATTCCGGTCGGAACCGCCACATTTGACATCCGCTTTGACCAGAAGTCCTATTCTCTTGACGCCAGCGGCAAGACTGTCGGTGTGGCCGAGCTGTTTGCTTCGGGGCGTGGCAAGGCTGAAAGTACCGGTCGTTTCAACGGAGGCGCGGTGATCGCCGACCGCAATTTCGTGGAATATGTCGAGAAGAAAAAAACCTCGACACTGGAGATGGGTTTTGCCGACGGCGCTGTGGAAACAGTGGTGCTGGTCCCGGACAAGCGCAAGACCAAGGTCGCCCCAAAATACGTGCCGATCCTGCAGGACCAGCTCAAGGCGGTCATAGACCCGGCCAGCAGCATCGTTGTGCCTGTTCCCTGGGAAGAAGCCAAAGACCCCAAAGCCGTCTGCAACCGAACCATCCCGATCTATGATGGTGACACACGGTTTGACATCGCCCTGAAGTACAAATCCACCAAACCGGTAGAGACCGAAGGCTACAAGGGCTACGCTTATGTCTGCCAGCTTCGCTATGTACCGGTTGCCGGGCATCGCACCAAGCAACGCAACATTGAGTACATGAGCCAGAACAAGGACATGGAAATCTGGCTGGCACCCATGGCGCAGACCAATATCTTTACGCCAATCCGCATTGAGGTTCCCACCTGGATCGGCCGTGTCAGCGCGCAGCCAAGCTTTTTTGGCACGGTCACGAATTGACACTGCCCGCCTTGCCGCGGGGTTTGATCGACGGGCAAAAGGCGCTACATGACGTTGGCCGGAAAAAATGTTCCGGCTGACACATCAACGGAAGTCCTCTCCCCCATGTCAGCATCGGCCGAATCAGTGCCAGGTCGCAGTGGCAGAGGCGTGGTCGCGGTTCTGGGTCCGACCAATACCGGCAAGACCCACCTCGCAATTGACCGCATGACCAGCCATGAGAGCGGCATGATCGGCTTGCCGCTGCGGCTTCTGGCCCGCGAGGTTTATGGCCGTGTCTGCGAAAAAGTTGGCGCCGCCAATGTCGCGCTCATCACTGGCGAAGAAAAAATCAATGCCGGTGGCAAGGCCCGGTTTCAGGTCTGCACTGTCGAAGCGATGCCCGACCACACGGATGTCGCGTTTGTTGCCATCGACGAAGTGCAACTGGCAGCAGACATGGAACGCGGCCACATTTTCACCGACAGGTTGCTCAATCTGCGTGGTCGCCACGAAACCATGCTTCTGGGTGCCGCTACCGTCCAGCGTCTGTTGCAGGATTTGCTGCCGGGTATCAGCATCGTTACCCGGGCCCGCATGTCGATGCTGACCTATGCCGGCAGCAAGAAGATCACCCGTTTGCCGGCCCGCTCGGCAATTGTCGCCTTCTCGGCCGACGAGGTCTATGCAATCGCCGAACTCATTCGCCGCCAGCGCGGCGGGGCCGCTGTCGTGATGGGTTCCCTGTCGCCTCGCACGCGAAATGCACAAGTTGAGCTCTACCAGTCCGGCGACGTGGATTTTCTGGTGGCAACCGATGCCATTGGCATGGGGCTCAATCTGGACCTTGACCATGTGGCATTTGCCCAGGAACACAAGTTTGACGGCCTTTCCCATCGCAGGCTGACTGCGGCCGAAATGGGCCAGATTGCCGGACGCGCCGGCAGGCACATTCGCAACGGCACTTTCGGTGTTACCGGCCAGGTCAACCCGTTTGAGGACGAACTGGTCGAACGGCTCGAGACCCACCAGTTTGACCCGGTCAAGGTGATGATCTGGCGCAACCGGGACCTTGACTACTCGTCCATAACCAGTCTCAAGGCATCGCTCGAAATGCCTTCCCGCTCGCGCATGCTGATGAAGTCATTTCCTGCACCCGATCTCGTGGCGCTCGAACACTTGGCGAAGGTGGAACGTATCGCGGACGCCTGTCGCACCCCTGCCATGATCCGCATGTTGTGGGATGTTTGCCAGATACCCGATTTCCGGAAGATATCCCCTGGTGAGCACGCAGAGCTGCTGCGTTCTGTGTTTCTTGACCTTGCCACGCGCGGAACCATCAATCCGGACTGGTTTGCCGCGCAAGTTAAGGTTACAGACCGCATCGAAGGCGATATTGATGCATTGTCCGCACGCATTGCCCATGTTCGCACGTGGACGTACCTTTCGCACCGCCAAGGCTGGATGGCTGATCCGGTGTATTGGCAGGACCGCACACGCGAGATAGAGAACCGGCTTTCGGATGCACTTCACGAGAGCTTGACGAAACGCTTTATAGATCGCAGGACAAGCGTCCTGATGAAACGCCTCAGGGAAAATGCAATGCTGGAAGCAGAAATAGGCGCAGGTGGCGAAATCACGGTCGAGGGCCATCATGTTGGCCGCCTGCAAGGATTTCGGTTTACACCCGACGCCTCGGCCACCGGGCCTGACGCCAAGACCGCCATCGGTGCCGCTGCCAAGGCCTTGAGCTCTGAAATCGTGAAACGCGCCGAGCGACTTTCCGCGTCTCCCAACAGCGACATTGCCCTGGGCTCGGACGGGACACTGCGCTGGATAGGCGATCCGGTTGGCAAGGTTGTGGCTGACAGTGATATCCTCAAGCCGCGCATTGTCATTCTCGCCGATGAGCAGTTGACCGGCCCACCGCGCGATCTGGTGTCCGCGCGGCTCGACCGTTGGCTTGCTAATCATTTGACGACGCTCCTCAAGCCCCTGATCGATCTGGGAGCAGACGAAAGCCTTTCGGGCATTGCCCGTGGCATCGCCTACCGCTTGGCCGAAAACCTGGGCGTTGTTGAGCGCAAGGACATCGCGCAGGAAATTCAGGGTCTCGACCAATTGATGCGCGCAAGTTTGCGCAAGCATGGTGTGCGGTTTGGTGCCTACAACATTTTCATTCCGGCATTGCTAAAGCCGGCACCGGCCGGACTTGTTTGCCTGCTCTGGGGCCTCAAGAATGACCGGCTGGACGAACCGGGCCTCACCGGTGTTCCGCACATGTTGGCCTCGGGGCGCACTTCGTTCCCGGCTGATGAAACCATTGACGCCGCGATTTACCGGATTTGCGGCTACAAGGTGCTGGGCGCAAAGGCGGTGCGCATAGATATCCTTGAGCGGCTTGCGGACCTCATCAGGCCTGCCCTGAGCTGGAAGCCGGTCAACACCGGCAAATTGCCGGAAGGCTTGGTTGACGGCCGTTCCTTTGTGGTTGTGCCTTCGATGCTCTCGATACTGGGTGCAAAGCACGAGGACATGGAGGCGCTGCTGAAAGGCCTTGGGTATCGGGGCGAACTTCGCAAGGAGAGCGAAATTGCCGCCTTGCGTGCCAGGGCAATGGCGCTGGTTGCGCAGCCTGCCCCGGCGACTCCCGTCGCTGCGCCCGAAGTTGCTGCTGGTGAAGACAAACCGGTCGATGCATCGCAAGACGCCGCCAAATTGAGTGAGGAAGCAGCCGGCGACGCTGCCCCGACAGAAATTATTCCGACCGAGCCGGTTGCGGCAGTTGAACCATCGCCTGAATCCGGAGGCGTAACGGCCCCGGTTGTCGTTGAGAGCCCGGAAATTGAACCGGCTGGCGACATCACCGCTCCAGCTTCCCTCGAAGGGTCGGCTCCTGTTGCGGAGATTGAAGAAAAAACAGTGCTTTTGTGGCGCCCTGGCCGGCAGGATCGACCGCGTCAGGAACACAATCGTGGTGAGGGCCAACAGCAGCGCCGTGAGCGGCCTGCATCGGCTGAAAGGCCGACTGGCGCTGCGCCCGCACCCACCGGTGAAGGCAGGCACGCAAAGCGCCCGGACCGCGAGGGCGGTGCATTTGGCCGCAACAAGGATCGCAAACGGGAAGGCAAGCCGGACTTCAATCGCGATGACCGTGGCAAACGCCCCCATGGCAAAGGCGCACCCGCCGATGGCGCGTTCCAGCGTGAAGCAAAGCGGGCTCCTGAAAAACCGATGGACCCCGATTCACCATTTGCCAAATTGCTGCAACTCAAGGCCCAGATGGAAAAAGGCAAGAATTAAACTTTTGCGGCGCGGTGCTGGATGCGGATAGACAAGTGGCTCTGGTTTGCGCGAGTGACCAAAACCCGCAGCCTGGCGCAAAAACTTGTGACCTCCGGCCACGTAAGGCTGAACCGGCGAAAAATCGACTCTGCCAGCAAGGCGGTTTCCATTGGTGATGTTTTGACCATTCGGCTGGAGCGTTCGGTGCTTGTTTACAGGGTGGAAGGTTTTGCCGACCGGCGCGGGCCTTTTGAAGAAGCCCGGAACCTGTATGCGGACCTGGGCGTTTCAGGAGTGAATGATGTCAACAATCCTTGAAAACTTGGAACATGCATCCAGTTGGCAGCATTGTGCGCCGCAATTCAATCTTGAAGCAGGATTTTAAACGCGCTACCCAAAACCGTTCAGCACGCCTTTCCTGAAAGTCCCCGGAGCATCCAATGACCTACATCGTCAACGACAATTGCATCAAATGCAAATACATGGACTGCGTCGAGGTCTGCCCGGTTGACTGTTTTTATGAAGGTGAAAACATGCTCGTCATCCACCCCGACGAGTGCATTGATTGCGGCGTTTGCGAGCCCGAATGCCCGGCCGAAGCCATCAAGCCTGACACCGAACCGGGGCTCGAAAAATGGCTGAAACTCAACGCCGAATATGCCGAGAAATGGCCCAACATCACCATCAAGCGCGAAGCACCCGAGGATGCAAAAACCTTCGACGGCATGCCGGGCAAGTTTGAAAAGTTCTTTTCGGAGAAGCCCGGCCAGGGTGACTGAACACGGCAGTGTGTTAACCTTTTCTGCTGTCCGCAGTCATCGGCAATCGCGCAAAGCAAGGAAAATATTGATTTTCCCGAATAATTCAGCTATGGGTCTTTAACAGCAAAATTAACAAGTCCCGGTTTTCCCGGGCAAAACCCACCAAGGAATGCGATCAATCGGACCTCTTGGAACGCGTTGTTGGCCGGGAGGCCAGCTTGAACGGGCAGTGTTTTACCCGCTCGTGTACCATCGATCTTCGACACCATAATCTCGAACCTGCAGCAGCCTGCATCCGAAGGGATATGGGCGACACCATCAAATTGCTTCGCAGCGGACGGGCCACAAAGAGACCACAAGGAGTTTATGACAAAATGGCTACTGTAAAGAAGACCACGCAACGCCAGGGTTTCAAGACAGGCGAATACGTCGTTTACCCGGCACATGGCGTGGGTCTGATTACCTCCATCGAGGAACAGGAAGTGGCGGGCCACAAGCTGGAATTGTTTGTCATCAGCTTTGAGCAGGACAAATTGACCTTGCGTGTTCCGGTCGCAAAAATCGTTTCTGCCGGCATGCGCAAGCTCGCTGAGCCGGAAACCATCGAAAAGGCACTTCGTACGGTACAGGGCCGCGCCCGCGTCAAGCGGACGATGTGGAGCCGCCGCGCCCAGGAGTATGAGGCAAAAATCAATTCCGGTGACCTGATTTCGATTTCAGAAGTCGTGCGCGATCTTTTCCGTGCCGATAACCAGCCGGAACAGTCTTACAGCGAGCGTCAGCTTTACGAGGCGGCACTCGACCGCATGGGTCGCGAAATCTCGTCGGTAAACAAGATTTCAACCACGGAAGCTGTGGCATTGATCGACAAGAACCTTGCCAAAGGCCCAAAGCGTGGCGCCAAGGCAGAGGAACCCGAACAGGAAGAAGCTGCCTGAGAAGGTACACTTCCCGATATATCCCTCACTTGACAACAGGAACGGCCGGGCATGTCCCGGCCGTTTTCACGCAACCGTGACAGCATTTGTTTGATATGACCAATCCGCGCCCGCATATCCTCCGTAAAAGTTTGTGGAGGGTCGCAAAATGACATCACATCAACATGCCGAACAAAGTCTTGTCCGTGCCGCGATCAAGGCTCCTTACCTTGAGCGCGATGAAGAGCATGACCTTGCAGTGCGTTGGGCGGAAACCAAGGACCAGCAAGCGCTACACAAACTTGCTTCAGCCCACATGCGCCTGGTCATTTCAGTAGCTGCAAAATTTCGCCGATACGGTCTGTCGATGAGCGATCTGGTTCAGGAAGGTCACGTCGGTCTGCTGGAGGCCGCTGCCCGCTTTGATCCGCACCGCGGCGTCCGCTTTTCAACATACGCGACCTGGTGGATCCGCGCTTCCATTCAGGATTTCATCCTGCGCAATTGGTCAATCGTGCGCGGTGGCACCAGTTCCAACCAGAAATCCCTGTTCTTCAATCTGCGCAGGCTTCGCGCCCGCATCTCGCGTTCAGGCGAGCCGGCAAATTCACACGAGCTTTACAAGGAATTGTCTGCAGCAATCGGCGTATCGGTGTCCGACGTCGCCAACATGGACGCGCGCCTGTCCGGCTCGGACATGTCGTTGAACCTGACCTTGTCGGACGAGGAAAACGGCGCAGAACGGATGGATTTCCTCGCTGATGACGCGCCGTTGCCGGATGAGAACGTTGAAAACGTCATCGACGGCGAAAGGCGGACAGCCTGGTTGGCGCAAGCCATAACCGTGCTCAATCCGCGCGAGAAACGCATCATCGCCAGTCGTCGGCTGTCGGAGGAAGGCGCAACGCTTGAAGATCTCGGGGATGAGCTCGGCATTTCGAAAGAGCGCGTGCGCCAGATCGAGAACCGTGCTTTGGAAAAACTGCGTGAAGCGTTGACAAAAGTCGGCTTTGAAACTGTCTAGGGTCAAGACTAATCATTTCGCGCAAATCAACGGGTCTTGACCCGGGGACGGTTCGTCCTAGGCGGCGCTGTCGAGCACCAGCTTGACCTTGATGCCAGGGATCAGGGTCTGCGTTCCGGTCAACCCGTTGATCAGCTGGAAAAGACGCAGCGAATCCTGCCCGTCCCGCATCTTGGCGACAAGGCTTTCCTGTGTGTCACCGTTTTCCACTGTAACAATCCGCACCGAGAGTGGCGCAAGAGCCTTGCGCTCTTCCCTGCTGAGCAACCGGAAACTTCGGGTGACCGCGTCCGACACCGCAACGATATCAACAGCCGCGCCCGGAAGAGCTGTGATGAAGCGGTAAACCTGCTGGTCAACCTTGATGACCTTGATCCGGAACCGCCAGCCCTCGGTCTCGGCATCAGCCGATGCCGCCGGCAGACCGGAATCTGTTTTTCCTTCCACGATGGAGCTTTCGACCAGACCATTGATCCAGCCGCTCCTGAGATAATCGGCGAGTGACTGCCTTTTTGCAATGACCGCTGCATCAAACCGCGTGGCAGCCTCGCCGGGGCCGGTAACAATCACCGCCTTGGGTTGGTTCTCAATGCGCGAACCGGCCGGTGCTTCAAAGGTGATGCCAAGTCCTGCATGGGAGAACACCTTGCCGCGAACAAAGCCTTCATCAACCGTGTCGCCAAACAACAAGCCGTCTATGCCGGCGAGGTATCGCTCGCGCAACTGCTCACCTATTCCCGGAGCGCCAAAGAACCTCGCATGCCGACGGGCAAGGTCAACGCGCTGTGGCGTTGTCGGGTGGCTGGAGAGGAAGGATGCGTCATCAAGCGGGTTGTCATTGCCGGCAACAAACGCCTGGTAGGCCTGCATGGTGTCAAGAAAACGGGCAGCAGCGTATGGATCAAATCCGGCACGGCCAATCATCCGGATACCGATGGCATCGGCTTGCAACTCCTGTTCGCGCGAAAAATCAGAAAGCTTGAGCTGGTTGGCAGCAAGCGCAACGCGGGCGGCAACCGAATCGCCCAACACCTCGTGCACGACCTCTTCGCCAACCTGGGCCGAGGAATATTTTTCCTGGCGCAGAATTGCGTGGTTTGAAGACACATGCGCCATCTCATGCGCGATGACCGCAGCGATCTCACTGGAATCGCTGGCGAGGGCCAGAAGGCCGCGGGTTATGTACAAAAACCCGCCGGGCAGTGCAAAGGCGTTGACCTTCGGCGTATCGAGAATGGTTACCTTGTAGATGCGCGAGGGATCGTCAGAGACCGAAACCAGCTTGCCGACCACCAGTGCAACCGCTTCTTCAGCTTTGGCATTTTTGTACTCACCGCCATACTTGGCGACCACCAGCGGGTGCTCCTTTTGCCCGATAGCCTCTTGTGGGTCATCGGGCCGCACGAAACTGGAAACCAGGCTCGGCTCGTTCTTGACCGATTCAAGCCCCTGGATGACGCATCCCTGCAAAGAAAGCAGCGCGAGCATCATCGCCGCCAGTCTTTGCAAGGCGTTGGTTCTTTTCGCAGACCGGGCTGCTTTCCCGGGATGGCATGATGCTGCAACCAAGAAGAAATTGGCCCCGTTTGTTCTGCCGCCAGTCAAAAGCGGCAACCATGGATTCGCTAGCAGTCTATTCTGCCTGAAATAAGGAAACAAATTTCCCGGGCGACAATAATTCAGGACCGCTGCGGCCTTCCAAGCGAATGGTATTTGAGCCCGCTGTCACGCACCTCGTCGAGCGGGTAGATGTTGCGAAGATCGACAAGCGTCTTTTCCGACAACGCGGTTGCCAGCCGCTTGAGATCCAACGCACGGAACTGGTCCCATTCCGTCAGGATGACTGCGATGTCTGCGCCGCTGATGCAATCATAAGCGCCGCTGGCATATTCAACCCCGGAAAGCATCTTTGCCGCTTCCTTCATCCCCTCGGGATCGAACGCCCGGACTTTCGCGCCCTGCGCCTGAAGGCCGGGAACGATGACAAGGCTGGGCGCATCGCGCATGTCGTCAGTGTTCGGCTTGAACGTCAGGCCCAACACTGCGATTGTTTTTCCACGGACGCTGCCACCTGCCGCCTTGACGATGCGGTCCACCATCTGGCGCTTGCGCCGGTCATTGGCCTCGATCACCGAATTGACAATGGTTACCGGCGTTCCCGCGTCATTGGCGGTCTTGGTCAGCGCCAAGGTGTCCTTGGGAAAGCACGATCCGCCATAGCCCGGGCCGGTGTGCAGAAATTTCGAACCTATCCGGTTATCAAGGCCGATGCCGCGAGCCACTTGCTGCACATTGGCACCAACAGCATCGCAAAGGTCGGAAATCTCGTTAATGAAGCCGATCTTGACCGCAAGAAAGGCGTTGGCCGCATATTTGATCAGCTCCGCAGTCCGCCGGTCTGTCACCACCATCGGCGTTTCGTTCAGGTAGAGCGGGCGGTAAAGTTCGCGCAGCGCGGCCACCGCTGCGTCCGACTGCGCCCCGACAACGATTCGGTCCGGGCGTTTGAAATCGCTGATCGCCGCGCCTTCGCGCAGGAATTCGGGGTTGGACGCCACATCAAACCTGGCTTGCGGACGGACACGGCGGATAATCGCCTCAACCTCGTCTCCGGTGCCAACCGGCACCGTCGATTTGGTGACAATCACCGTGTAGTTCTCGATGAGGCCTGCCAGTTCCTCCGCTGCTGCGTAGACGTAGGAAAGGTCGGCATGGCCATCGCCGCGCCTTGCCGGGGTGCCAACCGCGATGAACACGATATCCGCCTGCGAAACCGCCGGATTGGGGTCGGTGGTGAAGGACAGCCGCCCCGCCCTGACGTTTTGCTCGACCAAAACATCCAGCCCCGGCTCGAAAATCGGAATGCGGCCGGCCTGCAGCGCCTCGATTTTCGAGGCATCCTTGTCAATGCAGATCACCTCATGGCCGAAATCGGCAAAGCAGGCTCCTGAAACCAGGCCGACATAGCCCGTACCGATCATCACCACGCGCATGGCGCTTCTCCCCAATAAAGCAGTGCAGCGCTTGGGAACCAGCGCCGGTTGCACAGTGCCTACAAAAAGCTGCGCCCATGCGCAACCTTGTTGCATTCTCACGGGACAACACGTTGACCTTTGAACGGTTTTGCCGCATCCAATGCAGACAGGCTCGGCGCCAGTCCCGGTAGCTCAGCAGGATAGAGCACAGGTTTCCTAAACCTGGGGTCAGGGGTTCGAATCCCTTCCGGGACGCCAGCCATTGCCTTGTTTCCCGGCGATTTTTTGCATCATTCCTGCTATTTCAGCATTTCCAGACCAAACAAGCCGGAAAGCCCCATGCCGCCAGTACCCATAGCCTGCATTGGTGAAGCGATGGTCGAGCTTTCGCTGGATCAGGCCGATCCGTCGGCAGCGCGAATCGGCTTTGCAGGCGACACGCTCAACACGGCCATTTACCTCAAGCGCGCTGGCGGCGCGGCGCTGGATGTCTCCTATATCAGCGTGTTGGGTGCAGACCCGTTTTCCGCACGGCTTCGGGCACTGGTGGCCGGGGAAGGTATCTCGGCAGACGGCATGGGGACATCGCCCGACAAATTGCCCGGCATCTATTCAATCACAACGGATGCGGCAGGCGAGCGCAGTTTCCACTATTGGCGGGAAAACTCTGCCGCGCGGAACTTGTTTCAACCGGGCAGCGGTACCAGCCTTGATGATCTTTCCCGCCATTCGGTGGTCTATTTGTCAGCAATAACCCTGGCGATCCTGCCGCCCGCCATACGCGACGCATTGATGGATCGGCTTGCAATTTTGCGCCGGGAAAACGGACTTCGCGTCGCCTTTGATTCCAATTGGCGACCGCGCCTCTGGTCCGACATTCCTGAAGCTCGCAGCGCAATCTCACGGGCGTGGTCGCTGGCCGATGTCGCGCTGCCCTCACTGGACGACGAGATGGCACTGTTTGGCGACGCAGACGAAGCGTCGGTGTTGAGCCGGTTAAACAAACTGATCCCCGGCGATGGCGCTTTGAAACGTGGCGGCAACGGGCCAGTCCCGATCAAGGCCATCGAAACGGGGTTTTCATTCACCCCGATCCCCAATCCGGTTGATACCACCGCTGCCGGTGACAGTTTCAACGGCGCTTTTCTTGCCGCGATATTGCGCGGAAAACCTCTGCAGGAAGCGTTGCTTGAGGGTCATGCTTATGCCAGCAGCGTCATCATGCACCGCGGCGCCATCATCGCAAGGGATGCGCTTCCGCCTCTGGACTAGGTGCAGGACTTCCTGAATTGCGCCGGCTTACTGATGCCGGACGCCCTGGCGGTCGAGTTCGGCCTGCACCAGCGCCATGTCGATCCGGTCCAGTTCCTTGTTGGATTTGAGCGAAATGGCTGCGGCAATGCCCGCGCCCTGTCCTGTCACCGCGCAACAGCTCATGTTGCGGGTCGCCGCATGACTTACCTTGTCGCCGCCGGTTGAACGACCCGCGACCAGCAGGTTCTTGACCTTCTTTGGCAGCAGATTGCGGTAGGGTACCTGAAAATACCGCCCGGTGATCGGCAGGATCAAAATTCCATAGCCGTCTATGAATTCAGGATAAATGCCGACGGAATCCTCAAACCGACCCTGCTCGCGCACATCGTTTTCAGTCATGTTGTAGACCGAGTCGACCTTGCGGGTGTCTCGAATGCCGATGGACATGCCGAAATTGCGCAGCCGTGCCTTTTCGCAACCCGGCATGTAACGCCGCAGCGCCTCAATGGCATACATGGTCTGCTTGCGGCCTTCCATTTCGGCCTTGGTCATCGAATCGGGGTCCGTGCCGTCACACCCTTCCAGGTGTATGAGGTTCATGTATGTAAGTTCGCCTGTGTCGTGCATCGCACCCCAGGTGCCGGCAATGGTGTGCAGCTTGGACGGAATGACGCCTTCCTTGATTGCCTTTTGAAAGGGCTTTTTGATGAAGGGCGAAAACATCGTGTCTTCTTTGCCGGAAGTTTCGATGTTCCAGTCTGTGCCGGCTCCGCTGCTCCAGTCCTTGTAGGTCTGCGGGTCGTTGGCAATGCCTTCCATGAACTTCTGCTTGTCGACACCGGCAAGGTGAAACATCACCGAGGCCGCCATCATGTCTTCCTTCGGGGTCAGGAAGAACGGCGCTCCGGCGCGGGCCACCACATCGGCATCGCCCGTCGCATCAATCACACGTTTTGCTAGAATGGCTTCGCGGCCAGCCTTGGATTCGGTGATGATGCCAACGATCGTGTCGCCATCCATGATCGGCGCAACAAAGAAGCGGTGCATCATCGGGTGCACACCGGCCTCTTCAACCAGCTTGTCGGCTACCAGCTTGAAGCCTTCCGAATCCAGCTCATAAGACAGCGATTGCGATTCAGGAACCGCAGCACCCATCTCCTTGGCGCGCTCTTCGAACTCGCGGCCAAGGCCGTTGGCTTCGATGGTCTTTTCGTGCCGGTACCACGCAAAGCCCTCCACGCCCACCACAGTGATGTTGCCACCCATGCAGCCAAACCGCTCAACCAGCGCAACTTCCGCGCCCGCCCTTGCCGCTGCCAAAGCTGCGGCAAGCCCGCCTGGACCCGACCCCACCACCAGCACATCGGTCTTGTGCACGACGTCGATCTGGCGCGCCGGTTCTGCGATTGATCCAAGGCTCATGGCTGTTTCCTGAAAAAGCGGGAATTTTCTGCGGTAAAGGTCGCCCACATCACACTTGTAAATGGCTTCAGTCTGCGGCGAAAGCTGTCCATTTCACGCCATCATCCCTTCGAGAAGCGGAATTCGCTCTCCTGGTCATACCGCTCGCCCGGGCGGAGCAATGCTTGCGGAAAATGCCGATGGTTGGGCGAGTCCGGCCAGACCTGCGGCTCGAAACAAAAGCCTGAATACGCTCCATACATCCTGCCGGTCAAACCGGCCACCGGCGGGTTGACCTTGTGGCCGGCGTAGAACTGCAAACCGGGCTCGGTGGTCATAACCTGCATGCGAACACCGGAAATCCTTGATCGCGCTTCTGCAACTTGCAGCAATTGCCCGCGCCCCTGCGACAGGCAGAAATTGTGATCATAAACAACCTGTCCGTCGCCCGCATCATGGCGAACAGGGCGCAGTTTGCGAAAATCAAAGGCGGTTCCATCGACGGCACGAACCTCCCCGGTGGGGATCATCTCTTCGTCAACCGGCAAGTACGCGTCTGCTGAAATCTGCACTTCATGGTCCGGGATGCCGCCCGTGTCGTCGAGACAGAAATAACTGTGATGGGCAAGGTTCACCAATGTAGCCTGGTCAGTCTGCGCTTCGTACCGGATGGAAAGCCTTCCATCACCAGGAAGTGTGAAGCTTGCCCTGATCAGGCAATTCCCGGGAAAGCCCATGGCACCGTCCGGATCGACAAGTTCCAGCATGGCCGCATTGTTGGTCACAGAGACAAATTTCCAGTTGCGCTTGCCGATGCCCCCGGCCCCGCCATGCAGCAGATGCTTTCCGAGAAAATTGCGGTCGCACTGATGGCTGACACCATCAATATCAAAACGCCCGTCGCGGATCCGGTTGGCATAGCGCCCGGCTGTCGCGCCAAAATACGGCGAGTGCTTCAGATAACTGTCGAGATTGTCAAAACCCAGCACCAGCGGCGACTCATGCCCGGCAAGTCGCAGATCCTGAACGATTGCACCAAAAGACAACAGGTTCAGCGTAAGTCCACCACCCGAAACAATCGCGCGCCGGACCGTACTGCCGTCTGGCGCCTTTCCGAATTCTTGCGTGTTCATGCTGGCTCCGCCAAGTGCTTGAGGATGGTATCGGCGATCAGTTCGCTCACCCGTACATTGGATTCTTCGGTGACCCCGGCGATATGCGGCGTCAATACCAGATTGGGTAGTCCGGCAAATTTGGCTCCGGTATTTTCTCCCAGCGGTTCTTGCTCGAACACATCCAGCGCTGCGCCGCCAAGCCTGCCCTCGCGCAGGGCAGCGCACAGGGCATCTTCATCGACCACCCCGCCACGCGCCGCGTTGATCAAAATGGCCCCTTTGCGCATCAGCCCGATCGCCCTTTCATCAATCATGCGGTGCGTTGCAGCAGTAAGCGGCACATGCAGACTCACCACGTCGGCGGTTGCAAGCAATTCGTCCAGCCCAAGGCGTCTGCACTCCGCCCAGGCGCTGTTTTCCGGCGGCAGCATGGGGTCAAACGCCACAATCTTCATGCCGAGCGCTTTGGCCTTGACCGCCGTCTCGCGGGCAATCGCACCAAATCCGACCAGTCCAAGCGTTCGGCCCGCGGTCTCGCGACCAATAAGCTGGTTGCGCGGCCAATTTCCTGCTGCCACCGATGCTGACGACGTGTAGGCACCGCGCAGCAGCAGCATGGCCGTGGTGATGACGTACTCGGCAACGCTGAGATTGTTGGCACCGGTTGCCGGATAAACCGCAATGCCCCGTGCTTTGGCCGCCTCAACGTCAATGTTGTCGAGGCCCACACCCAACCTGCCGATGGCCTTCAGAACCGGCGCACTGTCCATCAACTCCGCTGTCACTTTCGTGCGATTGCGAACGATCAACGCATGACAATCGCCAAGATGCGGCAAAATCTCGCCCTGCCGATCAGCAAGACCTGGATCGTAAAGCGTGGAGTGCGTGGCCTTCAGGCGGTCAACCGCCGCTGTGTCCATGAATTCGGTGATGACTATCTGTGTCATTGGCGCTTTCCCAAAAGAGGAAGTTCCACCGACTTTCCGGTGCGTGCAGATTGTTCGGCTGCTGCACCAACCGCAACCGAAACGAGACCTTCGTCGATGCCGACTTCCGGCTTGCCGCCACTTTTCAGCAAATCATGGAACCGCTGGTGTTGATAGAAAGTGGAACCGTGGTGGTCACCAGCCGCCAATACGCTTTCATCAACGTGAATGATTTCGCGGTTCTCACGCTTGGTGTCGCGCGGACAAATCGCAAATTCCGAAGCCCGCTCATTGCCATCAGGCGAAAAGCGCGCCGGACCGGGCACAAATGCGTCGAGCCGCGCCTTGTCTCCGGTAACCGATATCATTTCCTGCCAATAGGAGCCTTCGGCAAACATGCAAAGATCCAGCATGGCGCGCACACCATTGGCAAAGTCGACAATGACAAATGCATTGTCGAGAATGTCCGGTTTGCGCCCGTCGATCAGGTCACCGACGAAGTTCACGTCCTGCCCGCCAGAGGCATAGACCCGAATTGGTTCCGACCGGGCTACGAGCCGCATCAGATCGAAGAAATGGCAGCATTTTTCCACCAACGTGCCGCCGGTATTTGCCTGAAACCGGTTCCAGTTGCCGACCTTCTGCAGAAACGGAAAGCGGTGTTCGCGGATGGATATCATTCGGATATTGCCGGCGGTGCCCTTGGCTGATTCCTCAATCAGCCGCGCCACCGGCGGCATGTAACGATATTCCATGGCCACCCACATAAAGGGCGAACCGGCATTTTCCATCCGCTGGCGAATGTCCAAGCATTGTTCCAGCGTGACCCCGAGCGGTTTTTCAATCAGCAGCGGAAGGCCGGTGCCCATCAAGTCCAGCACAATGGGGTAGTGCTCATGGTTGGGAGCCGCGATCACCAGCGCATCAAGATTTTTGCAATGGGCAATCATCTCGCGGTAATCATCGAAAGCAGAACATTGCGCCCCGGCCAGCGTTGCAGCAGAAACCCGCATCGCCTCATCCGGGTCGGCAACGGCCACCACTTTTGCACCTTCAAGCAGGTGGATGTTGCGGATGTGCTCATGCCCCATCATTCCGGAGCCGACAATGCCATAGCGAAGGGTCATGCAAATGCCTTGAGATCGAGAACGGGCAGGTCAAGCGCCGCCGCGACATTCAGCAGCGCTGCATGGTGATCGCCATAAGCGAGCGCCATGTGATGTTCAAGTCGACCGCCGATCAGCCATTCGCCAAAAAGCGCTGCAGGCTGGTCGAACCGCACGACGCCGGAGGTGCCGGTAAAGGACTTCGGTCGGTCGAGAATTTCGCCGGAGGCTATGGCCAGAAACTGCCTCCCTCCGGCTTGGCTGACGCGGGCAAAGGTCACGCGGCCGGGCTTCAAGGCAAACTCGTAAAGCAACGGCATTTTTCGGTTGCTGTGGATCTGTGCAACGGGCTTTTGTGCACACATCGAAGCGGGTGCCTGGCCGCAATGCCAAACCACCACACTGTCATCATCGGCATCCACATCAACCAGATCGGTGAGGAAAACCGGCGCTTTGGCAACCGCCTGCAGCAGCATCTGCGTAAATGCGCCGTAGACATCTGCTTCGCAGGCACAGGGGATTTTCGCCTCACCCATCATCGACACCGGGCCGCAAACCGCACCGCCATATTCGGTGAAAGTTTCCGGCCAGCAGCGAATGGCAAATGCGTTCAACTTGCCGGTATCGCGGAAATCATCGAGTGCCAGTTTGAGCGCCAACGAGCGATCCAGTTGCTCACGATCAACACCATCGAGTCCCTCAACAATGCCGGACACCGATGTGCGCAGCCGCGCGACATCTTCAACGGGCATTCGCCTCGCCCGATCAAACAAAGCCGGCAAAGCGAATTGCTCAACGCGCACGTCGGCGAGTGCCGAAAGTTTGTTGCCGTCAAACTCGCAAGTGTCAAATCCGGCGGGATGTTCACCAATCAGGCCAATGGTCTGACCGCGAAAACCGTCGACAATATCCCGCCCGATTGCTGCGTCTGCCTTGATATTTTCAGGAACTGGCAATTGCCTTTGGGGCTCACCCTTGAGCAGCGCCTCCAGTCTTTCTGACGCATCACTTGCCTCGGGCGACAAGTACATCCAGCTGAAGCTGCGACCGCGCAAGCCCAGCGCATGGCTGCCCAGATTGAGGCCGCAAAACGAGTTGAGCCGCAGCCTTCCGCCGGCACGCGGCTCCGGGATTGCCCAAATTCCGATCCCGCCGGCAAATCGCCCGGCAATCTCCGTCAGCATGGAGGCATCGGTAAACGTGACCTGCAACACCAGAACCATGTCGGGCTTTTCGGCAAGAACCTGTTCAAGCGCCAGACGGGTGCTGTCCGCATCAAACAGCAATTCACGCGAGCCTGTGATGTCCGCATCACAGCGGTCCAGCAGCGCCAACATTTGAGCAAGGTTCTCTTGCGCAAAAGGTACGTCAAATGTTGGCCGTGCCAAAGGCAGGATGGCAATCTTGCGGCGCATCACATTTCACCATAGACGCTGCGAAACCCTTCATCGCGATGCGGGAACGAAGCGCCGTCTTTCCCGAACACCGGATGCAAGTGGAATGGCATTGCTTCAGCATCCGTCAAGGTGTTGATCTCGCGCATGTAGGCAACCGATTGCTCGCCAAGCCCTTTGCGCATCGCAGCCCAATTTGGAAACAGGGAGAACGGCTCCATCCAGATTGCACGACCGGCAAGATACCCGGATGCGCCAGCGCGGTAAGCGTGGCCAAGGATCGACTTGAAATCAGCCTTGCCTGCACCGGCCGAAAGCATCACCCATGGCCTTGCGGCGAGCCTGCCCATTTCGTCAAACAGCGCTTGCGTCTGTTCCCAACCCTCGTTTCCGACGCCTGGCACATTGGCCGCCGCAACCGGGCTTTCCAGCTTGAACACATCAATCCCGAAGTCCGGTGCTGAAAAAACTTCGACAGATTGCAAGACATGATCGGCGCGTTTGCTTTGCATTTCCTGGTAGTCGCCGCCTTTTTCAGCATCACTCGCCAACGGGTAAACCAGAAGCTCGAACAGATAGGGAATATCGTACCTGTTGCACGCCTCCCCGATGCGCTTGCCAAAATCCTTTTGCTTTTCGCACACTGACCGCGAAGCATCAGGGCGATACCAGGCAAGCACTTTGACCGCATCGCCGCCCATTCGCTTGATCTTGCCGACCGACCAGTTGTCGATTTCAGCACTAAGCCTGCCTTCGGATGTTTCGACAAATCTTGAATCTTCAAGCGTGACGATCAAGCCAAGTTTGGGCGAAAGCGCATCTATTCCGGCAGGAATGGCGTAGTTGGGGTCCAGCAGCATCGCCGAAGATTCGCCTTGCAGCGTCTCGATCAGCAGACGCTTGAAACCGGCAACGTCGGCCCACGGCGCTTCGCTTGTCCCATAATGCTCGGCAATTGGCTTGATGATGGGCGGTCGTTGATCAACCGCCGTCATTTTGAACCGGCCATTGGCGTCGGCCATGCGCCGCATGCCCCAATATTTTCCAGCTGACAGCATCAGCGCAAACCCTCTTTCAATGGCTTTCGCCTGATCGTCAATTCAATGGCCCCATCGCCATCAAGCATTTTTGCCGGGTCAGGTACAAGTCCGGCAGTCGCAAGCCGCTCATTGGCCGTGGCCGACCCGGAGAACACTTTTCGACCGCCGGGCAAATGGACATTCAAGGCTCGCGTCAGGTGAAATTCATCGGTGCCTTGTGCCAAGAAATGGTCAAACACACCCTGTCCTCCCGGCACACCCACCTTGCCCCCTTGGGGCGCCAGTCGCACTGCCATTTGCGCAAATGTGACCGTTTGCGGATTCCACCACCAACCGTCGCTACGCTTTTCCAGATCAACAACCGATTGCGTCAGAACAACCCGCTGCCTGCCCGCTGCATTCGGCGTTGCTTCGTGCGAGCGGCGGCCAAGAACCACAAAACTGCAAGTGTCGAGCTCGGCCTGGAAGGTCTTCCAGTCTGCTTCATGCATCAATGCCTTGGGCATTGTCCCGTGCGCGTCTGCGATACAATCGTCTGCTGAAACGATTGCATAAAGGTGAGTTGGCCAGTTCAAGCGGATACACCCTGCGAAGCCAGAAACGCCATGACTTCATCGCGCGAAGGCGTCCCCTTGCGCCCGCCAAACCTTGTGCATTTGAGCGCTGACACGGCATTGGCAAACACGATGGATTGCTGGTCGCTGAAGCCTTCCGCCAGATGCATCGCAAATGCACCATGCCAAATATCACCGGCCCCTAGGGTATCGACAACATTGATGTGGAACGCTGGCGTGTGAACGGCCTTCGCCCCTTCCAGATGCCACACGCCCTTGGCACCGTCGGTCACGCAGACAAAATGGTGCAGTTTTTCGCGCGCAATGCGAAGTCCGTCGGCAATGGCTGTGACACCGCTGAAATCGGCAAGGCCCTGGCGCGAAAAGGCAACATGGCTTGCAGCCTTGAGTGCTGCATCAGCGTCGTGTGTTGGCGGCTCTGCATCGATGACGCCGGGCACTCCAAGCCTTCTTGCGCCCTCCATCGCAGCAGCGGCGCCTTCGGGCCAGCGTGTATCGGCAAGTGCTGCGTCAATGCCTTGCGGAAAGGAATTACGCAGCCAGTCGCCGGCAAAGCTCATGGTCGTGTCGCGGAACGAAACGATCTGCCGTTCACCCGCCGCATCGATGTAGACCGAGGAAAACGAAGAACGGTGTCCTTCGAACCGGCGCACAAGGCTGGTGTCGACATTTTCCAGCTTGAGCTCGTCCAGGATCAAATCGCCGATGATGTCCTCGCCGATCCTGCCCGCCAGGACGGGCTTGCCACCCAGCCTGCTGATCGCAACCGCAGCATTTGCCGCACAGCCGCCGCCGATGATCTCGGCATCTTTCGCTCGGTATTTCTGCGCGTGGCGTGGCATTTCCTCAAGCTGGAAAACAAAATCCACTACCGCAACACCCGCAACAAGGATGGTCGGGGCGACTTTTGGCTGGCGCACGTCCATTTGGTTTTCCACGGTCAGATCTTGAATTGTGCGTAGTCAACCGGTTGGTTCTTGTCGATTGAACGGGTAACCGGTGGCAACGGATATTTCAGGCCGGTGGCGCAGTTGTAAAGGATTGCCGTTTCCTTCTCGCCCACTTTGCCTTCGACCAGGGCACGCTTGTATGCCGCCGCAGTCGCCGCCCCTTCAGGACAAAGCAGCAAGCCCTCTTCCTGCGCGATTGCATCGCGTGCCGCCATGATCTCGTCGTCCGGCAAGGCAACACCATAGCCGCCCGATTCGCGCACGGCACGAATGATCAGGAAATCGCCCACTGCAATTGGGACACGAATGCCGGACGCAACTGTATGCGCGTTTTGCCAAAGCGGCGCGTGTTCTTCGCCGGCTTCCCACGCCTTGACAATGGGCGCGCAACCTTCTGCCTGCACTGCCACCATGCGCGGCAGTTTGCCTTTGATCCAGCCAAGCGCCTTCAACTCGTGAAACGCTTTCCACATGCCAATGAGGCCGGTACCGCCACCTGTCGGATAAAAAATGACATCAGGCAGTTTCCAGCCGAATTGTTCAGCCAGTTCCAGCCCCATCGTCTTCTTGCCTTCGATGCGGTAGGGCTCTTTGAGGGTTGAAGTGTCAAACCAGCCCGCTTTCTCCTTGCCTTCGCCGACAATGCGCCCGCAATCATTGATCAACCCGTTGACCAGCCAGGTCTGTGCGCCTTGCGCCTCGATCTCGCGAATGTTGATTTCCGGTGTATCTGCCGGACAAAACACGGTCGCACGCTGGCCTGCGCGGCGGGCATAGGCGGCCATTGCAGCACCCGCATTGCCATTGGTGGGAATGGCCAAATGCTCGATGCCGAATTCCTTTGCCATCGAAACAGCAAGGCACAGACCGCGCGCCTTGAACGACCCGGTTGGCAAACGTCCCTCATCCTTAACGATTGCCTTGCCGGGCTTGGCTCCCAACCAGGCAGCGCTGCGCTCCAGGGCGATCAGCGGCGTCATCACTTCACCCAAGGATATCCGGTTCTGCTTTTTCTTGACCGGCAACATGGCGGCGTAACGCCAAAAGCCTGCTTCGCCAGAACTTTCAATGTCTTTTTTTGATATATTCTCGCCCATTTTCTTCAAGTCATAGCGAACCAGCAGCGGTCGTCCCGCTTCCGACAAACCATGAATTTTGCCGGCTTTGTAATTCTTGCCGGTCAGCGAACATTCAAGGTGCGTTACAAAGGTTTTGGTCACGGCTGTTTCCTGTCTCACTCAACTTCAAAGATGGCATCGACTTCGACGCAGGCATTCATCGGCAGCGAAGAGACACCGACCGACGTGCGGGCATGACGACCCAGATCGCCCAGGATTTCCAGCATCAGGTCGGATGCGCCGTTGATGATTTTCGGATGCTCATTGAATTGCGGGGTGCACGCAACAAAACCGCCAAGTCGAACGCACTGGCGAATTTTCTCAAGCGACCCCCCGCAAGCCATGCTGGCTTGCGCCAACAAATTGATCGCGCAAATGCGGGCCTGTGCCGCGCCGGCCTCAACGCTGATTTCGCCGCCCAGTTGACCGGTCATCAACAGCTTGCCTTCAACGAATGGCAACTGGCCCGAAACGAAGACAAGATTGCCGCTGCGGACAAACCCGACATAGCTGGCAACCGGCTTTGGCGGCTCTGGCAAAATGATTCCCGATTTTTCAAGACGCATCTGGATGGTTTGCGACATGTGATCTCCTTCGCATTTTCAATCATAGTAGAGCGAAACCGAATGTTTTGCCTCGGCAAAAAACAACCAGCGTTCAAAAAACAGACCGGCAATCTGTAGCAAAAACGCAATTGCGAGAAACCCGTTTGGAAGGGCCAGTGCCCACACAGCCAGACAGACAAGCCCGGCACCAACAAGCCCCAAAAATACCGCCAACATTTCCAGCTTCGCCGCGTGTTTGCGACCGATTTTGTGCACCATCTCACGGGTCAGATAGTTCTCACCGGTATGCGGGCGCTCGAGCAGGCGCACTTTGCCCAGGGCCCCCAACCCTGTTGCCGAGCCAATGTCCGAGCCGCGTGTTTCCAGGGTTTTGCATCGTCCATTCATTCGCCATGATGCCTTGAGGCTCCATGCGATACACAACAGCAGCACTGCTGCAATCGCCAAAGGCCAACCGAGGAATGTCGTCGGGGGCGAAAAAGCAGCAACCAGCAGGAACCCGCTGGATAGCGAGAAGCCAAGATAGACGGCAGGTGTCAGCCACTGGTTCCACAGCGGCACCGTTCTCAACTGCGCATAGATCATCGCGGTTGCGAAAACCGTGGTCAATGCCAACAAGCCCGCCAGCCATCCTGCAATGAAAATGCCGGGATACCCGGTCAACCAAAGCAAGGCGTGGAAACCGAATGCCGAAAGGCATGCAATCGCCAACACGCCCTCGCGTGAAAGCCACGACGACCGCCATTGGCTGAATGCGCGCCAGGCCCGCTCCGGATGGCCCAGATGCAGCGTGGATGACAGCAGCCCCGCTATCGCCATTCCCCCTGCCAAAAACATCGCAGCAAGGCGCAACGGTGTGGATGCGCCATCGGCAAGGCCTGCGCCAATCCAGAAGATGCCGCCAAAGCCCGCACCGGAAATCACCGTGAAGAATATAACCGATATTGCCGGATGCATCAGCCCAACCTGTCCAGCGCACGGTCAAGCCAACCAAGAAATCCGGCAGTGACCGGAATTTGTTCGCCGCCCTGCCCAGTGCAGGTCTTGGCGCGCGGCGGCAGATATTTGTTGACCGGCCTTGTCGCCATTTCAGGCATCAGGTCGAACCCGCCGCGATCGGCCACCATGCGCGAAACAGGCGACTGCGGATCGGAAAAATCACCAAAATGTCGGGCATTCGCCGGGCAGGTGCGAACACATGCGGGGACGCGGTCGATTTCTTGCAGATTTTCATTGTAAATGCGGTCCACGCAAAGCGTGCATTTCTTCATCACTTTTTCGACCGGGTCCATTTCCCGGGCGCCATACGGGCAGGCCCAGGCGCAAAGGCCACAACCGATGCACATGCTCTCGTCCACCAGCACGATGCCGTCTTCGCTGCGCTTGTAGGAAGCGCCTGTCGGGCAGACCGTGACGCACGGGGCATCATCGCAATGCAGGCACGATTTGGGGAAATGCACGATCTGCGCCGGAGCGTTGGGCGGGCTGATCTCAAAAGTATGAATGCGGTTCAGCCACGCACCGGATGGCTCCTCGCCATAGGCATCAACATCGGCGAGCGGAGCGCCAACGCTGCCGGTATTCCACTCCTTGCAAATGACAACGCAGGCGTGGCATCCGACACAAATGTCCAGGTCGATTACCAGGCCAAGCTTTTTCTCAACGCGGGCTGGCAGGCTGGTCATTTCTCCCACTCCCGGCCATAGGCAACGTCGCCTTTGCGGGTAGGCACCGGATTTTGCTGCGCGGAAAATTGTGGAAGTGTTTCTTCGCCTTGTGTTGCTGATTTTTCTATCCGGACCTTGAGGTCGAACCAGGCGGCCTGCCCGGTGATCGGGTCGCTGTTGCTCCAGCGCAGGCCGTCTGATTGTTCCGGCAAAAGTTCACTGATCAAATGGTTCAGCAGGAAACCCTTGCGGGCTTCAGGGGCATTCGCATCCAGCGTCCATGCGCCACTGCGCTTGCCGATGGCGTTCCAGCTCCACAGCGTTTTGGGATTGACCGCTTCCATTCGTTTGACCTGAACGCGGATACGCCCATGTGGTGAAATGACATCGGCCCAATCACCATCACCAAGACCCAGCTCGTCACAAACGCAAGCAGGTACATGCATCGCATTGTGGCCGTGGATTTGCCGCAGCCACGCATTGTGCGATCCCCATGAATGGTACATCGCCGCCGGACGCTGGGTGATCGCGTGCAGGGGATACTGCTCTTCATTTGCCATCTGGCCTTCGAACGGCGGATACCATGCCGGCAAAGGATCGAAGCAATCGATGATCCGTTGGCGATGAGTGTGCGGCGGCTGTGGTTCCGCCTTGCCCTCCGCTGCCAGTTGGAATTTCCTCAAAGGCTCCAGATACAACTGGAACACATTCTCGTGGTGTTTGTCCTGCAGGCCGGTCTTGATGGCAAAATCCTGCCAGTGAAGGTTTGCATGCTTGAAGAACGCGGCCTCTGGCGGAACATGTTCGCGGAAAAACCCGCCATTTGAAATGTAGGCTTGCAACTGACCGGGATTGGCATCGCCCCGGCCACTCTTTTCGCCATTTTCGCCACGCCATCCTGCCAATGGCCCGATACCCGGTCGGCGTTCATGCCGGATTATGTAGTCGGCGTAATATTTATACCTTGGCGATCCGTCTTCCTTCACCATGGCTGGAAGTTTCAATCTCGCACCCAGATCAAGCAACACGCTTTGAAACCCGCGAACGTCACGGTCAGGCTCCAACACCGGCCAGCGTATGGCATCGCAAATCGCATCGGGCTCGCTGATTGGCCGGTCAAGCAAGGAGATTGCATCGTGCCGTTCCAGATAGGTCGTGTCTGGCAGAACCAGATCAGCAAACGCCACCGTTTCGGATGCATAGGCATCGCTGTAGATGAATTTTGGAATGACATACTGACCGCTATCATCCTTGTCAGTCAGCATTTTCATCACGGCGGTTGTGTTCATGGACGAGTTCCAGGCCATGTTGGCCATGTACATGAACAGCACATCTATGCCGTATGGGTCTCGCGCATGGGCGTTGGAAATGACCATGTGCATCAGCCCGTGCGCCGACAATGGCGCGTCCCAGGAAAATGCCTTGTCGATACGCACCGGCGTAACACCGTCGGCTTCCAGCAGCAGATCTTCGGGCCCTTCCGGAAAACCCAGATGCGGCCCCGGCAACGGTTCGCCTGCGCAGGCTTTTCGACCATGCGGCTTTGGCTGCGCACTGACCGGGCGCGGGTAAGGCGGCTTGAACCGAAAGCCACCCGGCGCATCGATGGACCCGATCAGGATTTGCAGCAGGTGCAAGGCGCGTGCCGTTTGGAAACCGTTGGAGTGAGCCGAAATTCCGCGCATGGCGTGGAATGACACCGGTCGTCCGACCATTTTTTCATGGCGTTCGCCATTCATGTCGGTCCACGGCTGGTCGATCACCACTTCGCGTTCGAACGCGGCTTGGGCGATCTCCATCGCCAGCCGCCGCGTTTGGGCCGCAGGTATCCCGGTTTGTCCTTGCGTGTCTTCCGGGCTGTATCGCGGATCATCATACTTGCGTGCCAGCAGTTCAAAAACCGGAACGCCGGTCCTGCCGGTCGGCGTCACATGCCTGCCCTGCAACGCCGGGCGAACACCCTTTTCCTTTCTCGAAACCACTTTGCCGGTTGTGCGGTCGGCAATCAGCGCATTGCCCTCGGCATCGCGCAAAAACAGCCCGTGGTCGTTGGCTTCCGGCTCATCACAAACCAGCCATGCCGCATTGGTGTAGCGCAGCAGATAGTCGAGATCGATTTTTCCCGCTTTCAGCAGAACATGGATGATCGACAGGATGAACAATCCGTCGGTTCCCGGCGTGATGCCCACCCATTCGTCGGCTATCGCATTGTAACCGGTGCGAACCGGATTAACAGCGACGATTTTCTTGCCGCGCGCCTTGAGCCGAGAAAGACCAAGCTTGATCGGGTTGGAATCATGGTCCTCGGCAACGCCAAAGATCATGAACATTTCCGTGCGCTCCCAGTCGGAAGCACCAAACTCCCAGAACGCCCCGCCAAAGGTGTAGATGCCTGCGGCAGCCATGTTGACCGAGCAGAACCCGCCATGTGCGGCAAAATTTGGCGTACCGAACTGCTGCGCCCACCAGCCGGTCAGGGATTGGCTTTGGTCGCGCCCGGTGAAAAACGCCAGTTTCTTCGGATCATTGTTTCGAACTTCGGCGAGCCACCGGGTCGCCAGTGCCAATGCTTCTTCCCACTCGATTTCGCGGAATTTTCCTTCGCCGCGCTCTCCCGTGCGAAGCAGCGGCTTTCGCAACTTTGCGGGCGACTCTTGTTGCATGATTCCGGCCGAACCCTTGGCGCACAAAACGCCGCGATTAACCGGGTGATCGCGATTGCCTTCGATATAGCGGATTTTGCCGTCGCGAATGTGGACGTTGATCCCGCAGCGACAGGCGCACATATAGCAGGTCGTATGCCGGATCTCATCAGAGACATGCGGCGACGTATCAATCCTTTGGGGCTTGCCTGCCGCAACGCCGTTCAATTTTGTCCTCCCGCGCACGTTTCACAGATTACCTGCTTCTGGTGCGCATTCACTTTTTAAAACGGCAGGCGATAGTCCCTTTCCGTCCGGAATGCCCGATTGCGCAAGTCCAGCCTACTTGCCCGAAAAAACAGGTTTTCGCTTGGCAAAAAATGCGGAAACGCCCTCGCCGCAATCCTGCGTATGCGCAAGGTCTTCCTGAAGTTGCGCTTCGTAGGAGATCGCTTCGGAAAGGGTCTTTTCGTTGGCGGCGCGCAACGCAAGCTTTGCCGCACGCTGTGCCAAAGGTGCCCCTTGGGCCAAAACACCGGCCCACTCCAGTGCCGATTGAAGCGCCTCACCTGTTGGTACAATTTTGTTGACGAGACCGGCATCAGCGCATTCCTGTGCCGAAAGCTTGCGCCCCTCAATGATGGTTTGCAGCGCGCGCTTGTGGCCCATGGCCTTGAGCAAGTGCCACGTTGCGCCTCCGTCTGGCACAAGGCCGATTGCTGCAAATGCCAGGTAGATGTTTGCGCTCTCTTCCATCACCGCCAGGTCGCAGGTCATGGCCAGCGCCCCGCCGATACCGGCAGCAGATCCGTGAATCGCAGCCATCCAGATCTTGTCGCTTGAAGCGATTTCCAGCAGCAACGGTTTGTATTGCTGTTCCAGTTGTTCCGCTATCGAAGCCGGCATTCCTTCGGCAAGGTCGGCGCCGGCGCAAAAACCGGGGCCGGCACCATGCAAAACAACCATTCGCACTTCGCCATTGCGCTCCACATCCCGCACGGTTCCAAGCAGCATGTTGCGCATATCGGCGTTGAAGGAATTGAAAACGCTTGGCCGGTTCAAAGTGACAATGGCCAGATGGCCCTCAATCCTTGCCAATACTGGTTGATCGCTTGTCATTGACGCTCCCTTTTACCGCAGCACGCCATTGCGCTTGAGATCATCTATCGCTTCTGCGGTGTATCCTGCATTCATCAAGACTTCCCGTGAATTATTGCCGGACAGTTGGAAAGGCTCAGGTACACCACCCTTGCTGCGCGAAAACCTTGGGGCCGGTGCCGCCGATAATTTGCCGCCATCGGCGCGGAATGTGCCTCGCGCCACATTGTGCGGGTGGGAAGCTGCCTCGTGAAAATCGAGTACCGGCGCAACACAGCCATCCGAGCCTTCAAACAGCTTTGCCCATTCATCGCGCGAGCGGGTGATGAATTTAGCGGCCAGTGTAGCGGCCAGTTGGGCCCAGCGTGCGCGGTCAATCTGCATTTTGCGCCATTCCGGATCCACTCCGGTTTTCTCCACCAGAATGGCAAAGAACTGCGGCTCAAGTGCGCCAACGGCCACGAACTTGCCATCGGCGCAAGCATAGCATCGGTAGAATGGCGCGCCGCCGTCGAGCAGATTGCTTTCGCGCCGGTTTTGCCAAAGGCCATTGTTCAGCATCGAATGCACCAGCCCCATCATCGCTGGGACGCCGTCGGCCATTGCAGCATCCACAATTTGGCCTTTGCCAGATCTTGTTCGCTCGAAAAGCGCCGCCAGAACGCCGGTGAGGAGAAACATCGACCCGCCACCATAATCGGCGACCAGATTGAGTGGCGGCACTGGCGGTTTGTCCGCCTCGCCCATTGCATGCAATGCACCGGTAATTGCCAAATAGGTGATGTCATGACCAGCACATGCGGCGAGCGGGCCGTCTTGCCCCCATCCGGTCATGCGACCGTAGATGACGGCAGGATTTTGCGCATGGACTGCTTGCGGCCCCAATCCCAACCGCTCCATGACTCCAGGCCGAAAGCCCTCAATCAGGATGTCTGCGCCTTTGCAAAGGCGCAGGACGATCTCGCACCCGTCCGATGATTTGACATCAATTGCGACGGACTTTTTGCCGCGCCGGTTGATGTCGCCAGACAGGTCACTTGCCGAATCGCGGTCGATCACGACAACGGTGGCGCCAAGATCGGCCAGCATCTGACCGGCAAAAGGGCAAGGCCCCAAGCCGGCCATTTCGATCACGGTCAAACCAGCGAGCGGTCCGGCCATCGCTGGACTATGGCAGCCGGATTGCGCCGTCGAGGCGGATCGTCTCGCCGTTCAAATACGGGCTTTCGACGATATTGCGCGCCAATTGGCCATATTCTGCAGGTGTTCCCAGCCGCTTGGGGAATGTGACCTGCGCCGAAAGTTCGTCCACCACCTTCTGCCCCAGGCCTTCGAACAGCGGCGTGTAGAACAGTCCCGGCGCGATGGTGCAAATCCGGATGCCATAAAACGCCAGATCGCGGGCGATCGGCAAGGTCATGCCGACAATGGCGCCTTTCGATGCCGAATAGGCAACCTGGCCTTTTTGACCGTCGTAAGCAGCGACCGACGCCGTGTTGACGATCACGCCGCGCTCGCCGTCTTCGTTCGGCTGGTTCGTGGTCATCCGCTCGACAGCCAGACGCAGCGTGTTGAAGGTTCCGGTCAGATTGATGTCGATGACTTTCTTGAAAACGTCCAGCGTGTGTGGCCCCTCTTTGCCCATGGTTTTCATCGCCATGCCGATGCCGGCACAATTGATGCAGGCGTTGATTTTGCCAAATTTGGCAATTGCAGCATCAAGCCCGGCCTTCACGGCTTCTTCGCTGGTCACATCAACCTTCTGGAAAATCACTGCATCGCCAAGTTCGGCAGCGAGCGCATCGCCCTTTGCAGGGTTCATGTCAAAAATCACGACCTTCGCACCGCCCGCGACAAAATTGCGAACGGTCCCGGCACCAAGCCCGGATGCGCCTCCCGTGATGACGGCAATGGTATCTGAAATTTTCATGGCAATTCCCCTTCAACAAAATGCAACCGACCTACTGGCCGGACCCGACACCGGCCTTGTAGCGCAACAGTATGACAAAAAGGGTGGCCGTTGGGCCACCCTTCGCATTGATCGAACTTCAACTCACTTTGTGGCAGCAAGCGTCTTCCACGAACCGCCTTCGATCTTCGAAATGAAGATTTCGTCGGCCACGAGGTGATCGCCTGCCCCAAGCTGAACCTTGTTGCCGGCAATCTTGTCTTCAAAAGACAACGACTCCATCGCCTTTTGGAAGCTGGCATGCGTCAAGTCCTTGCCTGCCGCCTCAAGCGCTGCAACCAGCAGGCCTGCTGCAGAACGGCCCAAAAGTGCACCGGTGCCTGGAAGGTCTTTTTCGCCGGTTGCCTTTTGATAGGCAGCAATCCACGCCGCCACTTCCGGATCTGCTGCACGTGCTTCAAGATCCTGCCAGCCGGCTGCGCCGAAGAAGCCTTCGGTGATGCCGCCGGGAACCTTGGCAATTGCGGTGTGGAACGAAGCAGATGAGCCAAGGAACTTCATGTCCTTGTATCCAAGTTTCTTGGCAGTACCCAGCACGGTGATGACCTGCTTGAGGCCGAGCGCAACGGTTACAAGGTTGCAGCCTGCTTCGTTCATCTTCTGCAATGCACCGGCAAAGTCGGCATCGTCCGGTTTGTGGGTGGAATCGGCACCATATTTCAGGCCCGATTCCTTGGCTTCATCCACCGCACCCATGTGAATTTCTTCGCCGAAATCTGTCGGCAGGTACATGGAGCAAACGGTGGTGGAGCCTTCATTCGCCTTCATCCAGCGTACTGCTGCACGGATCGCGTCATAGTAAGAGGCTGTGCCTGCATAATGCACATCCAGCGGCTCTTGCAGCATCTGGCGGGCAGCGGTCAATGGTGACACGTTCGGAATGCCGGCCGGATCCTGTATCTTGAATGCCGCCAGATTGTGCGGCGTGCCAAGCGACAACAGCATCGCAAACACCTTGTCGGAATTTACCAGCTTGTTGACCAGTTCCACCGCCTTGGATGGATTGTAGCCGTGATCCTCGGTGATGTAGCTGATCTTGCGGCCATGCACGCCGCCTTTGGCATTCACTTCCTCAAAATACTGCTGTGCCGCCTTGACGGCCGGAACGGAAAATCCGGCAAAAATGCCGGACAAATCGTGGTGCGCACCGATCTTGACTTCGGTGTCGCTCACGCCTTGCGATTGAGCCATTGCGGGGGTTGCAAGCAACCCCATGGAAATGGCGGCGGACAGGAACAGTGCCTTCATGGTTTCCTCCCTTTTGGCACACCGGCGGCGCCGGCGTTTGATTGATGTACGGTTTAACCTTCACGCAGCCTGCGAGTACATCGCGTCAATCAGGCCGACATGTTTTTGTTCAACAAAGCTGCGCTTGAGTTTCATGGTTGGCGTCAGCTCTTCGTCTTCCGCTGTCAGAAGTATGTTGATCAGACGGAAATCCTTGATTTGCTCCACGCGGGCAAATTGCTTGTTGACCTTGGCGACCTCCTCGCCGATCAGCGCAACCACTTCAGGTGCTGCGCAAAGTGACGCAAAATCACCAAACGGTATGCGCCTTTCCTGGGCAAAATTTTCCACATTTTCCTGATCAATCATGATCAGGCAGGTAAGGTATTTGCGTTTGTCGCCGATAACAACCGCATCCGAAATATAGGGCGAAAATTTGAGCCCGCTCTCGATTTCCGCCGGGGTGATGTTCTTGCCGCCGGCCGTGATGATGATGTCCTTGATGCGGCCGGTGATGGTGAAGAACCCCTCGTTGTCGACCCGACCGACATCGCCGGTCCGCAGCCAGCCGTCAGCCGTGATCGTTTCCGCGGTCTTTGCATCATTGTTCCAATAGCCCTTGAACACATGCGGCCCGCGCAACAGGATCTCCCCTTCCGGCGAAATTTTCATCTCAGAATTTGGCAGCGCCCTGCCAATGCTGCCAATCTTGTTCGACCCCGGATGGTTGACGCTGGCGACACCGGCGCTTTCCGTCTGGCCAAAGCCCTCGTACAACGGCACACCGATGGCCCAGAACCATCGCAGCAATTCAGGCGATATTGGCGCGGCACCGGTGGTTCCCCGCCGCAGCCGGTCCATTCCGATCATCCGGCGCAAATTGGCCAGCACCAGAAAATCCCAAACCCGCCACTGCAACTCCAGCCCTGCGCCGGCACTGCCACCTTCGATCATCTGGTCCGCACGTTTGAGCCCGCAGGCAATTGCCCTGTCGAGCGCCCACCCGCCGAAGCCGGTCGCTTCCTTGCGCATGATCTGGAGCCGTGAAAAAATCTTTTCCCATAGCCGTGGTACCGCCGTGAACGCGTGCGGCGAAACTTCGCGCAGATTGTCAAAAACCGTTTCCGGGCTTTCGGCGAAGTTGATGATGCTACCCACCCCCAACTGCGTCTCGACCGAGAAAAGCCGTTCCAGCACGTGGCAAAGCGGCAGGAAGCAAAGCTGCTCATCGCTTTCAAGGCTTGGCAATACACGGCTGACAGCATTGATCTGGTAGATGATGTTTGAGTGCGTGATCATCGCCCCCTTGGGCTTGCCGGTGGTGCCGGAGGTATAGATCAACATCCGGACATCTTCCGGCCGCGACTTGTCGATCTCAGCGTCAAAGCGCCCTGGTTCAGCTTTGGTTTGCGCTTCTCCCAGCGCATACAATTCGTCCAGAAACATCACCTGCGGATCAGAAAAATCGCGCAGTCCGTCCCGGTCAAGTACAATTGCCTTCACCAGACCCGGCATCTGGTCGCGCGATTCAAGGAATTTGTCGAGCTGTTCGTCATTTTCGATTATCAGGAAACGCGAGCCGGAATCATTGACGAGATAGGCCAGTTGCGCTGCCGAATCTGTCGTGTAGACGCCTGAGGGAATGGCGCCAACACAGGTCGCCGCCATGTCGAAATAGAACCATTCCTTGTTGTCTTCCGACAGGATCGATATGCGGTCGCCGCGCTTCAGCCCAAGGCTGATCAACGCCATTCCGATCCATTGGGCGCGCTGGTAGTACTGCGACCAGCTGTGGGATTTCCAGATGCCGAAGTCTTTTTCACGGTGTGCGGTGCGCTCGCCAAACCGCTTGCACTGATGGCGGAAAAGTTTTGCGATCGTGTCACAGCCGAGCCAAAAGCTGAACACATCAGCTCCGGAAGGTTCGCCTTTGCCAGGCACCAATGCCATGTTCATCGCACATCTCCTCCCGATGTCGAATGGCCCAAAAAACCTGAAATCAGGCCGCGTTTCATGTCAGCGCCAGGTCTTTCTTCGTTTCCAGCGCTTTTGCGCGCGCTGCGTCTCGCCCTGAACGCCAAGATAAAATTCCTGGATATCCTCCGAGGCCAGCAATTGCTCGGCACTTGCACCCATGACGATGCGTCCGACCTCCATCACATAACCAAAATGGGCCGTTTCAAGCGCCACCTTGGCATTCTGCTCAACCAGCATCATCGTCACGCCCTGCTCTTTGTTGAGCCGGCGAATGATTGTGAAAATTTCTTGAACCAGAATGGGTGAAAGGCCGAGTGACGGCTCGTCCAGCAACAGTATTTTCGGCCGGGCCATCAGGCCACGCCCGATCGCCAGCATCTGCTGCTGGCCGCCGGACAAATAGCCGGACTGCTGGTTTCGGCGTTCCTTCAGAATCGGAAAATAGCGATAGACCATCTCGATGTCGTCGCTGACGCCGTTGTCCGAGCGGGTGAATGCACCCATTTTCAGGTTTTCTTCAACAGACAGGAACGGAAAAACCTCCCGACCCTCCGGCACGTGGGCGATGCCCAAACGCACGATCCGGTCCGGTTCGCGGCCCTGGATTTCCTCGCCATTCAAGATGATCTTGCCTTTTTCGGGATCCATCACCCCGGAAATGGTCTTGAGCAGTGTCGTCTTGCCCGCGCCGTTGGCTCCAAGAATAGTGACAATCTGCCCTTGGTGCACTTCAAGTGAAACACCACGGATGGCCATCACAGCACCATAGAACGTCTCGACATTGCGCACTTCCAGCACCGGCTTGCCGGTGTCTGCTGCATTGGCGGGATGGGGTATCACTGTGGCGCTCATGCGGCCTCCCCGATGCCCAAATAGGCTTCAATCACTTTTGGATGCGACTGCACTTCCGCTGGGGTACCCAGTGCGACAGACTTGCCATCTGCCATGGCAAGAACGCGCGTGGAAACCTGGCTCACCAGTTTCATGTCGTGTTCGACCATCAGGATCGTCAGACCCATGTCTTTCTGCATGTCCTCGATCCAATAGGCGACCTCCTGGGTCTCCTCGACTGAAAGCCCTGATGCCGGTTCATCAAGCAGCAGCAGCTTGGGTCCGCTGGCAAGCGCACGGGCGATTTCCACCACCTTGCGCACTCCATATGGCAACCCCGCAATCAACTTGTCACGGTAGGCATGAAGATCAAGAAATTCGATCACTTCCTCCACCGCTGCCCTGTGTTCGCGCTCCTCGGCCCTTACGGCGGGAAGAAAAAACAGGTTGGCCAGAGGATTGGACTGCCTGCGGCTGTGCCGTCCCACCAGCAGGTTTTGCAACACCGTTGAATGGTCAAACAATTCGATGTTCTGGAATGTGCGGGCAATGCCAAGACCGATGATTTCATGCGGCTGCGCATGGGTGATATCGGTGCCGTCGAACACCATGCTGCCGGTACTGCAATCGTAAAAACGTGAAATCAAATTGAAGACAGTCGATTTTCCGGCGCCATTGGGCCCGACAATCGTGAAGACTTCGCCCTTCTCCACCGTGAACGAAACGCCGTCCACGGCGCGTACGCCGCCAAAGTGCTTGGACAGGTTGTCGGCAACGAACAGGCTCACCGCATCCGCTCCGTTTTGAGATAGCTTTTCTGTCGCTTGAACATGTCCTTGCGCGCCAGCGGGAAAAGCTGGAACCAGGCCCGCATCTTGAGCCATCTGCCATTGATGCCCAATGGCTCGATAATGATGATGGCAATCAGCAGGGCCGCAAAAATCCCGCTATCAAGCCCGGGAATTGCGTTGGTGGTAAAGGATTGCAGCAATCCGGAAATGATCTGGGGCAAATAAACAATGACCGCAGCGCCAAAGAACGCACCGTGGATGGAACCCATGCCGCCGACGACGATCATCAGCAGCATCTGGATCGACACCAGAATGAGGAACGCCTCATAGTTGAACGAGCCGATGTAGTGGGCCATCAGCGCTCCGGCGAGGCCGGTCACCGTGCAGGACAAAAAGAACGCCAGCGTCTTGGTTCGGGCAATGTTGATACCCATCGCCTTGGCCGAAACTTCCGAATCCCGGATGGCCACGAACGATCGCCCGGTCGAGGAGCGCAACAAATTGGCGTAGGCAAGTGTTACGATGACTGCCACGGCAAGACACAGCCAATAAAAAGCGTCGGCGTTACCGTATCGGTCAATTTCCAGGCCAAACAGATTGATCGCATTGACGCTGGTTCCGCTGACGCCGCCGGTAACCGGCTCCAGCAAGACGATGATGTCTTCTGCCACTATGCCCATCGCCAGTGTGGCGATGGCGAGGTAAATGCCACTCATGCGCAATGCCGGTATTGCAATCAACGCACCGACTGTTCCGGCAAAAAGCCCGGCCAGAGGCATGGACACCACAAACGGCACACCCTTGTTGTTGAGCCAGGCCTCCATGTAGGCCCCGCAGGCGAGGAACGCCGCATGGCCAAGACTGGCCTGTCCGGTGTGACCGGCAAGCACCATCAGCCCCATCCCGGCGATGGCCCAGATCAGCATGCTGATCAAGCCGCCAAGACGAAAATCATCAATCACGAAAGGCGCAGCAATCGCTGCGGCCAGCAACAACGCGTACCAAAATGCCTGCCGCCGGTCTTCAAACAGGTTGATATCGTCGTCATAGCTGGTTTTTTGATGAATCCGCATCCGCCGTCAGACCTTCTTCGACTGGATTTGCGCAAACAGGCCATTGGGCCGCAACACGAGTACCAGCAACATCACCGCGTAGGGGGCAATCTGGCTGTAACCCGCTGCAATGTAACGCCCGGCAAACGGCTCGATGATGCCGACAATCAGCCCGCCGGCCAAGGCACCCGGCAAGCTGCCAAACCCGCCAATGACAGCGGCAGCAAACGCCTTGATGCCCAGCAAGCCAAGGTTTGGATCAATCGAACCGCGAGCAGCAAACAGGACTCCGGCAATGGTGGCGATCCCGCCGGAAAGCGCCCAGACCAGCCCGTGTATCCGTTTGACTGGAACGCCCATGTAATAGGCCGCCAACTGGTTTTGTGACGAAGCCTGCATCGCCATGCCCAGTTTCGTGCGGGCAAAAAACAAATACAAAGTCAGTGTGAGAACGACGGTTGCGCCAATGACAAAGACTTCGTCCACCCCGATCACCAGCCCGGCAAAATTGAGGTTTGCCCCGGCAAAAGGCGTTTCCAGCGCCAGTGGCTCATATCCCCAGATAAACCCGGCAATGAAGCGCAGGACAAAGCCGATGGCTATTGTAAGAATGACCACGGCGAATTGCGGCTGACCAAACAGGCGGCGGATCAGCAGCGCTTCCATCAGGTAGCCAACAACAACCATGACCAGAACGGCAAGCCCTGCGCCAACCCAGAAATTCATTCCCCAATAGGCGGAGTTCACAAATTGCAGCGTGAAGAACGCTCCAAGCATCATCAAATCGCCTTGGGCGAAATTCACTGATTCCGTGGCTTTGTAGATCAGGACAAAGCCGAGGGCGACGAGGCCATAGATACAGCCGCCAGCGATACCCCCGAGCAGAAGCTGGGCGATCTCCAAATTATTCCTCCCGCGCCTTGTTGTTGTTTCCTCCGACGCTGCAACAAGAAAGCAACATCTTGCCAACGGGTGCAAGTGCTTTTTACGTCAAGGGAAGAGCCGTTGCCGGTTTCTCACCACGCAACGCGCAGCGCGGCCAAACCGTGAAAATGGTAGCGGTCGGCATAGTGCGGATTTTCAGCCAGATACAGCCCCGGCAACCGTGAAAAAAGCACATCAAGTGCTTCGGCTATTTCAATGCGTGCCAGCGGTGCGCCTACGCAAAAGTGAATACCGGCGCCAAAGCCGACATGGCCTGTGCCGCCACGCTGAAAGTCCAGCCGGTCCGGCCGGGCATATTTTTCCGGGTCGCGGTTGGCCGAGCCGAGCAGCAATTGCACCACCTGACCTTTGGCAAGGCTGATACCGGCAAATTCCATCGGTTCCAGCACAAACCGGGTAAACACATGCAGCGGAGCATCAAAGCGCAGCAATTCATCTGCGCCATCAAGTCCGGCCTGCGGATCGCCGAACAACCCAGGTGGCATGCCGCCGTTTTCAAGGATTGCTTTCACCCCGTTGCCGATGCCGTGCACGGTCGCCTCATGTCCGGCATTGAGCAGCAGGATGCAAGTTGCGGTCAACTCGTCTGCAGAAAGCCTCTCGCCCTCTTCTTCGGTTTCGATCAGACGGGTGATGAGATCGTCACGCGGATCGCCGCGCCGGGCATTGGCATAGGACCGCATGAAATCGGAAAATTCGAGGGTAGCCTTCACAGCATCATTTTCAATCGTGCGCGTCCGGTTGAACTGGTACATGGCGACCATCTTGTGCGACCAATCCAGCAATTGACCGGCCATGGATGGCGGAACACCCAGCAGTTCAGCAATCACGATCACCGGGATTTTCTCGGCAAATGCCGTCAGCAAATCCACATCTTTGTCTGTTTCAAACCCGTCGATCAACTCATTGGCCAACGCACGAATGCGAGGACGAAGCCGTTCGATATGGCGCGACAGAAAAGCCCGGTTGATCAAACCGCGCAACCTTGTGTGCACCGGCGGTTCGCGCTCCAGCAGCGAATTTGCTTCAAAGGCGTAAAACGTTTCAAGATGCTCGGGAATTGGTGAAAGCCCGGCCGCCTCGCGGGACATGACATGGGTTATTTCACGGCCAAACCGCCGATCGCGCAGGGCCGCGTTGACCTCCCGGTAATTGGCAAAGGCAGTCAGGCCATATTCTTCCCAATGGAACGCCGGACCCAAGGCGCGCATCGCCGAATAATGCGGATAGGGGGTTTCGAAGAATCCCGGGTCGTCCGGCCTGGCTGAAAAGCGGGGAAGTTTCATCTCGCCGGCCCTGCCGGTATCAATGGCCACCGCTCAATGCCAGTCCGCACACGCTGGTTGCTGCGTGCGACAAATGCCCGACAAACGAGCGCGCAGAAGAGCGCTGAAAGTGAACCGTGTAACAACCGTCAACTGCGCTCTCGCATACGATCAAAGCCAACATTCCTTCAAAGGGAGCCCTTGCGGCATGACCATCGGTGAAACCTGCAGGATGAAAATCCAGACTGCACAGCCGCGAAAACACTTCCCGTGATGCAGAACCCTTGACCCGAACGCCGATCCAGCCGTCCGTTTGGTCGGTTGTTTGGGCTGCATTTCCAACCGATTGCGGAAGGCGCTTGTCACTGCCAAAAATGAAAAACTGGCGATGCCCGGCGCTGACAATCCTGAAAGCCTTGCCTTCACTGAAACGGTTGGCAGCGGGAACCGCACAGCCAAAATCAGCTTCAACGGCACTTTCGAACGCAGCCTGCCCGTCGCTGGGCAGGCCAACCCACCAGACATGCTGACCGACGATCTCCGCCGCTGAAAACCCGCTCCAGCTTGCCGAAAACGGCACATCATCGTTAAGGCCGGTTTTTTGTTTGAGGACAAATTCAGGCACGCAATTTCTCCCCGGCATGATCGTGGAAATGCGGCGAAACGATTTCAACCTCGACATCGGTTCCGCGCACCTGGTCTACAGCCCGCACCCGCTCGCCATGTCGATCGGGTCCGCGCTTGATGAAGCCGAGGCCGATGGAATGGCCAAGCGTGGGCGACCAGCAAACGGAGGTCATCCACCCCTCGTCATTGGCGGTGTTCGCTTGCCTGCCAATCCCGATGAAATGCGCCCCGGCACTTAGCTGTATCGCCGGATCAACAGGTTTGAACCCGGCAAGCACGCTGCGTCCGGGATCGGTCAGTGCCGGGCGCAGTGACATTACTTTGCCGATGCAGTCCTTCTTGGCCGATACCATTTTGCCAAGCCCTATATCGCCAGCCGTTGTCTGGCCGTTGAGCTCGTTGCCGGTGAGATGACCCTTCTCGATTCGCAAGACATTGAGCGCCTCAAGCCCGTAAGGGGCAATGCCCCATTGCTTGCCGGCACCCATGATTGCGCGGATGAGCGAGTCTCCGTAACTGGCTGGTACCGCCAGTTCGTATGCGAGTTCGCCTGAAAACGATATCCGGAACAACCGCGCTTCGACACCGCCGCAAACCGCAAGCTCGCCGCAAGCCATGTAGGGGAAAGCAGTGTTTGAAATGGACGCCGGCTCGTCCACCAGCTTCTCCAGCACTGCCCTCGCATGTGGTCCGGCAATCGAGAACTGCGCCCATTTGTCGGTGACCGAAACCATGTGCACATCAAGCTGCGGAAAATGTACCTGGTGGCAATAATCGGCATGTTGCATCACCAGTCCGGCATTGGCAGTCGTGGTGGTGATGACAAAATGGTTTTCACCAAGGCGCGCGACAGTGCCGTCATCCATGGCAAACCCGTCTTCGCGCAACATGATGCCATACCGCACCCGGCCAATAGCCAGTGTGGACATGGTGTTGGTGTAAAGATGGTCGAGAAATACGGCGGCATCCCGGCCCTTGATGTCGATCTTGCCGAGCGTCGACACGTCTGCCACACCCACCGCATTGCGCACGGTGTTGACCTCGCGGTCACAGCTTTGGCGCCAGGTTTTCTCGCCCTTGGCCGTGTACCATTCCGCCCGCAGCCACAACCCTGCAACGACAAACGAGGCGCCATTTTGCTTTGCCCAGTCATGCGAAGGCGTTAGCCGGTAAGGCTGATATTCCTTGCCCACGGCCCGCCCGGCAAATGCCGAAACGGCAACCGGCGTGTAGGGTGGCCTGAAGATTGTGGTGCCTGTTTGCGGAATGCTCTTGCCGGTAAGCTCGGCCATGATCGCCAGCGCGTTGACATTGGAAGTCTTGCCCTGATCCGTTGCCATGCCGAGCGTTGTGTAACGCTTCATGTGTTCGACCGAGCGGAAGCCTTCCTTTTCCGATTGAACGACATCCTTGACCGTCACATCGTTTTGGAAATCAAGCCATGCCCGCCCTTTGGATTCAGCCACATGCCAAAGCGGAGAAATGGCAACCGGAGCATCTTCGGCGTCCGGGACACTGACCCGGGCCTGACCAAACCCAAGATCGACCAGCACCCTTCGCGCGGCCTCGGTACCCTGGACGAGAGCGCCATGGGTTGAAAGCGCGCCATTTGCAGCCCCTGCCACCAGCATGCCTTCGGGCAGATCGGCACCCGGCACGAAAGCGGAAATCTTGTCGTTCCACACCGGCTGGCTCCTGCGATGACAGGTGAGGTGCACCACCGGATTCCAGCCACCGGAAACCGCAAGGCAATCCGCCTCCAGCGTGACAGGCCGTCCGTTCGAGTTGAGGAAAGTAACTGCCTGAAGGCCTTTGCGGCCGTCGGTGGAAATCACCCTGGCTTTCGAAAATACTGGGATGTCCCCGGCCCCTGCCCGTACCGAAGCTATTTCTTCGGCTGAACGGCTGTCAATTACCGCCTCGACGACCTGTCCCGCCGACTGAAGGTCTTTGACCGTCCGCCATCCATCATCATTGCAGGTAAAGACGATGGTCGACTTGCCGGGGGAAACTGCGTGTCGGTTGACGTAACTGCGCACTGCCGAAGCAAGCATGATGCCCGGACGGTCATTGTCGCCAAATCCGATGGGTCGTTCGATGGCGCCAGACGCAAGAATGCAGCGCTTGGCAACAATTTTCCACAATCGCTGCCGGGGCAGATGGGATGGTGCGTTGCCAAGATGGTCGGTTACTTTTTCGATCGCTGCAAAACTGCTGCCGTCATATGACGCGAAGACAGTGGTTCGTGTGAGCACCCGCACATTTCCAAGGCTGGCGAGTTCAGCGCTCACCCGTGCAGCCCAGTCCGAACCAGCCTCACGCGCCACGAAATGGGTTTCGCTGTTGAGACGACCGCCGGGAACAAAATCCTCGTCTGCAACAAGAACGCGGGCCCCAGCCCGTGCCGCAGTAATTGCAGCCTGCAGTCCCGCAGGACCTGTGCCGACAACCAGCAGGTCGCAATGCGCCCACGCTTTTTCATAGCTGTCCGGATCGGTCTTGCCCGACAACCGGCCCAGACCTGCTGCCCGGCGGATCATCGGCTCGTACAGGCTTTCCCAGAACTTTGCCGGCCACATGAAGGTCTTGTAGTAAAATCCAGCTGCCAGGAACGGCGACACCAGATCGTTGACAGCGAGAAAATCGAACGCCAGCGACGGGAACCGGTTTTGGCTGGTGGCGGTCAGGCCGTCAAACAGTTCTGCCACGGTAGCGCGCGTGTTTGGATCGCGCCGTGCGCCTTTCCCCAATTCAACCAAGGCATTGGGCTCTTCGGGGCCAGCACTCAAAATCCCCCGCGGACGATGGTATTTGAACGAGCGGCCTACCAGCCTGACGCCATTGGCGAGCAATGCTGAAGCCAGCGTGTCGCCGCGGTGGCCTTTCAGCCGCTGGCCGTCAAATGAAAAACCGATTTCAGTTGAGCGGTCAATCAAGCCACCACTGGCAATGCGAAACGTCTGGCTCATGCCGCCGTTTCCTTTTCGCTTTTGTCACGGCGAAACTCGCTTGCCCGCATCGCGCCGCGCACGGCATGCGTCAGCGTGTTGCGTTCCACCACAATCCACGAGCGGCAGCCGCCCTCATGGTACCAGTGTTCATGGTGCCAGCCGGCAGGATTGGCCCGCAAATGCACAAATTCAAAAAACAACCTTGCAGCATCAGCCGAAGCCGGGTCCGGCCGGCGCACCGTGGCATCGCCGCGATAGACAAATTCGCTGTGGTCACGTTCGCCGCAATTGGGGCAGGGCAATCGCATGGGTCTTTCACTTCCTCAGTGCAGGTTCGGCTGGGTGCCGACGCCGTTTTCGTCGATAACGTGGCCCGTTTCGAAACGGTCAAGACGCAGTGCAGTGGCAACCTGATGGGGCTGGTCTTTCGCAATCAGATGCGCAAAACAGAACCCGGAGGCCGGTGTTGCCTTGAACCCGCCATAACACCAGCCGCAATTGAGATAGAGCCCTTCGATATGCGTCTTGTCGATGATCGGAGAGCCATCCATCGACATGTCCATCACGCCGCCCCAAGAGCGCAAGACACGCGCCCGGCCAATGGCAGGCATCACCGCCATGCCTGCCTCGCAGACGTGCTCGACCATCGGCAGATTGCCGCGCTGCGCATAGGAATTGTACCCGTCCAGGCTGCCACCAAATACCAGCCCGCCCTTGTCGGACTGGCTGATGTAGAAATGACCGAAGGCAAAGGTAATGACGCCCGGGATGATCGGCTTCAGCCCTTCGGTGACGAATGCCTGCAACACATGGCTTTCAATCGGCAACCGCATTCCCGCCTTGTCCATCACCCTCGTGGTGTTGCCTGCTGCGGCAACGCCGACTTTTTTCGCCAAAATCGGTCCTTTGGTGGTCTCAACACCCAAAACCCGGCCATTCTCAATCCTGAAGCCGGTAACCTCGCAGTTCTGGATGATGTCCACGCCGCGGCTGTCTGCACCGCGTGCATAACCCCAGGCAACGGCATCGTGCCGTGCAGTCCCTCCGCGCCGCTGCAACAAGCCGCCCCTGATCGGGAACCGACCATTGTCGAAGTCGAGGAAGGGGCACATCTTGCGAACGCCTGCCTCATCCAGGAGTTCCGAGGCCACACCTTCCAGCTGCATGGCGTTGCCGCGCCTGGCATAAGCGTCGCGCAAGCTGTCATTGTGGAAGAGGTTGAGGACACCGCGCTGCGACATCATCGCATTGTAATTGAAGTCCTGCTCCAGCCCTTCCCACAGCTTCATCGACAGTTCGTAGAACGGCTCGTTGCCGGGCAAACAGTAATTGGAGCGGACGATTGTGGTGTTTCTGCCAACATTGCCCGAGCCGATGTAACCCTTTTCGAGCACCGCCACATTGCGCAGGCCGAATTCGCGCGCAAGGTAATAGGCCGTTGCAAGGCCGTGGCCGCCACCACCTATGATGATGATGTCATACTCTGCCTTTGGCTGCGGCTCACGCCAAACCGGCTTCCAGCCCTTGTTGCCGGTCAAGCCTTCCTTGAGAATTCTCAAAGCCGAGTAGCGCATGGGGAACCTGCTGGATCATGGTCGGCACTCAAAGTGCCGCTTCATTAGCAACATAGGAGCCGGCGACGTCAATCCGTTCACCGGAAACGGCATTCAAACAAAAATTCTGCGACAGGCAGACCGAACGCAGCAATGTCAGAATGTCTTAAATCCTCAATGATAGGAAAAGGTAGGGATCAGCAGGGGCAAGGACGGGATATGACGATGCAGCCAACAATTGCGGCGGGTTCGAGCGCACGGAATACCGGGACCATTGCTTCGAGACTGGCACTGCCAGCCTTTGCAGCAACCCTGTTTTTGTCTGCTTTCCTGCTGTTTTCGGTCCAGCCGTTTTTCGCAAAACTTGTACTCCCGCGCCTGGGCGGGTCGCCCGGTGTGTGGTCGGTTGCCATGGTATTTTTCCAGACCATGCTGCTGTTTGGCTATGGATACGCGCATTTGTTGTCCACCCGCCTTTCCTTACGCAATGCTGCCATCGTACATTTGGCTGTGATGGCAACAGCACTTGCATTCCTTCCCGTTGAAATTCCGGCAGGCTGGAGCAAGCCGCCGCAAACCGGCCAGACCCTTTGGCTGTTGGGCCTGTTTACGGTGTCCATCGGCTTGCCGTTCTTTGCGGTTTCGGCCAACGGACCCTTGCTGCAAGCCTGGTTTTCGAAAACCGGCCACCGTCATGCAGCCGATCCATATTTTCTGTACGGCGCGAGCAATATCGGCAGCTTCGCATCGCTGATCCTCTACATCATCGTTCTTGAGCCGCTGCTGACGGTTACCAGCCAGTCGCTGGCCTGGAGTGGCGGGTTTGTCGCTCTCGGTTTTGCCATAGCCGGATGCGGTTTCCTGGTTTCCAGCAACAAGGTGGTCACGGACCGGCAACCCGCAGCAAGTGGCAAAGGCACACAGGCAGATTGGCCAACGAAGTTGCGCTGGGTCGGCCTTTCGGCAGTGCCTTCGGGTCTACTGGTTGCAGTCACCGCGCATGTCTCGATGGACATCGCCGCTGCGCCGTTCCTTTGGGTAATTCCGCTTGCCTTGTTCCTGCTGACATTTGTGCTCGCTTTTGCGCGCAAGCCGGTTTTCACCATTTCCACCCTGTCAAATCTCTTGCCGCCACTGGCCGCTCTGGTGTTTTTCACCATGGTGATGGGCAGCTTGTTGCCGGTCTGGTTCCTGCTCGTTTGCCACCTGGGATTTTTCTTCCTTGCCGCGTTGCTGGCGCATTCGGTGCTGGTGTCGCACCGGCCGGACAGCAATGGCCTCACCGAATTTTACATGTGGATGTCGCTGGGTGGCGTCATCGGAGGTGCTTTCACCTCACTTGTTTCACCTGTGCTGTTCAACTGGGTGGCCGAATATCCACTGCTTATAGTGGCAGCGCTGATGTGCCGCCCACAGGCATGGACGGGTAACCAGCGCGAAACCCGGATTTTCATGTGGCTCGGTCTGTTGGTTGCGCTCAGCATCAACAATCCGCTGATTGCGGCAATTGCCATGCCGAAAGACCCCGGATTTTATGCCCTGTGCATTGCCGCCTTTGCAATGACAGGTGCGGTCATTCGCTTGCGCTCGGAAGCGCTGCATGGCTTTTTTGTGGTCCTCGTCGCCGGGCTGTTTTTCGCCTCCCAGGCTGTTGGTGGCGCGGTATCTGTCGAGCGCTCGTTCTTCGGCGTGGTCAAGGCATTCCACACCCCCGACGGCCGCTTCACGGTGATGGCCCATGGCACCACGGCACATGGCGCGATCCGCAACAATGAACTGACCGGAAAACCAACCCCGCTTTCCTACTACCATGAAAGTCTCGGCATCGCCTCGGCCCTGTTTGCCGCGCAGGAAAAACTGGCCGGCAAACCCGCACAAATGGCAACCATAGGCCTTGGGGCAGGCGCCATCCTGTGCCACCGCAAGCCGGGCGAAACATGGACCTCCTATGAGATCGACCAGGCCGTGGTTGACATGGCTGCCGATCCAAAACTGTTCCGCTTTGTGTCCAATTGCGGCAACGGTGACCCGGTCATCCTCGGCGATGCACGCCTGACCTTGGCCAAAGAGCCTGCCGGCAAATTTGACTACCTGCTCATCGACGCGTTTTCTTCCGATTCGATCCCGGTGCATTTGCTGACGGTTGAGGCGCTGGAACTCTATCGCTCGAAGCTGCAACAAGACGGAATTCTCGCCATCCATATTTCCAATCGCTACATGGAACTGCAAAGCGTGGTGGCCGCGCTGGCCCGGGAAACCGGAATGACCGGGCGGGCGGGAATTTTCCATCCACCTGCTGCACTCGCCAAGGGTGAACAACTCAACGCCAGCGAAGTGGTGGTTCTGGCCAACAGCGAGGCGGCACTCGGCTCCATTGCTGCCGATCCGCGCTGGAAACCGCTTGCTGCGGGCGACACAACAGCCTGGACCGACAATTACTCCAACGTCCTTGCCGCCATAGCCCGAAGGTTCTGAGTTTCAGCGCCGAAGGATCGCCTGGAGCAGGTCGCGAACGCCGATGGCGCCGATGAACTTGTTCTCGGCATCAAATACCGCGACCGGCGCTGTGTGGGAGCGATGGATAGCCAGCATGACTGCCCGCAACGATGTGCCGGGCGTTGCCCAGTAAACGGCATTGCTGCCTTCTTCGGCCTTTTCCGCTTCCTCGCAATGCACCCATTCGACGGGCTTGCCATGGCGCATTGCCGACACGACTTTCTGGTCCGGGCCAATGGTGAAGCTGGTGGTTTGCCTGCGGTCGAGCCACACACCACCATCGGGCGCGGGCACAAGATCACGCCGGTCGCGCATGACATTCCATGCCGTCAATACCGACAGCGGATTGACGTTGGCTATGAACTCGCGGACGTAATCATTGGCCGGACGCAGCACGATGTCTTCGGGCGAGCCGGACTGGACGATACGCCCGCCTTCCATGATCGTGATCGTGTTGCCGATCTTCAGCGCCTCTTCAAGGTCGTGGCTGACAAACAGGATGGTCTTTTTCAGCTTTGCCTGCAGATCAAGCAATTCATCCTGAAGTTTGGTCCGGATCAGCGGATCAAGCGCCGAAAACGGTTCGTCCATCAACAGGATCGGCGCCTCGGTGGCGAAAGCCCGCGCCAGACCAACGCGCTGCTGCATACCGCCGGACAGCTCATGCGCATATTTACCCGCCCACTGGTCCAGTCCGACCAGTTTGAGTTGGCGATCAACCCGCTCACGCTTTTCCTTTTCCGCAATGCCGGAAAGCTCCAGTCCAAAGCCGACATTTTCCGCAACTGTACGCCAGGGCAGCAGAGCAAATTGCTGGAAAACCATGGCGACACATTCGCGCCGGACCTTGCGCAAGTCGGCAGCTCCACATTTCACCACATCGGCAGACCAATCGCCGTCGTGGACGATGACCTCGCCACGCGTCACCTTGTTGAGCCCGTTGACCGCCCGCAACAAGGTGGATTTGCCCGAACCGGACAAGCCCATCAGAACCGAAATCTCACCTTGCCTGACCGTCAGATTGGCACCGGCGGCACCCACGACGGTGCCGGTTTGCGTCAGGATTTCCGCCCGGCTCTTGCCGCTATCGAGCAAGGCAAGTGCTTCATTGACACGTGCTCCAAAAACAATGTCGACATTCTTGAACTCCACAGCGACGGTCATTTGCGGGTCTCCGCACGCTGCGACAGCATCCGGTCAAGGATGATTGCCAGAATGACGATCGCAAGCCCGGCTTCTATGCCAAGCGGGATGTTGCGGTTTGCCAGCGCCTTGTTGACCGGATTGCCAAGGCTTGGCGCGCCAATCAGCGTTGCAAACACCACCATCGACAGCGAAAGCATGATGCACTGCGTCAGCCCCGCCATGATTGAGGGCAGCGCTGCGGGAAGCTCCACTTTCCAAAGCAGTTGTCGCTTTGTTGCTCCGAAACTTTCGCCCGCTTCGATCATCGGCTTTGGAATGGAAGTAATCCCCAGATAGGTCATCCGCACCGGTGCAGGCATGGCAAAAATGACGGTAACGATCAGGGCAGGTGCCGCACCGAGGCCGAAAAGAATCAGGATCGGAATGAGATAAACAAAAGTTGGCATGGTCTGCATCAGGTCCAGCGTTGGCTGCGTCACCCGCCAGACCGCCGGCTTGTGTGCTGCCCAGATACCCAGCGGCACGCCAATCGACATGGATATCGCAGTTGCCGAGACCACCAGAACAAGGGTCTGGACGGTTTCCTTCCAAAGTCCCTGGTTGATGATGAAAAGCAGGCCCAGGAAAACGCCAGCGGCCAGAAATTTTGACCGCTGCAGGCGCCATGCTGCCAGTGCGATCAGCGCAGCAAGGGCGACCGGCGGCAGAAGCAACAACAGCCAGGTGGTTCCCTCGACGAACCATTCCAGAGTGGCGGAAATTCCGTCAAACAACCACTGGAACCAATCGACGATGAAATCGATCAGCGATTTGCCCCATTTTCCAACCGGAATTTTCCAGCTGGCGATGGCTTTTGAAACAGGATCCATGCTCCCCTCCCCGCTTGGCAGGCCAACTGCGGCTGCAATGACGCAGCCGCAGCCATGATCAAGGGGACTTAGCCGCCCAGCGCAGCGCTCAGGGCCGCGCCCGCATCGCCACCATCATAGGTGGTGACACCGGCCAGCCACGGCTTTGCTGCATCGGGATTGGCCTTCAGCCAGGCCTTGGCTGTTTCTTTCGGGTCGGCGCCGTCTTTCAGAACCGGGGCCATCATCGCACCTTCCATCGCAAGGTCAAACTTGAGGTTGCCAAGCAGCTTGCCGACATTGGGGCACTCTGCTGTGTAGCCGGCACGCACGTTGGTCAGTACCGTGGCTGCGCCGAAGCCTGAATCCCCCATGCCCTCAAGGTAAGCGAGCTTCATGTCGCCCATGATCGGATGCGGGGTCCAACCAAGAAAAGCAATCCATTCGTTGTTCTTGATTGCTTTTTCAGCTTCGGTCAGCATGCCTGCTTCCGAGCTTTCGACGAGTGTGTAGCCTTCCAGCTTGTTCTCCGCCTTTGCGATCATTTCGCCAATGATGCGGTTGCCGTCATTGCCTGCTTCAATGCCGTAAATCTTGCCGCCAAACTTGTCCTTGTTCGGACCAAGATCGGCCAGCGATTTGACGCCGGCGTCTGCCACGTATTGCGGCACAACCAGGCCATAGCCCGCGCCTTCAAGGTTGGTGCCGATGGTTTCGACCGATTTGTCGTCGGTGTAAGCCTTTATGTCGGCAGTCATCGAGGGCATCCAGTTACCGAGGAAAACGTCAATGTCCTTGTTCTTCATGGAAGCATAGGTGACAGGCACCGAAAGGGTCTTTACTTCCGGGGTGTAGCCCAGTGCTTCCAGAATGACCTGCGTGACGCCGGTTGTGACCTGAATGTCGGTCCAGCCAACATCGGCAAAACGCACCGCTTTGCAGGATTCCGGTTCGGCAGCACTGGAATGCGTTGCAGCCACAAAGACCCCGACCGACGCCAACAGCAGCGTCCGGGTGAGTGATTTGATCGTCATGATGTTCTCCCTTTTGAAGTTCCGGGCGTTTTCGCCTCGCCACCGCGACATTGCGTCCGGCTGTGACATTTATTTTCAGCACTTCGCCCATTGTCTCGCAAGCAAATAATCCGTAATTTTGATTGACCGGTCAATCAATTTTGGGTTTGACGCCAGAAGCGTTGGCCGCCGGTGATCTTTTCACCGACGGATACAAACTCGGACAGGACAATGAACATGTCGAGGGTTGCAGCTGAGCATGGACGCAGGCAATCGCTGATCAATGCCGCGATCCTGACGATTGGCGAACAAGGGTCACTTGACGTTTCGGTTCGCCAGATTGCCGACCGGGCGGGCATGTCGCCTGCGCTTGCCTTTCATTATTTTGGCGACAAGGACGAGATCGTTACCCAGACCATGCGTCATTTGATGCGGGACTTTTCCGTTGAAGTGTTGCGAAGACTGGAAATGGCCCGAACGCCGCTTGAGCGAATTGAGGCGGTGGTCAATGCCAGTTTTGCCCAAAGCCAGTTTGAGCGCACGACAATTGCCGCCTGGCTGGTATTTTACTTGCGGGCTTATTCCTCGCGCAAGGCCTCCCGTCTTCTGCACATTTATTCAAGCCGCCTTCGCAGCAACCTTGTACATCCCTTGCATCTATTGGTGGGCAACAAGCGTGCACAGGATATTGCCGAAAGTCTTGCTGCCATGATTGACGGGCTTTACGTCCGTCACGCGCTGCGCCACGAAGGGCCGGATGCTGCGGAGGCCACCCGCCACTGCATGAACCATTTGCACAGCCAACTTTTCCGGGAAGGAAAATACCAATGAACAAGCCGCTGAAGTTTTCAGAAATTGCTGCTTCGCTGCACAAGCCGACCAATTTCATCGGTGGCAAGTTTGTCGATGGTTCCGGGGAAACCCGCGAAACACTTTATCCGGCAACTGGCCAACCGGTTGCCTCCATCCGCTGGTCTACGGCGAACGATGTGGACAAGGCCGTTGAGGCAGCCCGCGAAGGCTACAAGGTCTGGCGCAACACGCCTCCTGCCGTTCGCGCACGGGTACTCAACAAGGCCGCGGCAATCCTGCGCGACCGGCTGGAATACATTGCCCGCATTGAAACGCTCGACACCGGCAAGCCCGTACAGGAGACGCTGGCCGTCGACGTGACCTCCGGAGCCGATTGCCTCGAATATTTTGCCGCGCAAGCAGCCGTACAAATCGGCGAATATGTCGGTTTTTCCGGCGAGGAAGGGGATTGGGGCTACACAAGGCGCGAACCGCTGGGCGTGTGTGCAGGCATCGGCGCCTGGAATTACCCGCTGCAAATCGCCTGCTGGAAATCAGCCCCGGCGCTTGCCTGCGGCAACGCGTTCATTTTCAAGCCGGCCGAAACCACGCCGCTGTCAGCGCTGGAGCTTGCCCGCGCCTACAAGGATGCCGGGCTTCCGGATGGCGTGTTCAACATTGTCCAGGGCGATGGCCGCGTCGGCGCAGCTTTGACCGCGCATCCTGGGATTGCCAAGATTTCGCTTACCGGTTCAACCGCGACAGGCATCCGAATACTGGAAGGCGCTGCCAGCACCCTCAAACACGTGACACTCGAACTTGGCGGCAAGTCGCCATTGATCATATTTGACGATGCCGATCTCGACTCGGCTGCCGGCGGCGCCATGCTCGCCAACTTCTATTCAACCGGACAGGTGTGCTCAAACGGCACCCGCGTGTTCGTTCATGCCGCCGTCAAGGACGCATTCCTCGAAAAACTGGTTGCGCGTACCAAGGCTCTGAAAATCGGCGATCCGCTGGATCCGCAAACGAATATCGGACCGCTAGTCTCCGCCGCACATTATGAAAAAGTTCGTTCCTATCTGGAAGCGGGTCAAAAAGAAGCCAGGCTCGTTCACGGCGGCGGCTTGCCGAAAATTGAGGGATTTGAAAGCGGTTATTGGGTGGAGCCGGCAATCTTTGATGTGTCGGATGAGAATGTTTCGATTTGCCGCGAGGAAATATTCGGACCCGTGATGAGTGTGCTCACCTTCACCAACGAGGATGACGTGGTCGCCCGCGCAAACGACACCTCCTATGGCTTGTCTGCCGGCGTCTACACCAACGATCTTTCCCGTGCACACCGCATGATGGCCCGTCTTGAAGCGGGCTCCTGCTGGATCAACACCTACAATGTAACACCGGTTGAAATGCCATTTGGCGGTTACAAGCGTTCGGGAATTGGCCGTGAAAACGGTCGCTGGGCGATGGAAGCCTATTCCCAGATCAAGGCTGTCTATGTGGCGATGACACCGCCTCAGTATCCGTACTGAGACCGCAGACGTGGAGTTGCCGCGATGAGCGCCGGACGGATGGATTCAACTGCCATGGTGGCAGATTTTGTAATTGTCGGGTCCGGCTCGGCAGGCTCTGCAATGGCAGCAAGGTTGAGCGAAAATCCGTCCAACAGTGTCATTGTCATTGAATATGGCGGGACCGACGCCGGCCCGCTGATCCAGATGCCGGCAGCACTGTCTTATCCCATGAACATGCCGCTTTACGATTGGGGGTATCAGTCCGACCCTGAACCACATCTGGGTGGTCGCAGGCTGGCCACGCCACGTGGCAAGGTGCTCGGTGGCTCGTCGTCGATCAACGGCATGGTCTATGTGCGCGGCCATGCCCGCGATTTTGACCACTGGGCCGACGAAGGTGCAACAGGCTGGTCATACTCCGACGTGCTTCCCTATTTTCAGCGCATGGAAAATGCCCATGGCGTCGAGGGTGAAGCCCGCGGTACCGACGGCCCGCTGCATGTGCAGCGCGGCCCGCGCCAGAACCCGCTTTACCATGCCTTTGTTGACGCCGGCAGCCAGGCCGGATTTGAAGTAACCAATGACTACAACGGGCTGAAGCAGGAAGGCTTTGGTGCGATGGAGCAGACCATCTGGCGCGGTCGCCGCTGGTCAGCTGCCAATGCTTACTTGAAGCCTGCCTTGAGGCAGCCCAATGTTCACATGTTGAGAGGCTTGGCAACGCGGGTCATTTTGGAGGACGGCCGGGCAACCGGCGTTGAAGTTCAAACAGGCGACCGGACTTGCGTTGTCAGCGCCAACCGCGAGGTCATACTGGCTGCATCCTCGATCAACTCGCCCAAATTGTTGATGCAGTCCGGCATTGGCCCGGCCGGCCATTTGCAGCAGATGGGGATTGAAGTTGTAGCAGACCGTCCGGGCGTTGGATCAAACCTGCAAGACCATCTGGAGCTTTACGTGCAGATGGAGTGCCTTCAACCGATCACACTCTATTCAAAACTTGGTCTGCTCTCAAAAGCCCGCATCGGCCTCGAATGGCTGCTGTTCAAAACCGGTGACGGGGCAACCAACCATTTTGAAAGTGCCGCATTTGTCCGGTCAAGACCGGGCATCGAATATCCTGACATCCAGTACCATTTCCTCCCCGTTGCCATCCGCTATGATGGCCAGGCCGCAGCAAAAAGCCATGGTTTTCAGGCCCATGTCGGACCAATGCGCTCCAAGTCGCGCGGCGAAGTCCGGCTGAAAAGCACAGACCCGCGCGCTGCGCCATCCATCCGGTTCAACTACATGAGCCACGAGGACGACTGGTCCGAGTTCCGCCATGCCGTAAGACTGACGCGGCACATTTTTGGCCAGAAGGCATTTGATCCCTACCGGGGCCGCGAAATAGCGCCCGGCGCTGGCGTTGAGACCGACGCGCAGCTGGACGACTATCTGCGCCAGCACGTCGAGAGCGCCTATCATCCCTGCGGTACCTGCAAGATCGGACGGCCGGATGATCGATACGCTGTCGTGGATCCGCAATTGCGGGTCATTGGCGTAGACCGCCTGAGGGTCGCTGACAGCTCGGTTTTCCCGCGCATCACCAATGGAAACCTGAACGCGCCCTCAATCATGGTCGGCGAAAAGGCATCAGACCACATTTTGGGCCGCGAACCCTTGCCACGCTCAAATCTTGAGCCATGGATCAATCCGCGCTGGCGCGAAAGCGACCGCTAGGGCCAATCGTGCCACTTGCCCGGTTCAGGAAAGCAACCTGTCGGCAGTCGCCGGAACTGTGCCACTGCGGCCGGATCCATTGTTTGGTCGTTCAAACAGCATCCGCCGTTCGGTAAAGCTGGAAAGAAACACCGGATGCAGCCGGGTCATTCTTTCGCGCTGGCCAACCACGTCCGCATTCAAAAGACCGATGGGAGCCTTCAGCGAAGGATAGGGCCGCGGCTCGCACAGAATTTGTGAGCGAAAGACCCGGCGGTAAAAGGCCGTATGCTCGGCCCTGACCGTCGCCAGGCATCCATCAGCATCAAAATACTCCGAAGCCATGCATGGCAAACGCAAGGTAAGGTAAGCCAGGTCAGCAAACTCGCGGGAAGCTTCGGCATTGGTTGCAAAGCGCGTCGGGTCGATCAAAGTCATGCCCTGGTCGATCATGGGTCCGACAATGTCAGGAAACACGTCGAGCGCCGGGCCTTTTCGCCATTGCGGACTGATGACATGCATCCGGATTGTGCTCACCAGGCTGTCATCTTCAAACAGACCAAAGATCCAGCAATTCTCCATGTCGTCATAGGCGTCGCTCAACAAGCCCTGCTTGTTGGAGGAAATGGCACCCTCGCGCAGATACGCCTGATAGCGAAATGCATAAATTGCCTCCCGCTCTTCTTGCGTACGCGCTACCCGGAAATCCAGTTCTTGAAGATAGTCTGCTATCCGATCCGCATGACTGCGCTCGGTTGTCCCCACATTTTCAACCATGTTACCCCTTGGCGGATGCCCCAATATTCCCCGGCCAGAAACGAGGTTAACAAATAGTTAAGCGAAGTAAAAGCGTAAAGCTACATACAGCAGTTGCACACGGTGCAAACTTCAATCTTGGTAAACACAATGGGTTAACGGTGGTGTCAGCCGACGGCGTGGCGCAAGGGCTGGTCGGAGGATTTGCCCGATTCCTGTGCTTGCAACAGCTCTCCAATGTCGCAGGCCGGCATAGCCCTGCCGAACAGATAGCCCTGCATCTCGTCGACATGAACCTTTTCGCACAGGATGTGCATTTGTTCTGCCGTTTCAACGCCCTCGATCGTGATCGACAGGCCCAATTCATTGGCAAGGTGGGTCACACCTGAAAGCAAAACCAGCGAACGTTCATCGGTATCAATTTTTTCGATGAACGACCGGTCGATCTTGACCTTGTTCAAGGGCAATTGGTGAAGATAGCTCAGAGATGAGAAGCCGGTACCAAAGTCATCCAGTGAAACGCTGACACCTGATTTCGCCAGCCTGGTCAAGATTGCCGTGGTCTCCTGCACATTGCCCAGCATGGCAGATTCGGTGACTTCGACCTCAAGCCGCCTCGGATCAAGCCCGCTTTTGGCAAGTGCCGCCTTTACCACCGCGCAAACGTCGGACTGCTGAAACTGCAGCGACGATACATTGACCGCAACAGAAACACTTTCGGGCCAGCTTTTGCAAACGCTTGTGGCTTGTTCGAGTACAAACTTGCCAATCTGCGAAATCATCCCGATTTCTTCTGCCACCGGGATGAACACCGCCGGAGAGATCGACCCGCGCTCCGGATGGTTCCAGCGCAATAGTGCCTCACAGGTATTGATGCGGTTCTGGTGAATGTCGACCAACGGCTGGAAATGCAATTGCAGTTCACCCCGATCAATGGATCGCCGGAGATCATTTTCCAGCGCACGCCGGTCGCGAATGACATCTCCCAGCTCATCGGAATAGAACGAATGACAGCCTCGCCCTCGCGCCTTGGCATCATACAATGCCATGTCGGCAACCTTGAGCAGATGGTTGTAGTCTCGTCCGTTGCCTGGGGATTGGGCAATGCCGATACTGGCGCCGACTGCCAGCAGATGTCCGTCTATCACCATCGATTTGGAGAGTTCTGCAATCATCAACTCGGCAAAAGCCGAGATGTCCTTGCGGCGCATCTTGCCCGGAACGACGATGACGAATTCATCCCCGCCAAAGCGGCAGACCATCCCGTTTTCCGGCATGCGGGAGCGCATCCGCAAAGCCACCGCACACAGCAATTTGTCACCGATTGTGTGCCCGAGCGTATCGTTGACGTCCTTGAAATTGTCCAGATCCACAAAAAACAGCGTGCAGGGCTCCAGACCATTGTCTCCCAGGAGCAGCCTGTTGATCTCGATGGCAAAGTAGCGGCGGTTTGGAAGGTGGGTCAGCGGGTCAAAACTGGCCAGCTTGCGTATTTCCTCTTCCGATCCAACTCGCTCGGATATGTCTTCCAGAACAAACACCCCGCCGCCATCCGACGTCGGATTGTAGGTTGATTCGATGATGCTACCGTCGGAAAGTACATGCCGGAAGCGCTGCTGTCGGCCATTTGCCAGGCAATCGGCAAACACATCCTGCAGTTTCCTGGCAAATTCGACGCCGTTCTCCAGTGTCGTCATCAGCGGGGGAAGATCGCAAATCCGGTTGCCGACGAGTTCGGTGCCTTGGTGCAACCCCACCAGCGGCATGAACTGGGAATTGGCGACTACAAACTCGCCTTTCCTGTCGAGCAGTGCCAGCCCGTGCGAGACATTGCTCAGGGCAATGTCGAACCGGTCAGCGATGGTCTTGTTGTCGATTGAGGTCAAAACCGCATTGAAGAGTACAAGCCGCAGGTTGCGCGACATCAGCCAAAATGACGCAAACATCGGAATGACGAAAAGCGCCAGAACGGCATCATATCCAGAGCCAAAAACGAAAAGGCCGGAGACCAGCAACGAACTTGCCAACAATGTCTGGTAAAGCACGACCTTCTTGCTGGAAAATTTGCGGCCCATGATGCCGGTCAAATAGGCCATTGTTACAATGACGCTCAGCTGGTGAACATACACATCAGATGTTCGCGCAAAACCGACAAGGCACCACATGCCGAGCCCGGTCACATACAATGAACCAAGCGTGGCGTATCGGTTTTCCCAGGTTGCGACTTCGGCTGGCGAGAAGGTTTTTGTCGCAACGCGCCGAAAAAGGCTGCCGTCAATCAGCCTGAGAACACCGAAGATGAAGAGTGCAATTGCAAAAAACAACTGGGTTGGGTCATTGGTCCTGATGAACAGGACAATCGGTGCAATCGTCATTGTCACTGTGCCGACGGCAAGCGACTTCTGATCGGCATACAAAGACCGGACTACCGACTCCTTCACTGGATCAGGAAGCTTGTCTTCATCGATGAATTGCGCTTTCGCGCTTTGAAAATGCATGCCCCAAACTCTCGCTAGCGAGAAACGCCCACCAAACATGATGACTTCAAAGATTTGAGCATTGGTTAAATTCTGACTGACCTGCAAAAAAGTCTGGTTTTTTACAGTATGAAATCTTTCTTTCTCTGCTCCCGCGCTATCAAGGCTTTTGGCCGGTTTTCAACCACCATCGAACAGATTGGAAATGGGGCAAAGTTGCGCTAACAATGAACGGCGGTCTTATTGACCGGGCCTTCACGACCGAAGTTCGGTCACTTTGTCTGATCGGGGCATGGCATGGAATCTCTGGTAAAAATTCCCTTGTTCCGCGACCTGGACGGATCGGCATCCGAACGCTACGCGCGCAGTTGCAACTGGAAAGACTACGACGCCAACGAACTGGTGATCGACGTTGACGATCAGTCAAACGACGTACGCTTCATTCTTTCCGGCAAGGTTCGCATCATTTTGCGAATTGCAATCGGCAAGGAAGTCATTTTGGGGGAAATGGGCGAAGGCGAATTTTTCGGGGAAATAGCGGCGATAGACGGCCAGACCCGATCGGCCAACGTCACTGCACTGACCCGCTCGCGAATTTGCATCATGCCGCAGAAAGTTTTTCTGGAAATCCTGCGGGCAGAGCCCGGTATTACATTGCACGTGTTGCGCATGTTTGCTGCACGCGTCCGCGCACTGAATTTGCGGCTGGGTGAACACTCGTTCCTGCAGGCAAAACATCGTTTGTATGCAGAGCTTTTGCGGCTCTCGCGACCAAGACCGGGCAATGCTTCCCAACGTTCAATTTCACCGCCACCCATTCAGCGCGAGCTTGCCGAACGCATAGGGTCTCGGCGAGAAGTGGTGTCCCGCGAACTCAACCAGCTTGAGCGTGAAGGCCATGTCGAGAAAGCAAGAGGCGCACTGGTACTTGTCAATTTGAACGAATTGCAGCGGCGGATTTCCGATGCCCTGGAAGAATAGCTTTTCTTTTCAGGCAGGGCGCAGCGTTTCCACCAGCCTTGCCCAGTAAGACGTTCCAACCGGTATGATGTCGTCATTGAAATCATACCGCGGCGTGTGAAGCCCTGCGGTATCGCCATTGCCTATGAAAATGAACGCTCCGGGCCGCGCTTCAAGCATGTAGGAAAAATCTTCACCACCCAGCAGCGGCGCCATTTTCGTTTCCACGCGATCAGGACCGGTGATCTGCGAGGCAATTGACGCAGCCTTGGCTGTTTCGTCAGGATGGTTGAAAGTTACGGGGTAGGTCGGATAGTGGACGACCTCCACCTCCATGCCGTTGGTAGCGGCAACGCCTTCGGCAATCTCGCGGATCCGTTTCGCCGTGAAAGCGCGTGTGGTGTGCGTCAGCGTACGAAAAGTCCCGTTCAAAAACGCCGTGTCCGGGATGACATTGTGCGTGTGCCCGGCATGAATTTGTGTCACTGAAACCACGACAGCGTCAACCGGGTTCGTCTGGCGCGAGACAATGGTCTGAAATGCCTGAATGCATTGTGCAGCCGCAGATACCGGGTCGGCACAAAGGTGCGGCATGGCCGCATGCCCGCCACGCCCCTTGAAAGTGATGTCAAACTCATCGGTGGCCGCCATGATCGGGCCTTCGCAGATGGAAAAATGGCCCGCCGCAAGCCCGGGCAGATTGTGCATGCCATAAACTTCCGCAATGGAAAACCGCTCCATCAACCCGTCTTCGACCATTGCCCTGCCGCCGGCTCCGCCTTCTTCGGCTGGCTGGAAAATGACAACCGCGTCGCCGCAGAAATTGCGTGTTTCCGCCAAATACCGGGCCGCACCAAGCAGCATTGCGGTATGGCCGTCATGCCCGCAGGCGTGCATCTTGCCAGGTACCGTCGAAGCCCAGGGCTTGCCGGTTTCCTCGGTGATCGGCAGGGCATCCATGTCGGCGCGCAGTGCTATGCTGCCTTTTCCTCCCGGTTTGTTGCCACGGATCACACCAACAACCCCGGTCTGGCCAATGCCCTCCACAACCTCGTCGCAACCAAAGTCCCGCAGCAGGCCAGCCACTTTCGCCGCCGTTTGGTGAACGTCGTAAAGCAATTCCGGCTTCGCGTGGATCTCGCGGCGCCACGCGGCGATTTCGTCGTGCAACTGTGCCATCCGGTTTATGACAGGCATCTTGTTTCCTCATGCTTGGGTTCGCTCATGGCACTTCGCGCTGGACTGGACCGGCAATCTTTGCCAAACCGTGGCAGGTGCGCAGTCCGGTCGTGGAACTTGCGTGCCTCCAACGACCCGGCAGTGATAGCGAAATGCGCCCATCAAGTACAGGCAAGGCCAACTCCTTGAAAGAAACAATGGCAGGCAGGGCTGCGACCATTCTGCTTGCCTTGCTGTTGGTGTTTGGACCCGCTGCAAAAACTGCTGCTGCAGCAAGGCTGCCCTATATCGTCATTGATCGGGTCAGCGGCGAAGTGCTTCTCGAAAACCGGTCGTTTGACCGCTGGTATCCGGCTTCCCTTACCAAACTGATGACCGTATATGTCACTTTGCGCGCCATCTCGGCGGGCGAGATAGCGCCCGGATCGCCGGTTGTCGTGTCGAAACGGGCCGCAGGTGAGCCGCCTTCGAAAATGGGGTATGCGCCCGGCACACAATTGCGTTTTGATACTGCCTTGAAAATTCTCATCGTAAAAAGCGCCAACGACATTGCCGTTGCTGTTGCTGAATCAGTTGCCGGCACGGTTGACGGTTTCGTTGACCGGATGAATGCCGAGGCTGCACGCCTTGGCCTTCGGGATACCCGCTTTGCCAATCCCAACGGCCTGCACGACACTGGTCAATATACCAGTGTCCGCGACATGGCGGTTCTGTCGAGGCAAATTCTCGACGAGTTTCCAAACTATGCCGGCTATTTTGCCATTCCGGCAATTCGGGCGGGTGAGAAAATCGACCATTCCTACAATCTTCTGCTGGAGCGGTTTTCCGGAGCCAACGGGATGAAAACCGGTTTCGTTTGCGCCTCCGGGTACAACATGGTGGCCAGCGCCACCCGCAACGGCAGGCAAATCATCGCAGTGGTTTTTGGCACCGATTCCCAAACCGACAGGGCTGTCACCGCAGCAACACTGCTGATGCAGGGGTTTGAAAAAAATGGCGGACCATCGCTTGCGGCTTTTGTTTCATCGGCACCACCGGTGGCGCCAAAAAGCCAGCGCAAAACCATGTGCAGCGAAGCGGCATTGAAGGCGCGTTACGATCCTGCTCCAGGAGACATGGTGATCAACTCGCCAATTCTGAAAACCCGCATCGCCGCAAATCCGCAGCTTGTGACAACCGGAGGCATTGACGGCCCGCCAAGCAAAACCGTCAGCGATGCCCTGGAAACCGCCGCATTCGCCCCGCGCGGTAAAATCCCGATCCCCACAAGGCGCCCAAAGCAGGGCGGCTCATGATCCAGAACATGGTTCCGGTTCACATTCTCAGCGGGTTTCTTGGCAGCGGCAAGACCACATTGCTGAATACCCTGCTAAAGTCGCCATTGCTGGCGCGCACCGCCGTTGTGATCAACGAGTTCGGGCAAACCGGCCTCGACCACCTGTTCGTCGAAGGGCGGCAGGATTCCATTGTCGAACTTTCCAATGGCTGCCTTTGCTGCACCATCAGGGGCGAGCTGGCCCAGACGCTGCAGAGCCTTCCGGTCGAAGCGATTGACCGGGTGCTGGTTGAGACGACCGGTTTGGCTGATCCCGGCCCGGTGCTTCAGGCGGTGCTGTCGCTCAGTGTTGCTGGCGGCCAATTTGCGCTTGGCGGTCTCGTGGTTCTGCTCGATGCATTGAACGGACCGCAGCAGCTGGCGCAACAAAACGAGGCCGCCCTGCAAATTGCCCTTGCCGATCTGGTGGTGATCACCAAACTCGACCTTGTCCCGCAAGAGCAGGAAAATAGGAGGGTTGAACAGCTTCGGGGTTTGGTTCGCTCACACAACCCAACCGTCGATCTGCTGCGAAACAATGAATTGACCCCACAATTGTTCCTTGGCGCTGGTACCGCCATTTCCGGTCGGGTTGTTCCCGCGCCTCCTGGTCTTGATCACCATCACCATGACGTCTCGCGCCATGGCGAAAACATCCGTTCAACCGTTCTGCGCGCTCCCAAACCGCTTCCGATGCGCGCTCTCGAAATGTTTTGTGAATTGCTGACCTCTGCACACGCGGAAAACCTGCTGCGGCTAAAGGGAATTGTTGCAATCGAAGGCGAAGCAATGCCAATCGTGGTCCATGCCATTCACGGCGTGATGCACGAGCCGCAATTTCTGTCGCACTGGCCTGATGACGATCATACAACCCGGATTGTCGTTGTTCTGCGTGACATGGACCCGGCATTTGTCGAACGATTGTTTGCCGGCTTTGCAAATCTTGGCGGAGTAGGCATCCCCGATCGGGCGGCGCTGCTCGACAATCCGTTGGCAGTGCCAGGGGCGCGGCTGCACCGGCAGTAAAGTTTGCCGTTACCCTTCGCCGCCGCCGCGTTCGATCAAAAAACGCCGGATCCCGTTTTCTTCCGCAAACTTGACCAGTATATGCCCACGCTCGGCGCAAAAATGCGGAATGTCTATGGCACTGAGTGGGTCCGTTGCTTCCACCCACACGCACTTGCCAACCGGCATTTCACGCAAGGCCTTGCGCGCCCTCAATACAGGCAGTGGACATTTCAGTCCACGAAGGTCAAGTATCGGTATGTCCATAGAGGCAACTCCAACCAAAAACCCAGTCAAAGGAGTGGCAAATGCACGATTTGGCAACTGAAATTTCGGGTTTCTGGAAGGATGTCGGACCTTCCGGCTGGTATTCGAAAAATGATGATCTTGACGCGCAAATTCGCCAACGGTTTGGCGAGCATTGCGCAAGGGCACTGGCCGGAGAATATTCCGGCTGGTCAAAACAACCCGGTTCCTGCCTTTCCCTGCTCATTTTGCTGGACCAGTTCCCGCGCAACATTTTCCGCGGCGATGCCCGCGCTTTCGCTGGCGATCCAATGGCGCGCAAGGTCGCGCGGGAAGCCATCGCAACCGGGCACCCGGAAATGATCAACGCTTCCATGCGCGACTTCTTCTATCTCCCGTTCATGCACAGCGAATTCATCGCCGACCAGCATCTGTGCGTAAAAATGATGCATGCACACAGTGGCGACAACACCTTGAAATATGCCCGGCTGCACCGCGACATCATCCAGCGTTTCGGCAGGTTTCCGCACCGAAACGCAGTTCTCGGCAGGCACACAACAACTGCCGAACAAGCTTTTCTCGACGGCGGCGGTTTCAAGGGGTGAGACTTGAAATGACGCCGCATTAACCCGCTCCAAGGGTATTGCCGAACGGTTTGTTAAAAGCTTTGTGCCACTTTGCGGGCTGTATTCCTGGAGTGGTTTCCCTTGAATTTGCCGCTGGTATCCTTTTTCTCGCCTGCGATTGACAGGGCGTTTTCCGGTGGTTGGGCGAAAACCGCAAAAGCCATGCTGGGCCGCGTTGAAGCCATTGTCGGTGGTAGCGACGACAGCGCGATTTCACAGCGCACCGCAATTTTTGCCTTTTCCATCCGGGTGTTGAGCGCGGCGATTGCCTATTTTTCACAAGTGCTGATGGCCCGCTGGATGGGCGAGTTCGAGTACGGAATTTTTGTGGCAGTGTGGGTGGCTTTTGTCATTCTGGGCGGCATCGCATGTCTTGGCTTCCAGACCGGCATCATCAGGTTCATTTCCGAGTACCGCGCATCGGGCGAGGAAGATGAGCTGCGCGGTGCAATTCGCGGCAGTCTGGCATGGTCTTTGGCGGCAGCAACGCTGCTTGCCCTGACCGGTGCAATGCTGCTGCACTTCTTTTCGGGCTTCATCTCAGGCTATTTTGTCATGCCGGTTTTTCTGGCGTTGGTCTGCCTGCCGATGTTGGCACTGCAAGAAGTGCAGGACGGAATCGCCAGAGCCTACAATTGGCCCGGAACCGCTCTGGCACCAACTTTCATCGCCCGCCCGATCATCCTTTTGGCGACCATGGCTGCAACGACCCATTACGGCTTTGACGCCAATGCGCAGACCGCCATGTTGTCAGCCATAGCCGCCACATGGATCGCTTCGCTGGCCCAGTTTGGGCTGCTGCTGTGGCGAATGCGTTCAATTGTTCCGTCCGGCAAAGCCCGCTTCCTGCCAATGAAGTGGATTGCAATCACCATGCCGATCTTCCTGATCGAAGGTTTTTACAATCTGCTGACCAACACCGACATTCTGTTTGTCGGATATTTCATGCCCCCGGACAAAGTCGGTGTTTATTTTGCCGCTGTGAAAACACTGGCGCTCGTTCACTTTGTCTATTTCGCGGTAAAAGCCGCAGCCGCGCATCGGTTTGCCACATACAAAGCATCCGGCGATCACCAGCGGTATGAGGATTTTATCCGCGAGACCATTCATTGGACTTTCTGGCCATCGCTGGCGCTGGCCATCATCATGGCGCTGACCTCCAAATATTTCCTGATGCTGTTTGGCCCAAGCTTTGTAACCGGGCAGTACCTGATCTGGATTCTGGCAGGCGGGGTTGTTGTGCGCGCCAGTGTTGGCGCGGCTGAAAGCGTGCTCACAATGTCTGGCGAGCAGGGTGCTTGCGCATTGGTCTATGCCGCAAGCCTCGCAGTCAACATAACCCTCAACATCCTGCTGATCCCCAAATTTGGCCTTGAGGGCGCAGCTTTGGCGACCAGCCTTGCCCTGGTATTTGAGGCGGGTGCGCTTTATGTCGCAGCCAAACGGCGGCTCGGCCTGCACATTTTCATCATTCCATCACGCCGCCAGATTGAAGTCGGCGGGGTTGCCGGATGATTTTCGATCATGACGCAATGACCTCCCGCCGGGATGCTGAAAAAGCAGCATCGCGAACAGTACGCCGTTCTGCAACCCAGGAAACCATCGGCTCCAGCCTTTGGCAACTCGAGCTGCGAAACGACAGCGCCGACGAAGACACTCAGACCCTTGTTGAGCGCCTTGCCGAAGTTTCAGGTGGCGGCAATCTGTTTTTCGAGCCTGTGCTGGTAAATGCAGCCGCCGGTCGCATTTCTGGTGCCGGCCTTTCCCACCTGACCTTGTTTGAACAGATCGGCGAAGAAAGGACGGCCAAACTTGCAATCCCGTTCATTCCTGCAAAGGCGGGCTTTCCCGCAATTCCGGTGTTGCAGGCATTCTCGCATCCGTTTGCGCCGCTTTCGCTTCCACTGGCAGAGCAATCGGACATGGAGGAAACGGCCGACAAGTTCGCCAGTCTTTTGCTGCGGCTGCAGTTGAACGAAACTTTGGTGTTTGAAGATTTCCCGACCGACGAGCCATTGGCGAATCTGCTGGTCAACGCCCTCGCCGCAGCAGGTTTTTCCGTCCGGATTGTCTCGCCAAAAATGCGTGCCGTGCTGCATCCAGACCCTGGCAATCGCGATGGCGAGCCATCATGGCTCAATGCAAAACGCCGGCGCGAGAACTCCCGGCTGTACAGAAAGCTCAGCGAGCTGGGCAAGGTCGAGTTTGAAAAGGCCGAAAAATTCTGGGACGTGCTTGTCCGCTTCGAAGAATTTCTGCTGCTTGAAACCCGCAGCTGGAAAGGCAGGGGTGGAACATCCATTCACACGATCAAGCGTGATGCGGCTTTTGCCCGCCAATCCGTTTGCGACATGGCGCGCCAGGGCAAATGTGAAATTTATTCCATGCGCCTTGATAACAAGGCTGTGGCCTCAACCATTTTGTTCAAGTCATCCGGCAATTATTTTCCCTGGAAAACCGCATTTGACTCAAGCTATGCCGCCTATTCCCCCGGCTCCCAACTGATGCTTCGCCTGAGCGACGACATCATTGCCCGTCCCGATTTCAAGAGGGCCGATTCCCTGGCTAAATTCGGCAATTCGTGGATGACTGCACTTTGGCCGGACCAGACCGCCTATCACCGCCTGATCATGGCCGGAACCGGCGTGGAAGCGGAAGATATTTCCCGGCGCCTTCAACTCCTGGATACCTCAAGACAGATGTTGAAAAAGATTTTCCGGCGCGATTGACAAGACCATCTGGTCATCATCTGAAATCTGATATATCCAGCATTGATCCGCTGACGGCCGCCGTCG
>JBGSOG010000034.1:0-41986 GCA_041739225.1 Rhizobiaceae bacterium
ATCCAGGAACTGATCAACAACATCGCCAAGGCGCATGGTGGCTACTCGGTGTTCGCCGGTGTCGGCGAACGCACCCGCGAGGGCAATGACCTTTACCACGAAATGATCGAATCGGGCGTCAACAAGGACCCGCACGAGAACGGCTCCACCGAAGGCTCCAAGTGCAGCCTGGTGTTCGGCCAGATGAACGAACCACCGGGAGCACGCGCCCGAGTCGCGCTGACCGGCCTTACCATCGCAGAAGATTTCCGCGACAAGGGTCAGGACGTTTTGTTCTTTGTTGACAACATTTTTCCGCTTCACGCAGGCGGGGTCGGAAATGTCGGCACTTCTGGGTCGTATTCCATCAGCGGTCGGCTATCAGCCAACGCTGGGCACCGACATGGGCGCGATGCAGGAACGCATCACCACGACCACCAAGGGCTCGATCACGTCGGTTCAGGCCGTTTATGTTCCCGCCGATGACTTGACCGATCCGGCGCCTGCCTCAACCTTCTCGCACCTAGATGCGACGACTGTTTTGTCGCGCTCGATTGCGGAAAAAGGCATCTATCCAGCCGTTGATCCGCTCGATTCCACGTCGCGCATTCTCGACCCGCAGGTTGTGGGCGATGAACATTACCAGACCGCACGTCGCGTTCAGGAAGTGTTGCAGCGCTACAAGGCGTTGCAGGATATCATTGCGATCCTTGGCATGGACGAGCTTTCGGAAGAAGACAAACTGGTTGTTGCGCGCGCCCGCAAGGTCGAGCGCTTCCTGTCGCAGCCGTTCTTCGTGGCGGAAGTCTTCACCGGTTCTCCCGGCCAGCTGGTTGCGCTGGAAGACACCATCAAGGGCTTCAAGGGCCTGGTGAATGGCGATTATGACCATTTGCCGGAAGCGGCCTTCTACATGGTTGGCACCATCGACCAGGCAATGGAGAAGGCACAGCGTCTGGCAGCAGAAGCGGCCTGATTGTGACGACATCCGGCGGGTGGCAAGTGCCGCCTGCTCCTTCCAAGCGGTGAGGCAAAATGGCCCAGACATTCAAATTTGACCTGGTATCACCGGAACGGCTGTTGCTTTCCGATACGGTTGAATCTGTTGTCATTCCCGGCTCTGACGGTGAAATGACGGTGATGGCCAATCACGCGCCGACCATGACCTCCCTTCGCCCTGGTGTCGTGACTGTTGGCAAAGCGGGCACCGTGTCAGAAAAATTTGTTGTCTATGGCGGGTTTGCCGATATCACGCCAGACACCTGCACGCTGCTTGCAGAATCGGCTGTGCGCGTCAGTGACATCGACCGGGCTGATCTTGAGCGCCGTGTCCACGCCGCTCAGGAAGACTTCCGCGATGCGAAAGACGATCTCGCCCGCACCAAGGCGCAGGAATATCTTGGCCAGTTGCAAGTGCTTCAGACCGCGCTTTGATCCTTCTGCATTCAAAATGAGACTTCAAGCCGGAGGCAGTCCCGGCTTTTTGTTTCATGCCTTGATTGCTCAGGCAGAAAAGAACGCCTGCGGGTAGTCCAGTCGTCCTGATAGCCCCTCGAGGCAACCTTCGCGCAGTTCCAGCGCCATGAAGTTTTGCCCCTGCCAGCCTACCTCGAAGGGATCGGCCAGCGGGCTCGAAAAGCCAAACCGCTCATAGTAGAAATTGTCACCCAGGACAAAAAGCGCATCGAAGCCGGCCTTGCGGGCACGGGCAATTGCCTCGCGCACCAAGGCAGAGCCGATCTGCATTTCCCGGAAATCAGGGCTGACGGCGAGCGGCGCCAATGCCACAAACTTTGCTGGTCCGGTGATTGCAGTCAGCAGGACATGACCGACAATCCTTGTTTCACACAGCGCAACCAGAGAGATGGTTTTGTCGGGCGCGTTGATCAGGGACAGGGCAAGTTGCGCTTCGGAAGATCGTCCAAACGCTTCCACAAGCACGGATGCGATTGCCTGTTCATCGGAGGCAACGGAAGGGCGGATGATGATTTCATCGCAAAGCATGGTTCATTTCCCGGCAAGATGAGCAAAGACAGCCACAACTTCTTCGTAGGCCTTGCGTTTGAAGGGCACAACAAGGGCAGGCAATTCGTGCATTGGCCGCCATTTCCACTGATCAAACTCCGCATGATTGCCGTCTGGCGGTGGATTTATGGCGATCTCGCTTTCGTCGCCCTCAAAACGAAATGCAAACCATTTCTGGCGCTGGCCCCGGTATTTGCCCTTGAGCGCGACGCCTACCAGATGTTCCGGCAAGTCATAGGAAATCCACTTGGGCGCCTCCGCCAGCAAACTGACAGATTTGATACCGGTCTCTTCCCACATTTCCCGGCGCGCAGCGGGCTCGGGGTCTTCGCCCTTGTCGATGCCGCCTTGCGGCATTTGCCACAAAAAATTGGTGCCGGTTTCTTCAGCCTCCGGCAACACCTTTCGGTGACCGGTGAAGACCAACCCCTGCGCGTTGAGGATCATCACCCCCACACAATCACGATATGGAAGCTGTTTGCTCATCCACGTTTTCCTTCAGGATTCGATACGATGGCCGAGACCGGCGTGACTTCAATGCCCTTCGCCCCGGCTTCTTCGGCAAAACGGGCGATCAGTTCAATGGATTCCGGAAAAGCGTTTGCCACGCCGATCGCAAGTCCTGTCCGCTTGGCCTCCGCCGCCAGCAATTCGAGTTGTTTGACGATCTCGGCACGTGTCCGCGTGGAATCGATCTGGATTTGCGCCCGCGCATAAGGCAGCAGGGACTCGCCGGCAGCTTCCCGGGTCAGGCTGTTGCGAACGGATCCATCATCGACAAACAGCAGTCCGCGCCCGGCAAGATCATCAAATACCGGTTTCATGGCCGCCTTGTCGGTGATGAATTTTCCACCGAGAAAATTGATCACACCGACGTAATTGGTAATCCTGCTCATCGACCAATGCAGATCGGCCAGCACCTCCGGCGCTGGCGATCCGGTGCGCAGTGTCTGCGGGCCGGGATCGTTGGCCGGGTAGTCAAACGGCTCCATCGGAACCTGCAACAGGATTTCATGGCCTTTTTTCCTGGCTTCCTGCATCCAGCGCAGAAGGCTGTTGCCATATGGGGCAAATGCCAGGGTGACTGCGCCTGGAAGCTGGCGAACCGCCTGCTGTGAGCCGGTCTGCGATATGCCGATGCCGCCGACGATCAGAACCACCCTTGCAACGCCGAAATTGCCCTCTGTGGCGGGTAGACGCGAATAAACATCCATAGGGCGCAGGCCGGCGGCCGAGCGTCTGGGCAGCACTCCCTGTTCGACGCGTTCAACCAGTTCCGAATCAGGCAGGTGCGCAAGCGCGGTTTCCTGGCGGCGTGAAGGCGTTGGCACCGGGACTATTTCTGCAATATTGCCGTCAGGTATCGCAGCTTCAAGCGGTGCTGCGTTTGGGTCGATCGGTGTTTGTGGCGCGGTTGGCTTTGATGCCTCATCGGGAATTTTGCTTTCCGAAGTTTTGGTTTCTTCTTTCACAACAGCTTCGGCAACTTTCTGCGGTTCCCTTTGCATGAAAATCGCAACTGTTGCCCACCCGGCCAGCGCACCGGTGCAAACAAGCGCCAGCCCGAGGAATACAAGCTTCCAGCGGCGTGCGGGCTTCTTCTTCTGCCCCAGCGGTCTTGTCAGTTCGTCGTTCATGAATATCCGAAACAAAAAAAGGCCGGGTGAATCCGTGTTCACCCGGCCCAATGCTTAGCTGATTCGGCTGTTCAGTTGGGGATCGCCTTGTTTGGGTCCGGCGGGAATGCTTCGCTGACCTTGACCTTGTGAATGAGTTCAATCGCGTGCTGCAACTGAACGTCGTCCTTGGCCTCGGGCGGCACATAGGCTGTTGAACCGGAGCCTTTTTCATCTTCCTGTGCACCGGCGATGTGGCCACGAAGCTCGGATTCGCCGCGCGATTCGACCTTGCCCTGCAATTCGGCCGGCAAAGGCTGCTCAACCAGAATGTCCGGCTCGATGCCCTTGGCCTGGATTGAAGTGCCGGCAGGCGTATAATACAGCGCGGTGGTCAGGCGAAGTGCGCCATTCGCGCCCAGCGGTATGATCGTTTGAACCGAACCCTTGCCGAAAGACCGGGTTCCCAGAATGGTCGCACGCTTGTGGTCCTGCAACGCACCGGCGACAATCTCCGAAGCGCTAGCCGAGCCGCCATTGATCAGCACGATCATCGGCTTGCCATTGGTCAAATCTCCGGCCCGGGCTGCATAGCGGCGGGTTTCATCGTCGTTGCGGCCACGCGTCGACACGATCTCGCCCTTTTCAAGGAAGGTATCGGAAACGCTGACTGCCTGATCCAGAAGGCCACCCGGATTGAGGCGCAGATCAAGGATGTAACCCTTGACATTGCCTTCGCCGATCTCTTCGCGAACCTTGCGGATACCGGTTTCCAGATTGTCGTAGGTCTGTTCGGTGAAACTGGTGATCTTGAGGTAACCGATGTCACCGGCTTCGACGCGCTGTTTCACCGCTTTCACCTGAATGACATCGCGAATGATGGTGATGTCCATCGGCTTGTCGGCACCCTCACGGATGATGGTCAGCACGATTGGCGTCTTGACCGCACCGCGCATCTTTTCCACTGCATCCTGCAGCGAAAGGCCGCGGACATTTTCACCGTCGATCTTGGAGATCTTGTCGCCGGCAAGCACGCCAGCCTTGGCAGCAGGCGTGTCGTCGATGGGTGACACCACCTTGACCAGTTCGTCTTCCATCGTCACTTCGATGCCCAGGCCACCAAATTCGCCGCGCGTCTGCACGCGCATGTCGGAGAAATCCTTGGCATTGAGATAGGATGAGTGCGGATCCAGCGATGTGAGCATGCCATTGATGGCATTCTCGATCAGCTTTTCCTCATCGGGCTCGGTGACGTATTGCGAGCGCACCCGCTCGAAAATGTCACCGAATATGCCCAGTTGCTGATAGGTCGAGGCACCGGCAGCTATTGCCGAGCCCGGATTGCTGATGCCGGTCATCAAGGCCAGAACCGAAGTGGCACCAAGCATTGCGCCGGCCAGCAGGAGTGAAAACTTACGTATCATTGGCAACTCTCTTCGGGGCTGTATCCGTCCACCAGGGTGTCGGATCGATTGACTTACCGTCCTTGCGAAACTCCACATAGAGCACAGGGCGTGCAGAATCCACTCCCGTTGCCTCTACGCCTGCTATTCTCCTGGCACCCATGGTCGCAACTGGTTCGCCAGCCAACACAAACTGGCCGAGCTGAACATCCATCCGCTCCATGCCGGCCAAGACCACATGATAGCCATTGCCGACGTTCAGGATCAATAGCTGTCCGTAAGATCGGAAGGGCCCAGCATAAACTACCCAGCCATCTGTTGGTGCAGAAATTCGTGCATTGGTGCGCGTTGCCAGAGAAAGACCCTGTGCCGGTTCGCCGGTGACATCCGGCTGTCCGAAGGCCCGGACCTCCACGCCGTCGACAGGTCGGGGAAGAAGTCCCTTGGCTTGTTCAAATGCCATGGCCGGGGCGATCCGCGCCATGTTCGAGAAATCCGGCTTGGCCAAAGGCGGCTTGCCAGCAGCAATCGACTCGCGTTCACGGGCGATCCGATCCTCGTCAGTCTTGCGGGCAAGCTCAGCTGCTTCACGCACAACGGCAAATTCTTTTTCCAGTTGCTCAATGAGTTTTGAAAGATCTGTCTGTTTTGCCGCAAGCTCGGCAGCCTTTGCACTTTGTCCGGCCAATTCCTGCCGCGCATCTGCGGTCAGTTTTTTCTTCTCTTCGAGGATCAGGCCCATGCGCTCTTCATCCTCGGCCAAAAGGTTGAGATCGGTGGCAAGCCTGTTGCGGCTGATCTCGATATTTTCGCCAATTCGCTGCAATTCGGTGAGTTCAGACAGCAAAATATCGGTTTCGGCACGTATTTCCGGCACCACCGCCCCCAAAAGAATGGCGGAACGTACGGATGACAAGGCGTCTTGCGGAGTTACCAAGATGGCAGGTGGCGGGTTTGAACCCATGCGTTGAAGTGCGCCAAGCACCTCGGCAAGCACTGCCCTTCGTCCGCGCAACGAGGCCTTGATGTCGTCCTGCTGGGTGTTCAATTCGGCAAGTTTCGTTTCCGTGGCGCTGATTTCGCCCTGCAGCTTGCGGGCCCGGGCAGACGTTTCGATCAACGCCTTGTTGATCGAAGCCCTGTCGGTTTCCAGCTTGCCGATTTCGGCGGCCAGTTCACCGCGCCGTTTTTCACTCAATTCGATCTGTTGATCTATGACCGACAATTCGCGGGCGGTTTGCAAACGGCGCTGTTCAAGGTCCTGGGTCAAGGAAACGTTTGCGCTTCCAAGAACAACGGCTATTGCCAAAGCCGATCCGGAAACCATTGAAGCGCGCTGCGACACTTGCCAGTCCTGTTTTGTACACTTTGCCTTGGATCAAGGCCCGGTCAAAAATGCGTTACCAAGCCAAAGTGGCGGGTCTGTGGCTACCCAAACATGCTCAATCGCGATGGTAGGGGTGGCCTGACATTATCGTGATTGCCCGATAGATCTGCTCAAACAGCATGATGCGTACCATTTGGTGCGGCCAGGTGGCAGAACCAAAACGCAGGGTGCGGCGTGCAACACTTCTTGCCGCCTCGCCGTGCCCGTCGGGTCCGCCGATCATGAACACCAGTTCCGAAATGCCTGAGTCGAGGGATTGCTGCAATTGCAGGGCAAATGCCTGACTTGTGCAATCATCGCCTTTTTCATCCAGCAGCACGGCAAAGGCGCTTGGGGGCAAAGCCGCAACCATTTGCGCCGCTTCATCGATTTTGCGTCCGTCCGCGTCCTGCCGGCGTGATTCTGCAAACTCAAGCTGGCGAATGGCCGAGATGCCGAGTTGACGGCCAGCCTTGCCGGCGCGTTCGAGGTAGCGCCCAAGCAACTCGTTTTCCGGGCCGGATTTCATCCGCCCGACAGCCATGATGGTGAGGCGCATCGCGATTGAGCCGCAATTCTACAGGGCTTGCGCCCCTAGTGGATTTCCTGCGGCTCTGGCACCTGCCACATTTTCTCAAGGCCGTAGAACTCGCGCACTTCAGGCCGGAAGACATGAATGATGATATCGCCAGTGTCGATCAGCACCCAATCGCAATTGGGAAGGCCTTCAACACGCGGCACACCAAGGCCCTTTTCCTTGAGATCGCTGAGCAAATGATCGGCGATAGCGCCGACGTGACGGTGCGACCTGCCTGATGCAATCACCAGATAGTCGCCAAGAGCCGACTTGCCGCGAAGGTCGATGTTGATGATGCCTTCTGCCTTGGAATCATCCAGGCTGGCGATCACCGTTTGAAGGGCAGCATCGACCGCATCTTTCGCAGTTTTCGCCGCCCGGTTGGCGACGCCCTTGTCGGCGCCCCGTGTTTGCATTGCAGTAGTCAGTTTTTACCTCATGTGATTGCGCCAAGCGCGTTGCATCTGTCTTTTCCGGCAGCGCCATGAGCACTCCCCGGTACGCCGAATGTATACAACAAACCACAAAATTAACAGTGGTGTGATTCGGTGACAGATTGAAGAAGCCGATACGCAGTGGTTTTCAGGGCTTTCTGAAAGTTTTGGCCTTGATTGCGGCTCGTATGGCCGAGGAAGACAACGGCGAGCGGGGCCCATGCAAAAAGGTCCAGGCCGGCGGTCTTGCATTGCCGATTCCGGCTGCTTCATCTTCGTCAACCCGATAACGGGCAAGGCCGATGGCTGCCGGAGCCGAGCGGTGCGCCAGTGTGGAACCGGGCCGGTCAACGACGATGATGGGCATCATAGCAGCAATGCGGCGCCAGTTCTGCCAGCGGTGAAAGCCCTTCAGATTGTCAGCACCCATCACCCAGACGAAATTCACCCTTGGGCGCAACCTCTTGAGCAGCAAAAGAGTGTCGTAAGTATAGCGTACGTTATGCTCTGCCTCGAAAGCGGTGATGTCGATGCGCGGATGGTCTGCCATGGCACGGCAAAGCTCTATGCGCTTTTCCAGAGATTCCAGTTCACTGGTATCCTTGAGCGGATTGCCAGGCGTCACAAGCCACCAAAGACGGTCGAGCCTTGCGCGTTTGAGCGCAATCAGACTGATCGCGAGATGCCCTTCATGCGGAGGGTTGAACGACCCACCGAGCAACCCGATGGTCATGCGGGGTTCGGAATACGGAATTTCCAGAGCGCGCTGCAAAGCGGGCGAAACAACGGGCTTTTCTTTCATCGGCCGGCGCTGCCAATCCGCATTCGGAGTCTCATGGTTCAGGGACGCGTCTGGCCGGAGCCGTGAACACGGTACTTGAACGAAGTAAGTTGCTCAACACCGACGGGGCCGCGGGCATGCATCTTGCCGGTGGCAATGCCTATTTCTGCGCCCATGCCGAACTCGCCGCCATCGGCAAATTGCGTCGAGGCGTTGTGCAGGAGGATGGCGCTGTCAATCTCGTTGAAAAACCGCTCGGCAACAGCGGCATTTTCCGTAATGACAGCTTCGGTGTGGTGCGATGAGAAGCGCTTGATGTGGTCGATGGCTTCATCAATACCCACCACCAGTTTGGCGGCAATAATCTTGTCGAGAAACTCGTGGCCGAAATCTTCGGCCTTTGCCTCTACTGTTCCTGCAATCTTGTGCAATTCGCCATCGGCCCTTACTTCGCAGTCCGCCTGCAACAGATCGTCAATCATCGGCGCACCATGTTTGGTGTAAAAGTGCCAGTCTATCAGCAGGCATTCGGCAGCCCCGCAAATGCCGGTTCGCCGCATTTTTGAGTTCAGCACAATTTTGCGCGCCATTTCAGGATCGGCGTCCTTGTCGACATAGATGTGGCAAATGCCTTCCAGATGGGCAAAAACCGGCACCCGTGCATCGTTCTGGACACGCTCGACAAGGCTCTTGCCGCCGCGTGGCACGATCACATCAATGGCACCGTTGAGACCCGCCAGCATTTCACCGACGGCTGCCCTGTCGGTGGTCGGGACCAACTGGATTGCATCGGCAGGAAGTCCGGCAGAGACCAGTCCTTCAACGAGGCAGGCGTGAATGGCTTTCGATGAATGGGTGGAGTCAGAACCCCCGCGCAGGATGACGGCATTGCCGGCCTTCAGGCACAGCGCACCGGCATCCGCCGTGACATTGGGTCTGCTTTCGAAAATCACACCGATGACGCCGAGCGGTGTGCGAACCCGCTCGATGTTGAGGCCGTTGGGCCGCGTCCATTTTGCGATCACTTCGCCAACCGGGTCTTTCATTTCGGCGATGGCCATAAGTCCGTCGACCATCGCGCGCAGGCGGCTCTTGTCCAGCGTCAGCCGGTCTATCATCGCGGGTGAAAGACCGGCGATTTCGGCGGAGGCAACGTCAGCGGCATTTTCATTGAGGATGAAATCGCCCATCCGGGCAATGGCAGCGGCGGCACCCACGAGGGCCGCATATTTGCGCTCAGATCCTGCAGTTGCGAGAATATCTGCCGCACTGCGCGCCTTTGTTCCCATTTGAGCCATCAAAGTGGCGATTTCTGGTGATTTCGAAACCCGCGCAAGATTACCCATCGGCATTTGCCACCTTTCGGGCTGTTTCGGCGGAAGAATTGATGACCAGATCATCGCGGTGGATCATCTCGCTGCGCCCGGCATAGCCCAATATCTCTGCGATCCGGGTCGATTTGCAACCGGCTATGCGAATGGCATCTTCATGGTCGTAGGCAATGATGCCCCGGGCAACCTCCTGGCCAGACGGGCTGCGAACAATCACCACATCGCCGCGTGAAAAACGGCCGTCAATCTTGCTGACACCTGCGGGCAACAGGCTCTTGCCGTTAAGCAATGCCGTCAACGCTCCTTCATCCACTGCAATGGATGCACTCGCGGTCAACTGGCCCGAAATCCATTTCTTGCGCGCAGTCACCGGGTTGCCATTGGGCGCGAACCATGTAGCCCTGCAGCCGCTTTCCAAGGCGGAAACCGGGTTCAGTCGCTTGCCGGTGGTGATGACCATTGCTGTGCCGCCTGCCGTGGCGATACGTCCGGCCTCGATCTTGGTGACCATGCCGCCTCGCGACAGTTCCGTCCCCGCTGCGCCGGCCATCGCCTCGATCTGCGGTGTGATTGCTTCCACATGCTCGACAAACCGCGCATCCGGATTTGATTGCGGCGGCGCGGTGTAAAGACCGTCGATGTCGGAAAGCAGGATCAGCAGATCGGCGCTGGCCATGGTTGCCACACGTGCAGCCAGGCGGTCATTGTCACCGTAACGGATTTCGCTGGTGGCAATGGTATCGTTTTCATTGATCACCGGAACTGCGCCCAGCTTCAGCAAGGTTGCCGTTGTCGCGCGGGCGTTAAGATAGCGGCGGCGCTCTTCGGTGTCACCCAAGGTCAGCAAAATCTGGCCTGCCGTAATGCCGTGCTCGCCCAGGGCCTGCGCCCACGCCCGCGCCAGCGAAATTTGCCCGCAAGCCGCTGCTGCCTGGCTTTCTTCAAGTTTCAACGGGCCGGAGGGCAGCGACAACAAGCTGCGACCCAGCGCAATTGCACCGGACGTCACCACCAGCACTTCCTTGCCCCGGCCGCGAAGCTGGGCAATGTCGCTGGCAACTGAAGCCAGCCATTCGACGCGCAAGCCGGTGTTGCGATCGACCAACAGGGCAGAGCCGATCTTGATGACGATGCGCTTGTATTTGGACAGCCGGTTCACAACGGCCTCCAGCGATTGTCGGGTTCCTCCGGCTTCTCCAGCGCTTTTTGACCGTCAATTGTCGCCAGCACGGCACGCAAAATGGCTTCGATGCCTTCACGGCTCACCGAAGAAATCGCCATTGGTGGTCGCCCGGCGGCCTTGCCCAGTTGGCGAAGCTTTTTCTTCATTTCCGCAGGTGTCAGCGTATCGATTTGCGACAACGCGACAATTTCCTGTTTTTCGTCGAGGCCTGCGCCATAGGCTTCCAACTCGCCGCGCACCACCAGATAGGCATCGGCAACGTCCTCTTCGGTCGCCGAAACCAGATGCAACAAAACGCGGGTACGTTCGACATGGCCGAGGAACCGGTCGCCAATGCCGACACCCTCATGCGCCCCCTCGATGAGGCCGGGGATGTCGGCGATAACAAACTCGCGGCCATCAACAGCAGCAACGCCCAAATTCGGGTGCAAGGTGGTGAAAGGGTAGTCGGCTATTTTCGGCTTGGCAGCCGTGACACTGGCAAGGAAGGTTGATTTGCCGGCATTGGGCAAGCCAACCACTCCGGCATCGGCAATCAGCTTCAGGCGCAGCCAGATTTCCCTCTCGATGCCGTCAAGGCCGGGATTGGCATGGCGCGGGGCCTGGTTTACGGGGCCTTTGAAATAGGCGTTGCCGAACCCGCCATTGCCGCCTTTTGCCAGCAAAAACCGTTGACCGATTTCGGTGAGGTCGGCGATCAGGGTTTCGCCGTCTTCCTCGAGCACCTGCGTGCCTTCGGGGACTTTAAGCACCACGTCGGCACCCTTGGCGCCGTTCTGGTTGCGGCCCATGCCATGCATTCCGGTCTTCGCCTTGAAATGCTGCTGATAGCGATAATCAATCAGTGTGTTGAGGCCGGGAACAACTTCCACCCAGACATCGCCGCCACGTCCGCCATTGCCGCCATCGGGACCGCCGAACTCGATGAACTTCTCGCGCCGGAACGAAACCGCGCCTGCGCCGCCGTTGCCGGAGCGCACAAAAATCTTTGCTTCATCGAGAAACTTCATGACACTGACAAATCCGGTCTTTACGAGACGCTGGTCCTACAGGAAACCACCTGAAAGCGCGATAGCAGAAAGTCCACTCCATGGCGATCAAACTTGCAACCTACAATATCCAGTATGGCATGGGGATGGATGGCAGTTACAATATCGAGCGGATCGCTGCCGCAGTGGCAGACGCCGACATCATCGCCATCCAGGAAGTCTCCCGCAATTCGCCGTGGAATGGCGGTGCTGACGTGGAAGCTGCCCTTCGGCTTTGCTTTCCCGACCGCTTCATTGCCTGCCATTATCCGGCAGATGTTGATTTCGGAAGCGCGGTCAAAGACGGCAAGGTTGTCGAGAACCGCTTCCAGTTTGGCAACATGGTGGTTTCGCGCTTTCCGTTGCAAACGGTGCGTTGCCATTTGCTGCCGCGCACGCTGCGCAGTGACCAATTGAACCTGCAACGCGGAGCGCTGGAAGCGATGGTTGCCACGCCGGATGGCCCGTTGCGGGTTTACAATGTTCACCTTGACCATATCGATACGCAGGAACGCCTTGCCCAGGTGGCCGAGGTTAAGCGGATTGCGATGCATTTTGCCCAAACAGGAGGTGCGATATCCGGGCTTTCTGCCTTCAACTTCCCCGAACTGCCATTGCCGGATAATTTTGTCATTCTGGGCGACTGCAATTTTGAGCCAGGGTCGGCTGAAATGGCCGCAATGACGCAAGGCGGCATGATTGTCGATGTCACCGCCAGTGATCCAGCCCACACATGGTTTGACCCGCGCGGGCAGGCCCCATCGCAACGGCTCGACCATTGCTTTGCCAATGCAGTCCTTGCAGCCCGGGTCCGGTCCGTCCGGGTGGATGTCGATGACCGGGGTTCCGATCATCGTCCAGTGTGGATTTACATCGACTGAGCCATCAGTTTGAGCGGATTGCTGCCAGCCAGTCGGCGCGGGCCACCTTGAAATGCGAGACATGGTGCATTTCGCCGAGCGCCTTGTTGAACTGCTCGCCGTCCTTCCAGTATTTTCCGCCGCATTTTTCGATGACACGGCGTGAGCGGAGATTGTCGATCCGGCAGGAAATCATCAGCATGTCGCGATTTGTTGCCTTGAAAAACAGGTCAATCATGGCGCGCGCAGCCTCGGTGGCGTAGCCACCGCCCCACCAAGGCTCTCCCAGCCAATAGCCGATGAAGGGGAGTTCAAACCGCGACAAGTCTTCATGCAGGCCGCAGGCGCCCATCACTTCGCCGGTGTCCGCCCTGGTGATTGCATAATTGCAGCCGGAAGCATGGCCTTCTTCGACCTTGGCGATGAACTCTCTCGCATCTGCGGTGAAATAGGGGTGTGGCATCGAGCCAAGCATGCTGGCGACGGCGTAATTGTTGGCAAGGCGCGCGTAGTCGCCGGCATCATCCTGCACCGGCTTGCGCAGAAGCAGGCGCGCGGTCTCGATAATCTCGCACTCCAGCCTGAAGGGCGTGGGCGCGGTTTGGGATAAGGGTTTCCTGGCGGTCATGGTTTCACCAAACAAAAAGGAGGATGGTGTCCCATCCCCCTTTGGTCTTTGGGTATTCCCAAAAATCTGGCCAGGTTTTTCCTTGCCGGGGTCTGGAGACACCGGCAAATTTGTTACCGGCTTAGTTGCTTGCCTGCGCGAGCGTTACGCTCACATAGGTGCGACCGTTGGATTTCTGCGCGAATGCAACCTTGCCATCCGACAACGCGAAAATCGTGTGATCGCGACCAATGCCGACATTGGCACCTGGATGCCATTTTGTGCCGCGCTGGCGCAAAATGATGTTTCCGGCGATGACTGCCTCGCCGCCAAACTTTTTCACGCCAAGGCGCTTCGATTCAGAATCACGACCGTTGCGCGAAGAACCGCCAGCTTTTTTGTGTGCCATTGCAATTTCTCCTGAAGTTCTGCGCTGAGCGCAGGAATTGAATTATTTGGTATCTTTGGCTTTTTCCTGGTCGACCTTGGCGCGTGGTGGCTTGCCGGCGAGCAATTCGCGCGCCTGTTCAGACCATTCTTCGCGCTCGGTCCGGCCACCCAGCTTCAGATCGGTGTCGAGCTTGGCCATGTCGTCCACGCTCATGTCGGCAATTTGCTTGAGCGAGGTGATGCCAACTGCTTCCAGCTTCTTCTTGAGGGCCGGGCCAACGCCACCGATCAACGTGATGTCGTCAACGATCTCCGCCTTCTTGGCCTTGGCTTTCGCCGCTGGCTTCTTTTCGGTCTCTTCAACCTGCGTCACTGCCATCAAAGGCGCAGCGGCTGTTGCGGTTTCAGGCGCCGGCACTGCAACGGGTGCCTTGGCCTTTGCCTTCTTCGACGGCTTTGCGCCATCGGTCAGGATTTCGGCGATCCGAAGGGTCGTCAGTTGCTGACGGTGACCCTTGATGCGCTTGGAATTCTGGCGGCGGCGCTTTTTGAACGAAAGCGTCTTCTTGCTGCGGCCTTGTTCGACCACTTCGGCAGAAACCATGGCACCTTCAACAAAAGGCGTGCCCATGGAAACGTCAGCATCTGCGCCAACCATCAGCACATGGCCGATTTCAACCATGTCACCAGCTTCGCCGACCAAATACTCAACCTTGATTACGTCGTCTGCGGCAACGCGGTACTGCTTGCCACCAGTCTTGATGACTGCGAACATCTTTTTTCCTTTCAGTGTCCGGCCCGGATTCCGGCAAAAGACAAGCTTCTGCTCGATCCGTCTTTTTATCAGTCTTGTTTCGGGATTTTCCCGGTGTTCCGGTCAGCTTTGGCATAGAAAGCCGCACACGCAGCGCTACGCCAAACACAACAGGCGCGAGAAAACCCGCGCCAGGAACGGGCTGGCAATACATCCATCAGGCCCATGGCGTCAAGCCTTCGCCAGACAATTGGGCGGTTTGCACCGATTCAGTGCTTGCGAGCGCAAAGTCGCGTCGCTATGTATCGCGCGCTTGCGACCTGCGTGCGAAGTGGCACGTCCCGCGGAGAGGTGGCTGAGTGGTCGAAAGCACCGCACTCGAAATGCGGCATACGCGCAAGCGTATCGTGGGTTCAAATCCCACCCTCTCCGCCAATTTCCCAAATGCCGCTTTGCGACGCAATGTCTTGGGTGGCCTAGAGTCATTTCCGGTGAAATTCCTTGCCGGCATGGCTTGAATCCGCCGTGATCCGGGAGCAATTTGGCGCTGAAAACAAATTTGGTGCTTTGCGCCGATTCAAGAAGAGAGAAAAATGCGCATCGGGATTTTGCAGACCGGAAAGGTGCCGGCCGAGCTTGAAGGCAAGCATGGCCAGTATCCAACGATGTTCGAGCGGCTTTTCGAAGGCCACGGTTTCACCTTCGAGACCTTCATGGTCATCGACAACCAGTTGCCGCCATCGCCGCATGCCTGCGAAGGCTGGTTGATCACCGGCTCGGCACACGGGGCCTATGACGATTTGCCGTGGATCCCGCGGCTTGAGCAGTTCATCCGCGATGCTTATCGCGAAGGCGTGCCGATGGCGGGCATCTGCTTTGGTCACCAGATCATGGCGCAGGCGCTGGGCGGCAAGGTTGAGAAGTATTCCGGCGGCTGGGGCGCTGGCCACATGCGCTACAAACTTGCAGATGGCCGCGAATTCGGCATCAATGCCATGCACCAGGATCAGGTGGTCGTAAAGCCGCCGGAGGCCAAGGTCATTTGCTCGTCGGATTTCTGCGAAAATGCCGGATTTGCCTATGAGGGCAAGGCAATCTCGTTCCAGCCGCATCCAGAATTCGACGATCATTTCATGGATGATCTGCTGCAATTGCGGGCCGGCAAATCGATGAGCCACGAGCGGGCGGCAATCGCGCGTGAAACATTGGGCAATGGTACCGATTCAGGACATTTTTCAGCACAGATCGCCGAGTTTTTCCGTCGATCAGTGCATGCTCCCGCATGATGTCTGACCAAAGGACGAGCAGCATCGGCGAGCCGCTGGTGATCGCCAGTCTGGGCAGCGGTTTGCTTTCATTGGCGCTCAACAATCCGCAGGCGCGCAATGCGCTTTCAAGCGCCATGATGGCAGCCTTGCAGGAGCAGCTTGACCTGGCCGACGACAACCCGGATGTCCGGGTGATTGTGATTTCCGGGCGGGGGCCTGCCTTCTGCGCCGGGCATGATCTCAAGGAACTCAATGGCGCCAAATCCGGGCCGGACGGGGGTCGGGCATTCCTGACGTCGCTCATGCAGCAATGTTCGCGCCTGATGCAGTCGATCGTCTATCATTCGCGCCCGGTCATCGCAGATGTGCGCGGCATTGCCACGGCGGCAGGGTGCCAGCTGGTGGCAAGCTGTGATCTTGCAATTGCCTCCGAGGATTCGCGGTTTGCAACTCCAGGGGTGAATATCGGGCTGTTTTGCTCCACTCCGATGGTTGCATTGTCGCGCAAGGCAGGGCGCAAGCAGTCCATGGAAATGCTGCTGACCGGTGACATGATCGATGCTGAAAAAGCGCAGGAAATCGGCCTCGTCAACCGGGTGGTTGCGCGAGAGGAGATGGACTTCGTGGTGGCAGAGCTGGCAACAAAAATTGCATCAAAATCGCTGATGACGTTGAAGACCGGAAAACAGGCGTTTTACCGCCAGTTGGACATGCCGCTTCCCGATGCCTATGCCTACACGGTCGAGATCATGATCGACAACATGTTGAAGGAGGACGCCCGTGAGGGCGTTTCCGCTTTTCTGGAAAAACGTCCACCTGTCTGGACTGATAAATAAAAAACGTGCCGTAGCGGGCAGGGCAAAGGACACCGGCTGATGAACCATGACGACTATGGTGATGCCTTCATCACATCCCTGCTTGGCCAGGTCAAAACGATCGCAGTGGTGGGTGCCAGCCCCAATGCAGAGCGCCCGTCCAATGGCGTGATGCGGTACATGCATGCGCACGGCTATCGGATCGTGCCGGTCAATCCGGGGCATGCAGGGCGCGAAATTGCAGGCAACATGACTTATGCCCGGCTGGCCGACATCCCGTTTGCCATCGACATGGTGGACATCTTCCGCAACTCCAATGACGCGGCCGGCGTTGTGGACGAAGCACTTGCCATGGTGCCGTTGCCGAAAGTCATCTGGATGCAACTGGGCGTACGCCACGACCGCGCTGCGGCCCGCGCTGAAGCGGCAGGCATTCGCGTCGTCATGGACCGCTGTCCGAAAATTGAAATAGCCAGATTGCGGCTCGCCGCCATTTCGTGAAATGCTGTTTCACAACTCGATGCAATCGCGGAAAAAACTTCTTTGAATTGTTTGCCGATGCCCGCGCATAGTCCGGAAAACAGAAAGTAAAAATTGGGGAGGAACATCATGAGCGATACCAAGCAAGGCTTTTCAACACTTTCGGTGCACGCAGGGGCGCAGCCTGATCCGGCGACCGGCGCCCGTGCAACGCCGATCTACCAGACCACCAGCTTTGTGTTCGAGGATGTTGATCAAGCGGCCGCGCTGTTCGGGCTGCAGGCCTTTGGCAACATCTACACCCGCATCACCAACCCGACCACAGCCGTGCTGGAAGGGCGCATCGCAGCGCTGGAAGGTGGAACGGCAGCGCTTGCAGTGGCATCCGGCCATGCGGCGCAGCTCGGAGTGTTCCATACGCTGCTGCAGCCCGGTGACGAGTTCATCGCCTCGACCAAGCTCTACGGTGGCTCGATCAACCAGTTCAACCATTCGTTCAAGAGCTTCGGCTGGAACGTCGTTTGGGCGGACCCAGACGACATATCGAGCTTCGCCAAAGCCGTCACGCCGAAGACCAAGGCGATCTTCATCGAGAGTCTTGCCAATCCCGGTGGCGTGGTGACCGACATTGCGAAAATCGCCGCCATCGCCAAAAAGGCCGGAGTGCCATTGATCGTCGACAACACCATGGCCACACCATATTTGTGCCGCCCGTTTGAACATGGTGCCGACATCATCGTGCACTCCTTGACCAAATTCATGGGCGGGCATGGAAATTCGATGGGCGGCGCAATTGTCGATGGCGGGACGTTCGACTGGTCGGCCAGCGACAAATACCCGATGCTGTCCAAACCTCGCCCGGAATACCAGGGACTTACCATTCACCAGACATTTGGCAATTTTGGCTTCGCCATTGCCTGCAGGGTGCTTGGCCTGCGCGACCTTGGAGCGGCGATTTCGCCGTTCAATTCATTCTTGCTGTTGACCGGTATCGAGACGCTGCCGTTGCGCATGGACAAGCACTGCGCCAATGCAAGAGCGGTTGCCGAGTATCTTGCCGGCCACAAGGCGGTTGAATGGGTGCGCTATGCCGGGCTCAAGACCGATTCGGGCTACAAGCTGCACAAGAAATACATGCCAAAAGGCGCAGGTGCAGTGTTCACCTTCGGCCTCAAGGGCGGTTACAAGGCCGGGGTCAAACTGGTAAGTTCGGTGAAACTTTTGTCGCATGTTGCCAATATCGGCGACACGCGCAGCCTGATCATTCACCCGGCCTCGACCACGCATGCACAGCTCAGCGACAAGCAGAAAAAGGCAGCAGGTGCAGGCCCGGAAGTGGTGCGCGTTTCCATCGGCATTGAGGATGTCGCCGACATCATTGCCGATCTGGAGATGGCGCTGGCAGGCGTCAAGTCCTGATCAGGCAGTGCCGTCGCGCACTGCCATCCGCTTCTGGATCAACGAGGCTGCGATCACCCCGATGGCGACAATGCTGATGAGGATGGTCGACAGCGCATTGATTTCGGGAGAAACGCCCAGACGGACCGCGCTGTAAATCTTGATTGGCAGCGTGGTTGCGCCCGGCCCAGAGGTGAACGAGGCAATCACCAGATCGTCCAGCGACAGGGTGAAGGCAAGCAGCCATCCGGCAATCACGGAAGGCGCAATGATTGGCAATGTTACAGAAAAGAACGCATCCAGCGGCGAACACCCAAGATCAAGCGCGGCTTCCTCAAGGCTCTTGTCGAAGGTGACCAGCCGTGAAGAGACCACGACGGCCACATAGCACATGGCAAAAGTGGTGTGGGCCAACACGACCGTCATCAAGCCGCGCGGAATACCGAGCGCGATGAACAACAGCAGCAGTGACAGGCCGGTAATGACTTCCGGCATGACCAGCGGCGCATAGACCATGCCGGAAAACACGGTCCGGCTGCGAAACCTGCCCATGCGCACCAACACATAGGCGGCGATGGTGCCAAGGATGGTGGCGAATGTCGCCGTCAGCAGCGCGACGCGCAAGGTCACCCAGGCAGCGTCCAGCATGGCCTTGTTGCCCAGCAGCTCGCCATACCATTTGGTCGAGAACCCGGCCCAGACGGTGACGAGCTTGGACTCGTTGAAGCTGTAGATGACCAGCAACAAAATCGGCAGATACAGGAATGCGAAGCCAAAGGTCAGCGATGTTGCGTTGAACCAGGTGAAGCGCTTCATTTGGACACCTCGCTTTCCTTCTCAAGCTGGCGCTGGAAGTAGAGGATCGGCACCACCAGGAACAACAGCAGCACGATGGCGACGGCAGATGCCACCGGCCAGTCGCGGTTGGAGAAGAACTCGTTCCACAAGGTCTTGCCCATCATCAAGGTGCCCGAGCCGCCGAGCAGGTCGGGAATGACAAACTCGCCCATTGCCGGAATGAACACGAGGAAGCAGCCGGCGATGATGCCGGGAAGCGCCAGTGGCAGGGTTACCAGCCAGAAGGCGGAAATGCGGCTGCATCCAAGGTCGATGGCTGCTTCGAGCAGGGATTCATCCATTTTTTCGAGCGTCGAATAGATCGGCAGCACCATGAATGGCAGGTAGGAATAGACGATGCCGATGTAGACGGCGGTCGTGGTGTTCATGATCGCCAGCGGTTCGGAAATGATGCCGGTCCACAGCAGGAACTGGTTCAGCAGGCCTTCAGTGCGCAGGATGCCTATCCAGGCGTAGACGCGGATCAGGAACGAAGTCCAGAACGGCAGGATGATCAGCATGACAAGGATCGCACGCCAGCGTTCCGGTGCCCGCGCCATGCCATAGGCCATCGGAAATGCGACCAGTAACGAGAAAAAGGTGGAGAAAACCGCTATCTGCAGGCTCGACAGAAACGCGTTGATGTATAGCGAGTCCGACCACAAAAACGCGTATGTGTCGAAATCGAGCTTGCCGAAGAAATCGGCAATACCGGCAAAGCCGTTGGAAAAATCCAGCACCGGCGTATAGGGCGGCTGCGAAACTGCCGGATCCGAGAGCGAGATTTTCAATACGATGATGAAAGGCACCAGGAAGAAAACCAGGAGCCAGAGATAAGGTATGGCAATGACCAGCCAGCGGCGGTTGTTTCCCATGATCAACTCGCCAAAATGACGCCGGCGCCCGGCGTCCAGGAAAGCCAGACTTCGTCTTCCCAGGTGATTTCACGGTTGGCGATGCGGCGGCGATTGGCTTCCTGTGCCTTGATCATGCTGCCATCCGCCAACCGGACATGGTAGTTGGAAACGTTGCCGTAGTAGCCGATGTCTTCAACCTTGCCGGAGACCAGATTGGCCGATGCTTCCGGTTTGATCTTGGTAATGCCAATCTTGGCCGGGCGCACAGCCAGCCAGCATTTGTCGCCCTGCTTCAATGCACCCGATTCAGGGCCGAGTTGGCCGACAAGTAATGCGCCATCGGCATCGCGGTTGAAACTGAAAGCCGGCTCGCCGCCAACCATTGTCGGCTCGCCCGCCTTGCCTTCGATCAGGTTCACGTCGCCAATGAAATCAGCCACGAAACGCGAATTCGGATTTTCATAGATTTCTGCAGGTGTGGAAACCTGTGCCAGATTGCCGGCGCTCATCAGGCCGATGCGTGACGAGACGGTCATCGCCTCCTCCTGGTCGTGCGTGACAATGATGAAGGTGGTGCCGGTCGTCTCCTGGATGTTCATCAACTCGAACTGTGTCTGTTCGCGTAGCTTGGCATCGAGTGCGCCCAGTGGTTCATCGAGAAGCAGGATTTTCGGCCTGCGGGCCAGTGCGCGGGCCAGCGCCACCCGCTGGCGCTGGCCACCGGACAATTGGTGCGGTTTGCGGGAGGCAAACTTGTCCATCTGTACCAGCGCCAGCATTTCTGCAGTCCGGTTCTTGACCACGTTGCTGTCAAGCGAAGCACGCTTGAGGCCGAACGCAACGTTGTCGGCAACGCTAAGGTGCGGAAATAGCGCATAGGACTGAAACATCATGTTGGTTGGCCGCTGGTTGGCGGGGATTTTGGAAATGTCTTTTCCGTCAACCAGGATCTGCCCTGAGGTTGGCGTCTCAAAGCCGGCAAGCATGCGCAGCAATGTTGTCTTGCCGCAGCCGGAGGGACCGAGCAACGCGAAAAACTCCTTCGCGTAAATTTTCAGCGAAACGCCATCGACTGCAGTGAAATCTCCGAAAACCTTTTTGACATTGACAAACTCGACCAGCGGCTTGGCCAGCGGATCGGTCCATGGGGAAAACACGCCCGCCTGTTTTGGCGCCGGTTTGTGCGCTGGCTCCCTCGATGTCGAAACGGTCATTTGCAGTGTTCCCCGATTTCATTCCTGAAAAGAAGGACGGACGACCGGTCTGGTGTCCGTCCCTTTTGTCGTCACTGGCCGGTGACAACCTTTGTCCAGGCCCGCGTTGCGAGGCGGTTGGTCGCCGGGTCGTATGGAAGTTTGACGTAGAGCTTCTTGGTGGTTTCCTCATCGGGATAGATCGTCGGATCCTTGATGACGGCTTCGTCGATCAAAGCCTGTGAAGCCTTGTTGCCATTGGCGTAGGCGACGTAGTTCGACGCCTTGGCGATCACTTCGGGGCGCATCATGTAGTTGATGAACTGGTGGGCTTCATCGATGTTCTTGGCATCTGCCGGGATTGCCATCTGGTCAAACCACAGCAACGCGCCTTCTTTGGGGATCGCGTAGGAAACTTCCACGCCCTGCTTGGCTTCTTCCGCGCGGGCGGCCGCCTGGATGATGTCACCCGAATAGCCGACCGCAAGGCAGATGTCGCCGTTTGCCAGCGCGTTGATATATTCGGATGAATGGAATTTCTGGATGAACGGGCGAATTGCCAGCAGCATTTCCTCGGCCTTGGCAAGGTCTTCCTTGGCGGTGCTGTTCGGGTCAAGGCCCATGTAATTCAGCGCTGCCGGGATCAGCTCGTTCGGGGTGTCCAGCAAATGGATGCCGCAATCCTTGAACTTGGCAATGATTGCCGGGTCAAAGATCACATTCCATGAGGTAACGGCGTCTTGTCCGAGGATTTCCTTCACCTTGCCGACATTGTAGCCAATGCCGGTGGTGCCCCACATGTAGTTGACCGAAAAGCTGTTTTCCGGATCGTACTGCGCCGTGCGCGTGGTGATTGCATCCCACATGTTGGGAAGGTTGGTCAGCTTGGCCTTGTCGAGCTTCTGGAACACGCCTGCCTGGATCTGGCGACCAAGAAATTCAGCCGACGGGACAACGATGTCGTAGCCAGTGGCGCCTGCCAGCAATTTGGTTTCGACCACTTCGTTTGAATCGAAAACGTCATAAATGACCTTGATCCCGGTTTCCTTGGTGAATTCTTCGAGGATCGTTTCATCTATGTAGTCGGACCAGTTGTAAACGCGGACTTCCGCTGCCTGCGCGAGCATGGTCGAGAATGCCAGCATGGATGCGGCGACGAATGCTGTCGATTTTTTCATTTTTGTGAATGCCCCTCAATTCAGGTTGCCGGAAAAAACGATGTTCAACCCTATTGCCCATGTTGGCAAGCTGCAAGAGGTTGGAATCGATCACAATTCCCCGGCTTGCCAGTTCGCGGAAAAAGGAGGATTGTCACACTCCCATCCACAACCATCCGTGATTTCATGTTTTTTGACGATAACCGGAGCCCCAAATGAGCCGGCAGGATATTCTCAATTGGGCTACACAGCTCCCGGAAGCAGCACAGACCTGGCTTGATGGCCGTCTGGTTGAAGAAGTAGAATGTATCATTTCGGACTTTGCCGGCATTGCGCGCGGCAAGGTCATGCCGGCCCGCAAGTTTGTTGGAATGGAATCGACGTTTCTGCCGATTTCGATCTTCTACCAGACGATCACCGGTGAATATGCCGATTTCGACAGTCTGAACTCTGTGACCGAAACCGATCTGGTTTTGATTCCCGACATGTCGACGGCAGCCGCTGCGCCCTGGGCAGAAGATGTGACCATCCAGGTCATTCATGACCTTCAATACCAATCGGGCGAGCCGGTCATGCTCGCCCCGCGAAATGTGTTGCGGCGCATTCTTGATGCCTATGCGGCAGAAGGCTGGAAGCCGGTGGTTGCACCGGAACTGGAATTCTACTTGACAAAGCCGAACATCGACCCGGACTTCCCGATCGAGCCGCCGGTCGGGCGCAACGGAAGACAGGGCGCAGGTCGCCAATCCTATTCGATTTCAGCAATTGATGAATATGCCGCGGTCGTCGACACGATTTACGACTATGCCGAAGCCCAGGGGATCGTGATCGACACGATCATCCAGGAAGGCGGCGCTGGCCAGATCGAGATCAATCTCAACCACGGCGATCCGATGAGGCTCGCCGATACGGTGTTCCTGTTCAAGCGGACCATTCGCGAGGCAGCGCTCAAGAACAATTGCTATGCCACTTTCATGGCCAAACCGATGGAAGATGAACCCGGCAGTGCGATGCACATCCACCAGAGCGTGGTGAATTCGCGTACCGGCAAAAACATCTTTACGGGCAAGAAGGGCGAGCCGACCGAATTGTTTTACAGCTTTCTGGCCGGCCAGCAGCGCTATCTGCATGCGGTGATCTCTATCCTTGCCCCGTATGTGAATTCGTACCGGCGGCTGGTGCCGGGCAATTCAGCGCCGATCAATGTGGAATGGGGGGTGGACAACCGCTCCACCGGCCTGCGAATTCCAAGCTCGAAGCCGGAAGCGCGGCGCGTGGAAAACCGCGTCGTCGGCATGGACACCAATCCCTACCTGGCGCTGGCAGCCTGTCTTGCCTGCGGGTATCTCGGCATGAAGGAAGGCCTGGTTCCGCGCGATGCAATCGTTGGGGATGCCTATTCGCTTCCGCATGCCTTGCCGCGCGAATTGTTTGAAGGTCTCAAGCAATTCAACGCCTATCCCCAATTGCGGGAACTGCTCGGCGAGGATTTCTGCAAGATGTATGAGGCGATCAAGCTACAGGAGTTTGAAGCGTATCTGCGGGTTATCAGTCCATGGGAGCGGGAGCACCTTCTCCTCAACGTCTGAGCGTACGATCGTGGCGTTGAACCTTCTTCATGCAAATGACCGGACGGGGCACTACCCGGCGTCGTGGTATGCGGCTACAGCCGTTGCCACGGCGCCGAGAGGTTCTCTCGTCGGCGCGCATACTGCTGATGTCTGTATTGTCGGGGCCGGGTACACCGGCCTTTCTGCCGCGATTCATCTGGCAAAAGCCGGATTGAAGGTGATTGTGCTGGAAGCCCACCGGGCCGGTTGGGGCGCATCGGGCCGCAATGGCGGCCAGGTCAATACCGGGCAACGGCGCGGGCAGGATGAGCTGGAGCCGATGCTTGGGCGCGAACACGCCCGAAAACTCTGGGATTTGGCAGAAGAATCCAAGGCGCTGGTTCGCGATCTGGTCGAAGATACCGGCATGGAATGCGACATTGCGCCAGGCGTCATTTATGCTGACCACAAGCCGTCGCTTGTACGGCACAGCCGCACCTATGCCGGGATGCTGCAAGACGATTATGGGTATGGCGCGATCCGGTTTGTTGATCGCGATGAAATGCGAACACTGGTTGGCAGCGATGGCTATCATGGTGGAACCATGGATGACGGTGCGTTTCATTTGCATCCGCTCAATTATGCGCTCGGACTGGCTGGCGCGGCTGAAAAAGCCGGGGCTGTCATCCATGAGCAAAGCGAGGTTGTCGCGATTTCCAAGGGCAGCCCGAATGTCGTTCGCACCGGCAGCGGGGCGGTAAGGGCTACGCATGTCTTGCTGGCCTGCAATGGCTATCTTGGCAATCTTGAGCCGGTGGTTGCAGCCCGTGTGATGCCAATCAACAATTTCATCATTGCTACCGAACCGCTGGGTTATGACCGGGCGAAGGGTATCATCTCGAATGGCGCTGCTGTTGCCGACAGCCGGTTTGTCGTAAACTATTTCCGGCTGACAAAGGATAATCGGCTGCTTTTTGGCGGTGGTGAGACCTATGGCTACCACTTCCCGTCCGACATCCAATCGTTTGTGCGAAAACCGATGCTGGAAATATTTCCGCAGCTTGCCGATGTGCGGATCGACCATGGCTGGGGCGGCACGCTGGCAATCACGGCCAAACGCATCCCGATGCTTCGCCGCGTGACAAACACCGTGCTTTCGGCTTCGGGTTACTCCGGGCAGGGGGTTTCCATCGCAACCTTGTGCGGGAAAATTGCAGCGGAAGCCATCTGCGGACAGGCGGGCAGGTTCGACATTTTCGCGTCAATACCAACACCTGCTTTTCCTGGTGGAGTTTTGTTGCGCTCGCCACTGCTGGCGCTTGCCATGATCTGGTATTCAATGCGGGACAGGATTTGAACGGTCTTTGAGATTGCCCCGTCGTATCGGCGAAACAATGCCGTGAGATTGCGTGTCAGCACAAAACCGCCACGTTGCCGATCAACAAGCCAATGGCGGGAGCCACGGTCCGCTACTCACAAAGAACATTCGGAAACCAGCATGACCCGGCAATTGATACCCATTCTGGCCCTGATTCTCGGCTCGGCATCCCTGATGATTGCCGGCGGGCTGAACGGGTTGATCCTGCCGTTGCGTGGTTCGGTGGAAGGCTTTCCGACACTTTCCTTGGGTTTGCTGGGTACCGGCTGGGCGATCGGCTATGTTGGAGGGTGCCTGCGTGTGCCCCGGTTGGTGCGCAAGGTCGGTCATGTGCGCAGCTTCGGTGTCATGGCCGCCCTGGCCACAGTTTCGGTTTTGCTTTCGCTGCTGGTCATCCACCCGTGGGCGTGGATTCCCCTTCGTGCCATTACCGGCTTTTCCTTCGCCGGTGCGGCGATGATCGTGGAAAGCTGGCTGAATGAGCGGACCGAAAAGCAATATCGGGGCCGGGTCTTCGGCGTATACACCATGGTCAATCTGCTGGCGACAACAGCCGGGCAAATGATGGTTTCCTTCGGCGACACCGCTGGATTTGAGTATTTCGTTTGGGCAGGGCTATTCTACGTGCTCGCACTGGTTCCGACGGCGCTGTCGACCAAGGCACAGCCCAAGCCGCTGGTCGAGAGCCGTCTTGACCTGCCATCCCTTCTGCGGAATTCGCCGCTGGCCGTGGTCGGAGCGTTTCTGACGGGCATTTCCAACAGTGCATTTGGAACGCTTGGTGTTGTCTACGGGCAGGCCATTCATTTGCAAGTATCTTCGATTGCCTTGATGATGAGCCTGTCGTTGATTGCCGGTTCACTGTTCCAGATGCCGGTCGGCGTGATGTCCGACCGTCGCGACAGACGCATGGTTCTGGTCGGCCTGACCATTCTGGCTGCAGGCGCCGATTTGTTTTTTCTGGTGGTACAGCCAACCAGCAGCTTCCCGGTACTGGTTGCCGCAGCCCTGTTTGGCGGGGCGATCTATTCCATGTATCCGGTACTCATTGCCCACGCCTACGACCATGCGACGCCGGAATCCTTTCTGCGGATTTCCGGTGGCCTCCTGCTGGTGTTTGGTGTTGGTGCGATCATCGGACCGTTGTTGGCCGGTCTGGCCATGGCATGGAGCCCGGCCCGCGGGCTTTTCATGGTCACGCTGGCTGCCCATTTGTTGTTGGCTGCCTACACACTCTATCGCATGACCCAACGCATCGCGGTTGCCGAAGCAACCAAGACCGGCTTTGTCGGAATTGGTCAGGCACGGCTGTCCACGCCTGAATCGGGAGTAATGGATCCCCGTGTCAGTTCATCGGGACGCGACGAGACCGCCGAACCTGAATGAGGGATCATTCAAGGCGCTTAGCGGCGCAGTCCCGCCCTTAGAAACACCGGTATCATTGCTGTGAGAATGAACAGGCGCAGCACATGGTGTGCGGCGACATAGGCCGGGTCGGCGTTGACCGTCATTGCCATCGCCGACATCGTTTCAACGCCGCCCGGTGCAAACGCGACGAGCGTCGCGGCAATCGGGAGCCCGGTGAGTTCTGACGCCAGCAACGCGGCTGCGCTGCTTACCATTACCGCGACGAGCGTCGTCGTAAGGCCCGCGCCTGCATTGGCCGCAAGCTGGCTCATTGAAACGCTGGAAAAACGGGTGCCGATCAACGCTCCCATGACGACATATGCCGGAATTGCCATCCACAACGGGACAGCTCCTTCGATCCAGCCGGTGATGTGGGCAATGGTTGAGACCAGCATAGGTCCAATGAGCCATGCCGCAGGCAGTCGGGTTTTCGACAACACAAACCCGGCAATGGCGCACCCGGCAAGCATGATCACAAACGACAGCAAATCGGGCACACTGGATTGCGAACTGCCAAGCGGAGCCTCCTGGTAGCCGAGCCATGAGATTATCGCCGGTACCGCGAGTGTCAGGCAAAGCAGGCGGATGCTTTGAACCACGCTGATCGTCGTCAGGTTGCCACCGGTTTCGGCACCCAGTCCGAGGACAAAGCTCAGATGCCCCGGCGCGGACGAAAGCACTGCAGTTGTCTTGTCCTGTCTGAAATATTTTCCCAAGAGCCAACTGCTTGTCGCCATGACAAATGCGAGGCTGATGGCAAGGACAACAAAACTCTGCGGCCACAAGCGCGCGGTTTCGATCACCTGGGGCGATACACCGGAACCCATGATGGTGCCGACGACTACGAATACCGCGTTTCGCAGGGGCACGGGGACAGCTGATCTGATACCCGCCAGCCCGACAAGCGAAACTGCAATTGCGGGTCCCGTCAGAAGTGGCGCGGGAAAGCCGACCCAAACCGCGACTGCTGCGCCCAAAGCTGCAAAGACAAGCGCGGCGACGGTTTCAAAAACCGATTTCAGGCAGTTACCTCAAAGTCGGAATCGACGTGATCGCGGATCAGCGCCCGCAATTCTTCCACTGTGAGAAAATGCTCATTGGTGCCACTTTGGTAATGGAAGCCTGGTTCGACCATCCTGCCATTGCGCTGCGCAACATAGGATTCGATGTGGGTGCCGGCGGCTTCCGACAGGATCGCGTAATACCGGCCGAGATCGACGGTGTTGTGGCTGTCGGCCGGGATGATCATTTCCTCGTGGATTTTTTCCCCCGGACGGATGCCGATGACCGGATGCTCGCACTCGGGTGCAATGGCCTGGGCCAGATCGGTCACGCGGTAGCTTGGAATTTTCGGCACGATGATTTCGCCTCCAGCCGAGTTTTCGATGGTCCAAAGCACCATGTCGATCGACTGGTCGAGGGTGATGTTGAACCGCGTCATTTCCGCATGGGTTATCGGCAGTTTGCCGGTCTCGCGCATCTTCAGGAAAAACGGGATGACCGAGCCCCGGCTGCCCATCACATTGCCATACCGGACAACCGAGAAACGCAGCTTGCGGCTGCCAACGATGTTGTTGGCTGAAACAAACAGTTTGTCGGAGCAAAGCTTGGTGGCGCCATACAAATTGCTGGGGGCGGCGGCCTTGTCGGTCGAAAGCGCGACCACGGTTTTCACGCCACTGTCGAGGCAGGCATCAATCAGGTTTTGCGCGCCAAGGACATTGGTCTTGATGAATTCGAACGGATTGTACTCAGCAGCTGGTACCTGCTTGAGTGCGGCTGCATGAATGACAATGTCGATGTTTTCCAGTGCCCGCTTGATGCGTGCATGTTCGCGGATGTCGCCAAGGAAATAGCGAAGGCAGGGATATTGCGTGGGCGAAAACTCCTGCGCCATGTCGAACTGCTTCAGTTCATCGCGGGAAAACACCACCAGTCGGCGCACTTCCGGGTATTCGGTCAGGATGCGTTTTACAAAGCGCTTGCCGAAGGAGCCGGTGCCTCCGGTAACGAGTATTGATTTGTCTTTGAGCATGGTCCGGCCTTTGTTCCTGAAAAACTGAATTGCCCGGCCAAGCCGGTGAACGGCTCAATAACAAGGCAGACTGGCAAAGGAAAGCTGATTGATCAGCGCGGCAACAAGGCGTCCGTGCGCCCGGTCAGGTAATAAGCCAGCAAACCGACATACTCCTTGACCAGCAGGCTGGCCTTGAGGAACTGGATTGGCGTTTCGTCCATAACATACGGGAATTGCAACGGCTCGGAGCGAAAATCGGTTGGTACCGGCACGACGTAGATCCCGGCCTTGCGAAAACAGCCGACAGCCCTCGACATGTGAAAGGCAGAAGTCACCAACAGCCAGGGCTTATGTTTTGTTGCGCCGAGCATCTTTTCGACCTCAATGGCGTTTTCATGGGTGGTCCGTGAGCGGTCTTCCAATTCCATTCCGCGATCATTGCCGTACAATGCGCGCACCATGTCGGCTGCGCCAACGGTTTCGGGCAATTCCTCGCTGATCAGGGTGCCGCTGCCGCCAGAATAGATGAACCGCGCAGATGGGTAGCGCTGGCGCAACTCCAGCCCCTTGACCAGCCGGTCAGCCGCTTCACCCAAATGATAGCCAACACCGCCGCTGGCACTTTTGGTGCCGATGCCTCCGCCAAGGATGATAATGCCCGCCGGATCGGCGGGCAATTCTGCCACCGGAACGATGGTCTCAAGTTTGTACAGCAGATAGTCAGTGACTTGTGTGAAACCGAAAACCATGAACAAGCCCACGGCAAGCCCAAGCCCGGCGCGGCGCAGCCGCAGAAAACCGAATCGCCCGGCAAACAGCGCAGCCAGTGTCAGGAAGAACACAAAGTTGAGCGGTCTGGCGACAACCCAGAACAGTTTCGAGGCTATGAAGAACAAAGGTGATTTTCCAGTTGAGGGTTGCAGCGTTAGCCGATTTTCGCCCGCTTCAAAAGCTGCAATCAATGCCGCAGCGGATCAACGGTTTTTGCCGCGCAGCCGTTCCTGAAGCAAAGCCAACAGGTTGGCTGCCGATTCCAATATGTTGGTGCCTGGCCCGTAGATGGCTGCTACACCGGCTTTTTTCAGCGTCTGGTAATCCTGCGCCGGGATCACTCCGCCGCAAACCACCAGCTTGTCGGCGGCATTGAGACTGGCGAGTTCGGCCAGCAGCATCGGTGCAAGGGTCAAATGCCCGGCAGCATGTGAGGATACCCCGACCACGTCGATGTTTTCGTCAACAGCCAATTGCGCCGCTTCCTGCGGGGTCTGGAACAGCGGTCCCACCACCACATCAAAGCCCAGATCGGCAAATGCCGAAGCGATGACCTTGGCGCCACGATCATGGCCATCCTGACCCATCTTCACCACCAGCATTCGCGGCTTGCGGCCGAGGCTGGTTGAAACTTCGGCGATCTTGTCCTGAAGAGCCGCAAACCCGGCATCACCATCAAAATGACCGCCGTAAACGCCGGAGACCATTTTGGTCTGCGCCTCGTGGCGGCCCCAGGCATTTTCCATCGCCATCGAGATTTCGCCGATCGTCGCCCGCGCCCTTGCGGCATCAACGGCTGCGGCGAGAATGTTGCCATTGCCGGTTCTGGCAATCTGCTCCAGTGCCGCCAGTGCGTTCTCGCAGGCCTGCGCGTCGCGGTTCTTGCGGGTGCGCGATATGCGGGCGATCTGGCTGTCGCGGACCTTGGCGTTGTCGATCATCAGGAAATCGACCTGGTCTTCGCTTTTCGAGCGGTACTTGTTGACCCCGACGATGATTTCCTGCGCCCGGTCAATGCGCGCCTGCTTGTCCGCTGCTGCTTCCTCGATCCGCAGTTTCGGCATGCCGGTGGCAACCGCCTTGGTCATTCCGCCGAGCGCCTCGACCTCCTCGATCAGTTTCCAGGCTTCATCGGCCAGCGATTGGGTCAGGCTTTCGACATAGTATGAGCCGGCGAGTGGATCGACGACATTGGTCACGCCGGTTTCGTGTTGAAGGATCAATTGGGTGTTGCGGGCAATGCGCGATGAAAATTCGGTAGGCAGTGCAATCGCCTCGTCGAACGAATTGGTGTGCAGCGACTGTGTACCGCCAAGCACGGCGCTCATTGCCTCAAAGGCGGTGCGCACGATGTTGTTGTAAGGGTCCTGCTCTTGCAGCGATACGCCCGACGTCTGGCAGTGGGTGCGCAGCATCAGGCTTTCGCTTTTCTTCGGATTGAATTCCTTCATGATGCGGGTCCACAGCAAACGCGCCGCCCGCAGCTTGGCAGCTTCCATGAAGAAATTCATGCCAATGCAGAAAAAGAACGAAAGCCGCCCGGCAAAGGCGTCAACATCCATGCCCTTGGCCAATGCTGCGCGAACATATTCGCGCCCGTCTGCCAGCGTGAACGCCAGTTCCTGCACCAGCGTCGCCCCGGCTTCCTGCATGTGATAGCCGGAAATCGAGATCGAGTTGAAACGCGGCATTTCCTTTGCCGTGTATTCGATGATGTCGGCAACGATCCGCATCGAGGGTTCCGGCGGATAGATATAGGTGTTGCGGACCATGAACTCCTTGAGGATGTCGTTCTGGATGGTGCCGGAGAGTTGCGCCTGTGCACAGCCCTGCTCCTCGCCCGCCACGATGAATGCAGCAAGGATCGGCACAACAGCGCCGTTCATGGTCATGGAGACCGAAACATCCTTGAGCGGAATGCCGTCGAACAGGATTTTCATGTCCTCGACGCTGTCAATGGCGACGCCTGCCTTGCCGACATCGCCAACCACGCGCGGGTGGTCGCTGTCATAGCCGCGATGGGTGGCAAGGTCGAAGGCAACCGACACGCCCTGCTGCCCTGCTGCCAGCGCCTTGCGGTAGAAGGCATTGCTTTCCTCGGCGGTAGAGAACCCGGCATATTGGCGGATCGTCCACGGCCTGCCCGCATACATCGTCGCGCGCGGCCCCCGGACAAAAGGCTCAAAACCCGGCAAGCAGTCCAGATGCTCCATCCCGGCAAGATCGGCCGCTGTGTAGAGCGGCTTGACCGCAATGCCCTCCGGCGTATGCCAGACCAGCGTGTCCGGGTCGGCCTTGAGATCGCGCGTCGCGAGTTTGTTCCAGTCGTCGGTGGTGGGCATCACTCAAACTCCAGAATCACTTCATCCACCGCCAAGCTGTCGCCCGCCTTGGCGTTGATCTTGCGGATCACCACCTTGCGCTCGGCGCGCAGGATGTTTTCCATCTTCATCGCCTCGACCGTGGCAAGCGTCTGGCCTTCCTGCACTTCCTCGCCTTCGTGTACGGCGATGGAAACGACGAGGCCCGGCATCGGACACAACAGCAGGCGTGAGGTATCGGCTGCCTGCTTTTCCAGCATCAGCCGCGAAAGCTCGGCCTCGCGCGGGTTGCGGACAAACGTGCGCAAATCGGCACCGCGATGGCGCAAGCGCCAGCCGCCCGGGCGGGGCTCAATTTTCACAATCATCGCCTGACGCCCGACCTTGGCGCGGATGATCGTATGGCCGGGCCGCCAGCCGCCAATGTCGACATTGACCGGCTTGAAGCCAACATGCGTCACCTGGAAATTCTCGCCGTCGCGGGTGATGGCGAGCGGGAAATCATGGCCGCCGGCACTGGCCACCCAGTCCTGACCAACATGGTGGCGGTGGTTTTCCATGACGCCGGAAATGCGCGTGGCGCGTTGCTGCACAACGAAATTGCAGGCTGCGGCAATCGATGCCAGCGCCTGACAGGATTTTTTCGGCAATGTCGCGCCGGCAAAGCCGTCGGGCCATTCTTCCGCAATGAACGCAGTGGTCAATTCGCCCTTGCGAAAGCGTGGGTGCTCCATCACCGCCGACAGGAACGGCAAATTGTGGCCGATCCCTTCGACCTCAAAAGCGTCCAGCGCCTCGACCATCGCGTCGATGGCAGTGGTGCGGTCGGGCGCCCAGGTGCAAAGCTTGGCAATCATCGGGTCGTAAAACATCGAGATCTCGCCGCCCTCAAAGACGCCGGTGTCGTTGCGAACGATCACGCCGTTGTTCTTGCCTTCGGCAGGAGGGCGGTACAGCGACAGGCGGCCGATCGAAGGCAGGAAATTGCGATAAGGGTCTTCGGCATAAAGGCGGCTTTCCATTGCCCAGCCGTCGAGCTTGATGTCGTCCTGAGTGAGGCCAAGTTTCTCACCGGCGGCAACGCGGATCATCTGCTCGACAAGGTCTATGCCGGTGACAAGTTCGGTGACCGGATGCTCGACCTGCAGGCGGGTGTTCATTTCGAGGAAATAGAAATTGCGGTCGCCATCGACGATGAATTCGACCGTGCCGGCGGAGCAGTAATTGACGGCCTTTGAAAGCGCGACAGCTTGCTCGCCCATCGCCTTGCGGGTTTTTGCATCAAGGAAAGGCGAGGGAGCTTCCTCGACAACTTTCTGGTTGCGGCGCTGGATCGAACATTCACGCTCGCCAAGGTACAGCACTGTCCCATGCTGGTCGCCGAGGACCTGGATTTCGATGTGGCGCGGCGAAGTAACAAACTTCTCGATGAAAATTCGGTCATCGCCAAAGGAGGCCTTGGCCTCGTTCTTTGAGGACTGAAAGCCCTCGCGCGCTTCCCGGTCATTCCAGGCAATGCGCATGCCCTTGCCGCCGCCACCGGCAGAAGCCTTGATCATCACCGGATAGCCGATCTCGCCAGCGATCTTGACCGCGTGGTCGGCATCGTCGATCAGGCCCATGTGGCCGGGAACAGTGGAGACACCGGCTTGTGCCGCCAGTTTCTTGGAGGTGATCTTGTCACCCATTGCCTCGATGGCTCTGACCGGCGGGCCGATGAAGGCTACGCCGATCTTGCCGAGTGCGGCGGCAAACTCTGCACGTTCTGAAAGGAACCCGTAGCCCGGATGCACGGCCTGTGCGCCGCTGGCTTTCACCGCGTCGATGATCTTGTCGATGACGATGTAGGACTGGGCAGCCGGCGGCGGGCCGATGTGGATGGCTTCATCAGCCATTTTCACGTGCAGCGCTTCGCGGTCGGCGTCAGAGTAGACGGCGACGGTGGCAATGCCCATCTTGCGCGCAGTCTTGATGACCCGGCAGGCGATTTCGCCACGGTTGGCAATCAGGATTTTCTTGAACATTTCACTCGTCTTCCGGAGGGTCGGAGAATTTGCGTTTGTAGGGCATCATCATGATGGCCGAACCAATGGCGGCAGCGCCGAAAGTCAGGCACAGCGGGAAAGTGATCAGGACCAGCGGCAACAAGGGGTTGCTTGCATGCGATACCCGTGTGGCGATGCCACCGGTATCCAGCCACAGCAGCGCAAGCACCACCAACAGGCCAATGCCACCGCCCATGGCAGCGTTGAGCGCCATGAAGCGCAACATCGCACGATGGTCGGCCCTTGCGGCGGCGGGTGTGTGCGGTGGGAGATCAGTTTTGCGCATGGGGGATTTTCATTCTGCCGCTTGAGCAGGCGGGACAGCACCCGGGTATTTGCTTCCTTTGAGCATGCCCTCTACGCTGAGGTCTTCATCGATTTCGGGCCAATGAATCCCGAATGGGGAAAGCTCGATTTTGTTGCGTTGGGCGGGAGTCGCGTTCATCAAGCTCGTATACCACCAAAGCGGAGTCACGAGTTTTGCGCCGTCAGACAGCGTGACCACCAGTTCAGTATCACTGCAATATGCTGCTACTGGCTCCAGCAGTTCATGGTCAATCTGCAAAATGTTCATGCCATTTCTCCAAAAAAGCATCTTTGTGAACTTCGACCACGGACAGGATATCGCTTATATCCTTGGGGGAACATCTTTGGTTCCTTGCTACGGAGATATCTTTTAACCAGACCTTCAATTCTCTTCGTTCCTTGCGAACATGCACATGCGGCGGTTCCATGCGGTCCAGGCTGTAGAACAGGAAAATCCAGCCCTTCCACTCGAACAGTTTCGGCATCGCCCCTCACAGCGGGATGTTGTCGTGCTTTTTCCACGGGTTTTGCAGGTTCTTGTTGCGCAGTGATGCGAAGGCTCGCGCAATTCGCTTGCGCGTAGAATGTGGCATGATGACATCGTCGATGAAGCCTTTTTCAGCGGCAACGAACGGATTGGCAAAGCGGGTTTCGTAGTCTTTGGTGCGCTGGGCGATCTTTTCCTTGTCGGCAAGCTCGCTGCGATACAAAATCTCGACCGCGCCCTTGGCACCCATCACGGCGATTTCGGCGGTTGGCCAGGCATAGTTCACATCGCCGCGCAGGTGCTTGGAAGCCATCACGTCATACGCGCCGCCATAAGCCTTGCGGGTAATCAGCGTCACTTTGGGTACCGTCGCCTCGCCATAGGCAAACAGCAATTTTGCGCCGTGCTTGATGACGCCGCCATATTCCTGGCTGGTCCCCGGCAGGAAGCCCGGCACGTCAACCAGCGTCAGGATCGGAATGTTGAAGCAATCGCAGAAGCGCACAAACCTTGCGGCCTTGCGCGATGAATTGATATCGAGCACGCCCGCCAGCACCATCGGCTGGTTGGCGACGACGCCGACGGTCGAGCCTTCCATGCGGATGAACCCGGTTACGATATTCTTGGCATAGTCCGCCTGCAGCTCGAAAAAATCGCCTTCATCGGCAATCTTGGTGATCAGTTCCTTGATGTCGTAGGGCTTGTTCGGATTGTCCGGGATGAGGGTGTCGAGCGAATAATCCATCCGGTCGGGCGAATCGAAAAACGGGCGAACCGGCGGCTTTTCACGGTTGTTTAGCGGCAGGAAATCGATGAACCGGCGAAGGGTTGAAAGCGCCTCGACGTCGTTGTCGAAGGCACCGTCGGCAACCGATGATTTGGTCGTGTGGGTGCGTGCTCCGCCCAGTTCCTCGGCGGTGACGATCTCGTTGGTTACGGTTTTAACCACATCGGGACCGGTGACAAACATGTAGGACGTGTCGCGCACCATGAAGATGAAATCGGTCATCGCTGGCGAATAGACCGCGCCGCCAGCGCAAGGCCCCATGATCATCGAGATTTGCGGCACCACGCCGGAGGCCAGCGTGTTCATCTGGAACACGTCGGCATAGCCGCCGAGCGAGGCAACGCCTTCCTGGATGCGCGCACCGCCTGAATCATTGATGCCAATGACCGGCGCTCCATTGCGCATGGCCATGTCCATGATCTTGCAGATTTTCTTTGCATGGGTCTCCGACAGCGAGCCGCCAAAGACAGTAAAGTCCTGACTGAATACATAGATCATGCGGCCGTTGACGGTGCCCCAGCCGGTGACGACACCGTCGCCGGCAAGCTTGGTCGCATCCATGCCAAAGTCAGTACAGCGGTGGGTCACGAACATGTCCCACTCTTCGAACGAACCGGTATCGAGCAACAATTCGATCCGCTCGCGCGCCGTCAGCTTGCCCTTGGCGTGCTGGGCTTCGATGCGCGGAGCCCCGCCACCCATGCGCGCTTCTTCGCGGCGGCGTTCAAGTTCTTCAAGTATGTGCTGCATGGCCCGGCCCTTTGTCTGCTTCGTCGGTCTATCAGATCAACGAGGCGGCTTGAATTATACCTTTTGTTACGAACCTTGAGCCTTTCAGGGGCATTCCACCGCAATTGCGGTTCCTTCGCCGCCGCCGATGCAAATGGCAGCAATGCCGCGTTTGAGCCCGTGCGTTTCCAGTGCATTGATCAAGGTTACAAGTATTCTTGCGCCTGACGCGCCGATCGGATGGCCCAACGCGCAGGCTCCGCCGTGGATGTTCAACTTGTCCCGTTCAATGCCCAGCTCGCGCTCCACGGCCATCGGAACCACAGCAAAAGCTTCATTGATCTCCCAAAGATCGACGTCGGAAACCGACCAGCCCAGCCGCTTCAACAATTTTTCAATCGCCGGAACCGGGGCAGTAGCAAACCAGGCGGGTTCTTGTGCATGGCTCGCATGGCCCAAAATGGTGGCCCGAATGCCTAGGCCGCTCTTCGTCGCTGCGTCTCTGGTTGCCAGGGCCAATGCTGCCGCCCCGTCGGAAATCGATGAGGCGTTGGCCGGGGTAATGGTGCCATTGCTTGCGAATGCCGGTTTGAGGAGTGGAATTTTTTCAGGCCGGGCATTTCGCGGTTGCTCGTCGGAAGAAATGATTGTCTCGCCGCCGCGCCCGGCAATTTTGACCGGGGCGATTTCGCGGGCAAACCGTCCTTCCTTTTGGGCTGTCAATGCGCCTTCAAGGCTGCGAAGCGCGTATTCGTCCTGCGCTGCGCGCGTGAACTGGTATTTGCGGGCACATTCCTCGGCGAAAGAGCCCATGAGCCGGCCTTTTTCGTAGGCGTCTTCCAGACCGTCGAGAAACATGTGGTCCTTGGCTTCAGCATGGCCAATCCTTGCGCCGGCGCGCATCTTTGGCAGCAGATACGGCGCATTGGTCATCGATTCCATGCCGCCCGCGGCAACCAACGAACCATTGCCTGCCAAAAGCTGGTCGTGTGCCAGCATTACCGCTTTCATGCCGGAGCCGCACATCTTGTTGAGGGTGGTTGCGGGAACGCCCTGCGGTAGTCCGGCGGCAAATCCGGCTTGACGGGCAGGCGCCTGGCCCTGGCCCGCGGGCAGGACGTTGCCCATCAGCAATTCGTCGACACCTGAGGGATCGGCACCGGCATCGGCAAGTGCTGCGGCAATGGCAACGCCACCAAGTTCGCTGGCAGTGAGTGCGGAAAACTCGCCTTGAAACCCGCCCATGGGCGTGCGCGCCGCGCCGACAATGACGATCTGTTCAGCCATACATTCCACTCCTCAGCGGTTTTTGAAATCCGGCTTTCGCTTTTGCATGAAGGCGGCCATGCCCTCCTTTTGGTCTTCGGTCGCGAACAAAGAATAGAAAACGCGCCGTTCAAACCGGATGCCTTCGTTGAGCGTGGTTTCAAACGAACGATTGACCGCATCCTTGGCCAGCATTACCACCGGCCGTGAGTATGAGGCGATTGTCTGCGCCGCTTCGATGGCGGTTTCCATCAGTTTTTCATGCGGAACGATGCGGGCTACCAGACCGCAACTTTCCGCCTCGCGCGCGTCCATCATCCGGCCTGTAAGAACAAGGTCCATCGCCTTAGCCTTGCCGACCCAGCGGGTCAGACGCTGCGTACCGCCCCAGCCAGGAATGACACCCAGCTTTATTTCCGGCTGGCCAAACCGGGCATTTTCCGAAGCAATGATGAAATCGCACATCATGGCGATTTCGCAGCCGCCGCCGAGGGCAAATCCGCCGACGGCGGCAATCATCGGCTTGCGGGTCTGGGCCATGCCGTCGAGCAGAGAAATCGTATCGGCCATGTACATTTCCATGTACGACTTGTCCGCCATTTCCTTGATGTCGGCGCCAGCGATGAACGCCTTGTCACCTGCACCCGTGATGATCATGCAGCCAATGTCGTCATCGGCGTCAAACATCGCGGCAGCTTTGGCCAGCCCATCGCGCACCTGGAGGTTGACCGCATTGAGTGCTTCGGGCCGGTTGACCGTGATGATGCCGACCTTGCCGCGCTTTTCGGTGAGAACCACGTCGTTCATGTTCAGTGCCTTTGTTCATTGTCGAGGAAACGGATAATTCCGGAAAAATCGGTGCCGCCAAAGCCCGCATCGACGAAACGGCGGTAGATATCAGCGGCATGAGTTCCGAGCGGCGTGTTTTGCCCGCATTGAGCGGCAGCCTCCTGTGCCAACAACAGGTCCTTGAGCATCAGTGCGGCAGCAAAGCCCGGCTTGTAATCATTGTCTGCCGGTGATTTGGGGCCAACGCCTGGAACCGGGCAATAGGTGTTGACCGCCCAGCACGACCCCGAAGAGGTCGACACCACGTCGAACAATGCTTGCTGCGACAAGCCGAGCTTTTCAGCCATCGCAAACGCTTCGCAAACGCCAATCATTGAAATGCCAAGCAACATGTTGTTGCAGATTTTGGCGGCTTGTCCCGCACCTGCGCCGCCGCAATGCACCAGGCGCTTGCCCATTCTCCCGAGCACCGGCCCGGCCCGCTCAAAGGCTTGAGGAGTTCCACCGGTCATGAAGGTCAATGTGCCTGCTTCAGCCCCGCCCACGCCACCCGATACAGGCGCATCCAGAAACAGCAGTCCGGCATCCTGCGCCCGTGCGTGCGCAATGCGGGCGCTTTCCACATCAATTGTGGAACTGTCGATGATCAGCGTGCCGGGGGATGCCGATGCAATGATCGCGTCCAACACGGCAAGTGAAATACTGCCGTTTGGCAGCATGGTGACAATCACCTCGCGATCTTTGGCTGCTTGCGCGGTGCTTGGTGCAATTGCCAAGCCTGCTTCACTTGCCTTGGCAAGTGCTTCGGCAACCGTGTCGAAACCCGTCACATCATGACCGGCCTTGTGCAGGTTGATGGCCATTGGCAGGCCCATGTTGCCCAGTCCGATGAAACCGATCTTCGCCATTCAACGTCCTCCCGCATTTTTGGCCGGCAAATCACGCAGGGTTGGAAACCGGCGCCAGCATTTCGGATATTTTCTCAGGCGGCACATCTTCGATGCGCTTGATCTGCCAGTCCGGCTTGCGGTCCTTGTCAATGATCTGCGCGCGAATGCCCTCGATAAACTCGCCATGCGACATTGACCGGGACGTGAACCGGTATTCCAGTTCCAGTGATCGCTCGATCTGTTTGAACGATCGGCCACGGCGGATGATTTCAAAGGCACAGGCGACCGACAGCGGGCAATTGTTGCGGATGGCTTTTGCAGCGTCAATTGCCCAGGCCGAAGCGCTTGCTTCCAAAAGCCCGAGGCAGATTGCCAGCGATGGCGACTTGAAGGTCTTGTCGATTTCCTTGGCAAGCGCTGGAAGGCCTGACAGTGGCGGCTCCTCGGCATAGTCGTCGACGACATCGGGGTCGCCACTTTCACAAAGGTCTGCCTTCAAGGCTTCCCAGTTTTTCCTTGGTACATAAGTGTCGGCAAAGCCTGCATGGATGGCGTCGGCAGCGTTCATGCGCGTGCCAGTCAGGCCGAGATACTCACCGAGCCGCCCAGGCGCGTTGGCCAGCAAAAAACTGCCACCCACATCCGGCACCAGGCCGATTGAACATTCGGGCATGGCAATTTGTGAGTTCTCGCAAACAACACGGAAAAAGCCGTGGCAGCCGATACCTACGCCGCCACCCATGGTGTAGCCCTGCAGGAAAGCCACATATGGTTTTGGGTAATTGGCGATCATGGCGTTCAGGCGATACTCATCCGCCCAGAACTTGCGACCGTAGGCAAAATCCCCGGCCTTGCCGCTTTCATAAAGATCACCTACGTCACCGCCCGCGCAAAAGGCCTTGTCACCCAGCGCGTCGACAATGACCATGTCGACGGCATCATCCTCAGCCCAGGCGAGGAGCGCAGTTTCCATGGCTTGAGCCATTTTCGCAGTCAGTGCATTGAGTACTTGCGGGCGGGTCAGCGTAATTCGCCCCGCCCTGCCTTCTATGCGCACTGAGATATCATTTTCAACGCCTGTGGTTTGCGGCATCAGACGTTTGCCAGCATTTGCCGGGAGATGATGACGCGCATGATTTCGTTCGTCCCTTCAAGGATTTGGTGCACGCGCAAATCGCGCACAATCTTCTCGATACCATAGTCCGCAAGGTAGCCATAACCTCCGTGCAGTTGCAGTGCGTCATTGGCCACCGAAAATGCAATGTCGGTGACAAAACGCTTTGCCATGGCACAATGCATGGATGCATCCGGCTGCTTCTGGTCGAGTTTGAAAGCAGCCTGGCGAAGGAAAATCCGAGCCGCCTGCAATTGTGTTTCCATGTCGGCCAGCTTGAATTGCGTTGCCTGAAATTCGCTTATTGACCTGCCAAACGCCATGCGCTCACGAACGTAAGCCAGCGTTTTGTCCAGCGCTGCCTGCGCTCCGCCGAGCGCTGCTGCAGCAATGTTGAGGCGTCCGCCGTCAAGACCGGCCATTGCATAGCGAAAACCTTTGCCTTCCTCGCCAAGCAAATTGCCGGGCGCGACAGCGCAATCATCGAACAAGACCTGGGCGGTAGGCTGCGCACGCCAGCCCATCTTTTTCTCGTTGGCACCAAACGTGAGGCCATCCGTACCCGCTTCCACGACGACCGCCGATATGCCGCCCGCGCCTTCACCGCCGGTTCGGGCCATGACGATGTACAGATCTGCCCGGCCAGCGCCCGAGATGAATGCCTTGCTGCCATTGAGGACATAGCCCTCATTGTTGCGCCTGGCGGTTGTTCGCAATGCCGCTGCATCCGAGCCGGACCCCGGCTCGGTCAGGCAATAGCTCGACAGCAATTCCATCGTGCACATTTTCGGCAGAAATTGTTGCCGCATTTCCTCGCTCGCAAAGGTATCGATCATCCAGGCGCACATGTTGTGGATCGAGATGAAAGCAGCAATGGACGGGCAGCCTTTGGCCAAGGCTTCGAAAACAAGGGTGGCATCCAGCCGACCAAGTCCGGATCCGCCGACGTCCTCGCGCACATAGATGCCGGCAAGGCCCAGTTCGCCGACCGATCGCACAACATCTTCGGGAAAATGTCCGGTCTCGTCCCAGACCAAGGCGTGGGGTGCCAGTTTTTCAACCGCAAACGCAAAAGCCATATCGTTGATGGCGTGTTGCTCGTCGCTCAATGTGAAATTCATTGCACCCCTCCCGCCGCCATGGTTGCGGCATTGCCGGAAGGTTATCCCGCCAGACCGCGAATGATCAACTGCGCGGGAAGATTTGCTTTCAACTGCGCTGTCTCGCCCAGGCTCTTTCGCCCGCCTTTATTTCTTCAGCAAAAGCCGGTTGCAGGTAGAAGCGGATTTCCGCGGTGTTTCCGGTTTCAAGCCGACGCAGTGTCGGCTCGTGGGTCACGGCGAACTGTGAAAACCCCACCCGCGCCATCAACGGAATCTGGTCGAGGATGAAATGGCCGGATGCCCGGATTTCTCCCTTGAAACCGTATTTTTCCCGCAGCAGGCGCGCAGTTGAAAATCCACGCCCGTCGGAAAACGCTGCAAAGCGGATGAACACGGCGTCAAATTCATGCAAACGGCTTGCGGCAGCAGCCACTTCATCGCCCGGTTCCAGCAGCAGTACGCTTTTCTGGTTGGAGCCGAGCCGGCCGGTTGCTTCTTCCGGCGACATGAAAACAGCGCCCAACTCAACGGTAAAGGCATCCGCCACAAAACCGTCACGAGTCCAGATGCGGGCAGCCAAAACTTCGCTCATCCAAAAGTCCTTGATTGTGCTTCGTCCAGCAAGCCGGAATTTTGCGGCAGAACATGTATCCCGCATTCGGTTTTGCCAGCCCCGCGCCAGCGACC
>JBGSOG010000076.1:0-3529 GCA_041739225.1 Rhizobiaceae bacterium
GTTCGGCGAAGCTGCATCAATCGCGGCAGCCAGCACATCTGCCCGCAGTACCATGCCCGCGCCACCTCCCGCCGGCGTGTCGTCCACCAGCCGGTGCTTGCCAATTCCGAACTCGCGCAGAGCCACTGTTTCAATTGACCACGCGCCCGTTTCCAGTGCCTTTCCCGCCAGCGAAACCCCGAGCGGCCCGGGAAACATTTCCGGATAAAGCGTGACGAGCGTTGCCGCGAAGCTCAATTTTCTGCTCCGCCGTCACGTTCAGATGTCTCCGGCAATGGCACATACACCAGATAACCGCCTTCAATGTTCACTTCCGGCACCGCCAGACGTGTAAATGGCGTCATGAACGCCGGACCTGCCAGCGGCTTGATCTCAAGGATGTCGCCCGCGCCGAAATCATGCACCGCAAAGACTGTGCCTGTCTTCTCGCCGGTTCCGTTGCGCACATCCAGACCCACCAGATCAGCGAGGTAAAACTCGTCTTCGTCTTGCGTCTGCGGAAATTCATTGCGGTCGATGAACAATTCACGCCCGGTCAGCTTTTCAGCAGCCTCACGTGTCGTGACGCCCTTGATGCGGGCCACCAGAACCTTGCCCTGCGGGCGCAGCGACAGGATCCCGATTGGCGTGCCATCAGCAAACGCCAGCGAACCATAATCGGCTATCGCCTGCGGATCGGCAGTGAAACTTTGCAGCCGCACCTCGCCCTTGAGGCCGACAGCCGCACCAAACTGGCCAGCAAGGATGTGTTTTCGCGATTGGTTCATGGGTCACCAGCTTACATCATATGCGGTACACAACAAAAAGGGCGGCTGCGCGCCGCCCTTTGAATTTCAGAATAACCCGCGCAATTACTCCGCGCTGGCTGCCGCTTCCGCTGCCTTGGCGGCGGCGTCTTCTTCCTTCTGCTTCTGCTCGGCGATGCGCTCCAGCGCCTTCTTGCCCGGCTTGGCCTTTTCCGGATTGTTGCGCGCTTCGCGCTTCAACATGCCTTCCTTGTCGAGGAAACGCAGGACCCGATCGGTCGGCAACGCGCCCTGGGCCAGCCAGTGTGCGGCGCGTTCCTTGTCCATGACGACGCGCTGGGCATCATCTGGCAGCAGCGGATTGAAGGTGCCGATCTTTTCGATGAAGCGGCCATCGCGCGGGCTGCGCGCATCAGCGACGACGATGGAATAAAACGGGCGTTTCTTTGAGCCGCCGCGTGCAAGACGAAGTTTCAATGCCATTTTCTTTTCTCCTTGGATGCTGTGTTGGTTGTGTTGGTTGGGCGCGCCTATTTGTTGCGGGCCTGTTCGTGATGGCGGATCACTTCCTTGATGATGAAGTTCAGAAGTTTTTCCGCAAAGTCCGGATCGAGTTCAGCTTCCGCTGCCTTGGCACGAAGCCGCTCGACCTGTTTGTGCTCGCGCGCCGGATCGGCGGGCGGCAATTCGTGGGTTGCCTTGAATTCGCCCACCGCCTTGGTGATGCGAAAGCGTTCAGCAAGAATGTGAATCAGCGCCGCATCGAGATTGTCGATTGAGGCACGGAATTTCTTCAACTGGTCCGGGGCGTTTGTCATGCAATTCGCCTGTCTTCGAGATCATTGAGAGACCCGTTCACAAACGGATATGTCCAGCGTTCCAACACATGGCCGCTTCGATCACCATGCGCTCGCCGCGCCGGGCACCAAGGCGGGTAGCCAGGTTCTGCGACCGGACGTTGCCGACATCGATCAGTGATGACGCCTCGCTCCAGCCGAGGTCCCGGTAGACATGTCCCAGCACACGTTGAACAGCTTCGACAGCAAAGCCGTTGCCGCCCGCTTCGGGCGTGAAGGAATAATTGACCTCGGGTTGGTCCGGCGAATTCACAAATGTGGGACCGCAATGGCCTAAAAACCTGCCATCGGCCTTTGCTTCGACCACAAACCGGCCCCAACCATGCAATTGCCAATGACCTGCCAAGGCCATCAACTTTTCAAGACACGCATGCCGCGATTTCACGCCGCCTATATACTTGGCATGCTCCGCATCACTGTAAATCCTGCAAAATCCGTCCAGATCGCCCGGCTTGATGCCGCGCAACCGCAATCTCTGCGTTTCAAGAACCGGAAATGTGCCGGGGACGAACTTCATTTCTTCTTCCCCAGACCCGGAAATCCGGAAAGGCCGGGAAGTTTGGGCATACCGCCGGGCACCGAACCGGGACCGGCACCCATTTGCTTGGCCAGCCGTTCAAGCTCCTTGGGGTCCATTTTCGACAAATCAGGCATTCCACCCATTCCACCGGGCATGCCGCCGCCCATCATTTTGCCCAGCATACCGCCGCCCATTCCGCCGGGGATGCCGCCCATTCCGCCGCCCATCATGCCGCCGAGCGAACCCATCATTCCTTTCATGCCGCCTTTGCCCATCTTCTTCATCATGTCAGCCATCTGAAGATGCATCTTCAGCAGCTTGTTGATGTCCTGGACCTGCGTGCCGGAGCCGGACGCAACCCGCTTCTTGCGGTTAGCATTGAGCAGTTTCGGACTCTTGCGTTCCTGTTTGGTCATTGAGGAAATGATCGCCTGCTGGCGCTTGAGAATTGAATCATCAAGCCCGGCGGCATCCATCTGCTTCTTCATTTTGCCGATACCCGGCAGCATGCCCATGATGCCGCCCATGCCACCAAGGCTTTGCATCTGCTTCAACTGGTCAGAAAGATCGTTGAGGTCAAACTCGCCCTTCTGCATGCGTCGGGCCATCGCTGCGGCTTTTTCAGCGTCAATATTTTGCGCGGCTTTTTCAACCAGGCTGACGATGTCGCCCATGCCAAGGATGCGGTCAGCGATGCGCGAGGGATGGAAATCTTCCAGCGCATCCATCTTTTCGCCGGTACCGATCAGCTTGATCGGCTTGCCGGTAACCGCACGCATCGACAGCGCCGCGCCGCCGCGTCCATCGCCGTCGATGCGCGTCAGCACAATGCCGGTGATGCCGACCCGGCTGTCAAAATTCTGCGCAAGGTTCACCGCGTCCTGGCCGGTCAGCGCGTCGGCGACCAGCAGGATTTCATGTGGATTGGCCTTGGCCTTGATCTGCGCCATTTCGGCCATCAGCGGCTCGTCAATGTGCGTCCGGCCCGCAGTGTCGAGAATGACGACATCATGGCCGCCCAGCTTTCCGGCCTGAACTGCACGGGCGGCAATTTCCACCGGTCCCTGGCCAGCGATAACCGGCAGCGTATCCACCCCGGTCTGTTCGCCGAGTTGGCGAAGCTGCTCTTGCGCTGCCGGGCGGCGCGTGTCGAGCGAAGCCATCAGCACTTTCTTGCGCGAGCGTTCGGTAAGGCGCTTGGCAATCTTTGCAGTGGTGGTGGTGTTGCCGGAGCCTTGCAGGCCGACCATCATGATGACAACGGGCGCCGGTGCATTGAGATCAATCGGTTGCGCGTCCGAACCCAGCACCGCGATCAGTTCGTCATGCACCAGCTTGACCACCATTTGGCCCGGCTTGATCGACTTGACCATCTCCGCGCCGACAGCCTTTTGCCGGACCTGCTC
>JBGSOG010000027.1:0-2322 GCA_041739225.1 Rhizobiaceae bacterium
GTGCCGGCCTGTCACGCCGGAGGTCGCGGGTTCGAGCCCCGTCACTCGCGCCATTCTTTTTTCAGGGTGCTTAGCTCAGCTGGGAGAGCGGCTCGTTTACACCGAGTAGGTCGGCGGTTCGATCCCGTCAGCACCCACCAAAATTCCCGCCCGATGAAGACACCGATGGTCACCTTGATACTCGGATCAATTGATTCCCGGGAAATGGTGCGCAATCGAATTTGCGTAATAGTGGAGAAGCACGCTTTCCTTCGGATTGGCGCGGTATAGCCCCTCGCCGTTCTCTTCCACCAAGCGCCGCAAAATAAGCATACGCAGTCCTGCGCTGGTCGCATAGTCAAGGTCCGAACGCGGTATGTGGACATGGACCCCGCGCTTGGCCAAAGTTTCGATCAACTCGCCGATTTGCGCTTTGATTTCCAGCTCGCCAAGCCAGTTGTCCCCACTGTCAAGAAATACCCTTGAGGCGAGGGATACCGGCAAAACCGGCAGAACTGAACCAATTTCCCTGACGAGATCACTTCCCAGCCTCGACACCGCTTCAAAGCGCTCTTCCGGCGGCAGGGAGCGAATCGCAAGGTTCCGGTCCTTCTGCCACTGGCGCAGCGAGACCGGCTTTCCAAAGCTGACGCAGGCATAGCCAAACCGGTAGAGCCGCCCGCGCAGCCGGAGCTTTGCCATGGTGGCAACAAATCCGAAGAAACCCGAGATCCGCGCACGGAAATCCCGACCGGAAACTTCCTTTTCCGCCTTGGCCGTCAAAACCCGGTCTTCCAGAACCCTGTCATAATTTATGCCAACCGGAATAAAGACAATGTCCCGGTCGGCTGACGCATCAAACTCGCTGACAATGTAACTCAGGATGCCAAGCTTGGGGGCACCCAGCCGACCGTCGCGAGAAAGTCCGCCTTCTGGAAAAACTGCTTGCGTCACGCCCTGCCGTGTTGCCATGGCAACGTAGCGGCCAAGCACACGCCGATACAATGGATCGTTCGAATTGCGCCGGATGAAATAGGCACCCATTGAACGAATGAGGCTTTCCAGGAGGAATATACGCGCCCATTCGCCCACTGCATAGGAAAGCGAGGCCTGGGTGGATGCCATGAAGGTAACCAGCACATAATCCATGTTGGAGCGATGGTTCATGACGAAAACCACTGTCGAGGCTGGATCAACTTTTTGCAGGGTTTCGTTGTCCGAATAGCCCAGACGTACCCGATAGAGCAGTTGCGACAGCCAGCGCGCTGCGCGGGTACCAAAGCCGAAATAAGTAAGCGCCGAAAAACTGGGGACGATTTCACGCGCATACCGCTCGGCTTTGGCGATCAGCAACGAACGCGGCACATGGGTTTCGCGCGCCTCCGCGTCCACCGCCTCCAGGACCTTGGGATCATACATCAACTGGTCGATAAGCGTCTGCCGACGCGTCAACTTGAATGGCTGGATTTGAAGGCGCAGGCGTGAGTTCAGCTCGTCAATGGCGTGGTTCAAACGCCCGCGAAAGAACCAACGCACCGATGGCGCGAAAATCCGGTCGACCAACCCGACGATGGCAAAAACCGCCAGCAGGACCACGAGCCATAACGGCAAGCCGATTGTAGCCGTCATTCAAATGGTCTCCCCCGCAGTCCGTTGCGGCGCAAATCAAACGCTTTTGTGGGACCTTTGGCAAGATCAGCCTAGGCGGGAAGGATAATCGGCAACCAGCAAATGCCTGGGTGCCACATCTTCCTCGATGGCGGAAAACCGCCCGATGGGTTCGCGGAACCAGTTGTCATTGAGGTCGTCATTGACGGTGGAAACTTCACCGATCAGCACATCACCGCCCTCACCCCAGAAAGCATGCCATACACCCGGCAGCAGTGTAACGCTTTCTCCCGGATCGAGTTTCAGCAGACTTCCGGCAGGCATTTTGCGAATCATGCCGTCGACCGGCACCTGCACTTGTGCCTTGTCATCAATCTCGCCATTGCCGTCGGGCATGAACAACTCGAGGACCAATTTGCCACCGCCACGGTTGATGATGTCTTCAGCCTTGTGGAAATGCCGATGCATGGGCGAAAGCTGGTTCTTGCGCGAAATCATGATCTTTTCAGCATAAAGCATGCCGCCGCCGCTCTTCAGATCCGCCATGTTGCCGTTGCGCACGGTGAACAGGAACAATCCAAGTTCATCGAAGCGCCCCTGCCCGTAATCGGTAATGTCCCAGCCCAGCCGCGCATCAACAATCCCGGAAATTTCGGCTCGGCGCTCAAGCATCTGCTCTGGTGACCAATAGGCAAAAGGCGGCAAGACAAAGCCGAACGAACGGATGAACGCATC
>JBGSOG010000029.1:0-10817 GCA_041739225.1 Rhizobiaceae bacterium
CATGCGTTATGCCGTCTATTTCACACCGCCGCAGAATGACCCGTTGACCAAAGCCGCTGCCAGCTGGCTGGGTCGCGATGTTTTTTCAGGTGTCACGCTGTTTGAAGGCAAGCCTGACGGTTTTTCGGCGCAGGAATTTGCTTATTATACTGCTTCGCCACGTCGCTACGGGTTTCATGCCACCATCGTTGCGCCATTTGCACTCAATACCACCAAGAGTGAAGAAAGCCTTTTTGCAGCTTTCGACAGCTTTTGCGCATCTACGGTTTCGTTCCCGGTGATGCTGTCGGTCACGAGCATCCTGTCTTTCGCGGCGATCATGGAGGCCGAACGCAGTGACAAACTGACGGGCCTGGCTGCGGCAGCTGTCGAGTACTTCAATCCGTTTCTGGCTGCATTGACCGAGGACGACATCGCCCGGCGAAAGCCTGAATCGCTCACAAGTCACCAATTGGTGCTTTTGCAGCGTTGGGGATACCCTTATGTAATGGACGAGTTCCGCTTTCACATGACGTTGAGCGGCTCCCTTGAGGGGGCTGCCCTGGAGCGGATGAAACTCGCTGCGCATGAACGCTTCGACGGGCTTTTGGAAAAGCCCGTGGAAATTGGCGGGCTTGCCCTGTTTGTTGAACATGAACCCGGCGCACCGTTTACGGTTTTGCGCCATGCATATTTTTCGAAAACGCAAGAAAGAAAGACAGCCTGAAATGTCCGGCGAGATATCAATAAGAAATGCACGCATCGTGCTGGAAGACGAGATCGTCCATGGCTCGGTACTTGTGCGCAATGGCAAGATCGAGTCGATTGATGCCGGAAATTCAACCATCGGCGACGATTTTGGCAACGACTTCCTGATCCCGGGTTTGGTCGAATTGCACACCGATCACCTGGAAGCGCATTATTCACCACGGCCCGGCGTGCGCTGGGACCCGACTTCTGCAATCCAGGCGCATGACGCGCAAATCGCCGGTTCGGGAATTACCACGGTTTACGATTGCCTGCGCATTGGCTCTGACGAGCATGCCGGTTTTGAAATTGGTGAGATGAAGGGCATTTCCAACGCCATTCGTGCGGCACAGGCGGATGACCGGCTGCGTTCCGATCACCGCATCCATTTGCGTTGCGAAGTTTCTTCACACGATGTTCTGGAACAATTCGTCGACTTCGAGGACGACACGATGGTCGGCCTGGTTTCGCTGATGGACCATGCACCGGGCCAGCGTCAATTCCAGACGATGGGTCAATATGAACTGTACTACAAAAAGAAACGCGGATTGAGCGACGAGGCCTTCGCGGTTTTTGTGGCAGAACGTCAGGCAGCGTCGGCCAAATATGCCAACAAGCACCGCACGGTGATTTCGGCACACTGCAATGAGCGGGGCATTTGCATTGCGAGCCATGACGACGCAACGCTTGACCATGTTGACGAAGCCATCGGCTTTGGCGTGCGGTTGGCCGAGTTCCCCACCAGCATGGACGCTGCCAATGCCTCGCACAAGGCGGGGATGAGCGTGTTGATGGGAGCACCCAACGTCGTGCGCGGCGGCTCGCATTCCGGCAATATCGCGGCGCATGATCTTGCGGCGGGTGGTGTGCTTGATGTGCTTTCTTCAGATTATGTGCCGCTCAGCCTGATCCATGCTCCGTTCATTCTCTCCGACGGTGAGGGGCCGATGACCCTGCCACAAGCGATCCGTCTGGTCACGGCAACACCGGCCAGAACCGTGCATCTTGATGACCGTGGCCGTATTGCGCCGGGCTTGCGGGCTGATCTGGTGCGGGTCCGCCGACAACATGGCGTGCCGGTGGTGCGCAGCGTTTGGCGTGAAGGACGCCGCGTTGTCTGAGCCTTCTTCCGGGGCGTTTGTTGCCATTGTTGGCCCCAGCGGGGCTGGCAAGGACAGTCTTATCGCGCATGCAAGAGCTGTTTTGTCCGCCGATCCCACATTCGTGTTTGTTCGCCGCGTGGTCACCCGCAAGGCTGACAGCAATGCCGAGGATCATGACACGCTGTCGTCGGCTGAATTCGCAAAGGCAAACAACAGTGGAAAGTTTGCCGTGACGTGGGAGGCCCATGGCCTAAGTTACGCACTTCCTGTCAGCGCCGAAGATCATTGCAAAAGGGGCGGTGTTGCCATTGCCAATTGTTCGCGCGCAGCTTTGCCATTGATCGCAGAACGCTTTCCGCATCTGAAGGTGGTGCTGGTCACTGCCGCGCAGCACATTCTCGCCCTGCGGCTTGCGGGCAGGGGGCGGGAGAGCGCCAATGACATTCAACAGCGACTTGCACGCCAGGTCGATGATTTCCCCGGGCGTGAACAGGCTGAAGTGATCGACAATTCATTCGAGCTGGAGATTGCAGGGAATCGCTTGATCAGCATCCTGCGCGGTCTCGTTGTGCAAAGCTGAAGGCTTGTCCACAGACAATGCGGGCTGTCGCACAAGTGTCACCGCTTGTTCAAAGCCCTGCAACATGACGGGAATACCCCTTTGAAAGACGTCGTTTGAAACGTCCTTCAAGGAGATCCAGTCATGATCAAGCACATTCTGGCAGCCGGCTTGCTGCTCTCGACCGCGATTGCGGCAAACGCTGAAACGAAAATTGAATTCTGGCACGCGATGGGCGGTGAACTCGGCAAAAAGCTTGAGGAAATCACCACCAGTTTCAATGCCTCGCAAAAAGAATTCGTTGTAACCCCGGTGTTCAAGGGCACATATCCGGAGACGATGACCGCGGCAATCGCGGCATTCCGCGCCAACCAGCAGCCAGCCATTGTGCAAGTGTTTGAAGTTGGCACGGGCACGATGATGGCAGCCAAAGGCGCTGTCTATCCGGTCTACAAATTGATGGCTGACACCGGCCAGGCATTTGACCAGAAGGCATTCCTGCCAGCGGTAGTCGGATATTATACCGACACGGATGGCAACATGCTTTCGATGCCGTTCAACTCCTCGACGCCAATCCTGTATTACAACAAGAACGTGTTCGAAAAGGCCGGACTTGATCCAAACCAGCCGCCAAAGACATGGGAAGACGTGGAAGCCTATTCCAAGAAAATCATGGAATCTGGCGCAGCAAAGTGCGGCTTCACCACTGGCTGGATTTCCTGGGTTCAGTTGGAAAACTTCTCTGCCTGGCACAACCAGCAGATCGGAACCAAGGAAAATGGCTTTGGCGGCCTGGATACCGAAATCACGATGAACGGCCCGTTGCAGGTCCGTCATTGGGAAAACCTCAAGAAATGGCAGGATGCCGGTCTGTTCCAGTATGGCGGTCCAGCTGGCGGCGCTGACGCGCCACCAAAATTCTACACCCAGGAATGCGCGATCTACATGAACTCGTCAGCCTCGCGGGCCGGCGTCGTCACCAATGCCAAAGACTTCCAGGTCGGCTTTGGCATGCTGCCGCACTATGCAGACACCAAGCCGCAAAACTCGATTATCGGCGGTGCGACCTTGTGGGCAATGCAGGGCCGTCCGGCCGACGAATACAAGGCAGTGGGTGCGTTCTACACCTACCTGTCTTCGGCGGAAGTCCAGGCCAAATGGCACCAGGGTACCGGCTATCTGCCGATCACCCAGGCTGCCTACGAGCTTGGCCAGACGCAGGGTTACTATGAAAAGAACCCGGGCGCCGACGTGTCGATCAAGCAGATCACACTCAATGTGCCGACTGCCAACTCCAAAGGCTTGCGTTTTGGTTCCTACGTCCAGATCCGCACGATCATCGACGAGGAATTCGAGCAGCTTCTTGGTGGCAAGAAGACTGCAAAGGAATCACTCGACGCGCTTGTTTCGCGCTCCGGCGTTCTCCTGCGCGAGTTTGAAGCAGCCAACAAGGCAAGCAACTAATCCTCGCTGAAAAACAGGGAGCCCGCCAACCGGCGGGCTCTTTGCGACTTTTTGAAATGCGGAAATTGCAATGTCGACCAAACGAAACACGTTTCCCAATTTCTGGCTGCCGTATGTTTTGTTGACGCCGCAGCTGGCAATTACGCTTGTTTTTTTCATTTGGCCCGCAAGCCAAGCCGTCTGGCAGTCTTTCCTGCGCGAAGACGCGTTCGGTTTCGCAACCAAATTGATCTGGTTTGAAAACTACAGCCAGATCTTTTCCGACCCCAATTATCTGAACTCGGCAAAGGTCAGCGTTGTGTTCGCTGTGTCGGTGACAGCATTGTCGATGGGAATTTCGCTGATGCTGGCGGCAGCGGTTGACCGGCTCATCCGCGCATCAAATTTTTATACTTCGCTGCTGGTCTGGCCTTATGCCATTGCGCCCGCGATTGCCGGCGTCCTTTGGTGGTTTCTGTTCAACCCGACGATCGGCATCCTGCCTTACGCGCTGAAAATGGCGGGAATTGACTGGAACCACATCGTCAACAGCAACCAGGCGATGGTTCTTGTGGTCATCGCCGCAAGCTGGAAGCAGATCAGCTATAATTTCCTGTTTTTTCTGGCGGGACTACAGTCGATTCCCAAATCGATGATGGAAGCAGCCGCCATCGACGGAGCTGGGCCATTGAAGCGGTTCTGGACCATATCGTTGCCGCTTCTTTCTCCCACCACGTTCTTTCTGATTGTCATCAACATTGTCTATTCAATGTTCGATACCTTTCCGGTTATTCACGCCACGACCGAAGGCGGCCCGGCCCAGTCAACCAACATCCTTGTCTACAAGGTTTTCGTTGACGGGTTCATCGGCCTCAATCTCGGATCGTCTGCAGCGCAATCCGTCGTGCTGATGGCGTTGGTCATCGCACTTACCGTCATCCAGTTCCGCTATGTCGAGCGGCGCGTGCACTACTGAGGCGGACATGGTTGAGAACAGGCCGATCCTGGATTTTCTGACGCATGCTGTTCTCATCATCGGCATCGCATTCATTGCCTTTCCGCTGTATCTCGCATTCGTCGCCTCGACCCATGAGCAGACCGCATTCACTTCCGGCGTCATCCCGGTGCTGCCGGGTAACCAGTTGATTGAAAACTACACCATCATGCTGGGGACCGGAATTTCCACATCGGGCGCGCCGCCTTTGAGCCTAATGTTGCGCAACAGCCTGATCATGGCGCTTTCGATTGCCTTTGGCAAAATCATCATTTCGATATTGTCTGCCTATGCTATCGTCTACTTCCGTTTTCCTTTTCGAATGGCGGCATTCTGGATCATTTTCATCACGCTGATGCTGCCCGTTGAAGTGCGCATCATCCCCACTTTCAAGGTGGTTGCCGATCTTGGCATGCTCAACTCATATGCCGGTCTATCCATCCCGTTGATTGCATCAGCAACAGCCACTTTCCTGTTCCGGCAGTTCTTCCTGACCGTGCCGGAAGAACTGATGGAAGCAGCGCGGGTGGACGGGGCGGGGCCGCTGCGGTTTTTCCGCGACATCCTGCTGCCACTGAGCCGCACCAACATCGCTGCGCTGTTCGTAATCCTCTTCATCTATGGCTGGAACCAGTATGTATGGCCGCTGCTGATCACCACCAAGGTCGAGTATTACACCGTGGTGATGGGTATCAAACGCATGGCGGCGGTCTCTGACGCAGAGCCGCAATGGCATCTGGTAATGGCAGCCGTGGTTTTGGCGGCACTGCCACCGGTTCTGGTTGTTGTTTTCATGCAAAGATTGTTCATCAAGGGACTGACGGAAACGGAGAAATAGCCATGGCGGCAATCGGCCTTTCAAATGTTTCCAAATCCTATCCGGGCGGCACCATGGCTGTCGACGGCGTAAGCCTGTTGGTTGCCGATGGTGAATTCATTGTCCTGGTCGGGCCGTCAGGCTGCGGCAAATCCACGTTGCTGCGCATGGTTGCGGGGCTTGAAACCGTTACCGGCGGAGAAATCCGCATAGGGGACCGGCTTGTCAACAAGGTCGAGCCGGCCGACCGCGACATTGCCATGGTGTTTCAGAACTATGCACTTTACCCGCACATGAGCGTGCGCCAGAACATGGCCTACGGACTGAAAAACCGTGGCACTGACAAAACCGAAATTGCACGGCGGGTTACCGAGGCCTCGGGTATTTTGCAAATCAGCGAATATCTCGACCGGAAGCCGCGCCAGCTTTCTGGCGGCCAGCGCCAGCGCGTTGCAATGGGGCGGGCCATTGTGCGTGATCCGAAGGCTTTCCTGTTTGACGAACCACTTTCCAACCTTGATGCTAAACTGCGGGTGGAAATGCGCGGGGAAATTCGCCTGTTGCAGCGGCGGCTGGGCACCACTGCAATTTATGTGACGCATGACCAGCTGGAAGCGATGACACTGGCGGACAGGCTTGTGGTTCTCAACAAGGGCAAAATTGAGCAAATCGGCACGCCGATTGAAGTCTATGGCAAGCCCCAATCGGTTTTCGTGGCTTCGTTCATCGGATCACCGGCAATGAACCTCATCAATGCTTCCGTCGCGGGGAATGAACTGCGTCTGGGCGAAATGACCCTGCCATTGGGTGAGCGGGTAATTCCGCAGGGACCAGTTACCCTTGGCTTTCGCGCCGAGGATGCCAAACCGGCCATTTCCGGCGCGAACCTGAGGCTCAAAGCGGCCTATGTGGAAGAACTGGGATCGGGCAAACTGCTGCACAGTTTTGTAGACGGGCAGCGCGTTGTCGTATGGCTGGCCCCCGACACCCAAGCGCAGGAAATTTTCACATTTTCAATCGATCCATCCAAGATGCATTTTTTTGACCACAGCAGCGGCAAACGCCTTACTTGATGTGGCTTTACCTTTGTCCCGGTGAAAATCCCGGTCCTGGATTGCGTCCTTGCCGCAGTTGGCTTTCGCGCCATGTTTCGTCTAGGGTCATCATTGTGGCGGGATGCGGGAGTTTGGCGTGCTGAAAACGGATGAGCGAAAAGACGTCCACAATTCGGATGTACCTTTGGTTTGCCGGTCATGCGAAGCGCGGCACCGGGGCATTTGCGGGGCGCTGACCGCTGAACAGTTGACGCATCTGGCCAGGCACACTTCGAAGCATGTCTTTCATTCCGAGCAGGAAATGATGGCATCGGGCGAAGACATTCACCGTTATTCGAACATTCTTTCAGGCGTAGTGAAGCTGACCAAGCTGATGGCGGATGGCAGGCAACAGATTGTCGGCCTGCAATTTGCGCCGGATTTTCTCGGGCGACCGTTCAAACGGCAAAGCGAAGTGGTCGCTGAAGCTGCAACCGATGTGCGGGTGTGCTCTTTTCCCAGGCCAATGCTTGAGGAACTGGTTCACCAGTCACCGGATCTGGAGCGCCGTTTGCATGAACAGAACTTGAAGGAACTGGACGAAGCGCGCGACTGGATGCTGACCCTTGGCCGCAAAAGCGCCAATGAAAAGGTCGCCAGCTTTCTTTTGCTGATTGCGCTGCACCTTGACCCTGAAAAAAGCCATGAAAGTGATTCCATTCGCTTTGAACTGCCGCTCAAACGCGCCGACATAGCCGACTTTCTCGGATTGACCATCGAGACTGTCAGCCGCCAATTGACCAAATTGCGCAAGGCTGGCGTCATCGAGATCGAAAACACCCGCACCGTGCACATACCCAGCATCGACACTTTGCGCGATGCCAGTGAAGCCTCCGAAGGCTGACTTCAAACAGCTTTCGAGTAGCGCACATTGCCTTGCTTGAGCCATGCATCAAACTTTGAGGCAACAATGCGTGTAAATGGCCGAGCTTGCGCCGGTATTGAAAAACGGTCGCCCTCAACCAGACAAAGACCCTCAGTGTCTGTTTTCGCGATCAACAGGGCTTCGCGGTGAATTGCTTCGAAATCCGGGCCAAACCGCTGATGCATGGCTTCAAAAGAAAAGTTGAAATCACACATCAGCCGCTCGATGAGAGTGCCGCGCATCTGGTCGTCCAGCGAACGGCGGAAGCCGCGCGCCGAAGGCAAGACCCCCGATGCAACGCTCGCTTCATATTGGCCTGTGGCCACAATGTTCTGAACGAAGCCACCATCGTACCCGTGAATGGAAGACGCGCCCAATCCGATCAATGCTGCACAATCATCTGTGGTGTAACCTTGGAAATTGCGCCGAAGATGCCCGTTTTTCGCGGCGATGGCGAGGGAATCGGCGGGGCGGGCAAAATGGTCTATGCCAATGGTCACCATTCCGGCATCGCGGATTTTCCCGGCGGCCAGTTCTGCTTGATTGAAACGCTCCACAGTTCCGGGCAGATCTTCGGTCCGGATCATGTTTTGGTGTTTTTTCATCCACGGCACATGCGCATAGCCAAAGAGGGCAATACGGTCCGGCTCCAGTTGCAACACTTGATCGATGGTGGAATCGATCGTGGCGAGCGTTTGCAGCGGCAGACCGTAAAGCGCGTCAATGTTCACTGATGCTACACCCGCCTGGCGAAGAGCGAGCACAAGATCACAGGTTTGTTCAAAGGTCTGGATACGGTTGATAGCGGCCTGAACATCCGGATTGAAGTCCTGAACGCCGATGCTGGCGCGGGTAACGCCCAATATACGAACGCCTTCAATGAACGCGGCGCCCGAATCGGATGGATCAATCTCAATGGCGATCTCGGCATTTGGCAGGATGTCGAATGCGTCTTCGAGCGCCGCGCGCAGCGCGGAAAATTCGGCAGCACGCAGCAGACTTGGTGACCCGCCGCCAAGGTGCAAGGCACCCAGGAGCAGTTTTCGACCGGCTTTTTGTTTCAGAAGTTCAATTTCAGCCACCAGATGGCGCACATATTGGACGACCGGATCGTGACGAAGGGTCTGCTTGGTGTGGCAGCCGCAGAACCAGCAGAGGCGATCACAAAACGGGATATGGATGTAAACCGACACCGGTGTGGCGTTTTCCAGGCTCTCCAGCATTTCGGTGAAGATTTCCGGGCCCATTCCGTCGCGAAAATGCGGCGCAGTTGGATAGCTGGTGTAACGCGGGACCGATTCGCCGTGTACCGCCAAGATGCGCTCGGGGTTCAGAATGTTCACGCCCGCGCTCCGGCAAGCAACGGCATCATGTGTTCACGTTCGAAGGCAATGTGTCGGCGCAGACCCTCGAAAAAGCCGCGCAGCATCCAGGCCAATGCTTCGACATGGCTGCGGTCACGGCCAGTGGCAAAGCTGCACAATGATTCCTGCAATTCAGCCGCGAAACTTTCATCTTCCCAGTGCTCAAACCGCAACCGCTCAATTGTGTCTGAAATGCCTTTGTCGGATGCGATGGAGCGCAAGTAAGGGAAAACGATTTTTTCTTCAAACAAGTGTGCGCTCACCACGGTTTCGTGGATTGTGCGCGCCAGTTCGGCGCATTGCACGGGATCTACCTTCATGGGCAGGCCGTCGGCGATTTTTTCCAGCCGACTGCAAATGTCACTCAATACAGCAAGATTTCCAGCCATCTCGGCATGGATGGTCATCGGATCATATCCGTCTGCCCCTCCTGCGGTGTTTTTGCCGCCTTTCATCCTTGTATCTCCATTCGGCACTCGCTCATGCAGTCATTATTCAGTTGAACGCGAATGGTTCCTTGATTCAAATCAAGGCGTGTCTTGTCCCGGTGGGCGAAGGGACGCAGTATTGCAAGACCAACGCAAGTGCCTGAGGTTTTGCCATTACAGGCGGGAAAGGACCACCAATGAAAAACGCTACAGAGGCCATCCTGGTCGGACTGGCTGCATTTGCTGCGCTGATGGGCGCTGCCTTTGCTCAAGACACGGAATTCAGGGTTCACGCTTACGTTCTGTTCGCGGTATTGCTGCTCAGCACCCTCGTGTTGATGCGCCGTGTCAGCTTTGAACCGGCAGGCCGCACGCAAGCCGGCAACGAAGCTGAATACATGGACGGAGTTGTTCGCTACGGGGTGATTGCAACCACGTTCTGGGGCATTGTCGGCTTCCTGGTGGGAGTTATCGTGGCATCCCAACTTGCCTGGCCCGATCTCAACATCGAACCGTGGTTCAATTTCGGCAGGATGCGCCCGTTGCACACATCTGCCGTCATTTTCGCCTTTGGCGGCAATGCGCTGATTGCCACATCGTTTTATGTTGTCCAGCGCACTTCACGTGCCCGGCTGTTCGGCGGCGACCTGGCCTGGTTTGTGTTCTGGGGATATCAGCTGTTCATCGTCATGGCGGCGACCGGCTATCTGCTCGGCATCACCGAAAGCCGCGAATATGCCGAACCTGAATGGTATGTCGACCTTTGGTTGACGGTGGTCTGGGTAGCCTATTTGCTGGTTTTCCTCGGCACGATCTTGAAGCGCAAGGAACCGCACATCTATGTGGCAAACTGGTTCTACCTGAGTTTCATTGTCACCATTGCGATGCTGCACATCGTCAACAATTTGTCGATGCCGGTTTCGTTCCTTGGTGCCAAGAGCTATTCAGCCTTCTCAGGCGTGCAGGATGCACTGACCCAATGGTGGTATGGCCACAATGCGGTCGGCTTCTTCCTGACCGCAGGTTTTCTCGGCATGATGTACTACTTCGTGCCCAAGCAGGCCGGTCGCCCAGTTTATTCTTATCGGTTGTCAATCATCCACTTCTGGGCGCTGATCTTCCTCTACATCTGGGCAGGTCCGCACCACCTCCACTACACCGCATTGCCCGACTGGGCGCAGACCCTCGGCATGGTATTCTCGATCATGTTGTGGATGCCCTCTTGGGGCGGCATGATCAACGGCCTCATGACGCTCTCGGGCGCCTGGGACAAGCTGCGCACTGACCCGATCCTGCGCATGATGGTGATCTCGGTCGCCTTCTACGGCATGTCGACCTTCGAAGGCCCGATGATGTCGATCAAGGCGGTGAACTCGCTCAGCCACTACACCGACTGGACCATCGGTCACGTCCATTCCGGCGCG
>JBGSOG010000030.1:0-26579 GCA_041739225.1 Rhizobiaceae bacterium
CTGCCAAAACACATTGCGGCAATCCCGTTCATCCGATATTATTATGATATGAAAAATTCTGCTTCCAAAACCGTCCAGCGTTCCCGCCTAGGCTCATGGGGCGGCTCCATTGCCGTGCGGCTGCCACGGGCAGCAGCAGAAGCGCTGGCCATGCGCGAAGGGACAACGGTCGCCATTTCTGTTGAAGGAAATGCACTCGTGATCCGTTCGGATCGACCTTCATTCACCCTTGCTGAAATGGTGGCAGCAGCCAGAGGACTCACACCGCCCGATTTGCCGGATGATGGACCTACCGGTTCAGTGCAGATATGACCAGTGCTTTCCGGCGCGGCGAGTTCATCTGGGTCGACTTCAATCCCCAGACAGGTCGTGAACAGGCTGGTGGCCGTCCCGCATTGGTCATTTCACCTAAAAGTTACAATGAACTCTCAAACTGCGTCATGGTTTGCCCGGTCACCACAAATGTCGCTCCATGGCCATGGAAGGTGGAACTGCCCCGCAATTGCGTGGTCCAGGGTGCCGTTCTTGTGGATCAGTTGAAATCGATTGATTCACGCGCACGACATGCTGAATCTGCCGGTTCTGTGCTGGATGATGATACTCTGGCAGAAGTGCTGGCCAAGTTGGCAACCCTGACCAGCTAGACAGCATTACCCCTTTCCCATTGTTGCCCCATGCGCTAATCCCGCGCCAACACAAATGCGGAGAATTCCATGGAAACGCGCGATTCAAACGGAACCTTGCTGGCCGAGGGCGACACGGTTTCGGTGATCAAGGATTTGAAGGTCAAGGGCTCGTCGTCTGTGGTCAAGCGCGGCGCCACTTTCAAGGGCATCCATTTGACCGACGATCCGGAACTGATCGAAGTGCGCTCCAAGGAAATCAAGGGCCTCGTTTTGCGCACCGAGTTCGTCAAGAAGGGCTGAATCTCAGCCTTCCCATTTGTCCAAAAATGCCTCGACGCCGAGTTTTTGCATGTCGGGAAGCGCCTCCACAATTCGCGCCTCGTCCCAGTCCCACCACTCAATTGCCAGCAAACGCTCGATGGTTTGCGCTGCAAATCGCAGGCGCAGCTTGCGCGCCGGGACACCGGCCACGATGGTGTAAGGCGGCACATCGCGGCTGACCACGGCATTTGCCCCGACAACAGCGCCGGTACCGACACTGACACCGGGCAGCAGCACGGCGCCGTGGCCGATCCATACATCATGGCCGATGGTCACCCGCCTGGACGAGCGATAAGCCCGCCACTCCTGGTCGATCCCTTGGTAGCGAAAAAACTCGTTCGGGCGATACGTCACCTTGTGGCTGGTCACCCGCTCGATCGGGTGTTCCAGCGCATTGATGCGGGTGTTTGCGGCAATCGAGCAGAACTTGCCGATATCGGCATAAATCGCTTCGGCCTGCCGCTCGAAATACGAAAAATCACCAAGCTTAACATCGCGCAGGATGGTCCGCTCGCCAACAACCGTATGGCGGCCGAGCTTGCAGCCCTTGGTTTGCGCAGTTGAGTGAATCTTCGGTGCCGGGTCGAAATAACGGTCGTCTTTTTCCATGGCTCAGACGGCGTACCGGGAAATGTCCCACGCAAGTCCGGCATGGTCGTCACGAAGGCTTTGCGTCTCGATCCGCCGCCAGCCGGTGCCGCGCAATTCCGTCCACAAGCGCTGCGAGGCAGCGGTCCAGTTCGGCTTGTCATTGCGCCCGGCGACGCATGAAACGATCACCTCGACTGTCCTTGGCGAGCGCACGGCAAGTTTGCGCAAATGCATCACGCCCTGCGGATCATAATACAGCACTTCTGAGGCAACCAGGATGCGTGGAGCCACCGGGTCCGGTCGTCCGTCCCAGGCAGCAAGGCTGGATCGCACCCGGGCCACCGGAACCTTGCCGTCACGAATTGCCTTCAGCGCCACGCCGGAAAGATCAAGTGCCACATAGCATTTCACGGTTTGCGGCGACAGCCATGGCAAAAGCAGGCCTTCGCCGCTGCCGATATCAGCCACTTCCACCGCGCCATGTATCCGCGCCGAACGCTCGATCATCGCCCCGATCTGGGGAAACCGCTTGAGTTCGGCCGGGCGGTGCAAAAAAGCGAGCTTTCCCGCCTTGAAATCAGCATCCCAAAGAGCTGCGCTTTTCATGGCCCGACTCCAGAATTTTGGGGGGTCACCGCAATTGCGCGGCGCGCGATGTTTGTCGTTAAAAACACCGGTTTGCAAGCGTCTTTTTTCGCAACACATACAGCCGCACTTGCGCTGGCGTACACCGCAGCCCGGGTCTGTGCTGCTTGCGCACAGCGTGCTATCAACACAATCCTGTCTGTGGGGGAACCAAAACATGCGCCGCATTTTGAAGTTCTTGCTTTGGCTGGCTTCAGCCGCGATCATCATCGGTGGCATTGCCGCAGCATTCAATTGGGAGCGGTTGGTTCGCTTGTACAATGTCAACACATTGTTTGACGAGGGGCGGATCGTTTCCAACTTCTCCGGCATGAAGGATCTGTTTTTCTGGACGGAGGTAAAGCGCTCGGGCGAACCCGTTGCACTGGTCGAGGACAAGGCAGACCTGCCCGCAAGCTATTTGTTTGAGAACCAGCCAAGGCAAATCAGCGCTTTCCTTGACAAAACCGCAACCACCTCGCTGGTGGTTCTGCGTGACGGAAAACTGGTGCACGAGGAATACCGTCTGGGCACCAAGCCTGAAGACAAGCGCATTTCATGGTCGATGGCCAAGTCATTCCTGTCCGCCATGTTTGGCGAGGAAGTGATCGCAGGACGCATCAAGCTGTCCGACCCGGTAGATGCATATGTATCGTCCCTGAAAGGCACGGTTTACGAGGGCGTGAGCGTTCGCAACGTCCTCAACATGGCTTCGGGCGTCCGCTTCAACGAAGACTATCTCGACTTCAATTCCGACATCAACAAAATGGGCCGCGTGCTGGCACTCGGTGGCTCAATGGACGAGTTCGCCGCCGGACTTGCGGCCCGCGAACGGGAGCAAGGCCAGCTGCGCCAGTACACATCCATCGACACCCACATTCTCGGCATGGTGCTGCGGGCAGTAACCGGCAAGGATCTGCCCGTGCTGATGGAAGAAAGGCTTTGGTCCAAACTCGGCGTTGAATCGGATGCGGTCTATTTGACCGACGGCTTCGGCGTCGCCTTCGCACTGGGCGGCATCAACGCCACCAGCCGTGACTATGCCCGCTTCGGCCAGATGATGCTCGACCTGGGCCAGGCCAATGGCCAACAAGTCATTCCGCTTGCCTGGTCAATCGATTCAGTCAAGGCCAGTGCCCCCAAGGCCTCCGATCCGCTGGATCCTTTCGGCTATGGCTACCAATGGTGGGTGCCACTCAATGCCGACGACGAGTTCTATGCCATCGGCATTTATGGCCAATTCATCTATGTGAACCGACCCGCCCGCATTGTCGTGGTCAAGACTTCCGCGGACCGCAATTTCCGCGCCGACAATGCCAACGGCTCGAAAATCGAAGCCGAAACCATTGATCTGTTTCGCGGCATTGCGACGGGGTTGAGCGATTGGAAGCCGAAAAGCACGAAATGAGAACGTGAATCTGCGCCAATTGTGCAACACTTTTCGAATCTGCACACCGTCAGGATAACTTCCATTGGCGAAAGTGTGGCAAGACTGCCTAATTTATGAACAAACTGTTAAAAAATGGACGCAACGCAAGCAAGCGTAGCTCCTGCTCGGGATTTTGTAATGATTAACCGTTCGACTGCGCACCTGCTGCTGGGTGCGGCAATGACAATGACTACCGGCTTGGCAGCGCCAGCCTTGGCAGACGATTTTGTTGTCAACACCCCCGTCGCAACCACCAATGGCGGCAACAACGTCAACGGCAATGATTCATTGACGATCACTTCCACCGGGTCGATCATCGCGGGTGCCGATGCCGTGAATGCTGGTGGAGCCGCAAACACCATCCTCAACAACGGCCAGCTTCAGACAACGGGTGCCAACAATGAAGGCATTTTCGCTGGTGATGACAACACAATCACCAACAATGGCGGAATCTCTACCGTTGGAAGTTTTGCTGAGGGCGTGGACGCCGACGACGACAATACAATTGCCAACAACGGAACAATCGCCACCCAGGGGTTGGATTCCGAAGGCATCACAGTGGACGACCGCAACACCATCAGCAATGCCGGCAGCATTGTCACGCGAGGTTCGTTGGCAGAAGGCATCATAGGCGATGACGACAACACCATCGTCAACAGCGGCAGCTTGTCGACACAAAGCTTTGATTCCGAGGGCATTCAGGTCGACGACCGGAACACTGTCACCAACAACGGATCTGTGAGCACAACAGGAACCGGAAGCGATGGCGTGGCTGCCAGCGGAAACAATGTCATCACCAACAGCGGCACAATTTCCACCCAAGGCACCCTCGCCGAAGGTATCATCGTGGACAGCGACAACACTGTCACCAACAATGGCACCGTCACGACCCAGGGTCTCAATTCGGAGGCTATCCAGATTTCCGATGACAACATCCTCGTCAACAACGGCACAATCACAACGCAGGGCATAGGCGGCGAAGGCATCAACGCCGACGACGACAACACCATCACCAACAATGGCACCATCACGACGCAGGGAACGTCTGCGGAAGCCATCATCGTCGATGATCGCAATACCGTCACCAATTCGGGTCAGGTTGTCAGTGCGCAAAGCGATGCCTTTGATTTCAGCAGCAACAACACGCTGAACCTGCTGGCGCCCGCCTTCATTGGCGGCGTGATTGATCTGGGATCGAACACCACGGTCAACATCACCACCGGTGCTTCGCATTCCATCCTGTGGGATTTTTCGACCGGCTCGATGGTCAGCGGCGCGCCAAACATCAGCGGCACCGTGCCATGGTTTTACAATCCAGGCACACGGCAAGTGGCAACTTTTGATCCCACGGCATTGGCCGCCCAATCGGACGCCCTGGCAAGTCTGGGCGGCGACATTTCAGGCCTGATCGCCAATCGCGGCGCAGGCGGCTCGTCCGGTTCTTCGAGCCATCTTCCGGGTTTTGGCGGCGAAGGCCAGGCTTCGGCGGCGCAGGCCCGTCTCGACCAGGCTTTCCAGGAGGGCACCAGCACCAATGGCAATTCGTCAAACTGGTGGATTTCCGGCTTTGCCAGCCGCGCATCGCATGACGGCAATTCCGCCACGCTTGACCGCGATGTAAACAACCAGGGTATTGTGTTTGGCTACGATGCACAGGTCGCTCCCGACTTCACGCTCGGTGTGCTTGGCGGCTGGAACACCACCCAGATCGACGCGGGAAGCCGCTTTTCTCCGTCACAGGACATCGACAGCGAAGGCTATTTCGCCGCGCTTTATGGCCGGGCCAATGCGGGCAGCGGTTTTGTCGATTTTGCCTTGATGGGCGGCGGTCTTGGCCACGAAAGCAACCGCTTCGTCAACAACAACCTCGCGCCGCTCGGCCAGCAATGGGCCAGCGCATCCTATGACAGCTGGTGGTTCGCACCGCAGGCTGGTGTCGGCTATTCAATAGCCGGACCAGATGGATGGACGCTGACGCCTTATGCCTCGCTGCGCTGGGCCTTCCAATCGGTTGACGGCTACTCCGAAACCGAATCAGCAGCCAATGCCATTGTCCAGGCCCGCGACCACGCTGTGCTGGAAGCACGCGCCCAGATCTCGGGCGACAGGCAGACAGGTTTTGGTTCCGTCGGATGGCGGGCTGGCTGGCAGTGGCGTTCAGCCAGTGGCGACGATGCAACCGTTGCCATGATTGGCCAAACCGTTGCCGTGTCTGACTTTGCCCAGGATCAGGGAGCAGCTTTCCTGGGCGCATCCATTAAATTGGCGATATCAAACGCTTCCAGAATTGAGGCCGATGTCGAAGGCACGTTTGGCGAAGACATGCTCGGCGCCCGGGGCGGCATCAAGTTCGTCGCCAGTTTCTGAGGCTTGCACCTGCAACGCCCAGTCGGTAATGCACAGGCATGACCCAGACCAGGCTTTACCTCACCACCACAGAAGCGAAATCACGTGCAATGGCTCGCACGCTGGAAGCTGAATTCGAGGATGAGGCATTTCCGGTTGCCGCCTTCGAAGTCGATGAAGCGGCCGGTATCTGGAGCGTGTCGGTTTACGCACTCAATGAAGCGGTCGCATCGACGGAAAACCGGATGGCGGCTGCGCTCAAAGCCGCCGGATTGCCGCACGCCATCAGCCATGAATCTTTGGGCGAAGTTGACTGGGTTGCCGCTACACTTGCCGAACTTTCACCTGTGCGCGCCGGCCGTTTCATTGTGCATGGCAGCCACGACAATCACGTACCCAAGCCGCACGAACATGCCATTTTGATCGATGCCGGACTTGCTTTTGGCACCGGCCACCACGGAACCACGGCGGGCTGCCTTTCGATGCTGGCGCAGGCCATGAAACGCAGGCGCTATTTCAACGCCCTCGATCTGGGAACCGGCAGCGGCGTACTGGCGATTGCCGCTGCAAAGGCCCAGCCACTGCATGTGCTGGCCAGCGACATCGACCCGGTTGCGACCAAGGTCGCCCGTGAAAACGTCCGCCTGAACGAAGCAATGCCACGTATAAACTGTGTGACGGCGACCGGCTTCAATCACCGGGCTTTTGTTGAACACGGCCCGTTTGATCTGGTTCTGGCCAACATTCTGGCCCGCCCGCTCGAACTGTTGGCGCGCGATCTTGCGGCGCATCTTGCCCGCCCGGCAACCGTGATCCTCTCGGGCCTGCTGCCGCACCAGAAAGCCCGCATTGTTGCTGCCTACCGGGCGCAAGGGCTTCGGTTTGCCAAGGCCCACATTCTCAATGGCTGGCTGACGCTGGTGCTGGAGTTTTAGGGTCAATACGCATTGACCCCGGGATCAAGCCACTTCGCTGGCGGGCTGGCTGGACAAGTAACGCGACTTCAGGATCTCCAGCGTCTCGTGGTGATCGGCGACGCAATGCACAATGTGCCCGTTTCCGCTGGCCTTCAGCGCATTTGCAAGTGGCAGGTCGTTGCCGCCTTCGCAAACGGTATCGCCAAAAAAGTGAATCGGCAGACCCGGTGAGCGGGTTGCAATTTCCTTGGCAACCCTCGCCTTGTTCCAACCCCGCGGTGCAATGTCGATGGAAATCTGCCCGCCGCGATTGGCCTCGTACTCAGGAAACCGTGCCTCGATGGCAGCGGCAATGCGTGCCCGTTCGCCGGTGGCCTTGTCATGCCGGAAATAATCGCGACGCTGGATCATGTTGGCATTTCGGCCAACGACGCAGATGTTGAGTGAGCCGGTACGCGCTTCGACATGGTTGCCGGTGCGCGTTTCATAACTGGCCGCATCCAGCAATTCGCTGGCAAACGCCACCAACTCATCGGGAAAATCATGCCGCATCTGGTAGATGAGCCGCCCGCCGCGCCACAATTCATTGCCGGAGCAGCAAAAAACGCCTGCGGCACGTCCTGCGATGTCGGCTGGCACCTGCCGCTGCAATTTTGCCAGGTCGCTGCCGGTAACCAGATAAACCGGGCGTTCATTGACAAGCTGACGTAGCACCCGCGCCATGCCCTCTTCCATCATGGAGCGCGGCGGCGTCAAAGTGCCGTCCACGTCAAATGTCAAAATTTCGCCCATGCCCTGCTACCTTTGTTTTCACCCTTTGCGGGTTGTTCTCTTTTCATTGGTGCGTTGCAGCATACAGGCAGACTGATAAATTTCAGTTGAATTTGTGTTTCGAAGTGTTTCGTTGCGCCGGGCTTTCAAAAAGAACTGGAAATCGTGCGGCGAATTAAATCTTCGTAAGGTTGTGCTTTCGCCGGGATTATGACGCGTTTGCACCCCACATGAATATTGGTCGAAGCGCAAAATTGCGCTGTCCACGGCTGAACAACAGGCAAAGCCCGGTCCGCCCGGAGCTGCGCAGCACTTGGGAAACCAAAAGGAGTCTCCAGATGAACCATTCTACAGCCATCAGGCGCTTGCGCGTGGCCGCACTTGCGTCCGCAGCCATCGTCGCGCTGCCGCTGGCCAATTCCAATTACATGCCGGCTTTTGAGGCAAACGCCGCACCGGTGGCACAATCAGCTCCCAAAACCCTGCAAGGTGGCGCTGTTTCCTATGCGCCGATCGTGGCAGCCAACAAGCCAGCCGTTGTCACCATCACCACCAAAGGCAAGGCCGAGCCGGCGCAAATGACCCGGCGCGATCTCGAGCGGCAATTTGGCGGCGAGGAAATACCATTCGGTGAATTCTTCAAACGCTTTTTTGAATCCCCCGAAGGTGGCCCAAATGGCGGACCGCAGGGTCCAGGCAACCGGGGACCGCGTTTCGGTGAGCGCCCACGCGGTTCAGGCCTTGGCTCCGGCTTCATCGTTGATGGCAACGGCACCATCGTCACCAACAACCACGTAATAGCCGATGCCGGCGAAATCACGGTCGTACTCGACGACGGCACGGAACTTGAAGCAAAGCTGCTGGGACGCGACCCCAAAACCGACCTTGCGGTCATCAAGGTCGATGCCGGCAAGGATCTCCCATCGCTCTCATGGGGCGATTCGGAAGCCATCCAGCTTGGCGACCCGGTTCTTGCCATTGGCAATCCGTTCGGCATTGGCACCACCGTCACATCGGGAATCGTCTCAGCGCGTGGCCGTGACCTGCGCAACGGCCCCTATGATGATTTCCTCCAGGTCGATGCCCCCATCAACAAGGGCAATTCCGGTGGACCGTTGTTTGCCATCGACGGCAAGGTAATTGGTGTCAACACGGCGATTTACTCGCCCAATGGCGGCAATGTCGGCGTCGCCTTCGCCATCCCGGCAAAGCAGGCTCAGGAAATCGTTGCCCGCCTGCTCAAGGACGGCTCGATTGAACGCGGCTATATCGGCGTACAGATCCAGCCGGTAACGCAGGAAGTGGCGGATGCCGTTGGCCTTGCCAAGGCAGAAGGCGCCATCGTCGCCGAAGTGGATCCAACTACCCCGGCTGGCAAGGCAGGCATCAAGTCCGGCGATATCGTCACCAAATTTGGTGGCGCGGAAGTTGCAAGCCCCAAGGCGCTGGCGCGCGCTGTCGGCGACCGCACTCCCGGAACGAAGGAAAAGATCACTGTTTGGCGTCAAGGCAAGGAAGTGACGCTCGACATCACCGTTGGCAATCCGGATGAAAACAAGACCGCTGCCACCGACGGCAATGAAGAGCCGAACAAGAACACCGCCGAAGTGACGGTACCCGACCTTGGCATCGAACTTTCCGACATCACGCCGGAAATGCTGGAAGGCCTTGGCCTTGAAGAAGGTGCAAAAGGCGCAATTGTCAGCAAGGTGGACGGCGGGGAAGCTGCCGAACGCGGCATCAACACCGGTGACATCATCGTCTCGGTCAACCAGGAGCCGGTCGAAACCGCCCGTGCTGCCCGCGACATCATCGCCAAGGCCAAGAACGAAGGCAAGAAGTCGGTGTTGCTGCTGGTACAGCGCAAGGACAACCAAAGCTTCGTCGCCCTGCCATTCTCGCGCGGGTAAGCCGGTACTGGAATTGCAAAAAGGCCGGGCGGCTAATGGCCGCCCGGTCCTATAATACTCAACTTCGCTTGCCGACAGCGCGGGCCAGCCCCAGAAACACCATCAGTGCCCGATTGACGCGAACGATATCGGCATCATCCAGCTTGCCGAGCTTTTTCCCGATTTTGGTTTTTGGCACTGTGGCGATCTTGTCGACCATCAATCGGCTCAATACTCCCAACCCGTTGCCAGAACTGGGCGCTATCTCGACCCGGAACAATGGAGCGCTGGTCTCATCCGTTGTAAACACACAAATCGTGATCGACTGGGTGGCACTGAAATAATCGTCCTGGACAACCACTGCTGGTCTCGGTTTGCCGGAATAGTCGCTGCCGCCGGAAACGGACCAGATCTCACCCCGCTTCATTCGATGTCTTCTTGCGAGATGGTATCGATGAAGTCCTGGTCGATGCCTGCTTGCGCGCTTCTGGCCACCGCAAGCGACTGGAGCTGGGCTTGCCCCCGTGAAGCTGCAGAACGCATATCCGGCACCCAAATCTGAACCGGGCGCAGCCCTTCTGCCCTCAGGCGGGCACGATGTTCACTGACCTTGATGGCACCGCGCCTCACATTTTTACTTCCGGACATGGCTGCTCTCCATTGGTTACATGTAACTAACACATGCGCGGGAAGCATATCAACCTGGACAACCCTTGGCTCAATACGTGCATCTCGCCCAACAAAAAAGCCGGGCGGTTTTTGTCCGCCCGGCTCTTTCAAAGATGGAAACTCGCTGCATCAGAACGGGTAGAAAGCCGATTCCTTGTTTTCCAGCGTTTTGCGGTCATAGCCCGCACGCCGCAGGCTCTCGTCATCCATGGCCAGAAGATAGCCATTGACGTACCGCTGCGCCTGCCGCTGGCGCGCCTCAACGATACGGTTCATTCCAACGCGTGTGGCACGGCTGACATTATCGAAGAAAGACATGGTTGCGCTCCTTGAGTTTCGCCGTCTTTCTCCTCCCTGCATGGAATATGTGCTGCACTGCACAATGTCGCAAGCCCTTGATTTTGCATGGGCGTGTTGCGCCATTTGCATGCATCGCCCACGAAAACGGCACGTCTTGTCTTGTTTCGCAGTTTTGGTAACCATGCGTTAACCCGCTGGTTAATTTCGCGGCACTTTGTTCGACCGGGAAATCGCAATTGAGTTGCCGCGGGCAACCCCTATAGTTGCGCCGTCAAGCCAACGCGAATTCAGGGCGCAGCCACATGTTTCAATCTTTCGAGGTCAAATCTGCACGTGAGACGGTTGCCCCGCGCGTGGCAATGCTGCGCGAAGCCATGCGAAAGGCGCACGTTGATGCGTTCCTCGTGCCGCATGCCGACGAGTACCAAAATGAATACATCCCGCCCTGCGCCGAGCGGCTGGCCTGGATAAGCGGCTTTACCGGCTCGGCAGGCTTCGCAATCGTTACTGCCGAAAGGGCTATACTTTTCGTGGACGGCCGGTACACGCTGCAATCGGCAAACCAGACGGATCCTGCGGTTTTTTCCATTGAAAGCCTGGTGGATTGCCCGCCGGAAAACTGGCTGGCGACCAACGCATTGAATGGCTGGAAAATCGGCCTCGACCTCGCGCTCGTGACATTTGCTGGCCAGACACGCTTTGCGAAGGTACTGGAAAAATCAGGTGCAACACTTGCCGCATGCGCCAACCTCATTGATGTCGTCTGGGACGATCGCCCTGCCGAACCGATGCGCAAAATCTCGCTGCAAAAGCTCAAGCACGCGGGCGAACGTGCGCGCGACAAGCTGGCACAACTCGCCAATGCCGTCGGCAAACATGGAGCCGACATGTGCCTGCTGGCTGATCCAGCGTCCATTGCATGGGCGTTCAACATTCGCGGCAGCGACGTGGCGCACACACCCCTGCCGCTGGCAAGAGCCATCATCCGCGCTGCCGGCGATCCGCTGATTTTCATCGATCAGCGCAAGCTCAACCGTGAAGCCGATGCTTATCTGACACAGCTTGCCAAGGTCTGCGCTCCCTCCACACTGGAAGCTGAAATCGCGGCAATCGCTCCGGGCGCGAAAGTGATGCTGGACCCCGACCGGGTATCTTCACTGATCGCGGGCATGGTCGAAAAGGCTGGCGGTACCATCGTCAAAAAGCGCGATCCGGTCACCCTGCCACGCGCCACCAAAAACCAAACCGAAATTGACGGTTGCCGGTCTGCACATTTGCGCGACGGCGTGGCGATGACCCGGTTTTTGGCCTGGCTTGACCGCCAGCCTGCTGGCTCACTGGACGAGATTGCCGCAGCAAGCCGACTGGAAGAAATTCGGGCGCTGACCGCAGTGGAGATGGGAAGCGAACTTCTCGACATTTCATTCGACACCATTTCCGGTGCCGGGCCAAATGGCGCCATCGTCCACTACCGGGTCGACAAGGCCAGCAACAGGCTGTTGGAGGCGAACTCGGTTTTTCTGCTGGATTCTGGCGCGCAGTACCGCGACGGCACCACCGACATCACCCGCACCATGGCTCTCGGAACACCGCCAGCCATGGCACGGACCGATTTCACGCTGGTTCTCAAAGGCCACATCGCCATTGCCACCGCGCGTTTCCCGGCAGGCACGCGCGGCGTCGATCTCGACCCGCTTGCCCGCAATGCCCTGTGGAAAACCGGGCGTGATTACGCCCACGGGACTGGTCACGGAGTCGGCTCATTTCTTGCGGTGCATGAAGGACCGCAGTCCATTTCCAAACGTGGCATGGAGCCGCTGCTCGAAGGCATGATCATCTCCAACGAGCCCGGTTTTTACCGCGAAGGCCAATGGGGCATCCGCATTGAAAATCTCGTTCTCGTGCGCCCGGCTGAAGCGCTTGTAGGCGGCAATGTGCCGGTCCATTCGTTCGAAACATTATCGCTTGCCCCCATCGACCGCCGTCTGATTGACACCAACCTGCTGACCCGCGAGGAACTTGTCTGGCTGGACGCATATCACGCACGCGTGGAAGCAACACTGGCTCCCTATCTTGATGATGCTGATCGGAGCTGGCTAAAGGCTGCGTGTGCGGGGCTTTGACATGGTCCGGCACCAGCGCGCGAGGCAGGGCTGTCGGCCTGCAGCTTTCGTCAGGGGCCCAGGCGCAACTCCTCGATTTCCGGCCAGTCCCCGGCCGGAATCACGCGGGCGGGCAAGTCCACATCTCGCGTCCAACCGTAAATGCACAAGAACGGTACGGCACCAACCTTCGTCGCATGCGGACGGCCGGGCGGATTCCACACCGGCTCATGCGCTACTTTCATGACCAAAGGCGCACCAGGCGCAAAACGCCAACCATGCGGCCCGGTCAGGGGGGCGTAAAGCTCGGGCGCGGGATGGCAGTGATCACGGTAGAGCATGTGCGGCGCAATCAGAAACAGCCCGAGGTCAAAGTCGCTCGCCGGAATGGCCGCCCCGTCGCCGATAATCCGCGCGTAAGCATGGCCTGCGGCGAAGGCCGCGCCAATGGCAGCTGGCGGATATCGGTCGTAGGTCAACCAGTCCAGCGCCGGCGCTGCTTCGGCAATGGCTTGCGCAAGAGCAGGCTGTTCCGGGCTGAGCCGGGTCAGTGCTGCGGACAGATGCGCGGCCACCACGGGGTTGGCCGTCATATTGCCGGCAGGCGTAACTGGCCCGGCCCGCCATGTGGCGACGCCCGCCCGCACGTCGGTCACACCAGGGCCGGGCAACGTGGCAAGGTAATGGTCTGCCGCGTCGACCAGGGTGCGCAGCGCTGCAATGGCTGTGGATTTTCTGTTGGTGGCCATCACCGGCTTCTCCAGTGCAAGGGCGGTGTCATGTTCGGGTGTCTCCGTTTGCACATAAACTGGGTTGAATTGGCATGGAGATTGCGAAAATCCACAGTTTATCCGCCCCTTGTGCGCTACACTATTGGAAAGACGCTTGCGCGCGGGACCTGATGGGGCCGGAATAACACCGACAGGGCCAGAAACCGGCAACGAACAGGATCAACCGGCAACTCGCCAATGAAAGCATCCCAACGCATGAACTGCACGAAGATGCGACCTTGCTCAGCGCCGCTTGCAATGGGCCGAAACTTTAAAGCCCGAGGGCCCGCACAACGATCAGCACGGCCATTCCCGCTGCGATGGCACCGATTACGTTAAGCCGGTACGAGGCGGCGATGGTGGCGAGGATGGCGGCAAATTCAGCCGGGCCATTGGTGAGCGCAGGTGGTGCAATCAGCGTTGTCATCACCGCAGCTGGCACCGCCTCCAGCGCGGCTTCCACCCTGGGATGCAGCTTGTCGAAACGCGAAAGCACCAGCCAGCCGCCAATGCGCGTAACATAGGTAACGACGGCGGCAACCAGCAGCAGCACCACCACATTGGTTTCAGCCATTGTTGCCCCCTTCTGGTTTGGTCATGAAGGCAGCCAGCGCGATACCGGCAAGTCCGCCCAGGGCAAAATGCCATGGAGGGCCAAGCAACTTGAACGCCAGCACCGATCCCAGTGCACTGGCGAGCGCGATTGGCAGAAATCCGGTGCGCTTGCGAAATCCCATCAACACCGCGAGAAAATAAACCGGCAGCAGGAAATCAAGGCCCAGGTCTTTGGGGTCCTCGATCAGGCGTCCGAACAGCCCGCCAACCAGCGTCGTCACCAGCCACAGCGCATAAAGAACGCCGCCAAGGGTAAAATACCATGCGGCAGAAACCGCCCTGCCTTCATTGCCGCGCATTTCACCGGCGGCAAATTGCAGATCGGTAAGCAGGAAAAATGCCAGTGCCTTTTGCCAGAACGGGAATTGCACAATGCGTCTCCCGGTGGCGGCCGAATAAAGCACGTGCCGAAAATTGACTGCAAAAACCGCCAAAGCCACCGACCATGCGGGGACGCCAAACCCGTTGACCTCCATCAGCACGAATTGGCTTGCACCGGCAAACATCGCAGCGCTGGAAAGCATGGTCTCGAACAGCGAGTAACCATTGGCAACCGAGGCCGCGCCAAACACCATGCCAAACGGAGCGGCGCCGACAGCCATTGGCGCAACGTCGCGCAATGCATCCCGCATTTCCCGGATTTGCGTCACGCGCCTGCCCTGCCCCAATTGAGCAGCGGCATGGCACGCCCGGCGAAATCGACGCAAATATCCACCAGCTTCGGCGAGTTGATGCTCGCGGGGTCAATGTTTTCCTGCACATAAAAATGCTTCAGCCGGACCGCGCTGTGAAGATCGGCGTCGGCAACCGTTTCAAAATCCTTCGGCAAGCGCTTCATCTGGTCATCCAGCGAAAGCGCCAGACCGCCCTTTTCCAGCGCCAGGACCATTGCACGATAATTCTCCGGCCAAGCCACAATCTTGTTGCGAAACGACTTGAGTTGCGCCGGGTCGTTTAGGAAAAAACCGGCCGCCATGAAACAACGCTCGATGCCGATTTTGATAAAGAAAGAGCCATCGAACTCCCGCTTTTCGCCGCTAGGTGTCAACAGCGCCGACACATGCTTGTTGAACGGGCTTTTGTCCTTGGAGAAGCGAATGTCGCGGTAAATGCGGTAGACCGATTTCTTCCGGTCACCTTTCAACGCAATGCCATTGGCGGCAAAAGCCAACGTCAAAGCTTCGACCAGATCGCCGCGCGGCTTTTCCAGCTCGCTTTCATATATGGCCTTGTTTTCCTTGAACCACTCACGGCTCTGGTGAAAATCCAGCGCTTTCAGGAAAGGCAAGGCCTGCGGGCCAAAACCGGCAAATTCGGTCATTTGTTTACCCTCGCCAGCCACTCGTCTTCATCAATCACTTCAATGCCAAGTTCCGTTGCCTTCTTCAGCTTTGATCCCGCCCCCGGCCCGGCGACCACCAGGTCGGTTTTAGCCGAGACAGAGCCGGCAACCTTGGCTCCCAGCCGCTCTGCCATTGCCTTGGCCTCGTCGCGCGTCATCTTTTCCAGCGAGCCGGTAAAAACGACGGTTTTTCCGGCAACCGGCGTATCCATTGCCGCCGCCGCCAATGGCTGCGGGCGCACCTGTTTCAGCAGCGCTTCAAACACTTCGACATTGCGCTTTTCGGCAAAGAACTCCTGCAAAGCTTCGGCCACCGTTGCGCCGATGCCATCAATGGCTACGAGTTCTTTCCAGGCCGAACTGTCCTCGCCATCAAGTGCCTTTGCAGCGGTGGCGAAAGCTTCAATGCTGCCAAAGGCGCGTGCCAGGTCCTTCGATGTCTGCTCGCCAACGTGGCGGATGCCAAGCCCATGGATGAACCGGTTGAGATCGATGTCGCGCCGCGCTTCGATGGCGTCAAACAGGTTCCTGGCGCTGGTCTCGCCCCAGCCCTCCCGGTTTTTCAACTGCTTGAGGGAACGCTTGTCGCGCTCGGCCAGCGTGAAGATGTCGGCGGCATTTGCGATGAGCCCGTCCGCGTAAAACGCCTCGATCTGCTTGGCGCCCAAGCCTTCAATATCAAAGGCATCGCGGGCCACGAAGTATTTGAGCCGCTCCACGGCCTGTGCCGGACAAACCACCCCGCCGGTGCAACGGGTGACTGAGTCGAGCTTGCCGGTGCGCCGGTTGTGCTCGCGCATTGCGTGACTGCCGCAAGCCGGGCAGATTTTCGGAAAAACATATGGCACGGCGCTTTGCGGGCGGCGTTCGATGTCCACATCCAGCACCTGCGGAATCACGTCTCCCGCCCGCTGGATCATGACCATGTCGCCGACACGAAGGTCCCTGCCACTGCGGATCTGCTCGCCATCCTTGCCGATGCCCTTGATGTAGTCTTCATTGTGCAGCGTGGCATTGGTCACCACCACACCGCCCACGGTCACCGGTTCGAGTCGTGCCACCGGCGTCAGCGAACCGGTGCGCCCAACTTGAATGTCGATGCCTTTGAGGGTGGTCCATGCTTTCTCGGCGGAGAACTTGTGGGCGATCGCCCAGCGCGGCGAATAGGAGCGCAGCCCCAGCCGCTCTTGCAATGCCAGGTCGTTGACCTTGTAGACGACGCCGTCGATGTCATACCCAAGCGACGCCCGTTCTTCCTCGATGGCGTGGTAGTGGGTCAGCAGCGCTTCGACGTTGTCATAGGCCCGCATCAGCGGATTGGTGACGAAACCCCACTCACTGAGTTTTTCCACCATGCCCTTTTGCGTGGTGGCAGGCATTTCGCTCATTTCACCCCATGCATAGGCGAAAAACCTCAGCGGGCGCTGTGCCGTCATCGCCGGGTCAAGCTGGCGCAGCGAGCCAGCCGCCGTGTTGCGCGGATTGACATAAGTCGCCTTGCCTTCAGACGACATCCGGGCATTGAGTGCCCTGAAATCGGCGTTGGTCATGTAGACTTCGCCGCGCACTTCCGCGACGGCCGGGACCACGTCGGCTGAAAGCCGCTGCGGTATGTCGGCTATGGTGCGTGCATTGGCAGTTACGTCCTCGCCTACCGCGCCGTCGCCCCGTGTGGCTGCGTGAACCAGTCGTCCATTTTCATAGCGCAGCGAGAGTGACAACCCGTCTATTTTCGGCTCTGCGGTCAATTCCAAAACCGTGCTCTCCGGCAAACGCAAAAACTTGCGGTTTCGGTCGGCGAAGTCGCGCACATCTTCGTCGGTGAAGGCGTTTTCCAGGCTGAGCATCGGCCTTGAATGCGCGATTTTGGCAAACTTGCCGGAAACGCCGCCACCAACCCGCAGCGAAGGCGAATCCGGCCGAACAAGATGTGGAAAGCGCTGCTCGATTGCAAGATTGCGCTGGCGCAGCGCGTCATACGCCGCATCGGAAATTTCCGGTGCATCCTTGGCATGGTAGAGCGCATCATGCCGTGCAATTTCAGCCGCCAACCGTTCCAGTTCGACACTGGCCGCGTTTTCATCCATCGCTTCGACAGGTATGTTTTTGGTGTTCATGGAAACTGCCGCCCTGCAATCGGGAATGCCCGTTGAAGCCAGCTTTAACCGCCAGCCGCAGCGTGCTCAAGCCACCAAGGCGATATCGGTCCTGCTTACTGCGACTTCAACAAGGCAATTTGCAACTTGGTGATCTTGCTGCTTTTTTGGTTTTCCTTGGCATCAAAAGCCAACTGCCGGTTTTTCAAATTGGCGGCGACCGCCTGCAGCCGGGGGGCAGAAAACCTGCCGAAATCGCGGCACCCGGAAGCGACGGTTCCCGAAATGCGCTTCAGTTCTTTTTCAAGCTGCTTGGCGCCGTCTTTGGCGATGGCGGCGTGGGTGCGCTCATGTTTGAGCAGTTCGGCGTAAAACGCGTCCCATGCCTTCCGGGTCTGCGCGCTGGCCCCTTGTTTGCCGGGCCAGGCCGGATAATAAAAAACGATGTCGAGTTTCACAACGACGTCTTTGACAATGCAGCGACCGTCCTTGACCGCCACATCTGCTTTCCCGATGTCAAAGCGGGTTGCCGTGGCTGCAATTGCATGGCGCATGTTGATGTTTCGCGCGCCGCCGGACAGCATGGCTTTGCTGACCTCAAGTCCGTTTTTGCCTTTGATCGAGTAGTATTTGGTTGCTTCCGAAACCACGACCTTGGCGTAAGCAGCCATCGGCCACGCAAGCATGGCGACCCAAAAGGCAATCAGCATTGCGCATTTTTGAATTGGGGTGGTCAGCATTCTGGGCTCCGGCTGTTTCGATCCCGAGAAATTAAACCATACCTTGAAGGTGCGGGGAAACCCAAAAATACAAACTACCATTGCAATTGCTTGTGAGCGCATACTGCGTTCAACGATCAGGCAGAAGTCTGGCTGATCAATTTTTCTGCCGCAGCCCGCGCTTCTTCTGTAATGGTTGCGCCAGCCAGCATGCGGGCGATTTCCTCGCGCCGGTCATGTCCGTCGATGCGGCTGACATCGGTGGCCATGCGCTCGCCTGCAGCGCCGGTGGCGGATTTGGCAATGAGATAGTGCCCGCCCGCCCGCGCAGCGATTTGCGGAGCATGTGTGACCGAGAGCACCTGCACCCGCGACGCAAGCCGGGACAGGCGGCGGCCAATGGCATCTGCCACCGCTCCACCAACACCTGAATCAATCTCGTCAAACACCAATGTCGGCGCGGAGCCCTTTTCCGCCAGCGAAACCTTGAGCGCGAGAAGAAATCTTGCCAGTTCGCCGCCCGATGCAACTTTCATCATCGGCCCGGCGCGCGTGCCAGGGTTGGTCTGTACCCAGAATTCCGCGCCATCCACGCCGGTGGGCCCGGGCTCAACCGCGCTGATATCCACCATGAATTGCGCCCGCTCCAGTTTGAGCGACGGCAATTCTGCAGCAACGGCAACATTGAGCGCATCTGCGGCCTGCCTGCGGCGGCGTGCAAGTTCTGCTGCCAACCGGCGATACTCGCCCTCCAGCGCCTTTACCCGGCCCTTGAGTTCAGAAAGCCGCTCTTCTCCTGCATCAATCATGCCCAGCGTATCGGCAAAGCGCACGACCAATGCCGGCAAGTCAGCAACCGGCGTCGAAAACTTGCGCGAAGCAGCGCGCAGTGCAAACAGTCGCTCTTCCGATTTCTCCAATTGCCCTGGGTCAAACTCGGTCTCCCGAAGCGCCCGCTCCAGCTCCTGGGCAGCGATCAACAGCGAATTGACCCCTTGGTCGAGCGCATCAACGGCGCCACCCAATATGTCCCGCAAATCCGAAGCCTTGCGTTCAAGCCGTCGCAGCAGGCTGGAAAGGCCGGGAATTGGCGAGGCCGGACCGGACAATTGCTCGCTGGCGTCGTTCAATTCGGTGGCGATTTTTTCCACCTTCATCATGCGGGTGCGCATTTCTTGCAATTGTTCTTCTTCGCCCGGCTCGGGTGCCAGCGCCGTGAGTTCAGCCATGGAAGCGCGCAAATAATCGCTTTCGCGCGCGCCTGCTGCTACCTTTTCCTGAAGGTCGGAAAGCTCTTTCTTGGCCTTGCGCCACGCGGCCCATGCCGCTGAAACCAACCCAAGGTCTGCCTCAAGCATCCCGTATTCATCCAGCAATTGCCGGTGCGAAGAGACGTCAACCAGCGCCCGGTCGTCGTGCTGGCCGTGAATTTCGACGAGTTTCTTGCCAATTTCGCGAAGCAACGTGGCTGAAACCGGCTGGTCGTTGACGAAGGCACGCGTGCGCCCGTCAGCCCCTTGCACCCGGCGAAGGATCAACTGACCTTCGTCTGAAATACCGTTTTCTTGCAAAACAAGACTTACCGGATGATCCGCGCCAGGTTCAAAAACTGCGGAAACTTGTCCTTGCGGCTGGCCGCTGCGCACCAGCGCACCGTCGCCGCGCGATCCCAGCGCCAAGGACAAGGCATCCAGCAGGATGGATTTGCCTGCGCCGGTTTCACCGGTCAGGACGCAAAGACCGGCCGGAAAATCGATGTCCAGTTTCTCAATGAGAACGATGTCACGAATGGAAAGACGGCAAAGCATGGTGACCGGCAACCTCCGCGGTCAGCTTTTGGCTGCCTGGCTGCCGGCAAATACCTTTGAAATCCACGAGCCCGAGTTTTCACGCGGTTCAGCGCCGCCACTGCTGAGCAGCTTGACACTGTCCTTGTACCATTGGCTTTCCGGGAAATTGTGCCCCAGAACCGCTGCGGCAGTTTGCGCTTCATCAACAACGCCGAGCGCGAAATAAGCCTCTGTCAGGCGCGCCAAAGCTTCTTCAATATGGCGGGTGGTCTGGAATTCCTCGATAACTTGCCTGAACCTGTTGATCGCTGCCAGATATTCGCGCCGCTCCAGATAATACCTGCCGGTCAGCATGTCTTTGCCGGCAAGTTGATCGAGCGTTATGCGGATTTTGGTGCGGGAATCCTCGACATACTCACTTTCAGGATAACGGTCGGACACTTCCTTGAATGCAAGATAGGCCCGCTGCGTGATGGTCTGGTCGCGGCTGACATCCGGCATCTGGCGGAAATAGGACATCCCGACCAGATATTGTGCATAAGCTGCTTCGGGGTCGCCCGGATACAGCGCGACATAGCGTTTGCCGGTGTTCACCGCGTCCTCATACTCGCCCTTGCGGTAATGGCGGAATGTCTGAAGAACCAATGACCGCCGCGAAAACTCCGAATACGGATGCTGCTTGTCGATTTCTTCCAGTTTTTTCTTTGCATTCCGCGCGTCCCCACTGTCGAGATCGGCGAGAGCCTGATTGTAAAGACGGTCGGCTGGCTGGATGTCGTCAACAAAGTCATTGCTGCTGGTTTCGCTGGAAGTGCAGGCACCCAATGCCGCAAGCGCTGCAAAAGGCAGCACCCGCAGGAAGAATACGCCCTTGCGCTGAAATTGATTGGATGGCTTCGACGACATCAAGTTTCCTATGGCTCTTGGCCCCAGATCATGACGGGCAAGCCGTCATCGTTCGCCCTTATCGCGCAAAACGCCAAATGTTTCCAGAGGCGATTGCACAACAACCTTGTCGCGCTGCATTGGCGCGAAACTGTGGCGACTTTCCGAACAGTGGTTCAGTTCAATTGTGCAGCATAAGCGGGAGCATTGACTGCCACCAGTTCCGCGTGACGCACCCGCGGCTGCGATGAGGCCGGCTCAACAAAGTCAAAAGCGCTGCGGTCTGCCAGCAGCGCTTTCAAAACGAGTGAATTGAGTTTGTGTCCACCCCGGTACGAACGGTAGCAGCCGATGAACGGAGCACCTGCCAGTGCAAGATCGCCGACCGCGTCCAGTGCCTTGTGCCGAACGAATTCGTCACGGTACCTCAGGCCTTCCGGATTGATGATGCGGTTGTCATCACCAATGACCACTGAATTTTCAAGGCTGGAACCAAGGGCAAAACCTGCCGCCCAAAGGCGTTCGACATCTTTCATGAAACCGAAAGTGCGAGCGCGCGACAACTCGCGCTGGAAGACTTCCGAGGTAAGGTCGGAGCGAAAAGTCTGGCGACCGATTGCTGCCGAATCGAAATCAATTTCGATTTCGTACCGTGTTCCGGCGTAGGGAATGAACTCGCCCCATGATGCGCCCATGTCGACGCGTACAGGTTTGTTGATGCGGATGTAGCAGCGCATGGCGGCCAGGGAAGCAAGCCCGACGCTCTGGATGGCTTCGACATAATCAGCCGAACTTCCGTCCATCACCGGCACTTCATTGCTGTCAACTTCGACGATGACATTGTCGACATTGAGCGCACGCAGGGCAGCCATCAAATGTTCGACCGTTGCTATGTGAAGTGACGAGGGATTTCCCAAAACAGTACAAAGATCAGTAGCGCCAATCGAGTTTACCGTGGCAATTATGTCTTTGGAGCGCCCGGTGCGCGGGCAGGTGACGTTGAAAACGATTCCGGTATTGGCGTCGGCAGGATTGAGGACCATTGAAACCGGTTTGCCGGAATGAACTCCGATACCGTTGAACTCAATGCGTTCGCGAATGGTAGTCTGGTATCCCAGCACGTTAATCCCCATCGTACCCGCCCTGCATTCTTGCGCGCTGCCCGGATTTTGCTGCGCGGATCGTTGTTTCGTCCGCTGTTGCAACCGGTGCGCTTTGCTTTGAACCCTTGCGATTTTCATCGCTGAACCGGGTTGGACCATACAAACTGGGGCCACATTGGCCAAATCACGGTTTCTTACCTTCTGTTACCTTGGCAAGATCAACTTGGAGCGTTTGTCTCTTGTATTTCAATGACATGCGGGTTCCAACCCGCATGTCAATTTTGTAACAGACGAGCCTTTGGCCGTCTTTCGAACCCATTTCAGCTTGTTTGACGACGCAGAAATGCCGGAATCTCAAGCTGGTCATCATCGATTGCCGACTTTTCGGCCGGGTTGATTCGGCCATTGCGGTCGAGCGCAGCACGCTTTGGTGCGAACGGATTGTCATCCACCCGGGCAGCGCTTGACGGCTGCTGGGTTGCAGCCACACGTATTGCCGGTGCCTGCGGCTCAATGCGCTGTTGCGGGCGAACTTGCGGTCGCTGTAGTGCCGGCGCTTCCTGCTCCTCTTCGCGTGCCCCAAAACCATGGGCCAGCTTCTTGAGGAGGCCCATCGGGCCGCGATCCTCATGAGACGGCGCGCGACTGCTCGCGCGGCTCTCGATTTCTGCCTGCACCATCGGCGGGAAATCCTCCACTTCAGGCATGCGCTGCGTGGCAAACGGCATGTCGGGCAGTTCTGGCGCAGGTGGCACGAATGCTTCTTCAGCCGGTGCCAACTCTTCTTCCAGCGCCGTACGGAAATCTTCTTCCATGATCGAATCGTTGAAGATCGAAGCTGGGCGCAGTGGCTCAATGCTGACGCCGTTCTTTTCCACCCGTGCCATAGGGGCAGTTGGAGCTGATCCCACCGAAGGAACAGAAACCGCTGCCCGCGCCAAAATCGGCTGCACCGCATTTTCCATCGCGGCACGCAAAGACTGCTGTGCTACCGGCCGCGGGATCTGGACTGATGCGCCTGTTGAGCGGGAAACGGCTGCAACACGGCTTGAATCAAACCGCTCGGCTTCCTGCTGCGCTGCCCGGTCAATTCCGGTTGCAACAACGGAAACGCGAATGATGCCTTCCAGTGATTCTTCGAATGTCGCGCCCAAAATGATGTTTGCGTCAGAATCCACTTCTTCACGAATGCGGGTGGCCGCCTCATCAACTTCGAACAATGTCAGATCGCGTCCGCCGGTGATCGAGATCAACAGGCCGCGCGCGCCGCGCATTGAGGTTTCGTCCAGCAACGGGTTGGAAATGGCAGCTTCTGCAGCTGCCATGGCACGACCCTCGCCCGATGCCTCACCGGTGCCCATCATTGCTTTGCCCATTTCGCGCATGACCGAGCGCACATCGGCAAAATCGAGGTTGATCAGGCCTTCCTTGACCATCAGGTCAGTGATGCAGGCAACGCCGGAATAAAGCACCTGGTCTGCCATGCCAAAGGCATCGGCAAAGGTCGTCTTGTCATTGGCGATACGGAAAAGGTTCTGGTTGGGAATGACGATGAGCGTATCAACATTCTTCTGCAGTTCCGAAATTCCGGCATCAGCTGTCTTCATCCGCCGCGCGCCTTCAAAATGGAAAGGCTTGGTCACCACACCAACCGTGAGAATGCCAAGTTCGCGAGCAGCCCTGGCCACTACTGGCGCGGCACCGGTGCCGGTGCCACCGCCCATGCCGGCGGTGACGAAGGCCATGTGGGTGCCTTGCAGGTGATCGGCGATTTCGTTGAGGCATTCCTCTGCCGCCGCCCTGCCGACTTCCGGCTGCGATCCGGCGCCCAGGCCTTGTGTTACGTCAACACCCAGCTGAATGACCCGCTGTGCCCGCGACATGGTCAGCGCCTGCGCATCGGTGTTCGCCACCACGAACTCGACGCCCTGAAGCCCGCCATTGATCATGTTGTTGACAGCATTGCCGCCGCCGCCGCCGACGCCAAAGACAGTGATCTTGGGCTTCAATTCCCGGATGTCGGGCTTCTGCAGGTTGATGGTCATTTCTTCGTCTCCATTTCCCGGAAGAAGGCGGCCTGTGCCGACTTCAAACCGCGTGTCCTTTTTGCCCCTGACCTTGTGGCCAGGAGGCATCGCCGCCTAAAAACTGTCCCGCAACCAGTTTCCCAATCGGGAAAATGCGCCACCGGTTCCTGTGAGACGCATTACCGGTGGTACTGCGCCATGCATTGCGTAATTCTCCAAATGCGCCATCTGCGGATAGATCAGCAGACCCACCGCCGCCGAAAATGCCGGCCCCTTGCCCGCCTCCGGCATGCCGGAAACTCCCATGGGCCGACCCAGACGCACATTGCGCGCCAAAATGCGGCGGGCGAGTTCCCCCAGGCCGTTGAGCTGGCTTGCGCCGCCGGTCAACACGATGCGTTTGCCAACCACACCGGCAAATCCGGAACGGTTGAGACGGTCGCGAATGAGTTCAAGCGTTTCCTCGACCCTTGGCCGTATGATCCTGGTCAACTGCGAACGCTGCACCTGGTTCGGCAGATCGCGCTCATCTTCGCCTATGGGCTGGACGCTCAGGACGTCGTCTTCGCCATTGCCGCCACCAAGCGCTGAGCCGTGCAGTATTTTCAGCCTTTCAGCATCATCAAGCCGGGTGGACAAACCGCGTGCGATGTCCATGGTTACATGGTTGCCGCCAATGGCAATCGCGTCTGCAAATACAAACCGCCCTTCGGCAAAAACCGAAAGCGTGGTAGTGCCCCCGCCCATGTCGATGCAGGCGCAGCCCATTTCCGTTTCATCATCGACCAATGCTGAAAGGCCTGCTGCGTAAGGCGTTGCAACCACCGCCTCGACCGACAAGTGGGCGCGATTGACGCAGAGTTCGAGATTGCGGATTGGCGCGTTTTCAGCCGTGACCACGTGCATGTTGACGCCGAGTTTTTCGCCAACCATGCCGCGCGGGTCGCTTACCCCGGTTTCGCCGTCGAGCGAAAATCCAATCGGAATGGAGTGCACTACCGAGCGCTCAACCGCGAGTGCATGTTCCGCTCCGGCGCGAAGCACCTTGGCAATGTCGCTGTCCGCAACTTGATGCCCGCCAAGGCTGATATCAGCCGTGAACGCTTCCGACACCAGCCTCCCCGCAGAAATACTGACAATCAGCGACTCAACCGTCACCCCGGCCATGCGTTCAGCAGAATCGACAGCTGCGCGAACGGCCTGCTCCGCCGCTTCCAGATCGACCACCACGCCGGATTTGATCCCGCGCGAGCGCTGATGGCCAATGCCCAGCACTTCGATGGTGTGCGTGCGCCCGGGCAAGACAAGACTTTCCTCACGCGGTTTGAGACGGGCAATCAGGCAGGTGGTTTTCGAACTGCCGATATCAAGCACAGACACGATTGTCGGCCGTTTGGCCGACGGTGCTTTCATGCGCGGAAGAAATCCGTGATGCGAAAGAAGGCTCATGTGTCCTTCCCCGGAGTTTTCTGCAGCGTCTCCGCAGGCTTCAGCCGCTCTGCCGCCTTTGCCGAGAGACGCATGACCACCCTGTCAGGCATGCGCATGTCGATTTCACCGATATCGCGCGAAATGAGAGAGTTTTCGGTTTCGAGTTTGGCGAGCTGCGCCAGTTCGGTTTCCTCACGCCCTTCCGGCAAGAGGATGGTTACACCGTTCTGCAAGATCAAGTTCCAACGGCGCTCAACTATGCGCACATGTGCCTTGACCTGAGAGGCAATGACCGGATGGCGCGCGACCAGTGAGACAAATTGCGCGGCGTCATTGGCTGCACCTGCACCCACTACCAGTGGCAATGCGGCAAAGCGGTCATCAAACCGGGCGACTTTTGCACCATCGCGTTCCACCAGCCACAATTCACCATTGTTCTGCCAAACGGCAAACGGCGTGCGCTCGACAATGTCGATTACCAACTTGTCAGGATAGGCCTTGGCGACACGCGCTTCAAAAACCCACGGAAGTTTGCGCAATGCCTCACGGGCCGCATGGGCATCGAAAGAAAACAGCGAGCGTTCAGCACCCAGATCAATGTTTGTAAGCACATCAATGCGCGAAACTTCCTTCACACCGGAAATCTCGACATTGGCAATCTTGAAACCGGCAAGCGCAGTACCGTAGGCAACCAACCGCTCGCCATGGCCGCTTTCAACCGCGTAGGCAAGGCCCACACCGAGCGACAACACGCTTGCCAGGCTCGCAATGACCTTTGGCCGGAAAATAATGCCGTGGTTGAACAGCCGCGCAAGATGGCGGACAGGCTTGCGCAAGAACCTTGGCAACACGATGCCGCCAGCGTCCGCAACTGCGGCCGCCTTGCGCGCTTCGCCTGCCATTCCTGCGCTGACCTTACGGCCTATCTGCAACAAGACGCGTCCTCCACCATCCAGGTAACCAGTTCTTCAAACGAGTGGCCGGCATACAGCGCCAGTTCGGGCACCAGGGAGGTGGGTGTCATGCCGGGCTGGGTGTTGATTTCCAGCCAGACGAGTTCGCCTGATCCCATCGGCCCGTCATCCAGCCTGAAGTCAGACCGGCTAACGCCGCGGCACCCGACCGATTGGTGTGCCTTGAGGGACAGTGTCATTACTTTTTGGTAAATATTTCGTTTAAGATTTGCTGGACATTCGTGTTTTGACCCGCCGGGACG
>JBGSOG010000075.1:0-5967 GCA_041739225.1 Rhizobiaceae bacterium
GTCACGTCCGCCATCCACCGCTACAACACCATCCGACCCCACGGCAGCCTGGCGTTACACACCCCGCACACGGTCTTCGCTGAGGCGGCCTAGCCGCCACCGTGTGCACCACCGGTGTAGACAGATTTCAGGACTAGACACACGCATCAAGAAGTTGGGGGAACAGCGGTGTGACACGCTGTTCCCCCAGCCTTTTGCAGTTCTTTGCGTCCTTGCGACTTTCGGTGCCCCTTTGCGTTGATGCAGTTCAGCAGTTGAGCAGTTCAGCCGTTCCGATCTTCACAACTCCAACAGTTCGCACTTCGCTGCGCCGCCAGGCCGCTCGCTCGGCAACGACCGAACTGGCTCACGCCATCTTGGCCTGCAGGCGGCGGTCGATCGCGTCGAGGAAATCCTCGGTGCTCAGGAACGGGGCGTCCCTGCTGATCAGGATCGCGAGGTCCTTCGTCATCTCGCCCGATTCCACCGCCTCGATGCAGACCGCCTCGAGGGCGTTCGCGAAGTCCACCAGCGCCGGGGTGCCATCCAGCTTGCCGCGATGTGCCAGGCCGCGCGTCCAGGCGAAGATCGAGGCGATCGGGTTGGTGCTCGTCTTGTTGCCCTTCTGGTGCTCGCGGTAGTGGCGCGTCACCGTGCCGTGCGCCGCCTCGGCTTCCATCGTCTTGCCGTCCGGCGTCATCAGGACGCTCGTCATCAGGCCGAGTGAGCCGAAGCCCTGCGCGACGATGTCCGACTGCACGTCACCATCGTAGTTCTTGCAGGCCCAGACATAGCCGCCTTCCCACTTCAGCGCCGCCGCGACCATGTCGTCGATCAGGCGATGCTCGTACGTGATGCCCGCCGCCTCGAAGTCCTTCCGGAACTCGTCCTGGAACACCTGCTCGAAGATGTCCTTGAACGCGCCGTCGTACGCCTTCAGGATCGTGTTCTTCGTGCTCAGGTACACCGGGTAGTTGCGCTGCAGGCCGTAGGTCAGGCTGGCCCGGGCGAAGTCCCGGATGGAGTCGTTGAAGTTGTACATGCCCATCGCCACGCCACCGTCGGCACCGTACTTCGCGACCTCGAACTCCATCGGCGCGCTGCCGTCGGCCGGCGTGTAGGTCATCGTCAGCGTCCCGGGGCCGGCCACCTTGAAGTCCGTGGCCTTGTACTGGTCGCCGTGGGCGTGGCGGCCCACGACGATCGGCTTCGTCCACCCCGGCACCAGGCGCGGGATGTTCTTCATGATGATCGGCTCGCGGAAGATCACGCCGCCGAGGATGTTGCGGATGGTGCCGTTCGGGCTCTTCCACATCTTCTTCAGCCCGAACTCCTTCACGCGCGCCTCGTCCGGCGTGATCGTCGCGCACTTCACGGCCACACCGTGCTTCTTCGTCGCTTCCGCCGAGTCGATCGTGACCTGGTCGCCGGTGGCATCCCGGTGCTCGATGCCGAGGTCGTAGTAGTCGAGCTGGATGTCGAGGTACGGCAGGATCAGCTTGTCCTTGATGAACTGCCAGATGATGCGGGTCATCTCGTCCCCGTCGAGTTCGACGACAGGGTTTGCAACCTTGATTTTGCTCATGAAAGTGCCTCTTTGAATGCGAGGGAAACCGGACTGACGACAATTGCGATCAACCGGCGAAACCAAACGGGCTATAGCACTGCCCGCAAGGCACGAAAAGCCAACCTTTCGTGGAATTGCATGTCTTTTCTTTCGCAGGTCATGGTTTCGCTTTCCTAAGGGGCAGGTGAAAGATAAAGATGTCGACGACAGTTTTCCGGGGGACTACCAATGTTGCGGATAGCCGTTTTAGGCCTGCTGGTTCTTGGTTCGACACCGGCTCACGCCGACCCTGTTGCTCCGGTCAAGGCATTGATGGATCTGGTCGTGCAGGTCTGGTCGGACAATCCGCCGGAGGACAGCGAGTATTTTTCAGCAAAGCGACTGGAGACTTCCTTCAGCGACCAGTTTGTGCAGGCATTTGCGGCAGCGTCGAAAAACCCGCCATTCGGACTCGAAGAAGGGCAAACCAGCGGATATCCGTTCGATTATGACGTCATCACCTACTCACAAGATGGCTGTCCGCTTGAAGATGTCAAAATCACCGACACAGGAAAATCCGACCCTGTCACTTCCGTCAAGGTGACGTTCCGGCTTTGGGGCTGCTCGGAGGATGCAACGGAGAAGGCCGTGGTCAGCGAGGTGCTGTTTGATGTGATCGAAGAAGGCGGCAGGCCGGTCATCAACGACATCAAGCGGGTTTTCGAGGGAGAATCGCTTTCACTGGTCGAAGAAATGCAGGACATCGCCAAGGGTGCCGATGCGTCCGGGGGCAACGCACAATAGCCTTTCCAGCACCGGATTCAGTCCGGCTGGCCGTTTCCTTTCAGCGTCGCTTGTGGCATCGCAACCAGATGCAAAAAACAAGAGAACCCAAAACCCTGATTGCCGAAGGCCCGGTCATCGTGCTCGTCGAGCCGCAACTTGGCGAGAATATCGGCATGGTCGCGCGGGCCATGGCCAATTTTGGCCTGGCGCAATTGCGCCTTGTCAATCCGCGCGATGGCTGGCCCAATGACAAGGCCCGCTCGGCAGCCAGCCGCGCTGACCACGTGATTGATGCGGTCGAGGTTTTCGAAACTCTGGAAGCAGCAATTGCCGATCTGCAATATGTTTGCGCGACCACGGCAAGGCCGCGCGAGATCATCATGCCGGTGCTGGGACCAACTGAAGCTGCCGGGAAATTGCGGCAACTGCATGTGTCGGGCGTGCGCACTGGCATATTGTTTGGCAGGGAACGCTGGGGGCTGGAGAACGAGGAACTGTCGCTATGCGATGCGATCGTCACTTTCCCGGTCAATCCGGCTTTTGCTTCGCTCAACATTGCCCAGGCCGTGCTGCTGGTTTCCTATGAATGGTTGAAGACCGCCAATCTGCCGCCATTGTTTGCCGAAGAAATTGTCCCGGCCAAACGCGAAAACATCGCCGGCCTGGTCGAGCATGTGATCGGTTCGCTCAAGGAAACCAGCTATTTCCACCCTCCGGAAAAGCAGGAGCGGATGGAACAAACCATTCGCACAATTCTCACCCGCCCCGGATTCAGCGACCGGGAAGTGCGCACGCTGCGCGGCGTGGTAGCGTCGCTGGAACGGCGCTGGCTCAAGAACACGCGCAAAGACGAAGGGTAAGCAGGTGCCGGCGCAAAGGCTTGCCCTTGTCGCGATGTTGGGGCAAAGCATTGCCGTGGAACCTTCAAACCAGAAACAACCATCAGCTTTTTCGCTTTGGTCCGGCGTGATCCGGGCTGACGCTGCAGGCATTTGCCGCAGCGTTTTGTCGCAAACGCGCACCAGGGCTGAGTTGGGTGCAAGATGGTGGCGCGGCGTGGCCAGATGGTTTGGCTTTGTCAACAAGCGCCGCACCGACAGCAGGTTCGCTGTGTTTCCCGGTCTTTTGCGGGGGGCGGAATGGCTGGCTGTCGTCGCCTCGTTGATTTATGCGCTTTATCTGGTCGCCGATCCGCTGTTCCTGTCGATGCTGCGCGAGCGCGACCCGTTCACCATGAACATTTTCGAAGCCGTGACGCGGCTCGGGCAGTCGGCATGGGTGCTGTATTTGGCTGGCGCAATCGTGCTGGCGATCTCGTTTTTTCCAACCAACCGGCTTGGCCGCCGCCGCAGGGTGCAGATCCACGACCTGCTTCTGGTTGCCTACTTCGTCTTCACATCCGTGGCGTTTTCCGGGCTGATTGCCAATTTGCTGAAGAACCTCATCGGCAGGGCGAGGCCCGAATTTACGCCTGAAGGGCTGGTGTGGCTGTCCAAGCCGTTTTTCGACAATTATGATTTTGCCAGTTTTCCCTCCGGGCACGCCACCACAGCCGGGGCGTTGTTGATGGCGCTCAGCCTGCTTGCGCCGAAATTGCGGGTGTTCTTTTTCATTGCCGGCATCTGGATCGCGATTTCCCGTCCTGTGCTCGGAGTTCATTTTCCTTCCGACATTTTTGCCGGCATGGCTTTCGGTGCCGGGTTCACCTGGCTCCATGCCCGCAGCTTTGCCCGCAAGCGCCTATTGTTCAGCTTTGCGCCGGACGGCATGGTCAAGGTCAAGCCAGCGGTTGCGCGTCTGGCATTGCTGGCCTCCGCAAAGGCAAAGACATGAGCATTCTCGTGTTTGATTCGGGCATTGGCGGGTTGACCGTATTGCGCGAAGCGCGGGTGTTGATGGCAACGCACCGTTTTGTCTACGTTGCCGATGATGCCGGGTTTCCTTACGGCGACTGGGAAGAGGATGCATTGAAAGCGCGTCTGGTCGAGCTTTTTGGCCGCTTGCTGGATGAGCACAAGCCTGAAATTTCGGTGATTGCCTGCAACACCGCATCGACGCTGGGCATTGATGTGCTGCGCCAGGCCTATCCGCAGCACCGCTTTGTCGGCACCGTTCCGGCAATCAAGCCTGCGGCAGAGCGCACGCAATCGGGGCTGGTGTCGGTGCTGGCAACGCCGGGTACGGTCAAGCGGCAATATACCCGTGATCTCATTCATCAATATGCCGGCAAATGCCACGTGCGCCTGGTTGGCAGCAGGGTTCTGGCCGGTCTTGCCGAGACCTACATGCGCGAGGGCCATGTCGATGAGGATGCGGTGCGGGCTGAAATCGCTCCGTGTTTTGTCGAAAAAGATAGCAAACGCACCGACATCGTGGTGCTCGCCTGCACCCACTATCCGTTTCTGGTCAACCGGATGCGCAAGACTGCGCCCTGGCCGGTGGACTGGATTGATACATCCGAGGCGATTGCCCGCCGAGCGCTCAGCCTGATCGAGCCTGACCTTCCGGCCGAAACGGGCGAAGACATCGCGATGTTCACCTCCGGCAATCCGGACGCTGCGGTGGTGCGGCTGGTCAAGGGATTTGGGCTGAGGGTTTTGTAGAAATTATTTTGCCTAAATCAGGAAATACAAATTTTGCGCTTGATTTTCGGTTGTGCAATCGGAAAAGTTATACCATGGACAAGTGGGGAGGCTCCATGGAACTGGTCTTCGGCAAAAATGCGGGCGTGGCCTTTTCGGTTATTGCCTTGCTCTATGTGGCAAACTTGATTCTGGCTTCAGTGCGGATCAATTCGCTTCGCCAGCGAATCCCTGAAAACGGCAAGTACTGGGAAATTGCAGCCAACACCGAAAGGGTGAGTTTCTACATATTTTTTGCCTTTCTCTTTCCGCTGGTCATGCAGTTTGTCGCCGGTTCATTCTTCGTGTTGTTCAAACTCAGGGAGTATACGCCGTCGGTTGGATATTTGTACTTGCTGCAAATTGCTACGGTCGCGGCTTTTTCCACATTAATTGCAATTGAGGGCACTACCCTCGGTATGCGGCATGAGGACAGGTATCCCGAGAATCCATTGTACCGGTTCGTTCTTGCATCCCTTTTTCTCGACATATTGTCGTTGTTGTTTGTTTGCGGCTTCATGATGGATCAAGCGACGCTTCTATCCTTGAAGGGCTTAGAGGTTACTGCTCCGCGTGACAAATTGTCGGCACTTGCCGCCCTCTTGATATCTGGTGTCGCTTCCAGTATAATTATTCTCGTTCTTCGACAGTTCCTTGTCGAAGCCAAACAACCAGATCAGGCAGTTGTTGGATCACCTTCCAATGCCTCGGCAGGAATGTCCTCTTGAGAAAAATTGACGGAAAATATGTAATTGATCCGCTCAATCTTATTGTCACGATCGTAGCGACCGGCGGTATTTTGTCAGCTGTGGCTTCGCTCGTTTTCATCGGCTAAGCTGAACTTGACAAACATGTGACGGGCGACTATCCCCACTCCAGTTCCGGACCGTTTTGGCCCGGTTCTTTTTTGACGTATCCCGTGACAATGGCTGCAAAACGTGCGCAGCCCTGTCTGTCGGCACCGCAACAGCGGCGCGAAGGAGGGTGCGTTTCCTTGAACCAAAGCATCAGCTTTGGCTCGTAAATCATTGAAGG
>JBGSOG010000035.1:0-19453 GCA_041739225.1 Rhizobiaceae bacterium
TTGTCGTCGACGACGAGGATTTTTGAACCGGTGACATCGACCGGGATGCGCTTGCGCTTTTCGCTGGCACCGTGCATCGGCAGTTCGATCTCGAAATGGAAGGTCGAGCCGCGCCCGACCTGGCTTTCAACCTGCATCTGCCCGCCCATCAGCGCCACCAGCGAGGAGGCGATGGCAAGGCCCAGTCCGGTGCCTTCGTGGCGGCGGGTGGCCGAGGTGTCGACCTGGCTGAACTTCTCGAAGATGCGCTCCAGCTTGTCGGCAGGAATGCCGATGCCGGTATCCTCGACCGAAAAGCGCAGCTTTGCCGGCTCGCCGGTTTGCGCCGGCGCTCCGCCAACCATGCTGACATCGACGACGATGTGGCCATGCTCGGTGAACTTGACCGCATTGCCCAGCAAATTGGTGACGATCTGGCGGATGCGCCCGACATCGCCGACCAGCATTTCCGGCAGTGCCGGGTCAATGCGCACGGCAAGCTCAAGGTCCTTTTCGGCGACCTTGGACGAAACCAGCGTCGCCACGTCCTCGATCGCCTCGGCGAGGCGGAAGGGCTGCGGGTCAAGCTCCAGCTGGCCGGCATCGATCTTGGAGAAGTCGAGAATGTCATTGATGATGGTCAACAGCGAAGCGCCGGATTTGACGATGATGTCGACAAACGTCTTCTGCTTGGGGTCGAGCCCGGTCTTGGCCAGGAGCTCGGCCATGCCCATCACCCCGTTCATCGGCGTGCGGATTTCATGGCTCATGTTGGCAAGGAATTCCGATTTGGCCCGGTCGGCAGCCGCCGCGCGGAGGGCCGATCCATTGGCCAGGTCGGTTTGCTTTGACAGTGCCTCGTAAACGCGGCGCACCAGAACTTCCATCGGCAGAAAGATGAATCCGATCATCAAACCCATGATGATCAGCGAAAATGTCAGGAACAGCCCGACGGCGTGGGTCAACGAGCGCGAGATTTCGAGCGAACGATCGTTCAGGACGCTGCGAAGGCCTGCCATGACTGGCACGGTAACATTCTCATGTGTCACCAGAAGATTGTTGGCAGAAGACTTTATCTCGTTTTGTGGCACCGAGACCAGAATGCCGAGTTCTTCGGCAAACGCGTCAATTCCATCTTCGGCAACAACCAGTTTGCGCAACAGCAAGTCTGCGGCAACCCTCGGCGAAATGGCAATTCTGCCGAGCGCCCGGTCCAGTGGCCCGACAATGTGTTCGGCGTCTTTCATTCGGGTAACGCTGACTGCGAGCATGGCCCGGTGTGCAGCGATGTCGTTGGCCAGCGTGTTGAGTGATCCTTGCCATTGGCGCGAAACGCTGACGACATCGGTGTTGCGTGCCTGCCTTGTCGTGAGAATCGCCGATTGGAATTTCCGTTCAATGGCCGACAGGTCAGCATTGAGCCGGTTGATGCCTATCGCAGCGTTGTTGAAAACACTCAGGCCCCACATCATCACAAGGCAAAAACTGAAAAACAGGATGGTGGCGAGCAGGTAGCTGATGCGCACCCGCATGAGCGGACCATCCGACCCGGCCAGTGACGCGCCGGGCTTGCTGATTTTCAGCAGGCCCTGCCAGTTCAGCTTTTTCAATGTCGCATTCATGAAGGGAGCATTTCCGTTCGAAGGAAGAAATTGAACGGAATATGGCATTTGCTGGTTAACAGCCGCTGAACTGCGGCAATGTTGTGCGGCGTTCCCGCAAAGCATGCAAACAAAAGTTGTGTCAGATATCAGATATCTTTTGTGTGAACGGCAAACCACCGGGCAATACGCGCAACCAGGCTCGCCGCGACGGCATCCTTGTCCATCTCGGGCCATTCCTCAATGCCTTCACGGCTAAGGATTTTCACGGTGTTTTTGTCGCCGCCCATGATCCCGGTCTGCGGCGAGACGTCATTGGCGACAATCCAGTCAGCCCGCTTGCGTTCAAGCTTGGCACGGGCGTGCGTTACAACGTCATTTGTCTCGGCAGCGAAACCAACGACGAGACGAGGCCTCTTTGCGTGATGGCCAATACCCTTGAGTATGTCGGGATTTTCCGTCAGTTGCAGAACCGGCGGGCCGGCATCTGCCTGCTTCTTTATCTTGCTGTCGGCCTGGGAAGCGGTGCGCCAGTCGGCAACTGCGGCGACCATCACGGCAAGGTCTGCCGGAAGGGCATTTTCCACCGCGCCCTGCATTTGTCGTGCAGTCTCGACGTGAATGGTTTTTACGCCCGCCGGGTCATCAATTGAAACCGGGCCTGAAACCAGCGTCACGCTCGCGCCGGCTTTTGCAAGGGCTGCGGCGATTGCATGCCCCTGCTTTCCCGAGGACCGGTTGGCGATGTAGCGGACAGGATCAATTGGCTCGTGTGTGGGGCCGGAGGTGACGATTGCCTTGATGCCGGCAAGCGGCTTGCCGCTGTTGTCCAGCAGCTGCAACGCCCGTTCGGCAATTTGCAAAGGCTCGGCCATGCGCCCGCGCCCCGCCTCGCCGCTTTCCGCCATTTCGCCGCTGTTGGGACCAACGAAATCCACACCATCGCCGGCAAGCGTCTCTACATTTCGCGCCGTTGATCTTGCCGCCCACATTTGCGGGTTCATTGCCGGAGCAACCAGCAATTTGCATTTGGCGGCAAGCAGGATTGCCGTCGCCAGATCGTCAGCCATGCCTGCCGCCATTTTTGCCAGGATGTCAGCCGTTGCCGGGGCGACAATGATGAGGTCAGCTTCGCGGGCGAGACGGATGTGGCCGATGTCGTGTTCGGCGGCACGATCCCACAAATCGGTGAAAACCTGCCCGCCGCTGAGAGCCCCTGCCGCCATGGGCGTCACGAATTTCTGGGCGCCGGCAGTCATCACAACCCGCACGGCAAAGCCGCGTTCGCGGAGCCGCCGGATAAGGTCAAGCGATTTGTAGGCAGCAATACCGCCGGAAATGATGAGCAGTACCGTTTTTCCGCCAACCTTGCGGATTGCCGCAATAGCGCTGGCTGTATCGGCAAGTTGGTCCTGCACCAGCATGTCGACACCGGAACCGAGCAAATGTCGGGCTTCGTCCTCCATGGACCGGCCATTTCGGGCGGCTCGTTCGCGCAAGGCCTGCTTGGTCGCCTCGTCAAGATTGCGGATGGTAAGTGTTGCCACGAAATATGCTCTCATTGACAGCGTGCAAAGTGGAAATTAACCCCAGTATTGCGCCAGAAAAGCAGAAAATGCAATCAATGCTATCACCCAAAGTGCCCAGCGCCCACTGCGGCTGTGCCGGGCCTCAGCTTTGCCAATCGCTTCAATGGTATTGGCATCCAGCTTGACCCCTTCGGCAGACATCTCTTCCAGCCGGTTGGCAAATTCTTCGGTGCGTCCGGCAAGCTCGGGAAGCGTGCGCGCCAGATGCCGCGCCGCCGCAAGCCCCAGCATGGCATCTTCCAGCAATCCGCCAGGGCCGATGTGGTGCGCCAGATATTCTTTCACCACCGGTTCGGCGGTCTTCCACATGTTGAAAGCCGGGTTCAGTCGCCTTGCCACGCCTTCGACCACCACCATGGTCTTTTGCAGCATGATGAGTTCGGGGCGCGTTTCCATGTCGAAGAGCTCTGTCACTTCAAACAACAGGGTCAGCAGCTTTGCCATCGATATCGTCTCGGCCGGCTGGCCATGGATTGGTTCGCCAATCGCCCGTATGGCCTGGGCAAAACTGGCGACATCGTGATGGCGCGGCACATAACCGGCCTCAAAATGCACCCGCGCAACCCGCGGGTAATCGCGCGTGATGAAGCCGTAGAGAATCTCGGCAAGAAACCGCTGTTCCTTGCGGCCAAGCCGACCGGTAATGCCGAGGTCAACCGCAACGATGACCCCGTCGGGTGCCAGAAAAAGATTGCCCGGATGCATGTCGGCATGGAAAAAGCCGTCGCGCAGCGTGTGGCGGAGAAAGGATTGCACCAACGTGTCAGCGAGCTGTTTGAGATCGCGGCCCTGTGCCCTGATCGCATCAATGTCGGACAGCTTGACACCATCAACCCATTCCATGGTGATGCAGTCGCGCCCGGTCAGTTCCCAGTCCACCTTGGGAACCCGGAAGCCTGGGTCGCGCGCGATGTTCTCACCCATCTCCGAAAATGCGGCAGCTTCAAGCCGCAAATCCATCTCGATCCGGGCCGATTGCGACAAGGTGTCGACAACGGCCACAGGGCGCAACCGCTTGGCTGACGGCACATGTGCTTCCATCAACCGCGCCGCCGCATAGAATGTTGAAAGATCGCTGGCAAAGCGGCCGCGCACTCCGGGACGTATCACCTTGACTGCCACCGTCTGGCCATCGCGTGCTTTTACTGCCCGGTGAACCTGGGCCACGGAAGCTGCTGCAACAGCCTCGTCAAACCGCGAGAATATCACGTCGCAATCCATGCCAAGCGATTCGCTGACCCGCGCTTTTGCAGTTTTTGTGTCAAACGACTGCATCCGGTCTTGCAGGGCTTCCAGGTCTCCGGCAAGTTCCTTGCCAACGACGTCTGGCCGGGTAGCCAGAAATTGCCCCAGTTTTACCCAGCTTGGGCCAAGCCGGTTGAGCGCGCGGGAAAGCCGCTCCGAGCGTCCCTGCAGCCTTGCACCGCGCCGCTCGATCAATCCGGCCAAACGCTGGGCCAGACGCAGGCCTGCAGGCATCCCGTCAGCGGGAAGGCTGGCCGCTACGCCCTCACGGGCCAAAACCAGGCCAGCCCGGGCAAGCGCGACAAAGGCACCAACTCCACTCACGGCTTCATGCCTGCAATTTTGCCAGCCTTGCCCGAAATGCTCAAAGTTTCGTGCCCCAGTGCAGGGCAGCTATGCCACCGGTGAAATTGCGGTAGTCAACCCGGCTGAACCCGGCTTCCCGGATTATCGCTGCAAAACGATCCTGGTCGGGAAATTTGCGGATTGATTCCACAAGATAGCGATAGGGTTCTCCATCTCCTGCCAGCATCTCGCCCAGCCTTGGAATGGCATGCAAAGACCATTGGTCGTAAACCTTGTCGAGCATGGGAAGCGTTACCTGACTGAACTCAAGGCACAAAAACTGCCCGCCATGCTTGAGAACACGAAAAGCCTCGGTCAATGCGCGGTCAATGCGCGGAACATTGCGAATTCCGAAGGCAATTGTGTAGGCATCGAAGCTGCGATCGGCAAAAGGCAGTTCTTCGGCATTGGCTTCAACAAAATCAAGGTTTGTAAGAAGGCCGCGTTTTTGTGCCCGCTCCTGCCCCACCGCGAGCATTGACCCGTTGATGTCGAGGACTGTCACCGCAGCAGCGCCGCGCGAGCGATCAACGATGCGCATTGCGATGTCGCCGGTTCCGCCCGCCACATCCAGCGACTTCCATCCTGCCCGGCGCGGTGGATTGAGACGCGAAACCATGGCGTCTTTCCACACCCGGTGCATTCCGCCCGACATGGCATCGTTCATCAAGTCATAGCGTTGCGCCACTTTGTGGAAAACGGCATCAACAAGCGGCTGCTTGTCCTGTGTTTCAACAGGGCGAAACCCGTAAGACCGGCCCAGTTCGTCGGGTCTTGAAGCCCTTGCCTGTGACATTGCAGAAATTCCCTTTGCTTTGTGTCATCGCTAATACGAAATGAGGCGGTGGGGCAAGCGCGCCGATTGGCGCAGTATTGGTGCAAGAGACCGGTTTGGAAACAAATGCCTGAGCTTCCTGAAGTTGAGACCGTGTGCCGGGGACTTGCGCCTGTCATGGAAGGGGCGAAGTTTTTTCGTGTTGAGCTCAACCGCAATGACTTGCGCTTTCCTTTTCCCGAAAACTTTGCCGGCCGCCTTGAAGGCCGCAGCATCGTGTCACTGAAGCGTCGTGCCAAATACATCCTCGCCGATCTCGATGATGGCATGGTTCTGACCGCGCACCTCGGCATGTCAGGTTCATTCCGCATTGAAGTGCCGCACAAGAGCAGCACTTCGACGCCTGGCGCTTTTTATCAGGAACGCTCCGCAGCCCGCGCACACGACCATGTGGTGTTCCAGCTTCAGCGCCCGGAAGGTGAGGCCCGCGTCATCTACAATGACCCACGCCGTTTCGGGTACATGGATCTGGTTTCCCGCAACGAATTGGCCAGTCACCGGCATTTTTCCGGCCTTGGCATGGAACCGCTGGGCAATGAATTCGGCAGCAAGATGCTGTCAGCAGTCCTTTCCGGGAAATCAGCGCCGATCAAGGCAGCGCTGCTCGACCAGTCACTGATCGCAGGCCTTGGCAACATCTATGTTTGCGAAGCCTTGTGGATGTCGGGACTGTCGCCGCTGCGACCGGCAAACAGTGTTGCCGGCAACCCTGCCGAATGCAGGCGTCTTGCCGACAGCATTCGCGATGTGCTGCAAAGGGCCATTGATGCTGGCGGCTCCACATTGCGGGACCATCGCCAGACTGACGGTGAACTTGGCTATTTCCAGCACTCGTTCATGGTCTATGGCCGCGAGGGCGAACATTGCCTGCGCCCGCGTTGCAAAGGGGTTGTCTCCAGAATGGTGCAATCCGGCCGGTCCACGTTTTACTGCCCGAAATGCCAAAATAATGAAGTGAACAAACGGCGTTGACGCGCCGGGGCCACCGCTGTATAGACCGCGCCTGACTTATGTCGCCTTTGCAGCTCCTGTGGCTGACTGGATTTTCGCTGACATCGGCGAAATACCGAACAAGGGCGCGAACCCAAAATTTCGGAAGGTCCCAGCAATGGCCAATACATCGTCGGCAAAAAAAGCCGCACGCAAAATAACCCGCCGCACGGCAACCAACAAGAACCGCCGTTCGCGCGTTCGCTCTTTCATCCGCAAGGTTGAGGAAGCTGTTGCCGCAGGCAACAAAACTGCTGCTGTGGAAGCCTTCAAGGCGGCCGAGCCGGAGATCATGCGTGCAGTGACTAAAGGCGTCATCCACAAGAGCACGGCATCGCGCAAGGTGTCCCGGCTCAGCGCCAGCGTCAAACGCGTCGACGCCTGAATTTCAACATCATCCTGATGTTTGCTGAAACCCGGCCTTGCCGGGTTTTTTGTTTTGACGGCTAAACATCAAATTGATTGTTAGGCGGCAAATAAATTCAGGTTGCCATTTGTGGCAGAAGCTGCGGAAAATATTCATATCAATAAATTATTAATCATTTCAGTGGTTTGCCATTAGGTCAGCTTGCTGTTTTTGCCTTGACATTGAATCCGTTCAAAAAATTCACGTGCCGGGAATTTTCGGCAAGGTGTTCGATAAAAATATTTTTCAAATCCGGCTGCAGGTCGCCGCCTACGCATGCGTCCTTGATTCCAAAGCATTTTCGGCTGCCTTTGCAAGCTCAATCAAAACGCACGGCGTGCCTTTGGACAAAGTTTTTGGCTTGCTGAAAAGAGTCCGGTTGAACCCTCAAAACTGCCTGTGTAAGGTGGTTTCCAGAACGGCAGGGGGCTCAACACTCCGTTCCGCCAGCAAATCCGCAAGGGTTCTGAAACAAGGATTGTGAAATCCTCGTGTACGGAGTTTTGCGCCTGATTGCTGGCGGAGCATCTGCAACAAGGGGTTTGGGTCCTTTTTTGGAACCGCGCTTCTCGATTGCTGTTCGCGCTGTGCCGACCGTCGGTCAGTCCAGAAATTGAAGAGATTTGGCCGTCCCGGGAAAACCGTTCCGGGACGAATGGAGAAATATTGCCATGTCCTATGCGGGCGATCTGGGGTGCAGCGAAAGCTGGTCCCTTCTGAAGGCCGATGACACGGCGCAGTTGGTCGATGTGCGAACATCTGCCGAATGGAATTTTGTCGGTTTGCCCGACACCGGCTCGCTTGGTCGTGATCCGCTATTGATCGAATGGCAGCGCTACCCGGACATGGCGGTCAATCCGGATTTTGTAAATGCACTGGCAAACGAGCTGGACAAACGTGGAGCGGGCAAAAGCTCACCGGTTCTGTTTCTTTGCCGGTCCGGGGCTCGCAGCCAGTCTGCGGCGATGGCGCTGACAAAAGCCGGCTATTCCCGTGCCTACAACATCACGGGTGGATTTGAAGGCGCCCGCGATGCGCTCGGACATCGCGGTGCGGTTGAAGGCTGGAAATTCGAGGGGCTGCCATGGACGCAGCGATGAAACATGGCGGCGGAGAAATTTTTCCCTGCCGCACTACCGGGAATGCGGGGCTGCGAAGCCACGCATTGCAGGGCAAAATGCATGAGGAAATGGCGGATATCATGGTTGGACAGGCAGGCAAACCGGTGCGCAATTCAAACGATGAACAATGGATGCGGGTTCGCACCCAATTGCAGGCAAAGCTGGGATCGGAAGTGTTCAACAGCTGGTTTGGCCGGGTGAAGATCGAGGATGTTTCCGGTGGCGTCGCATTGCATTCGGTGCCGACGGCTTTCCTGAAGTCGTGGATTTATTCCCATTATCGCGAACAATTGCTGGAACTTTGGCAAGCAGAAAATCCATCCGTGCTGCGCGCCGACGTGGCTGTTCGCAGTGCTGTTCGCCGCAATCACGTGCAACTTGTCGAAGAGAAGGTGCCCCCTGCGCCAAAGGCAGAGGCTTCACATGCGGCCGAACCAAAGCCTGTCGCCCAAATTTCCCGCCTGAATGCGCCGCAGCCCCTCGCATCACAGGTTCGCGGTGTCTTGCCGTCGATGGATCGCCGACAGGGGTTTGCCGGTTCACCCCTCGATCCACGCCACAACTTCGGCAATTTCATTGAAGGCAAATCCAACCGCATAGCCCATGCCGCCGCACGTACCGTCGCTGAAGACGACAAAGGCTCGATCCGTTTCAACCCACTGTTCATTCACGCTTCTGTCGGGCTTGGAAAGACCCATTTGTTGCAGGCAATCGCGTGCGAGGCGAGAAGCCGCGACCCGCGCAAGAAGGTGCTGTACCTGACTGCCGAATATTTCATGTGGCGTTTTGCTGCTGCAATTCGCGACCACACAGCCTTGTCATTGAAGGAATCGCTGCGCGACATTGACCTGCTGGTGATTGACGACATGCAGTTTTTGCAAGGCAAATCCATACAGGCCGAATTTTGCCATTTGCTCAATGAACTGATCGACAGCGCCCGTCAGGTGGTGGTTGCCGCAGATCGTCCGCCGGCAGAGCTTGAGAGCCTTGACGAGCGCGTTCGTTCGCGCCTCAAGGGCGGGGTGACGCTCGAGGTTGAGCAGCCGGATTATGAGCTGCGCAAAGCGATCCTCAATGCCCGTTACGAAGCGGCCAGACTGGAGCAACCATCCCTCGATATTCCCGAAGACATCCGCCACTACGTTGCCCGCCAGGTCACCACCAGTGGCCGTGACGTTGAAGGCGCCTTCAACCAATTGCTGGTGCAGCATCGCTTCAGCGATGGTCCGATGAATTTCGAAGACCTGGACAAGATGCTGGGGCACCTTATCCGCTCCACAGATTCGCGCCGGGTACGCATCGAGGACATACAGAAAGTCGTTTCACGCCAGTTCAACGTGTCAAAAAACGACCTGTTGTCGAACCGCCGCACCCGTATCATCGTTCGACCCCGTCAAATCGCCATGTACCTGTCCAAGGTGATGACGCCGCGCTCGCTGCCGGAAATCGGGCGCCGGTTTGGCGGGCGTGACCACACTACCGTGTTGCACGCAGTGCGAAAGATCGAGGAACTGGCATCCAAGGACCAAAAGCTGGCCCATGAGATTGAATTGCTCAAGCGCCTCATTCTGGATTGAGATCGCCGGTTTCACGTCACTTTACCGTTCATCCGGCCTTATCCCCAGGAATGCACTGCTCCTGCCCTGAAGCGGGGCGGAGCATTTCGGTCTTGCCCTTGCAAAGTTGGCGGTTATTTATCAATTTGGAAACCCGCGCTTTCCGGTCTGCCGGCTGGTACAACCAAAGCGCTTTTTGGTGTGCACAGTGAAAAGCCGATAATACAGACAAGCTGTTCCATCCCGGTCCGGACTGCAGAAAATTCGAGAGTTCAAGTCAATGCGTGTGACCATCGAGAGATCAAACCTGCTCAAATCCCTCAACCACGTTCATCGCGTGGTCGAAAAGCGCAACACCATCCCGATCCTCTCCAATGTGCTTATCCGTGCCGAAGGTGCCGAACTGCATTTGAAGGCCACCGATCTGGACCTTGAAATCTTCGAAAAATCACCGGCACTGGTCGAGCAGTCAGGTTCCACAACTGTACCCGCGCACATGCTCTATGACATCGTGCGCAAGCTGCCGGAAGGGTCGGAAGTTTCGCTGTCGTCCGATAGCGCAGGAAATGCACTCAAGGTGACCGCCGGCCGTTCGCGGTTCACCCTTCAGATGCTTCCCGAAAGCGATTTTCCCGACATCACAACCGGCCAGTTCTCGCACAAGTTCAAGATCTCTGCCGCGCATCTGCGCAGCCTGATTGAACACACCCAGTTTGCCATCTCGACCGAAGAGACGCGGTACTATCTCAACGGCATTTACCTGCATTCGGTGGAAGAAGCCGGAAAGCTCATGCTTCGCGCAGTAGCCACCGATGGTCACCGACTTGCCCGCGCCCAGATCGAGGCGCCGGCTGGCTGCGAGGGCATGCCCGGCATCATCATTCCGCGCAAGGCAGTCGGGGAGATCCAGAAGCTGGTCGAAGACCCGGAAGCTTCCATCAGCATAGAGCTTTCCGACACCAAGATCCGCATGACAGTCGGCGCAGTTGTTTTGACCTCTAAGCTGATCGACGGCACATTTCCGGACTACAACCGCGTCATTCCGACCGGCAATGATCGCGAACTCATCATGGACCGGGCACAGTTCGCCAGTGCGGTTGACCGTGTTTCCACCATCTCTTCTGAACGCGGGCGCGCGGTGAAGCTGCAAATTGCCGACGGCAATTTGGTACTTACAGTCAACAATCCCGATTCAGGCAGCGCAACAGAAGAAATTGCAGTTGGCTACAGTGCTGAATCGCTCGAGATTGGCTTCAATTCCCGCTATCTGCTCGACATCACCAACCAGCTTTCCGGCAGCGAGACCACTTTCATGCTGGCCGATCCGGGTTCTCCGACATTGATCCGCGATTCAGCCGAGTCCGGTGTGATCTATGTTCTGATGCCGATGCGCGTCTGAGCCGGATTTGCGGGGAGCGGCAGTGACCCGCATTCACCTTAACTGTTTGAAACTGACGCAGTTTCGCAACTATGGTGCCCTGCGACTGGACATGGACGCGCGCCACGTCGTGCTGACCGGCGACAATGGCGCGGGGAAAACCAATTTGTTGGAGGCCGTATCATTCCTGTCCCCGGGCAGGGGGCTTCGGCGCGCGTCGCTCGAGACCGTGGCACGCAGTGGCGGCAACGGAACCTGGTCGGTCCACGCTGAAATGGAAGGGGCATCGGGCCCTGTCGCAATTGGCACCGGCGTCATGGAAACCACGCTCGGACCGGAAACGACCCGCCGGGTTCGCATCAATGGCGCGCCTGCAAAAAGCGCCGACGAGCTGCTCGAGCATGCGCGCATTGTCTGGCTCACGCCCGCCATGGATGGTCTTTTTACCGGGCCTGCCACCGACAGGCGAAAGTTTCTCGACCGGCTGGTCTTGGCAATCGATCCGGCGCATGGGCGCAGGGTTGCCGATTTTGAAAAAGCCATGCGCGCCCGCAACCGGTTGCTGTCAGACGGAATGCCGGACGCAGGTTGGCTGGATGCCATCGAAGCGCAAATGGTTGAAACCGGCATCGCCGTGGTTCTTGCCCGGAAGGAACTCGTTGCTCTGCTGTCGGGCGTAATCATTCGTTCCGCCGAGCCTTCATCCCCTTTTCCCGATGCTTTGCTGTCACTGGACGGTACCCTCGACCAGATGGCGAGCGACATTGCTGCACTTGACCTTGAGGATCACTACCGTGAAAGACTGCGCGTCGGCCGGCGCCTGGATGCATCGGCTGGGCGTACACTTGAGGGCCCGCACAGGTCCGATCTGTCGGTTGTGCATCGGCCAAAGGGAATGGCCGCACATTTGTGTTCGACCGGGGAACAAAAATCCCTGCTGGTCGGCCTCATTCTTGCCCATGCCCAATTGGTGGGCGGGATGGCAGGGTTTTCGCCTGTCCTTCTTCTCGACGAAATTGCCGCGCATCTCGATGAACACCGTCGCAGCGCGCTCTTCGATCGCATAGAAACCCTGGATTGCCAGGCTTTCATGACTGGGACTGATCGTTCGCTGTTCTCTGCGATGGGCGGGCGGGCCCAATATATTTGTGTCGATACCGGCACTGCACACAAGGAGTGATTGCATGCTTTCGGGTGAAGAAATCGAACGGTATGCGCGCCACATCGTGCTCGCCGACCTGGGCGGAAGTGGCCAGCAAAAACTTAAGGCCGCCCGGGTGCTGGTGGTGGGTGCAGGCGGGCTGGGCGCGCCGGTAATTGCCTATCTGGCCGCAGCAGGTGTTGGAACCATTTCTGTGGTCGATGACGACATAGTGTCGCTGTCAAACCTGCAAAGGCAGATCATTCACGACACCGGCAATATCGGCATGCGAAAGGTCGAGAGCGCCCGGCTGGCAGTCTCGCGCATCAACCCGAATGTGCGTTTTGAAGCCTGGCCGGTCCGGTTGAGGCCCGAAAACGCAATGGCGCTGGCTGCCATGCACGACATCGTGCTCGACGGCTCGGACAATTTTGACACCCGTTATCTGGTTGCCGACATTTGCGAGGAACTGTCATTGCCGTTGGTCACTGCCGCCGTGGGGCAATTCGACGGTTCGCTAACCACTCTCAAGCCGTATGCCCGCGATGCACAGGGCAATTTGCTGCCGCGCTACCGTGATCTGTTTCCGGCAAAGCCGCCCGAGGGCATTGTTCCCACCTGCGCGCAGGCCGGAATTGTTGGTGCCTTGACCGGCATCATGGGTGCAATGCAGGCCATGGAAGCCATCAAGGAAATCGCCGGCATTGGCGAAAGCCTTGCCGGTCGGCTGATCCTCTATGATGCGCGCGCCGCAAGGTTCGACACGCTGCGATACCGCCGGATGTAAACCTTACCGGTCGAGCGGAAGCACCCGGTCCGGCGGCCGGTGCCCATCGCAAAGGGTTTTGATGTTGATGATAACGCGGTCGCCCATTTCCAGGCGACCCTCAATGGTTGCTGACCCCATGTGCGGCAGGATAACCGCCTTGCCAGCCTTTGCCAGTTGCATCAATTCCGGCCGAACTGCAGGTTCATGCTCGAACACGTCCAGTCCGGCGCCGGCGAGCTTGCCGCCTGAGAGGGCAGAGATCAGCGCATCTTCATCGATGATCTGTCCGCGCGCGGTGTTGACGATGAAGGCAGCCGGTTGCATCAGCGCCAGGCGGCGTGCCGAAAGTAGATGAAATGTTGCCGGCGTGTAGGGGCAGTTGACCGAAATGATGTCCATGCGGGCCAGCATCTGGTCGAGGCTTTCCCACCACGTTGCCTCGAGCTCTTCTTCCGTGCGCTCATGCACCCGCTTGCGGTTGTGATAGTGGATCGACAAACCAAACGCCTTGGCCCGTCGCGCCACCGCAGTACCGATCCGGCCCATGCCGATAATGCCAAGCCGCTTGCCCCAGATTCGCCGTCCAAGCATCCATGTCGGCGACCATCCATTGAAACGGCCTTCCTCGATTGTGTCGAAGCCTTCGGTCAACCGGCGTGAAATGGCGATCATCAGCCCAAGTGTCATGTCGGCTGTGTCTTCCGTCAGCACATTGGGTGTGTTGGTAACGGTGATGCCTTTGCGAGCCGCTGCAGCAACATCAATGTTGTCAACGCCATTGCCGAAATTGGCGATCAATTTGAGGTCTGGCCCGGCCTGGCCGATCAGGCCTTCGTCAATCCGGTCGGTAACTGTTGGCACCAGCACCTGCACTGTCTTGACGGCTGCCACCAGTTCGGCGTGGCTCATCGGTTTGTCGTTCAGGTTGAGTGTAGTGTCGAACAATTCGCGCATGCGCGTTTCGACGGCATCGGGGAGTTTGCGGGTTACAACCACCGTTGGTTTCTTGCGCAATATCATCCTCCGCTCCGAATTCTTGTGGTTTTTGGTTGGTTCCGTTGACCAAGCCTTAACCAGCTTTGGCCAGACTCAAACGGACTGATTGTTCTGTTTAGCAGACCGCCGGGTCCGGTAAAAGCGCAAGAGAAGCCGGGATGGTATCTTGCCGGTCCATCAGCGCAAGCCCGCCAGTCTGCCCGATTTGCATTTCAAGGAGCCTGAAACTTTGCCAACCCCTTTCAAGTCCTTATTCAGCCTGTCACTCGCCATGGTCACAATGGCTTTAACCCTAGGTATGCCCGTTGGCATCACGCCCGCCTTGGCAGCAGGCGAACAGGTCAAGACAACCGGCTTGCCCGTCCCGCGCTATGTTTCGCTCAAATCAACCCGCGTCAACATGCGGGTTGGCCCCGGACGCGACTATCACGTTGACTGGATGTACATGAAACGTGGCCTGCCAGTCGAAATCATTCAGGAATACGACACTTGGCGCAAGGTTCGCGATTCGGAAGGCAATGAGGGCTGGGTGTTGCATTCCCTGCTTTCCGGCAAGCGGACCGCCATCGTTGCGCCTTGGGAAAAAGGCGGCGAAATGGTGGAATTGGTGGACAAGCCGGGTGAAAGCGGGCGGGTGGTTGCCCGCCTGGAACCAGGGGTGGTGGCGCAGGTTGCCGCCTGCGAGGGTGGCTGGTGCGAACTTCAGATTGCCGGCGCCAGCGGATATGTCAGCCAGAAAATGGTCTGGGGTGTGTATCCGGACGAAACCTTTGAAGAATGACTAATATTCTCACGCAAGCTGCCGTATTTTTTCCTAACGGAGCGACCCGTCAGCCTTTACCCGGACAATCACATCCACGCGGCTGACCGAAAAGCCGGCCGGCGGCTCTGGCAGGTTTTCGACCCGGATGAAACTCTCCGGCATGTCGATGACTTCGTTGGTTGATTCAAGATAGAAATGATGATGATCGCCGGTATTGGTGTCGAAATAGGTCTTCGTGGTGTCGATGGCGATGGCGCGCAGCAATCCGGCATTGGTGAACTGGTGCAGCGTATTGTACACCGTGGCGAGCGAAACCGGCACACTGGCGCGCTTGGCCTCCTCATGAAGGGCTTCCGCCGAAACATGCCTGTCACCTGATCCAAACAGGATTTCAGCCAATGCAAGGCGTTGGCGGGTAGGGCGCAGGTCGGCAATCCGCAGTTTTGAAGCCAGATCAAGCGACGAACCGTCGTCATTCGCAACGCCGTGCAACTTGTCGCTTTCCGGTGTTTTTGAAACTTGCATTGGTCTCGCTCTGGCAGAAAAAGACAGCCCCGAAGGCTGTTGACTGAAATAATATAGGGCAGATGAGAGCGGCTCGCAAGTTGATGACGCCGAGCACCTCATTTGTGGAAACTTGCACCAGACGGATCGTTGATCCGCCGCTTTTCCCACGCAAACTTTCTTTGGAATGCTGCTTCAGCCATGATATGCACCGAAAAAAGGCGTTGTCCCGCTGCACCATGTCGGCGGCCAGGAGGAACAGTCAGAAATGTCGGCACGACAGTCGAGTTACAACTACGAGGAATTGCTGGCCTGCGGTCGCAGTGAATTGTTTGGTCCGGGCAATGCCCAATTGCCGGCGCCGCCGATGCTGATGTTCGACCGCATCACGCAAGTATCGGAAGATGGTGGCGAATTCGGCAAGGGCATGATCCGCGCTGAACTCGACATCAAACCGGACCTCTGGTTTTTCCCGTGCCATTTCATCGGAAACCCAATCATGCCAGGTTGCCTTGGCCTTGATGCGATGTGGCAGTTGACCGGCTTCTTTCTTGGCTGGTTGGGCGAGCCCGGCTATGGCATGGCACTCTCCACAGGCGAGGTGAAGTTCAAGGGCATGGTTACGCCCAATACAAAACTCGTCGAGTACGGCATCGATTTCAAGCGCGTGATGCGCGGTCGTTTGGTGCTTGGCATTGCCGATGGCTGGCTGAAAGCCGATGGTGAAACAATCTACCGGGCAAGCGATCTCAAGGTCGGCCTGTCGAAAGAAAAGGCCGCCTGAGCTTCAAGGCTTGCGCAGCCTTCATGAAAGGAACAGTCAATGAAACGAGTGGTTGTCACCGGCATGGGGATTGTTTCCTCAATCGGCAACAATACCCAGCAAGTTCTGGCTTCGCTCCGTGAAGCCAAATCGGGAATTTCCAAGGCTGAGGACTATGAAAAATATGGCTTCAGGTGTCAGGTGCATGGCGCGCCCGATCTTGATCCGTTCGAGGTGCTTGACCGCCGTACAGCCCGGTTCATGGCCAAGGGTACCGCGTGGAACTACATTGCCATGCAGCAGGCGATCCAGGACAGCGGCCTTGACCAAAGCGATGTCATCAACCCGCGCACCGGCATCATCATGGGCTCCGGCGGACCTTCGACCCGGACAGTTTTTGAAGCGGCGCTGATCACCCAGGAAAAGGGCCCCAAGCGCATCGGGCCGACGGCTGTTCCCAAGGCAATGAGCTCGACCGCTTCTGCAGTGCTGGCAACGCAGTTCGAGATCAAGGGGGTCAATTATTCGATCTCTTCGGCCTGTGCGACATCCAACCATTGCATCGGCAATGCTTATGAAACCATCCAGATCGGCAAGCAGGACATCATCTTTGCCGGTGGCTCGGAAGACCTCGACTGGACCATGTCCAATCTTTTCGACGCCATGGGCGCGATGTCCTCGAAATTCAACGGCACTCCGGCAATTGCCTCACGGGCTTATGACGCAAACCGTGACGGCTTTGTCATTGCCGGCGGTGCCGGGGTGGTGGTTCTGGAAGAACTGGAACATGCCAAAGCCCGCGGCGCGCGCATTTACGGCGAAATCATTGGCTATGGAGCAACTTCCGATGGCTATGACATGGTCGCGCCATCGGGCGAGGGGGCCATTCGCTGCATGAACATGGCGATGTCGACCGTTCATGACCCCATCGATTACATCAATCCGCATGCCACTTCGACGCCGGTCGGCGACCGCAAGGAAATGGAAGCGGTGCGTGCAGTGTTTGGCGCCAATTGCCCGCCGATCTCCGGCACCAAGTCCCTTACCGGCCATTCACTGGGAGCAACAGGCGTACAGGAAGCGATTTACTCGCTGCTGATGCTCAACAACCGGTTCATTTGCGAAAGCGCCCACATCGAGGAGCTTGACCCGGAATTTGCCGACATGAACATCGTTCGAAGCCGCATCGACAATGCGAAAATCGACACGGTGCTCTCCAACTCCTTCGGGTTTGGCGGCACGAACGCGACCATTGCGCTGCAGCGCTACAACGGCTGACGGGAAAACTTGCATGAACGGATTGATGGCTGGCAAGCGCGGGCTTGTCATGGGGGTCGCCAACGACCATTCGATTGCCTGGGGAATTGCCAAAAGACTGGCCGATCACGGCGCTGAACTTGCCTTCACCTATCAGGGCGAAGCGTTCGGCAAGCGTGTGCGCCCGCTGGCGCAAAGCGTCGGCTCCGACCTGCTGCTGCCATGTGACGTCGAAGACATCGCCACGGTGGACGCCGTGTTTGAAACCTTGAAAGAGCGCTGGGGCAGCATCGACTTCCTCGTCCATGCCATCGCTTTTTCCGACAAGAACGAACTGAAAGGCCTTTACGCCGACACCACGCGAGCCAATTTCACCCGCACGATGTTGATTTCATGTTTCTCGTTCACCGAGATCGCCAAACGCGCCGCCGCGTTGATGAACCATGGCGGGGCGATGGTGACGCTGACCTATGGCGGCTCCACCCGCGTGATGCCCAACTACAACGTGATGGGCGTTGCCAAGGCAGCGCTGGAAGCAAGCGTGCGCTATCTTGCCTTCGACTACGGCACCCAAAACATCCGCGTCAACGCGATTTCCGCCGGCCCGGTCCGCACATTGGCAGGCGCGGGCATTTCCGATGCGCGCATGATGTTCAACTATCAAAAGCGCAACGCACCGCTGGGCCGCACCGTCGAGATCGACGAAGTCGGCGGCTCGGCGCTGTATTTGCTGTCGGATCTGTCGTCGGGCGTGACCGGCGAAATCCACTACGTCGATTCAGGTTATTCAACCGTGTCGATGCCGCGGCTTGACGAACTCAAGGCCATCGAGGACCTTGGGTAAGGGAAGCCCCGTTTTTCTCAGAAGATCGCCAGCAGCGAGTGGCCAATGGCACCGATCGCGCCTGCCAGCACCACCAACATGCTGAGCCCGGCCCCGGCACCCCTTTGCCAGCCTGGCTGGCCTGCCTTGGCAAAATGCAGCCCATGGAAAATCCGCCCCGCCGTCAGGGCAATTCCCAAGGCATGAATGGCAATCGCCGGTGCCCCGGCCAGAGCCATGTAAATCATCAGAATCAGCGCCAATGGCACATATTCGACAAAATTGGCCTGGCCGCGCATCGCCCGGATCATGTCGATATTGCCGCCATCGCCGATGGAAATCTTCAGCTTTGCCCGCCAGCTGCCGACGATGGAACCAAGCCAGATGGCAATCAGGCCCATGATACCGGCATAAAGGCCAACCGCTGCAATCGAAGGTGTCATGAAATTCCCCGTGAAAATGAAATCAGATGGCAAGGATTAGAACGGATTTGATCAAGATCAAAGCGTCCAGTGCCGCACGGGTTGAATATGACGCCGTTCCACCCGTGGACGCTTCCGGTGCCAACTCCCTCCCCCTTGTGGCCGTGGCGCCGGAACACAAACCGCCCGGCCCCTGCCGGGCGTTTTGCGTTTGCAGGAATGTTTAGCGTTTTACCGCTTCAAATATCTTGAAATGCCCGTCATCGGCCAAAAGCTGGTGGCTGGAGAACATGCCCTCCAATGCCGCCTCGTAGGGCAGTTGGCGGTTGGCGACCATCAGCAGCCGTCCGCCCGGCCGCAGCGCCCGTGAGGCAGCAGCAATGAAACCGGTGCCGAGCGCCGGATTGGCCGCCCGCCCGTCGTGGAATGGCGGGTTCATCACCACCCAGTCAAGGCCCGACGGTAGTGGCTCGTGCACCACGTCGAGCCAGTGAAACTGCAGATCTCGCTCCTCGGCCAGCGCGCCGACATTGCTGCGCGCCGCCTCCAGCGAGGCATGGTCCGCCTCGACACTGTGCAGCCGCGTCACATTGGGCGCAGCGCTAAGCAGTTCCATGCCCAGATAACCCCAGCCGGCGCCAAAATCGCCAACTTCGCCCTCGATCCGCGTATCGAAGTGCCGTGCCAGCAGCATTGATCCCTCGTCCGGCCCGTCGGCCGAAAACATGCCCGGCGCGATTTCATAGCCGCCACGCCGCGGCTTGGTCTGCGGCGGAAACGGGTTTTCCTCACCATTGCGATGAAAGGAAAACGCGATGGCATGGTGCTTCGAAAGGCTTTCCGGCTCGCCGCAATGGCGCGCCACAAATTTGCGCAGCGATTTCGCTCCGTCGGTGTTGTTGCCGCAAACCACGATCGGCCCGCCCGGCACGACGACATCCCACATGCGGGCAAGCATCACTTCATTGAG
>JBGSOG010000014.1:0-25599 GCA_041739225.1 Rhizobiaceae bacterium
GTAGGCAGCATGTAAATGTCGCCCTGGCGAACCTGAACGCGGGAAAGCCCTGCACGGTCGAGATTGGCCCGCGCCACCGAAAGCATTTCGCGGCTGGCATCAACCCCGGTTGCCCGCACATACAGCGGCGCAAACAATTCCAGCAAACGGCCGGTACCGGTACCAAGATCGAGCATGGCTTGCACAGGCGACCTGCCGGCAAGCTCCAGCAATCCAGCTTCAACCCGCGCCTCATCGACATGCAATTTGCGCAACTCATCCCATGCGGCGGCATTTTGGGAGAAGTATGCCAGCGCATCATCCGAGCGACGCTTGCGCACGGCATCCAGCCGCTCGCGGTCGCGGACCAATTGCGGGTCATTGGCGTCCATGCCGGCAAGGATATCCCCAACCAGCCGGGAAGCGATACCATCATCCACGGCACGGAAATACGCCCATGCGCCTTCCTGGTACCGCTCCAGCAGGCCCGCTTCCGCCAGCAGGCGCAAATGGCGTGAAATACGTGGCTGAGATTGGCCGAGGATGTCGATGAGATCGGTAACCGTGAGATCGCTGGCAGAAAGCAGGGCAATCAGCCGCAACCTCGTGTGCTCGCCCGCAGCGCGCAACAGGTTCACGGTGTCTTCAAGGCCAAGGGTAGCGCGCGCCAGCATCAAACTCTCCAAATCAGATAAACATATCTTTATATGATATTTTGCTCAGTGCAAGCACCCCACTGGAAGTTTCCGCGTGGCTGCAGCATGGTTTGCGAGTGCCCAAAACAGATTCGGGTGAGCGCAATGACCGGAACCTCAAGACAGCGCGAAATTGCCAAGCAATTGCGCAGCCTTTGCCCAATGATGCCGCTGGCCGATTTTGGTCCGGTGGTTGAAGCCGCCAACGCGAAGCACATGAAATATCTGCCTCCGTCCATCGCGTTGTGGCAGGCATTGGGTGCAAGAGTCCGCCACGAGCACACCGAGTATGAGGCTTTGCTTGACGAAGGCTACGACCGTGACGCAGCACGGTTCTTTGTGGTGAATGCGATGAATGAAATTTTGGCTGACTGGGGATGTTCGCGCCGGATTGAAACCGCGGACAGCGAAGCGGCGGAATGATTTTTCCAATAGTGAACACTGCGTCAGCAGTATCAGCCTCGACAAATCAAACGTCCTGGACAAAATTTCCGCAACAACAGGAGGGAGCCTTGTCCAAACTTTACGCATTTGAAATCACCCGCAAATGGCCGGCGAAAAACTCGGACATCCTGCAACTTTATTCATTGCCCACGCCCAATGGCATAAAGGTCTCGGCCATGCTGGAAGAAACCGGCCTCGCCTACGAGCCGCATCTCGTCAGCTTTTCAACCAATGACCAGCTGACTCCGGAGTTCATGTCCCTCAATCCCAACAACACGATCCCCGCCATCATTGATCCCGACGGACCCGGCGGCGAGCCGCTTCCGCTTTGGGAATCCGGCGCAATATTGATCTATCTGGCGGAGAAGACTGGCAAATTGCAGCCAAGCGATCCGTCCGCGCGGTATGAAACCTTGCAATGGCTGATGTTCCAGATGGGCGGCATCGGTCCGATGTTTGGCCAGTTCGGCTTTTTCCAGAAATTCGGCGGCAAGGACATGACTGACAAATTGCCGTTCAATCGCTACCGCGATGAATCCAAGCGCCTGCTCGGCGTTCTCGATAACCGGCTGAAGGGGCGCGAGTTCATCATGGGCGGGCAATACACTATTGCTGATATTGCCATCTGGCCCTGGCTGCGCACAATGACCGGATTTTACGAAGCGGCGGACATCATGGGCATGCAGAATTTCCCCGATGCCTCCCGCTGGCTCGCTGCCTGCGCTGCTCGGCCCGCCAGCGTAAAAGCGGCAAAAATTCCGGGGTAAAGCCCTTGCCTTGAGCGATCAGTGTTCCATTTTTCCCATCATGAAAACACTCATCGCTTCCCTGTTTACAATTCTGATGTTGGTTTCGGCGGCGTTTGCTGCCGGAACTCTCGATTCAGCCAGTGCCTTCAAACAGATATCGGAAGGCAAAATGGTCCTCGTGGACGTTCGCACCCAAAGCGAATGGCGAGCCACTGGCGTCGCACCCGGCGCAGTCACGCTGACCATGGGTTCGGCCGGTTTTGCCGAAAAACTGAAAGCGGTCGTGGACGCCAATCCAGGCAAGACCATCGCGCTGATTTGCGCTTCCGGCGGTCGGTCGAGCAGCGTTCAGCGCCAATTGGCGAAAGCTGGCGTGACCAACACTGTCGATATCGTTGAAGGCATGAAGGGCAGCCTGTTTTCGCCCGGCTGGATCGGCCGCGGACTTCCCGTTCGACCCTACAACTGATTTCGGTCTTTTGGCCTTCAGTCGCGCTTGAGGCTGACGACTTCACCGTCTTCCTTGGTGAAGTTCTCAATGGCCGGATTGTCGAGCAGTTCAAAAACCAGTTCGGACGGACGGCACAGCCGTATCCCCTTGGGTGAGACCACGATGGGTCGGTTGACCAGCACCGGGTGTTCCAACATCGCTTCGAGAATGGTCTCTTCGCTAACCAACGGGTCAGTCAGACCCAATTCCTCGGCCGGCGATTTTCCAACACGCATCGCTGAGCGCGGCGTCAGTCCGGCTCCGGCAAACAGGGCCAGCAATTGCGGGCGGGTCCAGCCGGTTTCGAGGTACTCGATTACGACCGGCTCCTCGCCGGCAGCGCGGATCATTTCCAGCGTATTGCGCGATGTGCCGCAATCGGGATTGTGGTGAATGACGATGGTCATGGTTGATCACTCCGGTTTTGGCTTGGAATTACAAGCGGCGGCGTGACAGTTTTGTGACAAGGTCAAATCTCATTTCGGGCAAGCCAATGATTTTTGACCTCAATAAACCCACTGCTCCCAGATCCGCACGCTGACGCTTTCGCCAGCTTCGATCCGGCCTTCTTTTTCGACCCAGGCAACCAGTCCGCGCTTCATGTGCGCGGCATCCTTGAAGGCCATCGCCATGTCGGTTGCGGTCCAGTCGATTTGCGATGGCGCGGTATCGTCGAACGCAGCGGCCAGCGATCCGCCCCTTGCGCGATGCGCCAACCGCCTGTGCTATGCCGCCGCCTGCCAGAGCGCACGGCGCGTTGTAGCCATCGATGCGCAATGTCGCCCCGCCTTCGAAAAACAGCAGCGTTCGCGGCGGCAGGAAGGACAGATCGGGAATGCCTTCCAGCACCAGATTGGCACCGATCCAGCCGCCTTCGATTTTCGGTAGTCCAAGATTTTCAGCAATCAGCCGCATTTCCTCCAGCGAGAGAATGGATAGCTGACGCTCGTTGCGCATCAGGGTTCCGCGATCATACCAAGGCTCGCGCCCGCCGGAGGGGCGCGTGGCACCAGCGTGAAAATCACCCTTGATGCCGTCAAAGGTCAACTCAATCGCATCAACCGGCTTGGAGGTGAAATCCTTGCCTGCTGCGCGCAAAGTCTGGGCAACCCTGCCCTTCAATTTGCGCGCCGGAATGATTTTGCGGGAAGCGCTGGTTTCGAGTGCGAGTTCAGGCTTGTTCATGGAATTCTCCTTTGCACGATAAATAGCCAAAGACGTGCAAGCGGGAAACGGCGGGAACAATCAATTATTGTGACCCGATGTTCAACCGTGTGGCAGCAACACGATCTTGCCGACATGGCGCTTTGACAAGAACAGTTCTTGTGCTTTCGCAATATCGTGCAGCGGCAATGTTTCGGCCACTGGCGGGCGAAGCGTCCCATCAACTGCAAGCCCCAGCATTCTCATGAAGCTTTCCCGAGACTGGGTGGTGCAGCCCAGCAGTGTCAAATCCTTCAGATAGAGCTTTCGCAGATCAAGTGACACCATTGGCCCGGCAATCGCGCCGGAAACAGCATAGCGCCCGCCGGGTTTCAGCACTTCAAGCAATTGCGGCCATTGCGGCCCGCCAACCACATCAATCACAACATCCATGCTGTCACGCCCCAGCGTGGCGGGCAAAAAAGCGTCGCGGTCAAAGCACTCACTGGCACCAAGGTCACGCAGCACTGCATGCTTCTCTGGCGAAGCAATTGCCACCACTTGCCCGCCCCACGCACGAGCAAGCTGGATCGCCGCAAGGCCGACATTTCCGGATGCACCGGTGATCAAAACACGATCACCATCGCTGACTTTTGCCCGGACCAACAAATTCGCGGCCGTTCCGTAGCCGCAAGGGAGCGCGGCCAGTTCAGCATGTGAAAGCGGGCCGCCCACAGCATGTGTGTCAGCATTTGGCGCACAAACATACTGGGCAAAACCGCCATCGCGTTCGGAGCCAAGCCAAGGCACAAAATCCCCGGCCCGTTGGGAAACGAGGCACGATTGGACCACCACTCTTTGGCCGATCCGGTCATCTGGAACATTGCTGCCAAGAGCGATTATTTGTCCGCAGACATCTGCTCCCTGAATGCGCGGAAATGACAATTCGCCCGACCAGCCACCAGCCGCAACCCCTATCCCGGATTGCAAGAACTCGGCGGTTGAGCCACCGGCCTCGCCGCTATACCAGCCAATCCGGGTGTTGATGTCCGTGTTGTTGACGCCGGTGGCCAGCACCTTGATCAGCACTTCGTCCGCGCCTGGCGACGGCGTTGGAATATCTTCCCGGTATTCAAGTTTTTCGACACCACCATGCCCGGTCAGAAACACCGCCGCCATTTTTTCAGGTATTTTCCCGCCTTTGATTTTCATCAGTTTCCAAATCCTCGCCAACCAATCATTGCCGATGCTACGCTGACTGCAATGCCGTGTCATTCGTAGAGGAGGAAACCATGACCAAACACGAAGCCGAAAAACCTGTCGCGTTGGACTTGCCTGTTGAAGAAGTGCCACTGGACGAACGCCAGCAGAAGTACCTTGCAGTTTGCGAGGAAAAGCTCGGATTCGTGCCCAACGTGCTCAGTGCTTACGCTTGGCATGGCGCGAAATTTTCCGGCTTCACGGCCATGTACAATGATTTGATGCTGGCGGACTCACAGCTTTCAAAGCTCGAACGTGAGATGATCGCCGTAACCGTCTCCTCGGCCAACCATTGCTATTATTGCCTGACGGCGCACGGTGCAGCAGTGCGCCAACTTTCCGGCGATCCGGTACTGGGCGAACAACTGGTGATGAACTACCGCTCAGCGCGTCTTGCACCAAAGCAGCGAGCAATGCTGGACTTTGCCTGGAAGCTGACAAAGGAGCCGGAGGCGGTGGATGAACCCGACCGTGAGACTTTGCGCCAATCAGGATGGAGCGACCGTGCAATTTTCGATAATGCGGCTACGGCCTCGTTCTTCAACATGTCAAACCGTATGAGCGCGGCAATCGACATGCGTCCCAACCTTGAATACCACACGCAGTCGCGCTGATATTCTGCCCGCTTATTGCGCCTTTCCCTCGTCCCAGTTGAGGGTTTTGGCAATGTCGGTCACAGACCTCTTGCGATCTTCATTGCCCGGATGGGTAGAGAGCCAACTGGTTTTTTGCGCGCCCGGAATGTCTTTGGTTATGCGCTCCAGCAACCCAATGAACGCAACCGGGTTGCGACCAGCCTTCAGCATGATTTCGACACTGCGTTTGTCGGCATCGTTTTCGAACTCGCGGGTATAGGCAAGGCTCTGCAAGGTTGCGGCCTGATTGACCACCTGATCAATAAGCTGGCTGGAATCCCCTCCGATAAGGCCGATCATGAACGAAATCCCGAGCAGGCGGTAAATCTGCTGCAACTGGTGGCGGTTTTGAACATGGCCGATTTCATGCGCCAGTACACCGGCATACTCGTCTTCACTCTTTGCAAGTTTGAGCAACTGGTCGGTGACAACAATGGTACCGCCCGGCAGGGCAAAGGCATTGGCGTCCAACCGACCGCCATCGCGAAATTCCAGCTTGAGTGGCGGCGAGTTTTCGCCAGAAGCCGAGGCGAGTCCGTCAAACACTGCCTGAACTTCACGTTTGCGCGCGTCATCCAGCGTACTTGGCTTGAAAAAAACCTGATCAATGGATTGCAGCGAGCCGCTGTCCATCAATTCAACGATTCCTGAAGGTGTTACCGCCGCTGCGGCGCTGGCCATCACCGGCAAGCCGTAGCGGTAGACCGAGAACAGCAACCCGACCGTCAGGACAACGGCCAAAACGGCAAACCGCCAGCTTGCTTCCAGCCGTGACAGCCTTGAGAAAAAGCTGCCATGACTACCCATCAAACCATCAACATCTGCTTCAGCTGGTGCCTCGAAAACACCGCCATCAGCAAAGGTGAACTTGCGCGGAACCGAGCCCAACTTGTCGCTCAGGGAAACAAGTTGCGGGCGGCGCGGTTCGGCGTCGCCTTCAACATGCAGCCGAAAATCGCCTGACATGCCCCAAAGCCGAGCAACTTTGGCTTGGGAAGCAAGGGGAGGGAAATAGCGGCCTTCAATCATCTGCTTGCTCCAGCATGGTTCAACGCGGCGGCAGGGGCTGCCGCGTTTTTACCGTCAAAGTCCAAAATCAATGCCCTCGATATCAAGGTATTCAGCCGCAGCAACATTTCCTTCAGGCATGGCCTCGTCAATGAAACTGTCCAGCGTTCCTGCAGCAACGAATGCCGAACTTGCCATCAGGTAACGCCAACTGCGAATGGCTGCCCAAGGACGCATCAAGCTCAACGTCAAAAGTGTCAGCACAAAGTTCGAAAATGCAATCCAGACATATTTCAGCCGCCCGACACTGGATTTAAGCGCGTGGCCGCCGTCCAGTGTGGTCGCATTGAGTGCAAGATTGCGCACGCCTGCGGCGTAAAAGATGAAAGACAGGAACAGTGCTGCGTAAGCGCCAACTGCGGCACTGATTGCAGGTGCAGCCGTCAGGAACTCGGCAATATCGCCGTTCGTGCCGGTGTAGGCGATTGTATTGAACCCGGACATGATTGTCCCGATGCCAAATCCGGCACCGGCAGCGACCGCCATCACCATAAGTGAAAACAGGATGGTCATTCCCCAGTTTCCATACAAAGCGCCCAGCGGGGCATCTGTCCTGAAATGCGCAGTGCCATACTTCAAATTGTTGCCGATGTAATTTGATGACAATTGCGAGCTGACTGGTCCCAATATTCCGGCGGTCAGCGCTGCCGCAAACGGCATTGCGACAAACACACCAAACGCACCCCAATAGCTGCCACGAAACGAGAAGCGTACATTGCGGTAGCTGGTCATTCGCGCGTTGAAACCGATGGCCTTGTTGATGAGCCAAGGCAGGGCAATCAGGTAGGGAAGGATCAGCAGTGCAAACAGCGGGTTGATGTTGGTCAGAACGTTGATGACCAGCAGGATACCGACGATGATGATCCGCCCGATCAGGATCTGTATCGGTCGTCCGTGATACTCAAAATTGTGTCCATCCAGCAGCGTGTTGCCATAAAAATAGCGCAGCCTGCGAACCTTGGCCCAAGCCGTGTAGATGCCTATCGTGATGATCGACAACAGCAGATTGACGATCCAAATCCCGAAATACTCGGAAGCTTTGCCGCGAAACTCAAACCCGTGCACCATTGTGGTGGCGGGTGCCGATCCCGGCGCGTTTGCTTCTTGCTGATCCATGCCCGTTTTCCCGACTGTGATGGCGCGACTTGCACCAAACCCCTGCCATGAGGGGTAATCTCTGGTTGTGGCAATTTCAATAAAGGCAGGTCTGAAACCGGTCTGTATTGGTCCGCAATGTGTCAAAGGTCACATTTTTCGCGTCCCATTGGCGAAAACCGGACATGGATTTGATCCTGGGCAAGGAACAGTACGCGAAATTGTGCGGGAATTCGCACAACTAGGAGAAACCCGATGAAAACAGATCGCACCTTGATTCTCATTGCCGATGGTGGTCGCGCCGCATTTTTTCGCCACGACAGGATGGCAAAGCACCTTGTAGCTCTTGTTGATCACAGCCTTGAACTGGAAACGGCCAAAAGCCATGAAATGGGCGATGCTCGGCCTGGTCGGGTCCAGTCATCGGTTGGCCATCATCGCTCTGGAATGGAACCACGCAGCGACCCGCACGACGCCGCCGAGAGCGAATTTTTGGCGAAGACCGTACACACGATCAGCGAAGTGATGGCCGTCGAAAACGCAGACAGACTTGTCATTGCCGCCTCTCCCCGGGCGTTGGGGGAAATCCGCAAGCTGCTGCCGGATGCACTGGCAAAACAAGTGCTGGCAACGCTGGACAAGGACCTGACCAAAACCCCCGTCGCCAGTTTGCCGGATCACTTCAAGGACATCCTTGAATTTCCAGCCTGAGCAAAAAAAGCTGATCGTCAGCGGGCCTCGGCGCCCAGTGACTGGACAAAGGCTATGGCTTGGCGGCTGCAGCCTTTGTCGATCATCCAGCCGATGACATCGAGCGGGTTTTTCAGATCGATTGCATCTGGCAACGAGTGAAGTTCGACATTGGCGAACTCTTTGCCTGCCTCAATGACCAGCTTGCTTTCGGTTGGAGACACCGGCGATTCCAGCTTGAACTTGCTCTCGCCTGATGGCCAGATGATGTCTTTCGTGCCTTCGCTATCGCCTGTGCGAAAGGCAAGGTTGATGGCGTTCGATCCGTCGCTGCGCGCCAGAACAACTTCGCCGTTCTTGATGCATCCCGGCCCTGAGGCATGCACCGAAATCGTCCATGGATCATCCAGTCCCTTCAATGACGGTTTGCCGGGCACTGAACGCGAAACCCCCAAGGTCTCTGCCCGCTCGCGCTCACCTGACAAAAGACCGGCGATTTTCGAGATGGTTGTGCGGGATGCATCACCATCGGTGACGCTTCGACTGCCGGTGGTTACCGAATCCTCGGTGATCGCAACTTCCGCCGGACCGGGGATCGTGTTGACGCTGCCGTCATCACCCAGCAGCGTCACCGCTGTTCCCTGCGGCACAACAAGTGTGTCGCCCGGCGCCATTACTTTGCCCGAGGGAAACTCGGCAGACTCAGGCTCGGAGCCGACGATCACATACTGCGAGCCAGCTAAGACCGGTGTTGCCACAAGACTGCCAACCATTGCCAGGCAAAGGCCAAAACGACGGAGTGCGCATATCAGGCGATGCTTCATGCTCATTTCCCGTGCTCCTGCTTGTTGATGTGATCGCATGTCATTTATCGACCAGACGGATCGCTGGTCCGGTTTCACCGCGCTCCAGCCTTGCGGCGTGCAAAGCGGCCAGCCGATCTTGCGGCCTTGATGCTGCAAGTTTGCTGAACACTGCTTTCGCCTTGGGTGAGCCTGTCTCCAGCAAGGCCCAAGCCGTTTTCCATTCAGCCGCAAGCTTCCGGTTTTCAGGCGAATTGTACAACGCTTCGAAGGTTGGAACACCATCATTCTTGCCTTTCAGGTAAAGAACGCCTGACGGTCGCAGCAACACGCCTTGCGCCGCTTCCGCCACCGCGCCACTGATGCAGATCGTGGTGCCAATAAACTTGTTGGCACCTTCGAGCCGTGCTGCCGTGTTCACGGTGTCGCCGATGGCGGTGTAGTCGAAGAAGCGCTTTCCGCCGAAATTGCCGACGATAGCCGGGCCGCCATGCACACCTATGCGCGTTGCGCCCAGATTGAGGCCCTGACTTGCCATTTGCGCTCGCGATTCCTGTGAAAACCGGTCGATGGCGAGGGCAAGGCCGACCGCACGGACTGCCTGGTCGGCCTGTTCTGCCGGCGCGCCGAAAAAGCCGACCACAGCGTCACCGATCACCTTGTCAATGGTTGCACCATGTTCAACGAAGAGATCGCAAATCCGATCCAGATAATTGTTCAGTACTTCGGCAAGCTGCTCTGGCGGCAGGTTTTCGCTGAACGAAGTGAAGCCCTCCAGATCGGTAAAAACGCAGGTGACCATGCGCCGCTCACCGCCAAGCTTCAACTGGTCGGGGTTGGCGACAATGGCATCCACGACCGCGGGGCTGACATACTGGGAGAACGCGCGCTTCAGGAATTTTCGCTCCTGCTGGTCGCGCTGCCAGGCGAGGAAACCAACCAGCAGCGAAACCGCCAGTACCAGAATGGATGGCGCAACCACCGGCAGCAGAACGGCGTTGCTGGCAAACACATAGGCAACCAGGAGCCACATCAAAAGGATGACCGCCAGGATCGCCACCGGCTTGAGTGCCAGCGGCATCGGCCGCCAAGCCAACGCCGCGCCCGCCGCCCCGAATACCAGCGTCAGGACCAGTCCCGCCCAGGTGCCGGCGGCCACGATCCCGTCGCCCTTGACCAGCCGCGCCAGCGAATGTGCGTGGATGACCACGCCCGGAAGCGTTCCGGCCAGCACACCGTTGACCGAAACAAACGGCGTCGCGTGCCGGTCCTCCAGCGGCAGGTCGACGCCGATCAGCACGTACTTGTCAGCAAACCAGGCGGGTGGCGCCACCATCGCCGCAGCGGCAGGATAGACCGGAACCTTCCAGGGCTCGGCATTTGCCGTGCGGTAATAGACCATCTCTTCCGACACACGCGACGGCGTGACGCCGCCTGCCAGCGCCAGGGCTGAGGGAAAGGAGTATTGCCACTCGCCGTCCTTTTCGCGCCCGGCAAAAGCGCCGCGCACCACCCCGTCCAGCGGATCGCGTGACAAGGCAGCCAGACCGCGCGCCGCATTGGGTGAAAATTCCGCCAGATGTTCCAGCTGTGCCTTGGTCAAGCCATCCGACGCCCAGGCCGAAGCCACCACCATGGGTGTTGCCGCTTGAGTGATTGCCAGTTTGAGCGCGGCATCTTTTTCTGGTTCTGTCGGCTGGTCGAACAACAAATCGATGCCGATGGCACGCGGCTTTGCTTCTGCAATTCGGGTCACCAGCTTTGCCAGAAATGCCCGGTCCACCGGCGAGCGGTAGGGAAACTGCGCCAGCGTTTTTTCATCAATGGCAACAACCACGATGTCCTTTGGCGGCTCGGTGAAGGGCGACACGGTGGAAACCATGACATCGCGCACCAGATTGCCGACCGGCTGTGACACCACCGCCACCGCCAGCGCAACAAAGGCGGCAAAGGCGAATGCCGCGGCAATGCCCGCTCGCGGCAACAATGCAATACGCTCAAAAATGCCCAATGCCTGCCATCCGGTTGCAAATCACTTCCAGCATATGGCAACCGCCGACAATGCGCGATGCGCTGAAATGCACAGGGGGTTATCGGTAAACGCCGCCGCGATGTCCGATGGTGATGACAAGGACAGCCATCCTTTGTTCGATAATTTCTGCAATAATTCGGTAGTCGCCAACACGAAAACGCCACAGCTCGCGGTCAGTACCTGCCAGCCTTTTTGCAAGCTTGCGCGGGTCGGGATAATTTCTGACCCTCTCTTCGAGAAATGAAATTATTCGCTTGCGGACCGGGATCGACAATGCTCGCAAGTCTTTGCGAGCAGTCACTGTGAACTCGATGCTCCAATTCATTCAGCCGCAGACCGCGTTCCGGCAAGCTCATCAGCATCGAGGTCGGCTTTGATATCGGAAAGCGTGAAGCGCTCGCCCCTGTCATCCGCCATTGCCTGCTCAACAAGGAAGACATCTTCCAAGTCGTCAATATACTCGATGATGGCTTGTCTGGCGTAGTAGCTCTTGCTTCTGCCCGTGCGCTTTGCCAGCGCTTCCAAGCGTTCCTCAATGTCCTTCGGCAATCTCAAGGCAAGCATGGGGTAGTTCTCCGATCTGCTATACATGTATAGCAGATCGGGGTTGTATTCAATCTCACCTCGTCAACCTTTTGCATGTCACCCGCTTCGGATTGACGCTGTCGGGGCCGAGGCGGCGGATCTTGTCTTTTTCGTAGTCTTCGAAATTGCCTTCGAACCATTCGACATGGCTGTCGCCTTCAAAGGCGAGGATGTGGGTGGCAAGCCGGTCGAGGAACATGCGGTCGTGGCTGATGATCACGGCGCAGCCGGCAAAGGCCTCGAGCGCGTCTTCCAACGCCGCCAGCGTTTCGGTATCAAGATCATTGGTCGGTTCGTCAAGCAGCAGCACGTTGCCGCCCTCTTTCAGGAGCTTTGCCATGTGCACGCGGTTGCGCTGACCGCCCGAAAGCGTGCCGACCTTTTGTTGCTGGTCGGCACCCTTGAAGTTGAACGACGAGCAATAGGCGCGCGAGTTGACCTCGTGCTTGCCGAGCTTGATCACTTCAGTTCCGCCGGAAACCTCTTCCCAAACGCTTTTGTCCGGGTTGAGCGAGTCGCGGCTCTGGTCGACATAGCCAAGCTTGACCGTCTCGCCGACACGGATTTCACCACCGTCGGGATTTTCCTGTCCGGTGATCATCCGGAACAGCGTGGTCTTGCCCGCGCCGTTGGGGCCGATGACACCAACAATGCCGCCCGGCGGCAAGGCAAATTCCAGCCCGTCGATCAGCAGCTTGTCGCCGTAGCCCTTGGAAAGCTTGTCGGCCTCGATGACCACCTGCCCCAGGCGCTCGCCGGCCGGAATGACGATCTGCGCGTTCTGCGGCGTGCGGTCATTGGCGGCGCTGACCAACTCGTCATACGCCTTGATGCGCGCCTTCGACTTTGCCTGCCGCGCCTTGGGCGAAGCGGCCATCCACTCCGATTCTGCCGAGATCGCCCGCTGGCGCGAAGCTTCCTCGCGGCCTTCCTGCGCCATGCGCTTGGACTTGGCAGCAAGGTAGGCGGTGTAATTTCCTTCATAAGGAATGCCCCGGCCACGGTCGAGTTCGAGAATCCAGCCGGTTACATTGTCGAGGAAGTAACGATCGTGGGTGATCATCATCACTGCGCCAGGATATTCGCGCAGGTGCTTTTCCAGCCAGGCGATGGTTTCGGCGTCCAGATGGTTGGTTGGCTCGTCGAGCAGCAGCAGGTCCGGCTGGCGCAGCAGCAACTGGCACAGCGCCACGCGCCGCTTTTCACCGCCCGAAAGCTGGTCCACCGGCCAGTCACCCGGCGGGCAGCGCAGGGCTTCCATCGCCATTTCAACCTGGCTGTCGAGGTCCCACAGATTCTGGCTGTCGATGATGTCCTGCAACTTCGAGGCTTCATCAGCCGTCTCGTCGGTGTAGTTCATCATGATTTCGTTGTAGCGCTCGATCACCGCCCGCTTGGAAGCAACGCCTTCCATCACATTGCCCAGAACATCGAGTTGCGGGTCGAGCTGCGGTTCTTGCGGCAGGTAGCCGGAAGTCGCTCCCTGCGCCAGCCAGGCTTCGCCGGTGTATTCCGTGTCGAGACCGGCCATGATGCGCAACACGGTGGATTTGCCCGCCCCGTTGGGCCCCAGAATGCCGATCTTGGCATCGGGATAAAATGACAGGTGAATGTTTTCCAGCACTTTCTTCGTGCCATAGGCCTTGTTCAGCCCGGCCATGTGATAAATGAACTGACGCGCCATGGCGTTGCTGCTCCGCAATCTTTGGGGGAAATCCTGAGCCGCTTGTAAGGCGTTTTCGCAGGCACAGCAACGGCACAATTGACAGGCATTTGTCTTGGCAATGCTGGACAAACCGACAGCGTTCCGGCTTGATGCCGCCGGGCGAATTGCCGGGCGGGAGTATGATCATGCAGGGTAGACTGTCGGCAATCGCCGGGGCATTGCTGGTTGGCGCAGGCGGCGTCGGGCTGTACTTCGCATATGAGGCCCAGGGTTTTGCCCTTGCTGCGCTGTGCTGGGCTGCACTTCTATTGGGAGCATTTTTGCTGGTATCCGGCCTGTCGCGCTTTTTTGCAGACTTCATGGCCCCGCAAAAATCTGTCGAAAGCACCTACAGCGAGACCGAAACCCGCATTTTCATCCAATGCCTCGGGGCCATGGCGTCTGCCGACGGAAAAATTTCCAGCGAGGAAATAGCCATTATCGCCAGTATCCACGATCGCATGCTCGGACTGGCCATCCCGCGCGAGCGCATTTCAAAAATCCTTGAAGATTTTACCCCGTCTTTTGACATCAGGGCAAAACTCGGCGCGGAGCGTGACAAGGTTAGCCCCGCCATGCGCGAGCGCATCATCAAATCCTGTTTTCTGGTGATGATGAGCGACCGTGTGGAGGAAAAGAGCGAAACCGGCAAGATCCATGAAATTGGCCGGGCGCTTGGCTATTCCGATGAAGACACCGACGATTTGATTGCAATGGCAGGCGTTTGAGCCGTCAATAGACCTGATGTTTCGGCTTTGCCCTTGGTTGGCTAAGCAATGAAAAAGTACCCTGCGCATCAACACGCTGCAAGGGACCGTCTTCTTCTGCGGTCAGATGCGCAACGAACCGGAACGGAATTTGGCCTGTAATCGCAAGTCGCGCCGCATCATCGGGAATCACGGCAAAACGGCCCTGTGCATAACGGGCCGGCAAGTCCAGCCCCGGCACTACCTCTTGCAAGAACTCCAGACAACTCAGGCGAGTTTTGTCGTTCACATCAAATGACGGGTCAAAAGGAGTTCCTTCCAGTTCGGCAATTCGGGCATAGGCCGCCCGCTTGGTCTTGAGGCCAAGTTCACTTGACCGGAAAATTGCCAACCGCTCGTAGTCGCTGGTCATGGCAAATGGCGACAGGTGAACATCGCGGTATGCTGCCTCGGCAATGGGATACCCCGCCCGGATGCGTTCGCGAAAGGGCGCCAGTTCCGGCTGGTCCCACAATCCTTCTTTGCGCAATTGCGCTTCCGTTCCGAGCCAAAGCACCGAATGGGTAAATTCGGATGGAAACAACTGTTTGGCAAACTTGTTGCCGGAACGCAGCAGGATCACATCCAACGGACGTGTCAGTGCCACAACTTGCGGCTCGAGACCGGCAATGGTGCTGAAACTGCCGCTGGCATGCGGCAGTTTTTCGGCAAAAGCGGAAAGCGGAGGGCCCTTGGCATAAGTAAGCGCCAGCCGAAAATCCGGCATTCCTGCCTTGATGTGATCGGGAGCATCCTCGGCGGCAAAATATCCGGCCTTGCCTGTACACGCACCCAGCGCCAATGCCAGCGCTGCAACAATCGTGACTGGCCTGAAAAAACCGGCTGACAACTTCCCCATCCTCAAACTTGCTTGACCTTCACCATCTTGTGATACTTTCTGGGAAAAGGTGCAATCGGGATATCACGACCATGCGGGACTTCGCCAGAACCACGCTCCAAAGTCCGACCGGCGCGAAATTGTGCATTCATGAAATTGCACCAGCAGGGTTGCCGCGTGCAATTGTCCAGATCAATCACGGAATGGCCGAGCATTCCGCCCGCTATGCACGGTTTGCCAAATACCTTGCGTCACGCGGATACGCGGTCGTGGCCCATGACCATCGTGGCCATGGCCACACCATTGCCAATGGTGCACCGCTTGGCGTTTTTGCACCAAAGGAAGGCATGGCTCGCGTGATGGAAGATGTCAGCGCAGTCATTGCCCATGCGCGCGCCTTGCACCCCTCGGCCCCGGTGTTGATGTTTGGTCATTCCATGGGAACCATCATTGCACTCAACCATGCACATGAAAATCCCGGCATGAGCGAGGGTCTGGCGTTGTGGAACACCAGCTTCGACACGCCTTTCCTGCTCACCATCATGGTTGGCATCCTGAAGGCCGAGCGAATGCTCAAGGGTTCGGACGTTCCCAGCGGCATTGCCAACAAGGTCACGTTTGAAGCCTGGAACAAGGAGTTCTCCCCGAACCGCACCGCATTTGACTGGCTGTCGCGCGATCCGGCGGAAGTGGATGCCTACGTCAACGATCCGCTCTGCGGTTTCCCGGTATCAATCGGCATGTGGCTTGATGTCCTTGGCTCAATCCGCTCATCTGCAGATCCGGCACGGATCGCCCGATTGCCAGCATCAATGCCAGTCAACATTGTTGCCGGAGGGATGGACCCTTCAAGCCTGAAGGGCGAAGCGATGTTGCGCCTTGCAGCCCGTCTTGAAGCTGCCGGCATGCGCGACGTGACAACAAGGGTCTGGCCACAAACGCGCCACGAGGGCCTCAACGAAGTCAACCGCGATGCAATCATGGAAGATTTCGCCAATTGGCTCGATCAGCGTTTTCCGGCAAGGCAACAATGAAAGAGGCTGTTTACCACGGTCTCCGATTCAGCATTTGCTAACGCTAAAACATTCAAATTTAAGCGTTTTTGACGCAAAACCTGACCCGAAATAGGAAAAGCCTTAAACTTCCTCGTCTAGGCTGTTGTCAAGAATAGAACAGAACCTTGGCAGGGGTTTAGGGCGTGAATAGCAAAGTACTGGTTATGGCCGGGCTCGCAGTGGCTTTCGGCGCAGTTTCATATTTCGCGGGCAATTACTGGCTGGAAAGCCAGGCGCAAGCGCGCATGAGCGAAATTGACAGCAACAACACAGAGGTGGCGCTGGCGACCGTTGTGGTGACAACCGAGCAAATCCGCTTTGGCCAGAAAGTCACGGCAGAGAAGCTCAAGGAAGTCGCCTGGCCGGCCGATGCCATCCCCGAAGGCGCTTTCAAGACCATTCCCGAACTCGTCGAAAAGGGTGAGCGCAAGGCGATCAAGACCATGGAAACCGGGGAGCCGGTGCTGGCGGTCAAGGTCACTGGTGAAAATGGCAAGGCCGGTCTTTCAGGCATCATCGCAGAAGGCATGCGCGCCGTCACCATCCCTGTAGACCTAGTAAACGGGGTGGGCGGTTTTGTCATGCCTGGCGACTTCGTCGACATCGTCCTGACCAAAAAGGACGCAGAAAACGGCGAGCAGGCGGCCAAGATCATCATGGAGAACGTCAAGGTTCTTTCCATCGACCAGGATTCGGATCGTGCTGCCGAAGGCGCGCGAGTTGCCAAATCCGTGACACTTGAAACCGATGCCGCCGGCGCACAAAAACTCGCCCTGGCAAACTCCGTTGGGCGCCTCGCACTGTTGCTGCGCGGATCTGGCGATGAAAACACTGTTGGTTCATCGACCCTTTCGGTCGGCGATCTCGACGATGCGAAAAAGGCATCTGTTGAAGGCGATGATGGTTTCTTCGGATTTCTCAACAACAAACCAAAAAAGCGCTTTGCCACAATCACCGTGGTGAAGCGTGAGGAAGTGGTCGAGCACTCGGTTCCCGTTACCGAGGGCGGACAAGCACAGGCAGGCATCGACGGGCAACAATAACAACCTCAACAAAGGGGGGCCGCATCAAATGCCGGCCGAAACGAACATGAAAAACGAGCTCGCATTCCGTCTAAACGGCCTGGGCAGACTGGCCACCACCGCAGCACTTTGTGCATTGGTCGCCATGGCACCGGGTACATTTTCCGGTTCGGCCCGTGCCGACGAAGCTGGTGCAGTGCAAACAATTTCGCAGGGCGGCAACCAGGTGGTCCGCGTGGGGACCGGCAAGCCGAAGACCATGCGAACCGATGCACCATTCAGCGAGATCGTGGTCGGCGACCCGGATGTTGCAGTGGTGACACCACTGACTGACCGCACATTCTACATTGTTGGAACCAAAGCCGGCTCGACGGGCGTGGCGCTTTACAATGAGGCGCGCGAGCTCGTCGGCACCATGGACATTGAAGTTGGCCCGGACGCCGGCGAAATCAACCGCACGCTCAATTCAGCGCTCAAGGACGATGGCGTAAAAGCCACCACAGCCAATGGCCGCGTGATCATTTCAGGCAAGGCCAAGAGCCCGGCGGCGGCAGCCAAGGCGCGCGAGATAGCCAAGCGCTATGACGAGGATCCCATCGATTCAACCTCGGTGCAGCCATCGACGCAGGTTACCCTTGAAGTGCGCTTCATCGAAGCATCGCGCCGAAACAACAAGGAACTTGGCGTATCGATCCATGGCAACAAACAGGACGGCTTTTTGTCCGGCAACACCAACGGTCTTTCCAATACGGCTACCCTGTATTCCAACAGTCTGTCGGCAAGCAACTCGCTGATCTCGGGCGCGCTGCCGTTCGGCCAGTTGATCGGCGGACTTCTCAATTCAGGCATGAGCGTTGACGTGATGGTGCAGGCGCTGGAACAGCGCGGAGTGGCGCGCCGTCTGGCCGAGCCGAACCTGACCGCACTTTCGGGCGACACTGCCAGCTTCCTTGCAGGCGGCGAATTCCCGTTCCCGGTCGCAGCCGAAGACGGCAAGGTGACCGTTCAGTTCAAGCAGTTTGGTGTTGGCCTGGATTTCACGCCGACCGTTTTGGAAAACGGCATCATCAATCTGCAGATCGCACCTGAAGTCAGCCAGATCGACCCCACCACTTCCGTGAAGTTCAACGATGTTGAAATCCCGGGTCTGGTTGTTCGCCGCGCCAAAACCACGGTCGAGTTGCGTGACGGCCAAAGCTTCGTGCTGGCCGGATTGCTCCAGTCGACCGCAAACTACGATGTACGAAAGTTCCCGTGGCTGGGTGACATTCCCATCCTCGGCGCATTGTTCCGCTCGTCATCCTACCGCAAGCAGGAAACCGACCTCGTCATCATCGTGACCCCGCGTCTGGTTCGCCCGCTGGTACCCGGGACGCAGATTGCAACACCTCTGGATGGCGCTGTGGCCCCCAATGACGTCGATCTGTTCGTCAATGGGCAGACCGAAATGAACCGCGCCCATCTGCGCAAGGTTGCCGACAACCAGTCTGGTGTCCTCAAAGCAGGCCACATCATCGACTTCTGATCAACCGCCGCAAAGAGCGGGAAAGAGGACCAACAAAATGAAACGCACACTTAAAATCACCGCCCTCGCCGCAAGTGCCAGCATGCTGGCCGGTTGCCAGCAATATCTGGCACGGCAGGACCTGATCGAACCCTACGCGGGCAACGCGGTTGCCACCAACCTGGCACTTCAAGCGGCCGATCCGTGGCCGCCCTATGTCTACGACACGCACATCCCGACCAACGGGCGGCGTCAGGCGAATGCCTACATGAAACACGCCAAGAAGGATGAGGAAAAGCCGCCGCAAGACATTGCGCCGATCCAGCTTGTTGTTCCGCAAACCAACTGAACCAGCCAAGACTGAAAAAGAAGAAGCAGGGAAAAACCATGTCGCTCACCACAGACAAGTCGAAGCGCCGCCTGGCACTCGTCTCGGATGATGCAGCCTTTGTTGCCATGGCAAAGGGCGCAATTGCTTCCGGCGACAGCCTCGAGCTTTTGACAATCCAGAAGAACCTCAAGGAAATCGGCACCGAAATCCGCGAGCATGCACTGGATGCGCTGATCCTGGACATTGATGCCGGCAAGGTCGCCGACTTTGAGCAGCTCCAGAAGATCAAGCGAATGGTTGGAGCCAATTGCGCGGTCATAGTGGTGACTTCCAACTTCACCCCGGCGGCAGCGCGTATCCTTATCCAGCTGAAAGTCGCCGATTTTCTGGTGAAGCCAATCCAGACATCCGACCTCGTGCGGGCCTGCAACAACGCCTTGAAACAGCCGGGTGAAGACCACCAGGTTGAACCGCAATTCCTAGCATTCATGCCGGCTTCCGGCGGCGTCGGCACGACGATGCTGGTGCTGGAAACCGCACAAATCCTTAACAAATACGGTCGCAAGCTGGGCCGCACGACTTGCGTCGTCGATCTCAATTTCCAGCACGGATCGTGCGCAGAATATCTCGACATCGAACCACGCTTTGACATAGCCGAGATCGAGAATGCCCCAGAGCGCCTCGACCGCCAATTGCTTGACGTGATGCTCTCGAAGCATTCGAGCGGCCTGTCGGTCATCGCAGCGCCAAACCATCCAAGCGAGATGCGCACCTTCAAGGCAGCACTTGTGGTGCGCTTGCTGGATCTGGTTTCCGCTTACTTCGACTATGTCATCATCGATCTGCCGCGCATCTGGTTCCCGTGGACCGATACCGTGATCATGGGTTCCAACCGCATGTTCATCGTGTCGGACATGACCGTGCCTTCGATCCGACACGCACGCCGCCTCAACGAAGTGATTGTTGAAAAGGTCGGCTCGCAGGTCAATTCGAAAATCCTGGTCAACCGCATGGACCGCCGTGCCAACACCTCGGGACTCAATGCGCGCGATGTCGAAGAAGCGCTTGGCGACCGTTTCGCCGGTGGCATTCCAAACAACTACAAACTGGTGCGCGACGCGGTTGATCGCGGCGTTCCACTGGAAGAGATTGAAGCAAACAACAACGTGACCTCAGAACTCATGCGCATCATCCTGGCCGATGCTGCCGAAGTTGAAGTGACCAAGGATGCCCGCAACGGCTTCTTCGCCCGCGGTCGCAACCTCTTCACCCGCAAGGCAGGATGACCAGATGTTGAACCGCTTTTCCAACTTGCACAGATCACAGGTCGAGGACGACATTTTCGGTGAAGCGCCGGAGAAATCCCAACCTGCAGCAGCGGTCAAGTCAGATGCTCCGTTGGCAACTCCTGCAGCCGCACCCGAAGCCGCTCCGCAACCCGCAGGCTCGCGTGAAAAGCTCATCGAGGCAAAAGTCATTTTGCATCGCCGCTTGCTGGAAGAATTCAACCTTGTTGCGTTGGAAAAACTGCCACGTGACGCTTTGGTTCGCGAAATCGGTGCCTTTGTTGCCGACTATGTGACCAAAGAGCGTCTGGCACTGAACAATGCAGAATTACAGGAATTTGTCGGCACTATCGTCGATGAAATGACCGGGCTTGGCCCACTTGAAGCCCTGATGCGAAATCCGGAAATCTCGGACATCCTGATCAACGGCCACAAGAATTGTTACGCTGAAATCAAGGGCGTCTTGCAGCCGGTGGTCATACCGTTCAAGGACGAAGCCCATCTTTTGCGGATCGTCAACAAGATCGTGGCAGCCGTCGGGCGGCGCATAGATGAATCCAATCCGATGTGCGACGCACGCATGGCGGACGGGTCGCGCTTCAATGCGGCGATCCGGCCGATTGCAATTGACGGGCCGCTGGTATCGATCCGCAAATTCTCCAAGAACAAGCTCTCGCTGGAGCGCCTTGTCGAGTTTGGTGCAATAGCACCACAAATGGCCGAAGTGTTGCAGCACGCCGTTGCCTCACGCATGACCACAATCATCTCCGGCGGCACGGGTACCGGCAAGACGACGATGCTGAACGCGCTTTCTGCGTTTATCAGCGACAAGGAGCGCGTCATCACCATTGAGGATGCTGCCGAACTTGCACTGCAAATTCCCCATGTCGGCCGGATGGAAACGCGGCCCTCCTCCAATGAAGGCTCTGGTGAAATCAAGCAGCGCGATCTGGTGAAAAACGCCCTTCGCATGCGGCCCGATCGCGTCATTCTTGGTGAGTGCCGCGGCGAAGAAGCCTTTGACATGTTGCAGGCAATGAACACCGGCCACGAAGGCTCAATGGCGACCATTCACGCCAATACGCCGCGCGATGCCATTGCCCGCCTGGAACAGATGCTGGGCATGACTGGCATGCCGATGACGGTGCAGTCGATCCGCAGCCAGATTTCCAGCGCGATCCATCTGATTGTGCAGCTGACCCGCCTTTCAGATGGAAAGCGCAAAGTCACATCCATTGCTGAAGTCACCGGCATGGAAGGCGACATCATCCAGATGCAGGAAATCTTCAAGTACAAGCGCACCGGCATGGGCGCCAATGGCGAAATTCACGGTCACTTCGAAGCAACCGGAGTGCGCCCGCGTTTCCTGGAACATTTGGTTGCCATGGGTATCCGCATTCCAGGTTCGGTCTTCGAGCCGGGGATCGAACTCAAATGAGCGCATTCCTCGCCAGCTTTGAAATTCAGGCGGTGCATGTTTTCTATGCATCCTTGGTTGTTTCGGCCATCCTTTTTGTGGAGACGGGTTACATCCTGTTTGCCACCAACGACCCGACAAAGCGCCGCATCAACCGACGCATGACCGCTTCATCCAAGGACAAGGTCAGCCAGAAGGACATTCTGGTCCAGCTGCGCAAAGAGCGGGGAATGGACGCAGACGGAAACCTTGTACTGCCGGTCAAATGGCTGAACGAGCTGATCGTCCAGGCCGGCATTACCATCGGCATGACACGCGTGCTGGCCTATTGGGGCATTTTCTTTGCCACCTCGTCGCTGATCCTGCTGTTCCTGACGCAGTCCTTGATGGTGCCATTGGCTGCGTCCCCGTTAACCGGTTTCATCTTTCCGTGGATTTATCTCAAACGCCGCAGGGGCGCGAAATTGGCCAAATTCGGCAAGCAGCTTCCGGAAGCCATTGATCTCATCACCCGTTCCCTCAAGGCCGGGCATCCGGTGCCGGTGGCGATCTCGATGGTTGCCCGCGAAATGGCAGACCCGATCGGTTCTGAATTCGGCATGGTAGCCGATGAAGTCACCTACGGCTCCGACCTCGTTTCGGCACTGCTGAACCTTTACAACCGTGTCGGTCATCCCGACTTGCCGTTGCTGGTTTCCTCAGTCTCCATTCAGGCAACAACCGGCGGCAATTTGCGTGAAATTCTCGACGGCCTGTCAAAGGTAATCCGCGACCGCCAGAAGATGAAGGCGAAAATACGGGCCATCTCGGCAGAAGGGCGCATGTCTGCCATGTTCCTGACTGCCATGCCGATCATCCTGTTCATTGTCCTGATGACGCTGATGCCGGACTATTATGGCGGCATCTGGAAATTCAACCAAACCTATATCGGGTTTGGCGGGCTGCTCACATGGCTGGTCGGTGGCAATTTGATGATCATGCAAATGGTAAGTTTCAAGGTTTGAACGATGTTTGAACTCGTCTCCAGTTTCAATCCCGTGATTTTGGTCAGTGCATTGGCCAGCGTGATGATGTTCGGCCTGATGTTTTACTTCATGCAGGATCGCAGCGAAAAACAGACCCGCTCCAACGTGAAGAAGCGACTGGAAATCACGCCCGTTTCAAAGGTTGAAGCCGTCGGGCAACCGGATCTGCAAAAGCCAAAAAGCACCGCGCGCAAATTTGCCAAGCGCACCAATGATTTCTACGCAAGCAATGATCCCAAGTCGCTGCGCAAGATGCAGATGCAACTCATTCAGGCAGGCTTCCTGCAGGAAAATGCGCTTGGGGTATTTCTTTCCGCCAGGTTCGGGTTGGCAATTGCCGGCGCCCTTTCCGGATTGTTCCTGGTAATGTTCGTCTGGTTGGACATGCCCGGCACCAACAAGGCTGTTGCCATCCTGCTGTTGGCAACGCTTGGCTACTTCTTGCCCAATTTCTACCTCGGGCGGCGCATGAAAAAATTGCAGGCAGAAAACCGTGGCGGTTTCCCCGATGTCATGGATCTGATGATCGTTGCCGCTGAAGCCGGCCTGACCCTCGAAGCATCCATCGACCGCATTGCCAAGGAAATCGAAAAAACCTATCCGACACTTTCGCAACAATTGAGTCTTGCAGCCATCGAGATCCGCGCCGGGCGCAAGCTCGACGAAGCATTGCGGGCATTTGGTGAGCGCCTCGGCATTGATGAAGTCCAGGGCTTTGCCACCATGATCCAGCAATCCAAGGAATTGGGTACTTCGGTGTCCGATGCATTGCGGGTTTACAGCGATGAAATGCGCCACAAGCGCATGATGGCGGCAGAAGAGCGCGCCTATGCCCTCCCCGCCAAATTGTCGATCCCGGTAACGGCTTTCATCCTTCCAGTTGTCATCGGCATCGCCGTGCTGCCAACTGCCGTGCGGATGATGAACCAGTAAAATTGGCAATCGCCGGTTAACCGCCTCTTTGCCATTGCATCAAGTCTTTCCCGCAAGCAAACGCTTGTTAATTGCAGCCTGTTATCATCGACGCAATAACAACAAAAAGCATGCAAACGGGGATGCACATGAACAAGTTCGCAAGAGCGGTTTCGTTCGCAGTTTTATCCGGCATTGTATTGTCGGGCTGCAACACAACATCCGCCACTTCAACACACAACACCGATTCAACGCTTACCAGCACGGTTGACCGCCAGGACCTCGGCGTCGACAATCATGGCAAACTGATTGGTGCTGCCTGGCCGACCATACCGGCTTCAAACCAGGCAAGCCTGAAAGGCGAACAGGGCAAGCAGTATCTTGAGCTGGGCCGCGAAAATTTCCACGGCGACAATTTCGGCACTGCGGAAGCCAATTTCCGCAAGGCCGTCGAAATCCGCCCCGACAGTTTCGAAGCATGGGCCGGCCTTGCCGCCAGCTACGACCAGCTTGGACGTTTTGACCTTGCCGACCGCGCTTATGACCAGTTGCTGAAACTGAAAAAGAACGATGCCCGCATCATGAACAACCGCGGATATTCCTACTTGTTGCGCGGCGATTATGCGAAGGCCGAATCCTGGTTCACCAAAGCACAGGCCGCAAATCCGGTGTTGGAAGAAGTGGACGGCAACATGCACCTGCTTTCAAAGGTTCGTCAGGGCTGAAGCCCGGCAACGCGCATACGAAACAACGGCAAAATTTCAACGGCCAGCCCGCCACCGGACTGGCCGTTTTGCTTTGTGTAAAAACAAGGTTCGACTGAAAATCCCGCAGCAGATCACCCCCGTTGTTTACCGCTGATTCACCCAGACAAAGTAGAAAAAGTTTCAAGACAGATTCACCAAATATCAACCGCGCTCTTAGGCCAATTCCTTAAAACCATTCAGCTAGAAAGGTCATGACGAAGAAGGGGGCACTGTGTCCGGGCGGAAAAGCACGGGAACAAGCACAACACCTGTCCGTCATCAACGAAGAGGCTAACAGGAGCTAAAAACAATGAAAATGTTCGCAAAATTTGCAGCAGCAGCAGCAATCGCCATCATCCCGGTCCAGGCTTTGGCTGACACCGGCAACGTACAGTTCGGCGCCACCATCACGCACAGCTGCACCATCGACCAGGTCACCAACGGATCGCTTGGCGCCAATGCCGGCTTCAACGTATTGAGCTCGACCGTTGGTTCCGGCACATCGGGTTCTGCCCGTATCGTCGCCACCGGCAACGCGTTCAACGTTTCGGTCAGCGCGCCTACCCTCGACAAGCCAGCTGGCGACACAACAACCGAAACACTCGTTTCGAGCTACTCGGCTTCTGGCGCGACCTCGATTGCTTCCACAAGCTCACAGAGCGATTTGAACAACGGCACGACCAACGTCACCGTTGACATGTCGGCAACCAAGGCTGGCGCCGATGTTTTCGAAGCTGGCGTTTACACCGGTGAAGTCGTTCTCACCTGCGAATAACCAAGTGCAAGAAAGGCACAGACAAGACATGAAAACCAAGAACTCCAAAACATTCCTGATCCCTTCGTTTCTTGGCTGTGCCTTTGCGCTTTCGCTGTTGCCCCAACAGGCAGCAGCGCAGGCCATGTCCCCGATGCGGGGGCAGGTCAAAAGTTTCGCAGATTCATTCGCGCTCAAAGTGTATCCGGCAAATCCCTATGAGCACCGGATCCGTGTTGAAGTGAAGGTGTATGATCAGGACTTCAATCCTGTGAAAGCACAAGTGTCTCCGGCAAACTTCACACTGGCAGGCCGCAACTCGCGCGCCGTCAACGTGGTGGTGCCGTTCCTTGCAGGTGCGACCGAACGCAAAATACGCGTTTGCACTGAATCTGTTCCGTTTCCTGGCCAATCAAAAACAACAACAAACATCAAGGCTCAGATATGTGGAAAATTCTTGGCGGAGCGTGTCGAGTAGCCGTAACCGGCGCTGCGTTCCTGTTTGTCTCCATGGTCGGAGCCGATGCGCAAACCAGCATCGTCAACCAGAACATTTCGGGCTTCAACCTTCCCGGAGTGTCATTGTCCCA
>JBGSOG010000002.1:0-12571 GCA_041739225.1 Rhizobiaceae bacterium
CACGACCGCATTTGCCACCCGCTGCTCGACGCGCTCGGTTGCCATTTCGACAATCCGGTCCTGAGCTTCCTGCAGCCGTTGGCCAACAATTTTGTAGGTGTTGGTGGCAAAACCGGGAAACGCTTCAACTGTTGCCTGCCAAATGCTGCTGGGCCAGGCCAGCGTCACGCAATCGACCGCCGCAATGGCATTGGCCGGGTAGGTGGCCAGACCCAGGGCCGGCGCTATGCCGAACAATTCACCGCTGGAAATGTAGCGGGCAATGATCTGCTCGCCGTCAGGCGTGATTCGAACCACGCGGATGTGTCCGTCAAGCAGCAGGAAGAACGACGACGCAACGGCCCCTGCCTCGAAGATGTGGGTGCCCCTGGGGCAGCGCAATGCCTGCGCCTGACCCACGAAAGTGGCTAGACTTGCGGGCTCCATCCCCTGGAATGGCGGCAGATCTGCAATCAGTGAAACGTCCAGACGGTTTTTCAAAAACGATACCCTGTTTGTTGCAGCGCAAACCGGCCAAGGCAAGTCTTTGCTAGGTCTGGCTGGTACTCAACCAGGAGCAGGAAAGGAAATACCATGCGCCGCCTCAATCAGAAAGTCGCTGCAGTATTCATGACGCTGGTGCCCGCAACATTTGCGGTGCCGGCAATCGCAGCGGAATTCGTGGTGAACATGCTCAACAAGGGAACCAAGGGTGGAATGGTTTTTGAGCCCGATCTCATCAAGGCGGCACCCGGCGACACAATACGTTTCGTCTCCGTGGATAAAGGGCACAATGTCGAGACAATCAAGGGCATGGTCCCGGAGGGCGTTGCCGAATTCAAAAGCAAGATGAGCGAAGACTTTGTCATGACGGTGGAAAAGGACGGACTTTACGGCGTCAAATGCACGCCACACTATGGGATGGGAATGGTGGCACTGGTTGCTGTCGGCACGCCTGCCAATTTGGACGCAGCCAAAGCCGTCAAGCACTCCGGGAAAGCAAAGGAACGGTTTGCCGCCATTCTGGCCGAGTACGAAGCAGCCAAATAAAGCGCTTTGCAAAAAAGGAAAAAGGCGGCATCGGGGCCGCCTTTTGAATGCTGCCCATGGCAGCCTTGCTGGGAACCATAACCTAGGGCTGCGCCACCAACCCAATGCTTGCCAACCAGCCACGAACCTTGTCGAGCCAGCCCGTCTCAAGCACCAGCCGGAAACCCAGATGGTCGGGGGCAGCGCCGATTGAACAGCCGCCACCTTTGGCATCGCGGATGAAAAATGTCATATAGGCCCTGTGCTGGCCTTCAAGAATGCGCACACCGCAGTTTTCAACGGCGCTCTCAATGACCGACCCGCTTTTGTCGAGGATTGCGCGCTGGTAGCAAGTGCTGGTCCATTCCCAAACATTGCCCGAAAGATCTGCCAGACCATTGGAATTGGTGCCAAAAAAGCCCGGTTCATGAACAAACGGGTCGGGGGCGCGCAGCGAAGCGCTCGCTTCGTAGCGCGACACCTGGTTGGCAGCCGGGTTGGCCTGCGTCGCGCCGTCGCCAAGCGGATCGCCGAAGAATTTTTCCCTTGCCGCGTGGGCCCATTCTGCGTCAGTCGGCAAACGATATTTCAATCCGGTTTTTTGGCTTAGCCAGTTGGCGAAATCGACCGTGTCAGAGAAGCTGACAGCAGTGGCGGGCAGGGTGTCGGCACCAGGACGATCCAAAGCCTGACAAGCGCCATCTGCAACGCAGAGGGCATATTGTGCATTGGAAACCTGGTGCTTCATGATGAGGATCGGAGCCGGAAACCGGACGCTGACCAGCGGACCGCTGACCGAAGTACCCTCGCGCAGGAATTCACCCGCCGGACGGTAGGACAGGTCCCCGGTCGCAATACGCACCATGTCAAGTTGTGGCAGGCCCCCGGCAAGGGCTGGCTGGGCGCTGCAAAGTCCGCCGGAGAGGATGAAACCAAGGAAAAATCCGGGGATGCGGAACGCAGACGGGATAAAGCGCACGGCTTTGGTCCTTTTTGACGAATTGCATTGACCGGCGCGAGCGGATCGCACGCGCCGGTGCAAATTCGAAAGGCCTATGGCAGGGCTTTCTTGCTAACATGTGCATCGCCGTAAGCGGTTGGTGCCATGACCTGCGCCATCAGGTCATTGTCCCACTCGCCATCGACCAGGAAGTGGGCGGTCGCGCCAAGGTTGACCGCTTCGATGAGGTTGTGGTTGACATAGGCGTAGACACCGGGCTGCAGGAATGTGTACAGCGCCGCCCCGGCAGAGCCGCCCCGGATGAACCAGGTTTCCAGATCGCGTTCCGGCGGATTGTTGAACTTGCCGGTTTCCCAAACCAGATCGCCATGGCCGCCGATCAAATGCGGGCGGGTGTCACGATTGGCCTGCGAATGCACAATCAGCACCCTTTCGCCGACTTTTGATTTCAGCGCGTTTTCCCCGGTCAATGCGCCGGCTTTACCGTTGAATACCACATGCGTGGGGATCAGGCCGTTCATGACTTCCAGCGTATCGGAATATGAACTTCCGGCATCTTCGAACCGCATGTAATTGCCGTCCTTGTCGCGCGGAATGTAGAAATCATTTTCGCCGATGTAGTAAACGGTGTCGTAGCTGACCGGCTTGCCCTTGTCGTCTTTCAGTCCGTCGCGGGGCAGGATCATGATTGCGCCGCTCATTCCTGAAACAACGTGCCACGGGATCATCGGGCCGCCCGGTGCGCAATGGTAGACGAAAGTGCCCGGCCGTGTTGCCTTGAAGCGCAGGACAGTGTGTTCGCCCGGATTGACCAAGGTCAGCGATCCGCCACCCAGTCCGCCAGTGGCTGCGTGGAAGTCGATGTTGTGCTGCATGCCGTTTTCCGGCGGATTGATCAGTGTGAGCTCAACATAGTCGCCCTCATGCACCACCATCAGCGGTCCGGGAATCGAGCCGTTGAAGGTCATGCCCTGCAGCATGGTTCCGTCCTCGTCGATTTCCATTTCTTTTTCGATGATCTGCATTTCGAATTCGATGATCGACGGTGGCTCCTTGGCGACGATGTCGTGCTTGTGCACAAAAGGCGGCGCCACCAGCTCAACCTTGCGGCGTGGCATGGCGCTGAGGTCAACCGGCTTGCCTTTCGGCGTTGCAGATTCCTCCGCAGCAACTTTCTGGGCAATGAAAGCGGGACTTGCTGCAGCAATGGCAGCTCCCATCAGGGCTGTTCGACGCGTGATCATGGTTCTTCTCCGGGTTGACGCCCCAAATTCGGGCAGTTGCCACACCATAAGCGTCCTCATCCGGCCGTTCTTTGCGCCAAAGCAAACAGCAGCCTGTTTTTGGTTTGGGCTCCCTCCATCGCCTGCCGCGCCCCTTGCCGCACTTGCCCTTTTCGCCTTTCCTGCTAAATGGCGACCATGGCAAACACCCCTCTTTCAAATATCCGCAATTTTTCCATCGTGGCGCATATTGACCACGGCAAATCCACGCTCGCCGACCGGCTTATCCAGATGACCGGGCGGGTGGAGGCGCGCGACATGGGCGAGCAGATGCTCGATTCCATGGACATCGAGAAGGAGCGCGGCATCACCATCAAGGCAAACACCGTGCGCCTCGAGTATGATGCCAAAGACGGTCAGCGGTATGTGCTGAACCTCATGGACACCCCCGGCCATGTCGACTTTGCCTATGAGGTCAGCAGGTCGCTGTCGGCCTGCGAAGGATCGCTGCTGGTGGTTGATGCCAGCCAGGGCGTCGAGGCGCAGACGCTGGCAAACGTTTACCAGGCGCTCGACAACAACCACGAGATCGTGTGCGTACTCAACAAGGTGGACCTGCCGGCGGCAGAGCCTGACCGCGTGAAAGAGCAGATCGAAGAGGTGATCGGTCTGGATGCATCAGGAGCCATCCCGATTTCGGCCAAGACCGGGATCGGAATACCCGACGTGCTGGAGGCGATTGTTACGCAATTGCCGCCACCGCGCGAGGGCGACATCACCAAGCCGCTGAAAGCGCTGCTGGTTGACAGCTGGTACGACGCCTATCTGGGAGTTGTTGTTCTGGTGCGTGTCATCGACGGTGAAATCCGCAAGGGCCAGACCGTTCGGCTGATGGGTACCAATGCCAAATACCTGATCGACCGGGTCGGCGTCATGACTCCGAAAATGGTGCCGTTTGAAACGCTGGGACCTGGAGAAATCGGTTTCATTACCGCCTCGATCAAGGAAGTGGCCGACACCCGCGTCGGCGACACCATCACCGAGGACAAACGCCCCACCGACAAGGCGCTGCCGGGCTTCAAGCCGGCCCAGCCCGTGGTTTTCTGCGGCCTTTTCCCGGTCGATGCTGCCGACTTTGAAGACCTTCGCGCCGCGATGGGCAAGTTGCGCCTCAACGACGCCAGTTTCTCGTTCGAAATGGAAAGTTCCGCCGCGCTCGGTTTCGGCTTCCGCTGCGGCTTCCTCGGGCTGTTGCACCTTGAAATCATTCAGGAGCGGCTGGAGCGCGAGTTCGACCTCGACCTCATCGCCACCGCGCCCTCGGTTGTTTACGACATCAAGATGCGCTCGGGTGAGGTGATGCAGTTGCACAACCCGGCCGACATGCCCGACCCGAGCCTGATCCTCGAAATTCACGAGCCGTGGATCCGCGCGACCATCCTGACCCCGGACGAGTATCTGGGTTCGATCCTCAAGCTGTGCCAGGACCGCCGCGGCATTCAGGTTGATCTGTCCTATGTCGGCAAACGCGCGATGTTGGCTTATGATTTGCCACTCAACGAAGTGGTGTTTGATTTTTACGACCGCCTGAAATCGATCTCGCGCGGCTATGCCAGCTTCGACTACGCCATCACCGGCGTGCGTGAAGGCGATCTGGTCAAGATGTCGATCCTCGTCAACGAAGAGCCGGTGGATGCGCTCTCCATGCTGGTTCACCGCGGACAGGCCGAACGGCGCGGCCGCGTTATGTGCGAAAAGCTGAAGGAGCTGATCCCGCGCCATCTGTTCAAGATACCGGTGCAGGCAGCCATCGGCGGCAAGGTTATCGCCCGCGAAACGATTGCCGCAATGCGCAAGGACGTCACGGCCAAGTGCTATGGCGGCGACGCCACTCGCAAGCGCAAGCTTTTGGACAAGCAGAAGGCTGGCAAGAAGAAGATGCGCCAATTCGGCAAGGTGGAAATCCCGCAGGAAGCCTTCATCCAGGCGCTCAAGATGGGCGACAACGACTGAGCCATGGTTGCCATTCATCCTCATGCTTCGGACAGAATGTCGGACCGTGGGGCAGTAGAGAGTGAAATTCTTCGCACTGTCGAGGGTGGCGAATCTTTTCCGGCAAAGCATGGCAGGACGGGGTTTCGCCGTAATTTTCCTGGCAAATGGACCCGAGGGGGCCGCGAGTTCGACACCAAGCAGTTGGAAGTGTATGCTGTGCGAGAGAACGATGATTGGCTGGTTATCACGGTCATCGTCAAGTTTTTCTAGAGGGCAGGCCGGTGAAACTCACCTATGACGAGAAAGCCAACATTGCTTACTTGAAGCTCCGTGATCGTGTTGGTGATGTTGAGACGCTGGAAATCACGTCGGATTTCTTTGTCGACATCGATGGAACCGGGGCGGTTTGCGGCATTGAAATGCTGAACGCGAGAGATCAACTTCGTGCCGGGGACAAGGGCAAGATCATCCTGGAAAACCCGCTAAGCGGCGAGAAGGCAGAACTGAAAGTGGCCTAACGCCTCGGCGCGTAGGCAAGGCGGTAGCTGAAGGCAACGCCGCCCGCTCCGCCAATGATGTTGCCGAGCGTAACGATCAACAGGTTCTGTGCCAGCGAAGCCAGCGTCACCGGTGCTCCGGCCAGCATGCCTTGCGGGATCAGGTACATGTTGGCGATCGAGTGTTCCAGCCCGAGCGCGACAAAGCTGGAAATCGGGAAGACGATGGCAAGGATCTTGCCGCTGACCGTGCGCGCCGCCAATGTGAGCCACACCGCAAGGCAAACCAGCACATTGCACAGCACCGCCCGCACAAAGGCGTCGCCCGGCAAAAGCGCCGCCTTGGTTGTGGCGATCTTTGCCGCTGTTGTGCCCATCGGCCCGTCCAGCAACCCGCTCAGCCAGAACGCGGCAACCAGCCCCAGCGCCCCGGCAAAATTGCCGACATAGACTATTCCCCAGTTGCGCAGCAGCGCCCGCAGGCTGATCATCCGGTCGACTGCTGCCATCACCATCAGCGCATTGCCGGTGAAAAGCTCAGCCCCGCCGACGATCACCAGCACCAGCCCCAGCGAAAACACCAGCCCGCCGAAAAAACGCGCCGGCCCAAAGCTGGCATCCACACCGGTCATTGCCATCGTGTAGGCCGCTGCGCCAAAGCCGATGAACGCGCCTGCCAGAACCGCCAGCGTGAACAGCGGCACAAAGGCCAGTTTTGCCTTGGCGACGCCCGCCGCCTCGACCAAAATGGCGATTTCCGCAGGCTTGTAGGCATCAATTCCGGTCGGATTGTCCATCTGGCAGCGCTCCGTTGCGCCACCATCTTACGCCGGTGACAGCAGGCCGGGAATTGTTCTGCATCAACCCGCTTGACCGCTTTTCAAAGCCTTCGTGCCGTGCAAGATTTCAAACACGCCACCCCGGCGTAGACCCCAATTGGAGATCGCCCGCATGTTTCGCGTTCTTGTTGCCGCCGCCCTGCTTGTCACCGCCCCGCTGACCGCTTCCGCCGAACAGATGACCGTCGTCATCGCCAACAGCCACACATATGCGGTGCAGTTGGAAATGTATTCCCAGGACCGCGACCACGCATGGCCCGGCGGCAACGAGGCCTATATACTCGACGATGGCGAGACCAAGAACATCACGCTGGAATGCGAAGACCAGGAAAACATTTGCTACGGCGCCTGGGTATCGGGCGATGCAACCACCTATTGGGGCGTTGGCCCGAACAACGACCAGGAATGCTCTGATTGCTGCTATGTCTGCGATGGTGGCTCGACCGAAAGCATCAATCTGGTGGAGTGAGGGGGGTACGAAGCTGCTTATACCCACGCAGGTACATCCATTGACAATGACATCGGCGTTTCATATTTTTAATTTGTGAAACGCCGATGTGTATTGGAGAATGGCCATGGCCGCATTGCAAGCCGTTCCGCGCTTTCTGGATGAATTGTCCAGCCTTGGCGGGCTCAGGGGAACCGACATTGCCAACATCACCGAGGTGTCCAAGGCAACCGTCTCGCGCTGGAAATCGGGAGACATCAAACCCCAGCCCCGCAGCGAACTGATCTTGTCTGATCTGCATTATGTTGTTGGCCGCTTGCAGGAGTTTTACGCCGCGCCAGAAATCAGGACATGGCTCTATGCCCGCCACCCGCAATTGAACGGGGAAAGAGCGATTGACCTTGTTCATGATGAGCGGACCATCGAGGTGTTGAAAGTCATAGACCGGCTCGAAAACGAGGTTTTCGTCTAGGTGATGCTCCCGGGACGAAAGCGCCGCGACAACAATCTCATTGATGCCATCGAAGCCATTGAACCTGTCGAACATGCAGGTACCGTCTGGCGTGTGGTGCGGCAGGGTCGTGACCCGACACGCTGTTCAAGGTCGGGTGGCCGCTGGGATGACGGCACTTTTGATGTACTTTACACATCTCAGGCCCGCGAAGGCGCACTAGCGGAAATGCGGTTCCACCTGATGCGCGGGCAGCCCGTGATGCCCTCACTGGTCAAATATGAACTGTTTGAACTGGACGTCTCATTGAACCGGGCGCTGAAATTGCTTGATCTGGATGCGCTCGCCAAAGTCGGTCTCGATACCGCCAGATATGGCCAGCTTTCCTACAACGAGAAACACGCCGAATATCCCCGCTCGCAAGACATTGGCGAAGCGGCGCATTTTCTCGATTTTGATGGCCTGGTTGTTCCCAGCGCCCGGCACGATTGCCTCAACGTCATTGTCTTTTGTGACAGGGTCCTGCCGGAAGACTTTGCGGTCAAAAACGAATTTGGGGAGGTGAAATGGTGAACCCCCTCACTCCAGCACCCCGCCGAACTGTTCCCTGAGTACGTTCTTGCGGATCTTGCCGGTGGCGTTGCGCGGGATTTCGGCAACGATTTCCACTGCGTCGGGAACCCACCATTTGGCGACCTTGCCGTCGTAAAATGCGCGCATGTCGTCATTGGTGAAGCTGGCGCCGTCCTTCGGCACCACGATCAGCAGTGGCCGTTCGTCCCACTTCTTGTGCCTTGCGGCGATGACGGCGGCATCCTTGATGGCCGGGTGCGCCATGGCGAGGTTTTCCAGCTCAACGGTAGAAATCCACTCGCCGCCGGACTTGATGATGTCCTTGGAGCGGTCGCGGATGATCATGTTGCCGTCGGCATCCATGCTGGCGACATCGCCGGTCGGGAACCAACCGTCGGCGCGTTGCGGATTGCCGCCTTCGCCCTTGAAATATTCGCTCAGCACCCAGAAGCCGCGGCAGTAGAGATTGCCCTGCGCCTTGCCGTCTTCCGGCAAACGGTTGTCATCGTCGTCGAAAATGCCAAGCTCGATGCCAAAGGGTGGGCGGCCCTGGTTGATGCGCAACTGGTTCTGCTCGACCGGTGGCAGATGCGTGTGCTTGTTCTTGAGATTGTTGACCGAGCCGAGCGGCGAGAGCTCGGTCATGCCCCAGGCATGGATCACCTCGACATTGTAGTTCTCGCGGAACTTTTCGATGATTGACGGCGGGCAGGCCGAACCGCCAACAATGGTGCGGTCAAGATAAGGCAGCGTGTCGCCAGACGCCTCAAGGTGGGCAATCAACCCGCCCCAGATGGTCGGCACCCCGGCGCTGATCGTCACCTTTTCCTGATTGAACAGGGTGACGAGGCTCTTGCCGTCAAGGCCGGGTCCAGGCAGCACCAGCTTGGCGCCAACCATCGGCGCGGCATAAGCGGTGCCCCATGCGTTCACGTGAAACATCGGCACGACCGGCAGCAGACAATCCCTTGCCGAGAGGTTCATCACGTCGGGCGTTGCGCTCATCATCGCGTGCAGCATCGTCGAGCGGTGGGAATACAGCACACCCTTCGGGTTGCCGGTGGTGCCGGAGGTGTAGCACAGCGAAGAGGCGTCTCGCTCGTCCAGATGGTCGGGCCAGCGGTGGTCGTCGTCTCCCTCGGCCAAAAGGTCTTCGTAGAATGTCACCCACGGGTATTTTTCAGCCGTTGCCGCATCGCGCGGTTCCATCAGCACCAGCGCTTCCAGCCGTGAAACATGTGGGCGCAGCGGCTCGATCAGCGGCAGGAAGGTCGCGTCGAAAAACAGGATGCGGTCTTCGGCATGGTTGATGATGTAGGCCAGCTGCTCGGCAAACAGCCGCGGATTGATGGTGTGCAGTACCAGCCCCTGCCCGGAAATCGCATAATAAAGCTCAAGGTGGCGGAAATTGTTCCAGGCGATGGTGGCAATGCGGTCGGATTTGCGCATGCCGCGCTTGGCCAGTGCTGATGCCATTTTCAGGGCGCGGACGCGAATGGAAGCGTAATCGGTCCGGTGCTGGCCGCCCAGCGTGTTGACCGAAACCACTTCGGTATCGCCATGATACTGCGCCGCATGATCAATGATCGACGGGATCAGCAGCCCGCGGTCCATCATCAGTCCCTGCATTGAAAAATTCCTCCCTCGCTTGTTCCTCGCGCACTATTATATGGCAGCTTTGCAACATGCGGCAATCGGAGATGCAAGACATGCCAGACAGCCAGGAAAAGAAAATCGATCCCATCCGCCAGACCGACGACGAGGCGCGAACGCTCACGCGCAAGCTTCTGCAGGATGCAGCTTTTGCCTCGATCGCGGTGCTGGAGCCGTTGACCGGCATGCCGCTGGTGTCTCGCGTCGCGGTGGCGGTGGAGGCGGACGGCTCGCCTTTCGTGCTAACGTCGGACTTGTCGGGTCATACGCAGGCACTGTCGAAAGATGGCCGCGCCTCGCTGCTGCTGGGAGAACCGGGCAGCAAGGGCGATCCGCTCACCCATCCGCGCGTCACCATCATTGGCACGATGGAAAAGCTGCGGCGCGATGACCCGCAACATGCAGCACGGCGCACATTCTGGCTGAAAAAGCATCCCAAGGCCAAGCTCTACATCGATTTCGGCGATTTTGCCTTCTGGCGCATGACGCCCGAGCGCGCGCATTTGAACGGCGGCTTCGGCAAGGCCTATGTACTCAAGCCGGAAGACTGGGCGGGGTAGATTTGACATCCAGTATGTATCCAGATAGATACAGATTTGCCAATGAGAATTCTTCGCTCAACCAGGTTTGACAAATGGCTTGCAGAACTGCGGGACAGCAACGGCAAAGCGAGAATACTTGCCCGTCTGCTTGGTACGCAACTTGGGAACCTGGGTGATTGCAAGCCCGTTGGCGAAGGAGTTTTGGAAATGCGAATACACTCAGGACCGGGTTATCGTGTCTACTTTCTTCAAGAAGGTGATGCTTTGATTATTTTGCTCTGTGGTGGCGATAAATCCACCCAAAACCGCGACATAGAACGGGCATTAAAAATGGCCCGAGACAGAAGGATTGGTTTATGAAACCAGACTATGCGGTATTTGACTTATCCGCCTATCTTGATGACGATGAAGTAATTGCCGAGTTTCTTTCTGTGGCGGCACAGGACAACAATCCTGACGTCTTTCTGGCCGCGCTTGGCGAAGTTGCCAAAGCCAAGGGAATGGCCCAGATTGCCCGTGATTCCGGCCTTGGTAGGGAAAGCCTTTACAAGGCGCTGGCCGCTGGGGCCCACCCAAGGTTTGAAACGGTCAATGCGGTGCTGCGGGCAATTGGTGTAAAGCTGGCTGTTGTTGCAACCATCAATTGAAGATCCTGGCTCAAAACCGCCCCAGTTTCGCGTGCCTGTTCACGTCCTTGTAGAGCAGATAGCGGAAGTTTCCCGGCCCGCCAGCATAGCAGGCCTGCGGGCAGAAGGCGCGCAGCCACATGAAATCGCCGGCCTCCACTTCCACCCAGTCGGCATTGAGCCGGTAGACTGCCTTGCCCTCAAGCACATAGAGCCCGTGTTCCATGACATGGGTTTCGGCAAACGGGATTATCGCGCCCGGCTCGAAGTTGACGATGTTGACATGCATGTCGTGACGCATGTCGGTCGGATCGACAAAGCGCGTGGTCGACCACTTTCCTTCGGTTCCGGCCATGGCGTAGCGCATGGTGTCGCGCTCGTTGGTGACAAACGGCTCTGGCGGCGCAACGCCGTCCACCGGCTCATAAGCCTTGCGAATCCAGTGAAAAATCGACTTGCCTGCCCCGGTATTGGCCAGTTTCCACGGCGTTGACGGCGGCAGATAGGCATAGCCGCCAGGCTTCATGCGGTGGGTGGTCTTGCCGATGGTCAGGGTCAATTGCCCTTCCACCACAAAGATCACGCCTTGTGCATTCGGGTCGGGCTCCGGCCGGTCGCTGCCGCCGCCCGGTTCCACTTCCATGATGTACTGCGAAAACGTTTCGGCAAAACCGGACAGCGGCCGCGCGATGATCCACAGCCGGGTCTTCTCCCAGTTTGGCAGATAGCTGGTGACGATGTCGCGCATCACCCCATGCGGAATGAAGGCATAGGCATCGGTAAAGACAGCGCGCCCGGTCAGCAGTTCCTTTTGCCCCGGCAAGCCGCCAGGCGGTGTGGCATAGGTCGGCTCGGTCATGGCAGCAGTTCCTTGAGGCGCAGCAGCGCAATGCGCTCGACTTGCGCGCAGGCGGTGGCGAATTCGGTTTCACGGTCGTGGTTGATGCGGGTCCTGAAAGCAGCAATGATCTCGGCCTTGCTGCGGCCCTTGACCGCGATGATGAACGGAAAGCCGAACTTCTCGACATAGGTCGAATTCAGCCCGGTGAAGGTCTTGCGCTCCTTGTCGGTCAGCGCGTTGAGTCCGGCAGAGGCCTGTTCAGCGGTGGATTCTGCTGTCAGCCGCTGCGCTTGCGCCAGTTTTCCGGCAAGGTCAGGGTGCGCATTGAGCACGCCCAGACGCTCTTGTTCGCTGGCTGCACGAAACATTTGCGCCAGCGCGCCATGCAGTCCGGTGGCGCTGTCATTGGCCGGGCCAAGGCCGCGTTCAAAAGCGCGTTCGGCGATCCACGGCGAATGCTCGAACACCCCGCCATAGCGCTGGATAAATTCTTCGCGCACCATCCGCCACGGTCTGGTTTTCGGGTGGTACGGATGGACCTTGCGCCAGTGCGCCGCAATCTCGCTGCGCGTCGGCACCCAGACTTTCTTGTGTTTTTGCACATGTTCGATGAAGCGGACCAGCGCGCCAATCCGACCCGGCCGGCCAATTAGGCGGCAATGCAGGCCGATGCTCATCATCTTGGGCGCGCCGTCCCGCCCTTCCGCATACAGCGCATCGAACGCATCGCAAAGGTAGCGGTAAAACGGCTCGCCATGGTCATATCCGGCCTGAATGGCAAACCGCATGTCGTTGGCATCGAGCGTGTAGGGAATGATCAGCAGCGGCTTTTCGCCTTTTGTGCCATCCATGTGCGCGTCATGCCAGTATGGCAGATCATCGTCATAGGTGTCGGAACACCAGTCGAAGCCGCC
>JBGSOG010000003.1:0-6493 GCA_041739225.1 Rhizobiaceae bacterium
CAAAACCGTCACGAGTCCAGATGCGGGCAGCCAAAACTTCGCTCATCCAAAAGTCCTTGATTGTGCTTCGTCCAGCAAGCCGGAATTTTGCGGCAGAACATGTATCCCGCATTCGGTTTTGCCAGCCCCGCGCCAGCGACCCGCGCGCTCATCCTCGCCCTCCTTCACCGGCGTGGTGCAGGGCTCGCAACCTATCGAGCGGAAACCCTTTTCGACCAGCGGATGCTGCGGCAAGGCGAAAGCATTGCGATAGATGTCAATGTCGCCGCCGGTCCAGTTCGCCAATGGGTTGATTTTCAGCCTGGGGCCGTCGGGCTCGAACAATGGCAAAGTTGCGCGCGAGCCGCCCTGGTAGCGCTTGCGGCCGGAGATCCAGATGTCGATGCCGTCCAGCGCCTTGGCAAATGGTTCGACTTTGCGAAGCTGGCAGCAGGCGTTTGAATCCACCACCCAAAGTGCGCCCGCCGGGTCACGTTCGTGAACATGGTTGGCTTCAGGGCCAACGCTTTTGATGTTGGTGAGGCCCAGATCCAGCGCAAGCTGGTCGCGGTACTCGAGTGTCTTGCCAAAAAGGCGACCGGTGTCGATGAAAAGCACGGGCAGGGATTTGTCGACGCCGGCGACCAGATGCAACAATACCACTGAATTGGACCCGAAGGAGGAAACCACGGCAATTTTGCTGTTCGGGTTTTCGTCCAGCATTTCTGACAACAGGCGGCGTGAACCTGAATTTTCAAAGCGCGTGTTGAGTTCTGCAGTGCTTTGCCCGCTCCAACTCCTTGTCAAAATGATCCCGGCTTTATCAATGACGTCAGCCATAAAGCGCTTCCTTGAATGGTTTCTGGCCAACCCTCCGCCACGCCTGCAAGAAGCTTTCCTCGCGGGATTGGCGCAGCCCAAGGTAAGTGTCGATAACCTTCTCCACCGCACCGACAACTTGGTCGGCCGAGAAACCGGGGCCGACGATATCGCCGATGGATGTGTGCTCGTCCGCTGAGCCGCCCAGGGTGATCTGGTAGAACTCCTCGCCTTTGCGGTCCACGCCCAGAATGCCGATATGGCCGACATGGTGATGACCGCAGGCATTGATGCAGCCGGAGATCTTGATCTTCAGATCGCCGATCTCCTCTTCACGCCCGGACGCAACAATGGCTTCGGAAAGTTGCTGGGCAACCCGGATCGACCGGGCATTGGCCAGTGCACAATAATCGAGTCCGGGGCAGGCAATGATGTCTGTTGCAAGGCCAGCATTTGCGGTTGCCAGTCCTTGAGCAGCAAGAGCGTCGTAAATCAATTTGAGATCGTCTTTTGCCACATGTGGAAGGATCACGTTCTGCTCGTGGCTGATGCGCAATTCGTCATGGCTGTATTTCTCGGCGAGTTCTGCAAGCAGTTCCAATTGGCCGGATGTGGCGTCACCGGGAGGGCCGCCTGCCGGCTTGAGCGATACGGTTACAATTGCATGGCCAGGATTCACATGTTCGGCGATGTTGGTGCGCACCCAGCGGTCGAACCGTTTGTCAGCGCGCCTTGCAGCGTCAAGGATGGGCGAGTGGGCTGATTTCACGCCATAATCCGGCAAGGCGAATGCTGAGTTGATGGCATCAATATCAGACTTGGGCAGGTGCAAGACCCCGTCCTTGATCCGCTCGAATTCCTTCTCGATGTCGCCACGCAATTCGTCGATGCCGGTTTCGTGCACGAGGATCTTGATGCGCGCCTTGTACTTGTTGTCGCGCCGTCCATAGAGGTTGTAGATGCGCAAAATTGCCTCGACATAGGCAATCAGATCCTGCTCGGGCAGGAAGTCCCGCACCAGTTTGGCAATCATCGGGGTGCGCCCCTGACCACCACCGACAAGAACGGCAAAGCCGATTTTGCCATTTTCGTCACGCTTCAATTGCAGCCCGATGTCGTGAACCTGAATGGCGGCACGATCATGCGGCGCGCCGGTAATGGCGATCTTGAACTTGCGTGGCAGGAAAATGAATTCCGGATGGACGGTCGACCATTGCCGAAGGATTTCGGCATAGACGCGCGGATCTGCAATCTCGTCCCTCGCCACGCCGGCAAAATGATCGGTGGTGACATTGCGGATGCAATTGCCGGATGTCTGGATCGCATGCATTTCAACGGAGGCAAGGTCTTCCAGGATTTCCGGAATGTCTATGAGTTTGGGCCAGTTGAACTGGATGTTCTGGCGGGTGGTGAAATGGCCGTAGTCGCGGTCGTATTTGCGGGCGATATGGCCCAGCATGCGCATTTGCCGACCATTGAGCGTGCCATAGGGAATTGCCACGCGCAGCATGTAGGCGTGCAATTGCAAATAAACGCCGTTCATCAGCCGCAAAGGCTTGAATTCGTCCTCGCTCAATTCACCGGAAAGCCGCCGATCGACCTGGTCGCGAAATTGCGCAACGCGGGCCTTTACGAAGTCATGGTCGAAGTCATCGTAGCGGTACATGATTGCTTTCCGGTTGCAGATTTTCAGGCGACGAGGCGTTGCAAGGCGGCCTCGCCATAGCCGACAGTGGGCCCGAAAGCCCGAATGCGTTCGCGCAGTCGGACAGGAACCGGCAAACGATTTTCATCAAGTGTAATGTCGATTGCGTTGACATCGACAACTTCCCGGTTTGCGATCGCACGCTTGGCCGTGGACAGGCCTGCCTCGATCGCATCGGAGGCATTGAGTACCGCCGCACCGGCGATGCCTGCAGACCAGCCATCGGTGCCGAGGTAAACAACGATTCCATCGGTGAGTCGGTTGGCGGTGATGATCTTCATGTCGTTGATCCTTCAGGCTGCAAGGGTTTGGTTGATTTGCGGGGTCCCGGCGTCAATGCCGGGTACTGTTTCAAAGGTCGCCTGGTGAGCTGCGGCCAGCGAAGAAATTTGCCGTTCGCCTGAAAGCGTCCTGACCAGAACCACCAGACGGACCGCACCGGCACCATGGTCCGAAAAAGCATCTGCCAGCTTTTGCGCCATCCCGTCAGCGGCACAACCGTGGCGGGCAGCGTCGCGACGGCCAAGCTTCACCAAATCATCGGGCAGGCTTTCATCGAAAATGATGGCGTCAGCTTCCTGCATCGCCCTTACAGCGCGCAGCGTCATCAGGTCGGCAACGCCCGTACCGGCATGCACCAACGTAATGTGGCTGGTGTGTTTTTCCGGATTCTTGAGAAGCCTTGTGGCGCAGCGCCGCGCGGCGGGCAGATTGCCGTCCTCAACCTGCCGTGCCACGTCGCCATCAAAAAATGCACGCCAGAACCGGCGGCGTGGCGCCCCACGTGCAACCAGTTTTTCGGCTGCATGGCGGTAAAGCCGGGCCAGGCGCGCCAGTTTGCCGGTCGAGGCAGGGACCATGGCCTCGATGCGCGAGCGGATGATCTGCGTCAGTACCGGGCCGGCCCCCTCAGATCCGATGGCGATGGCGACAGGGGCGCGGTTGACCAGAGCGGGAGTATAGAAGTCGCACAAATGCGGCCGGTCAACGGCATTGACAGGAATGCCAAGTGCGCGCGCCGCCTCGACAATCTCGCTATCGAGACCGGGATTGGCGGTTGCAGCGAAAACCAAAGCTGCGCCGGTCAGCAATTGGGGAGAAAACTGCGCCGGCACAAGTTCAAGATCTGCCTCAATGACTAGAGCTGCCAGTTCAAGAGAAGGTTTGCGCGAAACCAGTTTGATGGCAATGCAGCTTTCGCGAAGAAGGCGAGCCTTGGCTGCCGCCTCGGCACCGTCACCAATGACTACGGCAAAACGGTTCTCGACCTTGAGAAAAACCGGGAATACCGAGAGCCTGTCTTCGTGGTTGCGCATGAAAAGGACCATTGTTGAAAAGTCCTTTCAGGATAGTCGCTGACTGCCAGTAGTCCTTGGCATGGTTCTGCCAAGATTCGACCGGAAATAGAAAAAAATTTCAAGAAGGAACAATTTGGTGAAATTGAACGAGACGATGCAGCGTCAAATTCAATGGTCGCGTTCCACAATGAATTTTGCCGACCGGGCAAGCCATTTGGCCCGCTCGCCAAACGGCTGCAGGACGAAAAGCGCCTCCTGCAGCATTTCATTGGCCATTTGCCGGGCCTTGGCCACGCCAACAAGTGAAACCAGTGTTGATTTCCCCTGTTCGTCGTCCTTGGCGGCTTGTTTTCCAAGTGTTTCAGTCGACTGGGTGACGTCCAGAATGTCGTCGGCAAGCTGAAAGGCACGACCGGCCAACTCACCGAACCCGACCAGCGCCGCTTTTGACTGCGTGTCTGCTTTGCCGACAATTGCACCCATTTCGCAGGCTGAGCGGATGAGTGCCCCGGTTTTCATCGACTGCATCGTGCGAATGTCTTTTTCGCCCCAGTTCTGGTGTTCCGCCGCAAGGTCCAGAATCTGGCCGCCTGCCATGCCGCCAATGCCGGACGAGCGGGCAAGGCACAGGACCAGTTGCGAACGGACTTCACTTTCACGATGGGTTTGCGGATCGGCGAGAATGTCGAAAGCCATGGTCAAGAGGCTGTCACCGGCCAAAATCGCCGTTGCCTCGTCAAAAGCCACATGAACCGTTGGCTGTCCGCGGCGCAAATCATCATCGTCCATCGCCGGCAAATCGTCGTGGATCAGCGAATAGCAATGTACGCATTCGATTGCGGCGGCGGCGCGCAAGGCGGATTTTTCATTGCCGCCCAGCATTTGCGCGGTTTCCATCAACAGGAATGGCCGCAATCGCTTGCCGCCGTTGAGAACCCCGTGCCGCATGGCAGCAAGCAGTTTTTGCGGCCGGGTTATTTCACCTTGCTGCGGCGCAGATTGCAACAGGCTGTCGAGTTCAGCGGCGATCTGCGATGCACGCAGGGCCAGCCTTTCCTGGAATTTTTGCTTGTTCAATTCGAAAATCCAGATCTGCCGATGCGGTGCCCGTTGAATTTGGTTGCACCGCAGACGCATGGCAGTCAAGTCGCAAGCGGTTGTTTCAAAGGCTTCGTATGCTATTGAATTGGACCAAGATCCCCGCAAGTGTATCAACAGGATGCGAACTTGGCCAACGCCGCTGACCCAGATTTGTCTGAACTTCGACCGGGCGAACGCGAGCGGACTGCCAACGAAAACGGTGGTCCAATTCCGGAGCCGGGAAGAAACAACTGGCGTCGGCGAATTATCCGTTGGCTGCTGTTGTCGGTGCTCGTCGTGATGCTCGTTCCGGTGTTGCTCGGGCTGCTGTATTCGGTCGAGGGTGTTCGCCCGGTTTCAACCTTGATGCTTGGGCGCTGGCTGACCGGAAATTCCGTGGATCGGCAATGGGTGGAAATCGAAGACGTGGCACCGGTTCTGCTTCAGTCGGTGATCATGTCCGAGGATGGCCAATTTTGCGCACATCGCGGCGTTGACCTGGCTGAACTCAATGCGGTGATCGATGACGCGCTGGAAGGTGAAAAAGTTCGCGGCGCGAGCACCATCACCATGCAAACCGCCAAGAACCTGTTTCTGTTCAATGATCGATCTTTTTTTCGAAAGGCTGCCGAAATCCCCTTGGCAATTTATCTGGACGGCATTCTTTCCAAGCGGCGCATCATGGAAATCTACATCAACATTGCCGAGTGGGATGCTGGCGTTTTCGGCATTGAAGCTGCATCCCGGCACCATTTCGGCAAGTCCGCAGCCAGCCTGTCACCCAGACAAGCTGCCCTGCTGACTCTAACGCTTCCAGCGCCGTCTGCGCGAAACCCGGCCAAGCCCGGTCCCGGGTTGCAAAGGCTTGCCGCCTTGATTCAAAAGCGCGCACAACAATCGGGCGGCTACACAGACTGCGTGCGTTAGGGTCAAGACCCGTTGATTTGCGCGAAATGACGCCCGATATGGCACGCAATTCAAGGACTTTGACGCAGCATTCCATGCCATTGCGGAAGCGCCCTTCGGGTGGGCCGCACTTGTGCCGTTACAGCGTTGCAAGCCCTTGAAAGGCTTGGGCCTTCCTGCGATCTCGCGCCTTGTATCGACACAAATTCCCTCCCATCATTTCGTGTAAATCAATGAGTATTGACCCTAAGGCAGGGTTGTTGGTTGTTGGAGCAAAACACTGCACAAAACTGTGCGGGCGACCATTGCCGAGAGCCGTGACTGCCCCTGCTCTGTAAACTGCCCGTCTCCAAAGATCAGGCTGAACGTTGCCCGGTTGGAAACGTTGAAAAAAGAGAGCGCACTGATCTGCCAATGGATGTCCAGCGCCGAGACGCCGCCACGGAAAACGCCTGAAGCAACGCCTCGCGACAGGATGTCTTCGAGCAACTGGATTGCCCTTGTATTCATTTCCCGGATCAGTTTGGATTGGCGCAAATATGTGCCGTTGTGAAGGTTCTCGATCATCACAAGCCGGATGAACGCCGGATTTCGGTCGTGATGCTCAAATGTGAACTCTGCCAGCCGGCGCAAGGCAATTTCCGGCGGAAGCCCTTCAAGTTCGAGTCGCTCCTCGCCTGAGCGCATTTCGCGGTAGGCTTCTTCC
>JBGSOG010000040.1:0-1891 GCA_041739225.1 Rhizobiaceae bacterium
AATGGCAAACCGCATGTCGTTGGCATCGAGCGTGTAGGGAATGATCAGCAGCGGCTTTTCGCCTTTTGTGCCATCCATGTGCGCGTCATGCCAGTATGGCAGATCATCGTCATAGGTGTCGGAACACCAGTCGAAGCCGCCTTCACGCGCCACCAGATCAACGGTGTTGACCGAGCAGCGGCCGGTGTACCAGCCGGTTGGGCGATCGCCGGTAACCAGTTCATGCAAGCGGATTGCCTCCGCCATGTCGGCAGCTTCCGCTTCTGGTGCGTGGTTGCGGTAGTCGATCCATTTCAGCCCGTGGCTGGCGATTTCCCAGCCCGCCTCGCGCATTGCAGCCACCTGCTCGGGCGAGCGCATCAGCGCTGTGGCAACGCCATACACCGTTGGCTTGATCCCGGCGGCATCGAATACCCGCTTCACCCGCCAAAACCCGGCGCGCGCGCCATATTCGTAAATCGATTCCATGTTCCAGTGGCGCATGCCCTCCCAAGGCTGCGCACCGGTGATTTCCGACAGGAAGGCTTCCGAGGCTTTGTCGCCGTGCAGGATGCAGTTTTCTCCGCCCTCCTCGTAATTGAGGACAAACTGCACCGCGATGCGCGCGCCGCCCGGCCATTGCGGATCGGGCGGGGTCTGGCCGTGGCCGCGCATGTCGCGGGGATAGGGATGAGAGGTCATTTCAGTCATTTCTGTTCTGAATCGCAGAAAAGAATATACGGCCATGCCGAACGGGGGAAGGGGTGAAGGCCGCGGGCGCGGAACGCTTTTTTTGCCCGCTCCTGCGCAAGAAGGCGATGCTCCCGCGCCCTTGATTCCCGCGCCGGTTCCACTACCAATGGGGGCAGGGAAAAAACGGGGCAATCATGGGCAGACTGACAACACATGTGCTGGACACCGCACAAGGAAAACCGGCTGCGGGAATCCAGATAACGCTGTACAAGGTGAGCGGCAGTTCACATCGCAAGATCGCTACTACGCTAACCAATTCCGACGGGCGCACCGACGCGCCGATCCTGCCTCCGGAGAAATTCGCCGCCGGAACTTATGAACTGGTGTTTGCCGTTGGCGACTATTTGCACCAGGCAGGGTTGGTTGAGGGTTATGGCCCGCTGTTTCTCGACGAGATTCCCATCCGCTTCGGCATCGACAATGACGAGGCGCACTACCATGTGCCGCTGCTGCTGTCGCCTTTTGGCTATTCAACATACCGGGGAAGCTGAGCGATGATTGACCTGTTGTGGGAATGGCTGAATTTTGCCGTCCGCTGGACGCATGTGATCACGGCGATCGCCTGGATCGGTTCATCGTTTTATTTTGTCGCGCTCGACCTTTCCTTGAAGAAGCGCGAAGGCCTGCCGCAGGGCGCGCATGGCGACACCTGGCAAGTGCATGGCGGCGGCTTTTACCACATGGTGAAATACAATGTTGCGCCGGCAAAAATGCCGGAGGAGCTGACCTGGTTCAAATGGGAAAGCTATGCCACCTGGATCACCGGGTTTTTCTTGCTGTGCGTGCTGTATTATGGCTCGTCGGAGCTGTTCCTGATCGACCGCTCGGTCGCCGACATCGCGCCCTGGCAGGCAATATCGCTGGGGATAGCGGCGCTGGTCGCAGGCTGGGTGGTCTATGATTTGCTGTGCAAATCACCGCTGGGACAAAACGATCTGGCGCTTTACGCCGTGCTGTTTGCCTTCATCGTGCTGGTCGGCTGGGGCTTCACGCAGGTTTTTTCTGGTCGTGGCGCCTTCATCCACACCGGGGCGCTGATCGCAACCATCATGTCGGCCAATGTGGTGATGATCATCATCCCCAACCAGAAGAAGGTGGTGGCCTCGCTGCTCAAGGGTGAGGCGCCCAATCCGGCCTATGGCAAGCAGGCCAAGCAGCG